>NZ_CP083956.1:1527500-2221883 GCF_006442795.2 Mesorhizobium sp. B1-1-8
TGTCTTAAGGGCAATTGGTGGATGCCTTGGCATGCACAGGCGATGAAGGACGTGATACGCTGCGATAAGCTACGGGGAGGTGCGAATACCCTTTGATCCGTAGATTTCCGAATGGGGAAACCCACCTAAGGTACTTGGAAAATCAGAGCAGCAGGACAACTGACGCGAAGTCCCCAAAAGGATTGAGCGTGAGGCGACGATCTCTTTGAGATCGCGCTGTTTGCTGCTGTGGTTTCCATGTATCGATAATAGGTAACTTATCCTGAATACATAGGGATAAAGTGGCGAACGCGGGGAACTGAAACATCTAAGTACCCGTAGGAAAGGACATCAACCGAGACTCCGGAAGTAGTGGCGAGCGAACCCGGACCAGGCCAGTGGCGATGATGAGACAAGCGGAACCTTCTGGAAAGTAGGGCCGTAGTGGGTGACAGCCCCGTACGCGTAATGCAAATCATCGTCCTCGAGTAAGGCGGGACACGTGAAATCCTGTCTGAAATTGGGAGGACCACCTTCCAAGCCTAAGTACTCGTGCATGACCGATAGCGAACTAGTACCGTGAGGGAAAGGTGAAAAGCACCCCGACAAGGGGAGTGAAAGAGTACCTGAAACCGATTGCCTACAAACAGTGGGAGCCCGCAAGGGTGACCACGTACCTTTTGTATAATGGGTCAGCGACTTAGTGTGACGAGCAAGCTTAAACCGGTAGGTGTAGGCGCAGCGAAAGCGAGTCTGAACAGGGCGTTCAGTTCGTCGCATTAGACCCGAAACCGAGTGATCTAGCCATGAGCAGGCTGAAGGTAAGGTAACACTTACTGGAGGGCCGAACCCATAACTGTTGCAATAGTTCGGGATGACTTGTGGCTAGGGGTGAAAGGCCAATCAAACTCGGAAATAGCTGGTTCTCCGCGAAATCTATTTAGGTAGAGCGTCGACCGAATACCCCAGGGGGTAGAGCACTGGATGGGCTAGGGGTCCTCACCGGATTACCAAACCTAACCAAACTCCGAATACCTGGGAGTACTAGTCGGCAGACACACGGCGGGTGCTAACGTCCGTCGTGAAAAGGGAAACAACCCTGACCTACAGCTAAGGTCCCCAAGTTATGGCTAAGTGGGAAAGGATGTGAGGATCCCAAAACAACCAGGATGTTGGCTTAGAAGCAGCCATCATTTAAAGAAAGCGTAACAGCTCACTGGTCTAAATAAGGGTCTTTGCGCCGAAAATGTAACGGGGCTAAAGCCATACACCGAAGCTTAGGGTTCGTAGCAATACGAGCGGTAGCGGAGCGTTCTGTAAGCTGATGAAGCCGTACCCGTGAGGGGCGGTGGAGGTATCAGAAGTGCGAATGCTGACATGAGTAACGTAAGGGGAGTGAGAGACTCCCCCGCCGAAAGACCAAGGGTTCCTGCTTAAAGTTAATCTGAGCAGGGTTAGCCGGCCCCTAAGACGAGGCAGAAATGCGTAGTCGATGGGAACCACGTTAATATTCGTGGGCCTGGAGGTAGTGACGGATCACACAAGTTGTCCAATCTTATCGGATTGAAAGGGCAGCGGAGTGGTTCCAGGAAATAGCTCCTCCTTATAGACCGTACCCGAAACCGACACTGGTGGTCAGGTAGAGTATACCAAGGCGCTTGAGAGAACTATGCTGAAGGAACTCGGCAAATTGCACGCGTAACTTCGGAAGAAGCGTGACCCTTTTCTGCGCAAGCAGAGGAGGGTGGCACAGACCAGGGGGTAGCGACTGTTTATCAAAAACACAGGGCTCTGCGAAGTCGCAAGACGACGTATAGGGTCTGACGCCTGCCCGGTGCTGGAAGGTTAAGAGGAGGGGTGCAAGCTCTGAATCGAAGCCCCAGTAAACGGCGGCCGTAACTATAACGGTCCTAAGGTAGCGAAATTCCTTGTCGGGTAAGTTCCGACCTGCACGAATGGCGTAACGACTTCCCCGCTGTCTCCAGCATAGACTCAGTGAAATTGAATTCCCCGTGAAGATGCGGGGTTCCTGCGGTTAGACGGAAAGACCCCGTGCACCTTTACTATAGCTTTACATTGGCATTCGTAGTGGCATGTGTAGGATAGGTGGTAGGCTTTGAAACCTGGGCGCCAGCTCAGGTGGAGCCACCCTTGAAATACCACCCTTATTACTATGGATGTCTAACCGCGGCCCGTTATCCGGGTCCGGGACAATGTATGGTGGGTAGTTTGACTGGGGCGGTCGCCTCCTAAAGAGTAACGGAGGCGCGCGATGGTGGGCTCAGAACGGTCGGAAATCGTTCGCTGAGTGCAATGGCATAAGCCTGCCTGACTGCGAGACTGACAAGTCGAGCAGAGACGAAAGTCGGTCATAGTGATCCGGTGGTCCCGCGTGGAAGGGCCATCGCTCAACGGATAAAAGGTACGCCGGGGATAACAGGCTGATGACCCCCAAGAGTCCATATCGACGGGGTTGTTTGGCACCTCGATGTCGACTCATCGCATCCTGGGGCTGGAGCAGGTCCCAAGGGTATGGCTGTTCGCCATTTAAAGCGGTACGTGAGTTGGGTTCAGAACGTCGTGAGACAGTTCGGTCCCTATCTGCCGTGGGTGTAGGAATATTGAAAGGATCTGTCCCTAGTACGAGAGGACCGGGATGGACGGATCTCTGGTGGACCTGTTGTGGCGCCAGCCGCATTGCAGGGTAGCTATATCCGGACGGGATAACCGCTGAAGGCATCTAAGCGGGAAACCCACCTTGAAACGAGTATTCCCTGAGAACCGTGGAAGACGACCACGTTGATAGGCCGGGTGTGGAAGAGCGGCAACGCTTGAAGCTTACCGGTACTAATAGTTCGATCGGCTTGATCGTTCTCATTCCTAATGCCCATCGTGAAACACGATGGTCTTGCCAGCGCTCACGCATGAGCGGCCCTTTGGGCCTATGCTCCGCGGGGGCGCCGGACGACCGGCGACGCGCAGTCGCGCTTGCGGGCTTCGCCCGAAAGCCAATTGTAAATGTCGCCTTGGCACGAACGCGACGATCCTTGGATCGCGCTTGAACAGCTTCTCGATTTTGAACGTGCGTTTTGCCGACCTGGTGGTTATGGCGGAGCGGCTGCACCCGATCCCATTCCGAACTCGGCCGTGAAACGCTCCAGCGCTGATGGTACTTCGTCTCAAGACGCGGGAGAGTAGGTCGCTGCCAGGTCTGCCAAGCGCACGTTCATGAAGTCTTCTCTTTATGATCAGGCCCGCCAAACGGGATTGTGGGCCGCGCAAGCGGCCCTTTCATTTGGCAGCGCTTGAATCCGGTAAGCTAGACCTTACCTATACGATTGACGCGGGGTGGAGCAGCCCGGTAGCTCGTCAGGCTCATAACCTGAAGGTCACAGGTTCAAATCCTGTCCCCGCAACCAAGTCGAAAAACGGCCCGCCTCGCGCGGGCCGTTTTTCGTTTGTGGTGCGGCACAACCGGCTTTTACACTTGAGTTGTCGGTCATCGCTTGCCTGGCGTGAAAATATGGGCGACGTACTCAGCGATCGCCAGGCTCGACGTCAGCCCGGGACTTTCGATGCCGAACAGATTGACCAGGCCTGCGACGCCATGGACGTTCGCGTCCTGGATGACGAAGTCGCTGTTGGCTTCGCCCGGTCCCGAAAGTTTCGGCCGGATGCCGCTATAGGCCGGCTGCAGGCTGCCGTCGGCCAGGTCCGGCCAGTATCTGCGGATCGCCTCGTAGAAGCCTTCGCCGCGCGCAGGGTCGACGCGGTAGTCGAGCCTATCCGTCCATTCGACGTCCGGCCCGAACCGGGCGGTGCCGCCGAGGTCGAGCGTCAGATGGACGCCGAGCCCGCCAGGCTCGGGCACCGGATAGACAAGCCGCGTGAAGGGTGCTCGTCCTGCCACCGAAAAATAATTTCCCTTGGCGTAGCGAAGCGTCGGCAGGAATTGCCGGTCGAGGCCTTCGAGCGAGCCGGCCAATGTGATCGCGCTAAGACCCGCGGCGTTGACGAAGCGCGGTGTAGCGATCTCGAAACGCCCGCCGCTTGCCGTGTCAATCGTCTCAAGGACGATACAGGCGGTTTCGATGCGGCCGGACACGACGCGGGTGTTGAGCGAGAGCATCGCGCCGCGCTCTTCGGCATCGCCGAGCAAAGCGAGTAACAGCGCATGGCTGTCAATGATCCCTGTGGAAGGCGAGAGCAAGGCAGCAGTGCAACGCAATGCCGGCTCCAGCGCTCGCGCCTCGGCGCTAGTCAGGTAGGCAAGGTCATTGACGCCGCAGGCGGCGGCGTTAGCGCGGATGGCGGCCAGCACGGGTTCCTGGGCTTCGTCGGTGGCGACGATCAGTTTGCCGCAGCGCCGGTGCGGGATCGCGCGCTCGGCGCAGTAGCGGTACAGCATGTCGCGCCCGGCAACGCAGAACCGCGCCTTCAGCGATCCGTGCGGATAATAAATTCCGGCGTGGATGACCTCCGAATTGCGCGAACTTGTCTCGGTGCCGATGGCATCGGCCGACTCGAGGATCAGCGTATCCAGGCCTTGCGCTGCCATACTGCGGGCGACCGCCAGGCCGATGACGCCAGCGCCGGCAACGATGCAGTCGATCTGTTCCATGCTCATTACATCCGGCGCCTTGAGCGTTTTCATGGCGCTATCGATCGTGACACAGCGGCCCTTGCGGCCGGCCGGCGCTATGATGCATCAAGCAGGACAAAGCAAAGGTGGAATTTGGGATTTCTCAACAGGAGGGATCGTCCTATTCCGCTTGGACGCCTGCCGACAGGAGCCAGCATGGACGCCAGACCCAATTCCCCTGAAGCCCGCGACATCCGCTACCATTTGCACGGCTATACCAATGCCCGCAAGCATCAGGAGACGGGTCCGCTGGTCATCGAAAAGGGCGACGGCATTTATGTCGAGGACATCGCCGGCAACCGCTACATCGAGGCGATGGCTGGCCTGTGGAGCGTCGCCGTCGGCTTCTCGGAAAAGCGGCTGGTCGAGGCCGCCACAAGGCAGATGTCGAAGCTGCCCTTCTATCACGACTTCGGCTCGAAAGCGCATTCGCCGCTGATCGACCTGGCGGAAAAGCTGGTGCAGATGGCGCCGGTGCCGATGAGCAAGGCCTATTTCACCAATTCGGGCTCCGAAGCCAACGATACGGCCATGAAGATGATCTGGTACCGGTCGAACGCGCTCGGCCAGCCGGCGCGCAAGAAGATCATCAGCCGCAAGCGCGGCTATCACGGCGTCACCATTGCCGCGGCAAGCCTGACCGGGCTGCCGAACAATCATCTGTCGTTCGACCTGCCGATCGCCAATGTGCTGCACACGGCGACGCCGCACCACTGGCGTGACGCCGCGCCCGGCGAGAGCGAGGAGCAGTTTTCGAGCCGGCTCGCCGCCGAGTTGGAAGCGCTGATCCTTGCCGAGGGGCCGGAGACCATCGCTGCCTTCATCGGCGAGCCGGTCATGGGCGCCGGCGGGGTCATCGTGCCGCCTGCCGGTTACTGGGAGAAGATCCAGGCAGTGCTGTCGAAGTACGACATCCTGCTGGTCGCCGACGAAGTGATCTGCGGTTTTGGCCGGACCGGAAATATGTTCGGCTCGCAGACCTTCGGTATCAAGCCCGACATCATGGTGCTGTCCAAGCAGATCTCGTCGTCCTACCTGCCGATCTCGGCGCTCATCATCAACGACAAGATGTTCGAGCCGATCGCCGGCGAGAGCGACCGCATCGGCACCTTCGGCCACGGCTTCACCGGCGGCGGCCATCCCGTCGCCGCGGCCGTGGCGCTGGAGAACATCAAGCTGATTGAAGAGCGCGACCTCGTCGGCAATGCGCGCACGGTCGGCGCGCATTTGCAGGCAAGGCTGCGCAAGCTTGACTCGCATCCGCTGGTGGGCGAGGTGCGCGGCGTCGGTCTCATCGCCGCCGTCGAGCTGGTCGCCGACACGGCCAGCAAGGCGACTTGGGGCAAGACGGCCGCGCTCGGCGCGCTGGTCAACGGTTTCCTGCAGCAGAACGGCGTGATCTCGCGCAATATGGGCGACGCGATCGCCTTCTGTCCGCCGCTGATCATTACCGAGACCCAGGCCGACGCGCTGGTCGATGCGTTCGAGCGGTCGCTCGCCGCCGCTCTGCCGCTGGTTCATCCGCAGGGCTGAGAAGGAGAGAAAAGATGCGGCAGGCACTGATCGTCTGGGGCGGCTGGGAAGGGCACGAACCTGAAGCCGGGGCGCGCGTCGTCAAGTCGATGCTGGAGGAAGAAGGCTTTGCCGTGCGCGTCGAAAACTCGACGGAAGCGTTCGGCGACCCGGCCATCGCCGATCTCAGCCTGATTGTTCCGATCTACACCATGTCCAAGCTCGGCAAGGCCGAAGAGGCCAATCTCACCAAGGCGGTCGAGGACGGCGTCGGCCTCGGCGGCTATCACGGCGGCATGGGCGACGCCTTCCGCGACTCGCCCGGCTACCAGTTCATGTGCGGCGGTCAGTGGGTCGCGCATCCCGGCAACATCATCGACTATCGGATCGACATCGTCCGGCGCGACGATCCGATCATGCAGGGCATCGAGGATTTCGCCTACCGTTCCGAGCAATATTACATGCATGTCGACCCGTCGAACGAGGTGCTGGCGACCACCACCTTCACGGGCGAGCATGCGCCGTGGATCGACGGCGTCGTCATGCCGGTCGTCTGGAAGCGCCGGCACGGCAAGGGTCGGGTGTTTTATTCCTCGCTCGGCCACGTCGCGGAGGAGTTCGAGGTGCCGCAGATGCGGACCATCCTGCGCCGCGGGCTGGTCTGGGCGGCGCGCTGAGCCTTTCCGGCCTTTACGAAGCCGGCTAAACGCTTTCCAGATAGGTCTCGATCTCGAAGTCGCTGACGTTAAGCGCGAAGGTGTTCAGCTCCTGGCGCTTGCAGGCGATGAAGGCGTCGCGCAGAACAGCCGGAAAAATCTCCGCCACATGCGGCCCACTCTCGAAGGCGGCGATGGCCGAAGCCCAGTCCGGCGGCAGCTTGGCCAGCGGCAGTCCCTGCCCTTCGCCGCCGGTCGGCTCGCCGGGCGACAATTCCCGCTCGATACCGGCGAGTGCCGCACCCAGGATCGCCGCCAGCACCAGATAAGGATTGGCATCGGCGCCGGAAACGCGATGCTCGATGCGGCGCGCCGCCGACGGGCCGCCGGGAATGCGGATTGCCACCATGCGGTTCTCGTAGCCCCAGGCGACCGCGGTCGGCGCATAGGAGCGCGGCCGCAGCCGGCGGTAGGAATTGAAGTGCGGCGCGAACACCAGCGTGCTTTCGGCCATTGCAGCAAGCAGGCCGCCGACCGCGTGGCGCATGGTGCCGGAGCCCTGGTCGCTGCCATCGTCGAAGATGTTGCGACCTTTGCGGTCGACCAGGCTGAAATGGACGTGGAAACCATTGCCGGCCCGCTCGCCGTAAGGCTTGGCCATGAAGCAGGCGGCAAAGCCGTGCTTGCGGGCGATGCCCTTGACGGTGCGCTTAAACAGCACCGCATCGTCGGCGGCGCGCAAGGCATCGGGGACGTGGTTCAGGTTGATCTCGAACTGGCCGACGCCGTTCTCGGCGATCGCGGTGTCGACCGGAATGCCCTGCATGCGGCAGGCGTCATAGATGTCGTGAATGAAGGCCTCGAAGTCGTCGATCTCGTCGATCGACAGCGCCGCGTCGGAATCAAGCCGCCGCCCGGTGACCGGCGAGACTGGGCCGACCGGCCGCTGAGAGGTCGGATCGACAAGGTAGAATTCGAGCTCCGTCGCGACCACCGGAGTGAGATCGAGCGCTGCATAGCGGTCGAGGATGCGGGCAAGCGCGCGGCGCGGGTCGCCCAGATACGGCGCGCCGCTCTCGTCGGCTAGCCAGAGCGGCAGCAGCGCCGTCGGGTGCGCCGTCCAGTCGACGGGCAGGATGCCGCGTCCCGTCCAATGGCAAAGGCCATCGGCGTCGCCGGTCGAAAAAACCTGCGCGTTGCCTTCGATGTCCTCGCCCCAGACGTCGAGCCCGATCAGCGAATAGGGCATGCGCAGCTTGCCCTCGAGCGCCTTGCGCGCCTGCTCGACCGGGATGCGCTTGCCGCGCATGATGCCGTTGAGATCGCACACCGCGGCCCGAAGGCTATGGATGTCCTCTCTGCTTTCGAGCCAGTTCAAAACATCCGCAATTGCATCGCCCAATTTCCAGCCCCTGGTTTTTCTGAAGGTGCTGTAGCCCTGTCGGCTACGATATCTCATTTACAGCTTGTGAGTTCATGAAGGCCGCCTTGGCTATCGCCCGGTGGCTTTTCTTCATTTTTTCAAGTCACTAGCTGGAATATCGGGCGGCATTTCAAGTCCGTTTTCTGCGATCTGCGATCGCAACATAGCGACACGTTCCCGGAAAGCCAAGCGGCATTTGAGGCAGTCCGTGTTGGCCGCTGTCGGGCCGTCGGCCGTTGGATTCGCATACTTTGGGGATTGGCCGAGACGCCGGTCCTTCGTCATCCTGGGGCGGAGCAAGGAGCGCAGCGACGCAGCGCAGACCCCAGGATCCATGCCGTTACTCCGGAGCGCTTCGACGGTGCAGAATTCTGCTCCGCTGCATTCTTCGGTCGAGGTTGCGGCATGGATCCCAGGGTCTCCGCGACGGAGCTTCGCTCCTGCTTCGCCCTGGGATGACGAAGCTCGGAGGCCTCTGCCAATCTCCAAAGTCTGCGCACTAGTGCCGGGTTTCGGGGAACTTGACCTGCTTGAGGATGTGCGTGGCGCCCTCGTCGATGTCGCGCATGATGGCGGCGCGGGCTCGTTCGCCATCGCCCGCCTCGATCGCCGCGACCACCTCCTCGTGATAATCGATGCCGAGAATGGCGGCGAGGTCGTCCTCGAAGCCGATGCGCAGGTTTCTGAGAAAGGGGCCGACCTGCATCCACACGGTCTCGATCAGGAAGATCATCTGCTCGTTGCCGCAGTGGCGGTAGATCGAGAATTTGAAGTCGTAGTTCTTGCGCAGATAGTCGTCGATGTCGCCGCTGCGGGCGGCCTGGGTGAGCTCGGTGCTATGGCGGCGGATGGCGCGCAGATTGTTGCCGTTGATGCGTTTCGTCGCGAGCTCCGTGGCCGTGCCTTCGAGGATCGTGCGCACGGCGGTTAATTGCGAAAAACGTTCGGCCGAGATCAGCGGCACCTCGACACTGCCGTTCGGCATCGGGCTCAGCGCCCTCAGCGCCTGCAGCCGCATGAAGGCGCTGCGCACGGGCATATCGCTGGTGCCGAGCTCCTTGGCGAGCTTGCGCGAGGTCAGCTTCTGGCCGGGCTGGAGCTGACCCGACATCAGCGCCCGCACGAGCTCCATATAGACTTTCTCATGCAGCGGAACTGTATCGACAGCGGTCAGTCCGAATTGCGATTTGTCGGCCATTGGCTATGCGTTACTTCATTCGTCCTGAAATCTGTTTGGCCGCTTCGTCTATTTACCGGCGACTTTAGAGCGCACGATAGACGGTTAACGCGCGCCGCCGCAAGTGAGGCGAGGCCGCGTCTGTTGATGGTGGCAATCGCTTATCTGACGCCGATGCCTGCCGTCAGGCCGCCGTCGATCTTGTAGTCGGCGCCGGTGCAGAAGCTGGCCTTCGACGAGCAAAGGAAGGCGATGAGCTCGGCCACCTCCTCAGGCTCGCCGATGCGGCCAAGCGGATGGGCTTCGCCGAAACGCTTGAAGGCCGCCTCGACATCGGCGTCGCTGCCGCCATCGCCGCGCGCGGCCTTTTCGAGGATGGGCGTGCGGATCGAGCCCGGGCTGACCGAGTTCACGCGAATGCCCTGACGGGCATAATCGAGCGCCAGCGAGCGCGTCAGCGTGTGGATCGCGCCTTTGGTGGTCGCGTAGGCGGCGACATTCTGCTGGCAGGCAAAGCCCTGCACCGACGCCACGTTGACGATGCCGCCGCCGCCGCGCTTGATCATTTCGGGAATGCCGAAATGGGCGGTCAGATAGATCGAGCCGATATTGACCGACATCGCCCGGTTCCAGGTCTCGAAATCGGTGCTGGTCGCCGTGCCATAGGGGTGCACCGCCGCGGAGTTGACGATGATGTCCAGGCCGCCGAAGCGCTCGACGCCGGCGGCGATCGCTTTCTCGACCTGGTCCGATCTGGAGACGTCGGTGGTCAGCACCAGCGCTTCGGCGCCCGAACGATGGAGCACAGCCTGCATCGCCGCATTGGCGCTTTCGTCGATGCCGAGAGCGAGGATCGCCGCACCGCCTTCGGCAAGACGCCGGGCGCTGGCCAGGCCGATTCCGGTAGTTCCCGTCACCAGGGCAACCTTGCCGTCGAAATCCTTCATGGACAAACTCCTCCAATGACGGCCAAGAGGCCTGATGCGCCTGGCAGGAAGGCGGCGCGAATCCGGATCTGGTTCATCGGATAGCACAAGCCTGCCTGTCGCAATCGTGCGATTTGACTGCCATTGTCGTCCGACAATAAGGTCGATCGCAACCGCATAAAGAGGCAGTGATGGAACAATGCTGGCGCTGGTACGGTCCGGACGATCCGGTCATGCTCGACCATGTCAAGCAGGCGGGCGCGACGGGCATCGTATCGGCGCTGCACAACATCTATGACGGCAGCGCCTGGCCGCTGGATGCCATCCTCGAGCGCAAGCGCTTCATCGAGGCGGCGGGCCTGACCTGGTCGGTGGTGGAGAGCATTCCCGTCCACAATTCGATAAAGATCGGCGCACCGGAGCGGCAGCGCTACACTGGCTGGTACAAGGATATGATCCGTGCGCTGGCCGAGGCCGGCATCTCCACCATCTGCTACAATTTCATGCCGGTGGTCGACTGGACCCGCACGGACCTCATGTACCGGTTGCCGACCACTGGTTATGCCTTGCGTTTCGATGCCATAGATTTCGCCGCCTATGATCTTTTCGTGCTAAAGCGCAAAAATGCCGAGGCGAGCTACAGCCCGGCGCGCCTCAAGGAGGCGGAAGCGCGGCTGAAGACGTTAAGCACCGAGGCCATCGACAGAATAGAGCGCAACCTGATCGCCGGCCTGCCGGCCACCGAACGCAGGTATAACCGCGACACCATGCGGGAGGCGCTTGCCGACTACGATGGGATCGGCCCGGCCGAACTGCGCGCCAACCTCGCGTGGTTCCTGAACGAGATCATCCCGGTCGCCGAGGAAGCCGGCGTCCGTATGTGCATCCATCCCGACGATCCGCCGTTCTCGCTCTACGGGCTGCCGCGCGTCGTTTCCACCGCCGATGACGCGCGCTTCATCCTCAAGGCAGTCGACAGCCCCGCGAACGGCCTGACCTTCTGCACGGGCTCCTATGGCGTGCGCGCGGACAACGATCTCGTCGCAATGATCGAGGAATTCGCGCCAAAAATTCATTTCGTGCATCTGCGCAACGTGACGCGGGAGGCCGACGGCTCTTTCTTCGAGGCGGAGCATCTGGAAGGCTCGACCGACATGGCGGCGGTCGTCCTGGCGCTGATGAAGGAGGAGACGCGCCGGCGCAAGGAGGGCAGGGCCGACTGGCGCATTCCGATGCGCCCCGACCATGGCCATTTGCTTGCCGACGACATCGGCAAGACCAGGATCAACCCGGGCTATTCACTGATCGGCCGGCTCAAGGGCCTCGCCGAATTGCGCGGCATCATGCGCGCGGTCGAGCGGTTCGAGCTGGCCTCGGGGGGCTACCAGTAATCATGCGCTGCTGCCGGCACGAGTATCTGCAACGTGCGGAGGAGACGAAAGTCGGCTCGCACGTCGTTCGCGACGGCTGGACCGAAGGAGGATTCGGCAACGCCTGATCCGGCCTGCCGGCCGGCCATCAGGCGGGCGTCCGTCCTCGGATAATGCAGCCAATATAACGCCCTACCGGAACGGAAATGCCCGCCGAAGCGATTTCTCCTTCGAACGGACATGACCAATGCCTGACAATCTGAACACTTCATTCGCCGGCGCGGACACGCAAAGCTGGCTGAAAACGCATGCGATCGCCGAGGTCGAGTGCTTCGTGCCCGATGTCAACGGCGTGCTGCGCGGCAAGACCTTGCCGGTGGCCAAATTCCTCAAGTCGCTCGACGACCGCGCGCTCTATCTGCCGAGCAGCGCCTTCCTGGTCGCCATAGACGGCCGCTATTCCGGCTCCATCGACGAGAATTTCGCCTACCAGGATCCGGACATGCGCATGGTGCCGGATCTGCCGACGCTGTGCCTTGCGCCCGGCAATCCGGGCAAAGCCTATGTCTTTTGCGACGCCTTCCACATGGACGACCGGCCATGGATGGCTTCGCCGCGCCATGTGCTGAGAGCCGTGCTCGACCTCTACCGGCAGCGCGGCTGGCGCGCGGTGATGGCGCCGGAGCTCGAATTCTATCTCATCGCGCCAAACCCCGATCCGGACCGGCCGCTGACCGCGCCGGTTGGCAGCAATGGCCGTCCGGAAAGCGTGCAGCATCCTTACGACATGCAAGCGCTGGAGGAATTCGAACCGATGATGCGCCGGCTCTACGAGCACGCCGCCTTGGCCGGCCTGCCGCTCGACACGCTGATCCACGAATCCGGCACGGCGCAGCTCGAAATCAATTTCCTGCATGGCGAACCGCTGGCGCTCGCCGACAAGGTGCTGCTGTTCAAACGCCTGGCCCGACAGGCCGCGCAGGCGAGCGGCATGCATGCCACCTTCATGGCGAAGCCGATCGCCGCGCAGGCCGGCAGCTCGATGCATCTGCACATGTCGGTTGTCGACGAGAATGGCCAAACATTGTTTGCCGGCAAAGGTGACGGCGACAGCGAGATGTTTGCGCAGTTCATCGGCGGACTGCAGAAATACATCCCCGAGATCATGCCGCTGTTCGCGCCCAACGTGAATTCGTACCGCCGCATCCGGCCCGGCCACAGCGCGCCCGCCAATATCGAATGGTCGCACGACAACCGCTCCTGCGGTCTGCGTGTGCCGATGGGCGGCCCCGCCGCGCGCCGCATCGAGAACCGGTTGCCCGGCGCGGACGCCAATCCCTACCTTGCCATGGCCGGCTCGCTGATCGCCGGCTATCTCGGCGTCGAGGAGAAGCTAGCGCGCTCGGAGGAGGCCTTCGGCAATGCCTATAAGAGCAAAAGCACACTGCCAAAGACGATGGAGGAAGCGCTCGATCGTTTCGCCGGCTGCGAGCCTGTGCGGGCGCTGCTCGGCGAGGATTTCTTCCAGACCTACCTGCGCGTGAAGAGCGTCGAGCTCGACCTGTTCCAGAGCGTCGTGACGTCCTGGGAACGCGACCATCTGCTGCTCAAGGTGTGACCATGGCTTCGCGTTCGACAGGTTTCAATTCCGGTCTCGATATCGGCAGATCCTATTACGTCGCTACCGCCAACCCGGCGCCCGACCACCCGGCGCTTGCCGGCGATGTCGAGGCCGATCTGGTCGTGGTGGGCGGCGGCTGCACGGGTCTGTCGGCGGCGCTGCATGCGGCCGAGCGTGGTCTTAAAGTGGTGCTGCTCGAAGGCGGCAAGATCGGCTGGGGCGCCTCGGGCCGCAATGGCGGCCAGATCATCCCCGGCTTGCGCAAGGGCGCCAAAGGCCTGGTGAAGACATTCGGGTCGGAACGGGCAAAGGCGCTGTTCGATCTGGCCTTCGAAGCGCGCGGACTGGTGCTCGACATCATCGAACGCCACGCCATCGACTGCGACCTGAGGCTCACCGGCCATCTGGTCGGCGCTGTCAACGGCTCGGACATGCGGGATTTCGAGGAAGAAGCGGAGTGCCTCGCCAAGGTGATGAATTTCCCGCATGTCGAGATCCTGTCGGCGGCGGAAGCGCGCAAGATGGTGGACACGCCGTATCATGGCGCGGTCTTCGAGAAGCTCGGCGGCCATATGCATCCGTTGAACTACACGCTCGGGCTGGCGCGTGCCGCATCCGCCGCCGGTGTCGTCATCCACGAGAACTCGGTGGCCGAGAGGCTGGAGCGAGAACCGGGCATACGGGTCTTCACCGACAAGGGTTCGGTTCGCGCGAAACATGTCGTGCTGGCAGGCGATGCGCTGCTCAAGGGGCTGGAGCCGCGCGTCAACAGCCGCATCATGCCGGTCGGCAATTACATCGTCGCCACCGAGCCGTTGGAGGGCGCACGCAACGTAATCCCTGCCAACGTGGCGGTGTCCGACACGCGCTTCGTCGTCAACTACTACCGGATGTCGGCGGATGGCCGCCTGCTGTTCGGCGGCGGCGAACGCTATACGCCGTCGCCGCCTTCCGACATTGCCGGCTTCGTGCGGCCGCATATGGAGAAGACCTTTCCGCAATTGCGCGGCTGCCGCATCGATCATGCCTGGGGCGGGCTGGTGTCGGTGACGACATCGCGCCTGCCGCATGTCGGGCATTATGGCGAGGTCTATTTCGCGCATGGCTATTCCGGCAAGGGCGTCATCCTGTCGACGTTGTCAGGCAAGTTGCTCGCCGAAGCGATCACGGGCGATGCCTCGCGGCTCGACCTGTTCTCGATGCTGACGCCGCTGCCGTTCCCGGGCGGCACGGCACTGCGCGGGCCGCTCTATGTGCTCGGCATGTTGTGGTACGCCATGCGCGACCGCCTCAGGCACTGAATCGGCTCTGCTTCCCTGGCAGCCCCGGCGTGGCTAATGTCCTTGGTTCCGGGGGGCGAAATCCCCGGGCGCAGCCGGCATCTGTCTGCCAGTCAAGGATGAGTGATGAACATCGAGCCCGGCCGACTGACGAAGAAGGAACGACACGAGCTCATCCTGTCGGAAGTCCGGCGTTCGGCATCGATCCGCATTTCCAAGCTCGCCCGGCGCATCGGCGTTGCCGGCGAGACCATCCGCCGAGATCTGATCGAGCTTGGCCAGGCCGGGCTGATCAACCGTACCTACGGCGGCGCGACGATCTCGCTGATGACGTCCGAGCCGGTCATTACCGAACGCGGCCTGACCCTGGTCGAGGAGCGCGCCCGCATCGGGCGCGGCGCGGCCAGCCTGGTCGGGAACGGCCGCATCGTGATGATCGACGGCGGATCGACTACCTACGAGGTGGCGCGCAGCCTCTCGCAACTGGGCCGGGAACTGACGATCATCACCAACTCGATCGGCGTCGCCTCGGTCGCCGGCGCCAATCCGGGTTTTCGCGTCATCATGTGCCCCGGCACCTATGACAGCCGGGAAGCCAGCGTGCTCGGCGAGGACACGGTCGAGTTCGTGCGCCGCTACAATGCCGACATCGCCATCATCGGCGCTTCGGCCGTCAATACCGAAGGTCCGAGCGACATGGTTTCGGGCGCGGCGGCGGTGAAGCGTGCGATGATGGCGCGGGCGCTCTCGACGATGCTGGTCGTCACCAACGACAAATTCGGCCGCGGCAGCCTGGAGCGGGTCTGCGCCTTGAGTGAGATCTCCGACGTCGTCACCGACAGCGAGCCGGTGGCGGAGCTGCGTGCGGCAATCGACGAGGCGGGCGTCGGTCTGCATGTCTTTGCCGCTGACTAGGTGTTTAGTCCCGGCATTTGATGGATTGGATCGAGTCTGAACCGCTCAGGCTCTTTTTTCCAGACATTGCAGATGAACTCGAAGGGAGTGATGCCCTTGAGGGTCTTCAGTCGCCGGCCGAAATTGTAGGCTGCGACGAAGTCGTTGAGGTGCTGTCGCAATTGGTCGTGATCGTCGTAGTGGAAGCGCTTGACGGTCGCGTCCTTGATGGTGCGGTTCATTCGCTCGACCTGGCCGTTGGTCCAGGGATGCTTCACCTTGGTGGTACGATGCTCGGTGCCGTTGTCGCGGCAGGTGCGCCCGAAGATGTGCTCCATGGCGGTGCGGTCCTGCTCGCGGTTTTTGAACTGGACGCCGTTGTCGGTGAGGATCGTGTGGATCTGGTAGGGAACTGCCTGGATGAGGTGGCGCAGGAACTCGGCCGCGATCATTTTTGTGGCCCGCGTGTGGAGTTCGACGTAGGTGAACTTGCAGGTTCGGTCGATGGCCACGAAGAGATATAGCTTGCCCTCGGCGGTCTGCACCTCGGCGATGTCGATGTGGAAATAGCCAATCGGATAGGCCTTGAACTTCTTCTTGGGCTGCTTGTCGCCTTCAACCTCGGGCAATCTCGAAATGCCATGACGCTGCAGACAGCGATGCAATGACGAGCGCGTCAGGTTCGGGATCGTTGGCTGCAGCGCATAGAGACAATCATCCAGGGGCAACAGCGTATGCCGGCGGAAAGCGACGATGACAGCCTCTTCCTCGATCGACAGCACCGTCGACTTCGGGGCTTTGGGACCAGTCGGCAGATCAGCGACCGAAGTTCGCCCCTTCCATTTGGCAACCGTCTTCGGATCGATCCCGTAGCGCTTGGACAGCTTCCTCAGGCTCTCTTGACTATTTTGTATTGCTCGACGGATTGCCTCTGTCGTCGTGGCGCGCCCATGCAGAACCTGGCCCATAGTGCCTCCTTCCAATCGGGGGAAAATAATGAACCATTAAAGCCTGGGATGAAACACCTAGAACGTGATGGCGTTTCGTTGAATCGCCATCACAGTCTAACTCTTTGTTGGAGCATGATCTTTCTCCGAAAACCGTTCCCACTTTTCGGGATCATGCTCTAATCGTCAGCCCGCTAAGCATCTCGGTTGATTAGCGCGATGTGACAGCAGCCGGTGCCGTGGCCTGGCGTCCAGGTGACGTTGGCGAAGCGCACGCCGGTCGCCTCGAACAGGCCGCGGTCGAAGGCGCCGGCGATGCGGCAGAGCGCGGCGAGCTTTTCCTCGCCAACGCCGGCTTCGATCCAGGCATCCTTCAGGGGACAGCGCTTGACCTTGAAGGCGATATGGTCCGGCCCGCGCTCGACATCGGTCGGATACATGCGGCCGTCATCCGGGCTGGCAGCGAGGAACGCCTGCCCGATCGCCGGCGCGTCATTGGGGCCGAAACCGGCAAAGGCCGCCGCGGCGACCTCGCGGCCACGCTTCTCGATGGTGCGGATCATGACCGCTTCCGCCTTCTCAGCGCCCAGCTCAGCGGTCAGTTCGTCAAGGAAGAGGCGATAGAGATCGGCGCGGTTGCGAAAGGCGAAATCGAGCTCGCGCGACAGTTTTTCGGCTCTGGCTGCGGGGTCGGTCATGATGTGTTCCTATTCAATTTCGGCGTTGCCGCCACCAGCGCCTTGCCGATCGCCGATTGCGGCGCCTCGATGACGGCCCTGGCATCGCCGCTCTCGGCGATCCGGCCGGCTTCGAGAATGACAACGCGGTGGGCGATGGCGCGCACCACGCCGAGGTCATGCGAAATGAAAAGATAGGCGATCCGTTCCTGCCTTTGCAGGTCGAGCAGCAATTCGAGGATTTTTCCGCGCACCGAAACATCGAGCGCCGACACCGCCTCGTCGAGCACGATGAGCGAGGGTTGCGTGGCAATGGCGCGGGCGATCGCCACGCGCTGACGCTGGCCGCCGGAGATTTCGTGGATAGCGCGCTGGGCAAGGCCGGCATCGAGGCCGACGCGGTCCAGCAGTGCCGCGATGCGACGTGGGCGCTCGGAGCGCGAAGTAGTCCCGTGAATGCGCAGCGGATCGTCAAGCATGCGCGCGACCGTGGCGCGCGGGTTGAAGGCGGCGAGAGGATCCTGAAACACCATCTGGAGACGGGCGCGGCGGGCGCGCAATGCAGCCCCCGAGAGCGCGAGGAAGTCCGCGCCTTCAAACTCGATGCGGCCGGCGTCGGGCTCGATCAGGCGCAGCAGAAGCCGCGCGATCGTCGACTTGCCGCTGCCGGACGGGCCGGCCAGCGCCAATGTTTCGCCGGGCCCAATCTCGAAGGAGATGTCGTCGACGGCGGCGAAGGGTTTGCCGCCGCGGCGGTAGCGCTTGGCGAGGTTGGAGACGGTGAGCACGCTCATGCGGAGGCGCCTTGCCGGCCGAGCAATGGCTCGGCGTCGAGGCCGAGATGGGCATCGAGGAGCGCGCGAGTGTAGCCATGGCGCGGCGCGTCGATGATTTCTGTCGTCGTGCCCTGCTCGACCAGCTCGCCATGACGCAGCACGGCGATGCGCTCGGCAAGTGTGGCGGCGAGCGCGATGTCGTGGCTGACGAACAACAGCGTCATGCCGTCCTCGGCCACCAGCCGGCGGATGAGCGCGACGATCTCGGCCTGCACGACGGTGTCGAGGGAGCTCGTCGCCTCGTCGGCGATCAGTAGCCTTGGACCGGCGGCGATGGCAGCGGCGATCGCGACGCGCTGCTTCTGGCCGCCGGAGAGCTGGTGGGGGTAGGCGCGGAGGATATCGTCAGGGTTTGGCAAGCGGACGCGTTCGAGCAGGGCTTTGGCTTTAGCGAGGGATTGCTGCCAGTTAAGGTTGAGATGGGTGTGGGCGACTTCGGCGATCTGCTTGCCGACCGGCATCACCGGGTCGAGGCTGGAGGAGGGGTCCTGGAAGATGAAGCCGATGTCGCGGCCGAGGCGGAGGATCGCGCCGCCATGACGGGAAAGCTGGTGCTCTACGGCGCCCCTCTCTGTCCTGCCCGTCCTCCGCAGCAGCTGCGCTGCAGCTGCGGAGGGTGCACCGGACATCTCCCCCTCTAGGGGGGAGATTAGCTGGTGATCTCCGCCTTCGCCAATTTTCGAAGTCGCAAGAAGAGAGCCAGCGACGGAACTGCCAATCTCCCCCCTTGAGGGGGAGATGTCCGGCAGGACAGAGAGGGGGGCCTTGGCGCCAGCGGTTGCCGGCAAAGACCACTCAACGAGCCCGTCAACCTCCGACGACCGCGGCAACAACCCCGCAACCGCCAGCGCCAGCGTGCTCTTGCCCGAGCCGCTTTCGCCGATGATCGCCAGGCGCTCTCCGGCGACAACATCCAGGCTGATGCCCTTCAGCGCCGTTACCTCGACCCTGTCTCGCCGATAGCGCACCGAAAGATCGCGGATGGAAACCAGCACCGTCACGACAGGCTCCGCCTTACCGCGGTCGTCTCGACGACGCCTTCGCCGGCCAAGTAGACGCCGAGCACGGTCAGCACCAGCGCCGCGCCCGGCACGATCGACAGGAACGGCGCTGTGCGCAACACCGCGCGGCCTTCGGCGATCATGCCGCCCCAGGTGACGCGGTTGGGGTCGCCAAGCCCGAGGAAGGAAAGCGCCGCTTCGGTGAGGATCGCAGCCGCCACGATCACCGAGGACAGCGCCAGAACCGGCGGCAGCGCATTGGGCAGCACTTCGCGAAAGGCGATCTCCAGCGGATGCATGCCGATGACGCGGGCGCCGGCGACATAGTCGCGCTCGCGGATCGACAGCACTTCCGCGCGGGCGACGCGAGCGGGTCCGGTCCAGACGCCGAGCGCAATGGCCGCGATGACGACGCCGAGCGACGGGCCGACGATGCTGACGAAGGCGAGGGCGAGCAGGAAGCTCGGCACGGTCTGGAAAGCGTCGGTGATGCGCATCAGCACGTCGTCGACGAGGCCGCCGACGAAGCCGGCCAAGGTGCCGACCACCGCGCCGATCACCAGCGCTGCCGCAGCCGCCGCCAGCCCGACGGCCAGCGAGGTGCGGGCGCCATGGAACAGCTCGGCCAGCACGTCGCGGCCGAGCCGGTCGGTGCCGAGCGGCAGCGACCAGTCCTGGAAAGGCGGGCGCAGCGCCGGGCCGGCGATCGCCTGCGGGTCGCCTGGAAAGAGCAAAGGTGCTGCGAGCGCCATGGCGAACAGGGCCGCAAGGATGATTGCGCCGGCGATTGCCTCCGGCGTGCGAAAGAAACGATGCAGCCGGCTCATCAACCGGCCTCGCCGGCGCCGACGCGCGGGTCGAGGACAGCATAGGCGAGGTCGACAAGAAGGTTGATGACGACGACCAGAACCGCGCTGACCAGGATGATGCCGAGAAGCAGCGGCGTGTCGCGCCCGGCGACGGCTTCCTGCGCCAAGCGGCCGAGGCCGGGCACGGCAAAGACGCTTTCGATGACGACGCTGCCGCCTAGCATTTGCGCCGATTGCAAGCCGAGCATGGTGACGAGCGGCAGCAGCGCATTGCGGGCGACGTGGGCAAGCACGATGCGGCGGCGCGACAGGCCCCTGGCGCGGGCTGCAAGGACGAAATCCTGCCGCCAGACCTCAGCCATGCCGGCGCGCATCATGCGCAGATAAAGCGCGAGGTAGATGAAGCCGAGCGCCGAAACCGGCAGCACAAGATGCGTGGCGATGTCGGCGGCACGGGCGAGCCCGGTCTTGGCCGAAGCGATGGTCTCGATGCCGCCGATCGGCAACCAGCGCAGGTCGACGGCGAAGACCACGGTCAGCACCAGGCCAAGCCAGAAGCCGGGCACGGCATAGAGCGCCAGTGAGCCGATGGAGAGAAAACGGTCGCGGAAACTGCCGGGCCTGGCGCCGGCATAGATGCCGAGCGTCGAGCCGAGGCCGAAGGACAGCGCGGTGGCGCTGCCCATCAGGATCAGCGTGATCGGCAAGCGTTCGAGAATGACGTTGCGGATCGGCCGCGAGAAGGTGACGGACTGGCCGAGATCGAGATGCAGCAATGCCCAGAGGTAGTTGGCGAGCCGGGTCAGCTCCGACTGGTCGAGACCCCAGCGGTGGCGCAGCAGTTCGATCATGCCGGCATCGCCGCCGGTCGAGACGATGTAGGCGTCGACGGCGTCACCGGGGGCTGCTTCGAGGAGGAGGAAGCTGCCGATGACGACGATCAGCAGCACGAAGACGCTGCCGACGAGGCGGCGGCGCACGAGGGTGAGGGCGCGTGTCATGGCACCCTCGGTGGCCGGGTGCTGAACTGGCTGAGAGAGATGCCGAGCCCAGGCCCCCCTCTCTGTCCTGCCGGACATCTCCCCCTCAAGGGGGGAGATTGGCTGTCATCTATGGCTTCGCCAATTTTCGGCGTTGCAGAACTGGCGGGACGGATAAGCTTCTGATCTCCCCCCTTGAGGGGGAGATGTCCGGCAGGACAGAGAGGGGGGTGACGGAACGCGGCCTCCGGCCTAATTCCCATTTTCTCGCGAACTTTCATCCGCGCGAATGTGTCACGATTCCAAATACGTGTCCGCCCAGTTCGACACCGCCCAGCGCGGGTTGTTGGCGATGTTGCCGACCTTGTCGCTCGCCACGCTGATAAAACTCCATTCGGCGACGTTGATCAGCGGCAGGTCGGCGGCCACCTTTTTCTGGAACTCCTTGTAGAGTTCGGTGCGGGCGGACGTATCGAGCGTCTCCGACGCCTTGGCGATCAGCGCGTCCAGATCGGCGTTCTTGTAGCCGCCCTGGTTGGAGAAGGGCACGCCGTCCGGAATGCCGCTCTGCACCAGGATGGTGGTCGAGATCGCCGGGTCGCCGCGGAAAACCGGCGGGCCGACGGCGAGGTCGAAGGCATGGTCGGTGTAGACCGCTTTTATATGCGCGGCGGAGTCGTTGTTGACGATCACTGCGTCGACGCCGATGGCCGCCAGCGCCTGCCGCAGATAGTCGCCGAACTGCTTTGTTTCGTTGAAATAGGGTGCGGGCAAGAGCTTCAGCGCAAAGCGCTTGCCGTCGTCGGCCCGCTTGTAGCCAGCCTCATCGAGCAAGGCATTGGCCTTGGCGATATCGAACGGATAGGTCTGCACGTCGGCGGTATAGAATTGCGGATCATTCTTCGGCACGGGGCCGGTGGCGGCGGCGGCATAGCCGAGGAAGATCGTCTTGACGACGAAGTCCTTGTCGATGGCGTGCGCGATCGCCTGCCGCACCTTGAGGTCGGCCAGTTCCTTGCGGCGGTGGTTGATCTCGACCACAAGCTGGTACGTCAGCCCCTCATAGCCTTTGGTGATGACTTTGAGGCCCGGCACCTTGGAGATGCGATCAAGATCGGCTAACGGCACGGCTGAGAAGGCGGCGAGCTGGATCTCTTCGGCCTCAAGTGCTGCGGCCGCCGAGGTGCGGTCGGGCAGCACCCGGTAGACGATCTCGTCGAGATAGGGCTCGTCCTTGCCCCAATAGGCATCGTTCCTCGTCAATCTGTAATACTGCCCCGCCTTGTATTCTGCGAATTTGAACGGGCCGGTGCCGACCGGCGCGTTGTTGGCCGGGTTGTCCTCGATCTTGCCGTTCTCATAGACATGTTTCGGCACGACGCTCGACAGCGCTGGCAAGGCGTTGCGGATCAGCTGGAACGGCGTCGGCTTGGCGAATTTGAAGATTGCGGTCAGGTCGTCGGGCGTATCGATGGCGCTGAGATCCTTGAACACGGTGCGGCCGAGATTCTGCAGCGGCTTCCAGACCTGCAGCGCCGAGAAGGCGACGTCGGCCGAGGTGAAAGGCTTGCCGTCATGCCACTTCACACCGTCGCGCAGCTTGAAGGTCACCGACAGGCCGTCGGCGGCGCCTTCCCAGGAGAGCGCCAGGCGCGGCGCCAGTCCGTCCTTGCCGTCGAAGGAGGCCTCGGCCAGCGTCTCGACGATCTTGCTGGAGATGAAGAAGACGCCGTTGGAGGCGACGATCGCCGGGTTGAGGTTGCGCGGCTCGGAATCGGCGGCAACGATCAATCGGCCGCCTTTCTTCGGCGTCTGCGCCCGGCCGATGGCCGGCAGCGCTGTCGAGGCCAGAAGCAGCGCCGAGCCGGCAAGCACGGTGCGGCGTGAAATCGTCAATTCGGACATCGTTCAACTCCCCTCTGCGTCCCGCTGCAGGCGCGGGCGCTCTCGAATGGTTGAGGATTATGGCCTTTGGCAAAGGTTTCGCCAGAGACGGATTTGGCGCATGCTGGCTGGGCTTTGAAATTTTCGTCCGCTGGACCAGTTATGTCGACTGGCAAAAGCCGGCTATCTGGTAATACCAGTTTTATGCGAAGGGCGACTTCAGAGAGGCTGACAGGGTCGAGCCGCCATGCCAGCACCAGTTCTGGCTGGACCAGAGTGGCCAAAATGATGCAGATTTGGCCAACGGCCAAGGCGTAGGAAGCTGGTCGCTCAGCGGCCGGGAAAATCAGGGAGAGGCAGATGAACATCGCTCCGGGCAAGACTGCCGTCAGCAGCACCCCTTTCGACCAGGCGCGGGTGGACCGGCTGATGGAGGAAGCTGGCATCGACGTGCTCTTCGCCACCTCCAAGCACAACACGCAATATCTGCTCGGCGGCTACAAGTTCATCTTCTTTGCCGCGATGGATGCGATCGGCCACAGCCGCTATCTGCCGATCGTGCTTTACGAAAAGGGCGGGCCGGAGCACGCGGCTTATATCGGCAACAAGATGGAAGGCGGCGAGCACCAGAACCATCCGTTCTGGACGCCGACGCTGCATGCCGCCTGCTGGGGAACGCTCGACGCCGCCAATCTTGCCGTGGAGCATCTGCACAAGATCGGCAAGGCAGCCGCCCGCATCGGCATCGAGCCCGGCTTCCTGCCGTCGGACGCCTATACGCTGATCCGCAAGGCGCTGCCGGATGCCAAGCTGATCGACGCGACCGACATGCTGGAACGCATGCGCGCGATCAAGACTGAGGCAGAGCTCGAAAAGCTGCGCATCGCCTCCGAGCTGATCACCGATTCCATGCTGGCGACGATTGCATGGGCGGGCGAAGGCAGGACCAAGGCCGAGATCATCGAGCAATTGCGGCGCGAGGAGACCAATCGCGGCGCGCATTTCGAATATTGCCTGCTGACGCTAGGCTCCAGCCACAACCGCGCCGCCTCGGACCAGGCGTGGAAGCAGGGCGAGGTGCTGTCGATCGATTCCGGCGGCAATTATCACGGCTATATCGGCGACCTCTGCCGCATGGGCGTGCTCGGCGAACCGGATGCCGAACTGGAGGATCTGCTGGCCGAGGTCGAGGCGGTGCAACAGGCTGCCTTCTCGAAGGTGAAGGCGGGCACGCTCGGCGGCGACATGATTTCCCATGCGGAGAGCGTGCTGAAGGCCTCAAAGGTCTCGTCCTACACGGATTTCTTCGCCCACGGCATGGGACTGATCACGCATGAGGCGCCGTTCCTGATGACCAACCATCCGGTCGCCTATGAAGGCACCTATGCGGCCAAGCCGCTTGAGGCGAACATGGTGCTGTCGGTCGAGACGACCATGCTCCACCCGACACGCGGCTTCATCAAGCTGGAGGATACGGTCGCGGTGACGGACAGCGGTTATGTGATGTTTGGCGATCGGGGACGCGGGTGGAACAGGGGTGGGGTAGCAGCTTAGCGCTGGCGCCGCTCCCCCTCACCCGGATTGCCAACCGAATTGCAAGAGCAATTCGGGGCAATCCGACCTCTCCCCGAGGGGAGAGGAGCGTGCCGGTGCCAGCGCCAATCTCTTCTCCCCGCCGGGGAGAAGGTGGCCGCGAAGCGGCCGGATGAGGGGGCTGCGACGCTGAAGATTATTTGCCCGTCGGCAGCAGCCTGAAATCCGGCAGCTCCCGTAACGCCAGTTCCGGTCCGGCCGGCGAGTAGACGACGAAGAGCTGCATCGGGCCGTCGCCGGTGTTTAGCGTCGAATGGAAGCGGCTCTCGGGCACGTAGATGGTGCAGCCGGGGCCGACTTTGGCGACCACCGGATTGCCCTCTTCGTCCTCGACCATCTGCTCGCCATTGCCCGAGATGACGAAGATGATTTCCTCGGCGCCCGGGTGGTTGTGACGCGTGTGGCCCTTGCCGGACGGCAGGTCGACGACGCCACCGGAAAAACGGCTGGCGCCGTTCACTTCGGGCGCCACCGTCAGCGCCAGCCTGCCCCAGTCGAAGCCGAAGGCGCTGACGTCCTTCGGGTAGACGAACACCTTGCTCTTGTCGCTCATCGCCTCATCCCTTCTTTTTCTTGGACGGTCTTATTGCCGCCAAAGGTCACGGCCTTGAAATCGGCGGTCTGTCTGGCGATAGCTGCTTCCGCCGGCAGCCGCTCCATGGAGCTTGCGCCATAGAAACCGTGCAGGCCCTTGCAGCGGTCGAGAATGTAGCGGGCGTCGTCCGGCATCGCGATCGGGCCGCCATGGCAAAGCAGGATGACGTCCTTGCGCACCGTGCGGGCGGCCTCGGCGATGGCGTCGATTTCGACGACGCAGTCGTCGAGCGACTTCGCCGAGGTGGCGCCGATGGAACCGCCTGTGGTCACGCCCATATGGGCGACGACGATGTCGGCGCCGGCTTTTGTCATGTCGAGCGCTTCTTGGGGATTGAAGACATAGGGAGTCGTCAGAAGATCGAGCTTGTGCGCCTCGGCAATCATCTCGACCTCCAGCCCGAAGCCCATGCCGGTCTCTTCAAAGCTCTGGCGCATGGTGCCGTCGAACAGGCCGATGGTCGGAAAATTCTGCACGCCGGAAAAGCCCATCGTCTTCAGTTCTGCAAGCAACAGCGGCATGATGACGAAAGGATCAGTGCCGTTGACGCCGGCCAGCACCGGCGTCTTCTTCACCACCGGCAGCACTTCATGGGCCATTTCCCTGACGATCTCGTTGGCGTTGCCATAGGCGAGCAGGCCGGCGGCCGAGCCGCGCCCGGCCATACGGTAGCGGCCGGAATTGTAGATGATGATCAAGTCGATGCCGCCCGCCTCCTCGGCCTTGGCCGACAGGCCGGTGCCGGCGCCGCCGCCGACGATCGGCACGCCGTCGGCGATCATCTTGCGGAATTTTTCGAGGATTTCTTTGCGCGGAATGGCGGCCATCGGGTCTCACCTGCTGGCGATGTCGAGGAAAGCCGCAACCGCGGCCCTGGCGAATTCGGGGTCGTTGATGTGCAGCGGCAGGCGCGACACGGTGCGCGTTGCGTTCGGCATGATGGTGCGCTCGATGGCCTCGAAGAGGGCTGCATCGGCCTCCGGGTCGAAGAAGGCGCCGCCTTCGATGTCGAGCGCCGAAACGCCTTTTTCGGGGATCAGAAAGCGGACAGGGCCATCGCAGCGCGCCAGGCGGCCGCCGATCCATTCGCCGATCTGGCGGGATTCGTCGGCCGTGGTGCGCATCAGCGTGACGTTCGGATTGTGCTCGTAGAACAGCCGTCCGCGATAGCGCTCGGGGATCGTCGGCGGTGCCCAGAAGTTCACCATGTCGAGCGCGCCGACCGAGCCGACATAGGGCAGTTTGGTACGGGCGATGGCGCCGAAGCGGTCTTCGGTCGCCGGCAGCACGCCGCCGAGCAGGAAGTCGCAGACCTCGGTCGTGGTGATGTCGAGAACGCCGGCGAGCAGTCCACTGTCGGCCAGCTTCTCCATCGAGCGGCCGCCGGTGCCGGTGGCGTGGAAGACCATGCAGTCATACGTCGCGCGCAGCTGGTCGGCGATCGCCGTGAGGCAGGGCGTGGTGACGCCGAACATGGTCAAGCCCAGTGAGGGTTTGCCGGCAGCGGAAGGCGCCGGCCTTGCAGCCATGCCTGCTATTGCCTGGGCGGCATTGTGGAGCACCATACGGGAGAGCCGGTTGAGGCCGGCCATGTCGGTCACCGACGGCATCATGGTGATGTCGGAAACATCGACGTAAGGCGCGGTGTCGCCGGAAGCGAGCGTCGAAACCATGATCTTGGGCAGGCCGAGCGGCAGCGTGCGCATGCCGGCGGTGACGATCGAGGTGCCGCCGCCGCCGCCGATGCCGATCACGCCGGCGATGTCGTCACGCGACTGGATGAAGCGGCTGAAGGCGACGTTCATTGCTGCAACGGCGGTGCCGCGATCGTCGATGCCGAGCACCGCGCCGGCGCCGTCAGGATGATGCGCGGCGACTTGGCTTGCCGCGACATCGACAGGCACTGTGGCGCCGCGCGTGCCGATGTCGACGCGCGCGACCATGCCGCCTGCCGTGGCGACGGCATCGGCCAGGAAGGCGAGTTCCTCACCCTTGGTGTCGGCGGTGCCGACCACGTAGATGCGCTTCATCGCGTTTCCCCGTCATGCGGCGCTCGATATTGCCGCCAGCTGCTCTTGCCCGGCATGACGCCATTGCAATTTTTTGAGACACGCGTATCGTATTGACATGGATGTCTCACGTCAACAAGCCGCCGCCTCCAACGACAATGCCGAACAGACGGCAGTGGCCGAAAGGGGGCCGCGCGCGCGCACCAGGCGGCTGATGCTGGAGACGGCGACGAAGCTGATGCAGTCCGGCGTGACGCCTTCGGTCAGTGAGGTCGCGGAAGCGGCGCAGGTCTCGCGCGCGACCGCCTATCGTTATTTCCCCAGCCAGGCAGCGCTTGTGCAGGCCGTCGTCGACGAAGGCCTCGGTCCGATCCTCACCTGGAAATCGGGGTCGAGCGATCCGGAGCGGCGGGTGGCCGACCTGTTCACCACCGCCATGCCGCGCATTGAGGCTTTCGAGGCGACGTTCAAGGCGGCGCTGAAGCTTTCGCTCGACCAGTGGGCGCAGCGGCAGGCGGGAACGCTCGGCTCCGAACCGGCCTTCAAGCGCGGCCATCGCGTCGAGCTGCTCAAGGATGCGATCGCGCCGCTCAAGGGCCGTTTGCCGCCGCGCCAGTTCAGGCGCCTGGCGCAGGCGCTGTCGATGATGTTCGGCGTCGAGGTGCTGATCGTTCTGAAAGACATTTGGGGGCTGGAGAGCCGCCAGATGATGTCGGTCGCGCAATGGGCGGCGGGCGCGCTGGTGCGCGCGGCGATGGCGGAAGCGACAGCGAAAGAACAGGGAAGATCGGGCGCGCCTGACACGAAATGAAACAAATCTGGTTCGACCAGATTGCGAAGCCGGCTGGGCATAATAATTGTGATGGTGAGCTGGAAACAAGGGCTCCATGTATCAAGGAGTAGGAAAAACAAGGGAAAACAGATAGATGTGACGGCTAGCGGCTTACTTGAGCGCTCGCAATAAGCCAAGAAAGCGCTTGACGTCTGTCTTGAATTGGTAATACCAGATGGAAGCTAAAAGCGGATCGAAGTGAGATCTGACATACATTTTTCCGGCGGGGCGAGGAGGCCCGAAACCGGAGAAGTGCCATCACGGGAGGAACTACCAGGGCCGGCGACGCTGCCGGCTCGCATGACAAGGTAGAATGCGCACAAGGGAGGAAAATTATGCGCAAGATAGTGACCAGCGTGATTGCTGGTATCGGCCTGGCGCTTGCCTGCGGAACATCCGTCCGCGCGCAGGACAAGGAACTCACCATCTTCTGGGCGGAATGGGATCCGGCGAACTATCTGCAGGAACTCGTCAACGATTACACGGCCGAGACCGGCGTGAAGGTTACGGTGCAGACCACGCCGTGGCCGGACTTTCAGACCAAGGCCTTTACCGAATTCAATGCGCATGGCGACGCTTATGACCTGGTGGTCGGCGACTCGCAGTGGCTGGGCGCCGGTTCGACTCAAGGGCACTATGTCGACCTCACCGACTTCTTCAACCAGCACAAGCTCGCCGATGTGATGGCGCCCGCGACCATCAAATATTATGCCGAATACCCCGGCGGTTCCGGCAAATACTGGGCGATCCCGCTGGAAGGCGACGCGATCGGCTGGTCCTACCGCAAGGACTGGTTCGAGGACCCGAAGGAGAAGGAAGCCTTCAAGGCCAAATACGGCTACGACCTCGACATCCCGAAGACCTACGCGCAGCTGCGCGACATCGCCGAATTCTTCTACCGTCCGGACCAGAAGCGGTACGGCGTCGCCAT
The DNA here is from genome assembly GCF_006442795.2 of Mesorhizobium sp. B1-1-8. Lineage (NCBI taxonomy): Bacteria > Pseudomonadati > Pseudomonadota > Alphaproteobacteria > Hyphomicrobiales > Phyllobacteriaceae > Mesorhizobium > Mesorhizobium sp. B1-1-8. The sequence continues at coordinate 1,556,075 of NZ_CP083956.1, forward strand.
CTATACCGACAATTCCTATGACGCGATGGCGATGGGCGTCGAAAGCGCCATCTTCAGCTATGGCGGCGATCTCGGCGACTACGCAACCTACAAGGTCGACGGCATCACCAATTCGAAAGATGCTGCCGCCGGACTCGACATGTACAAGCAACTCTACAAGTTCACGCCTCCCGGCTGGGGCAAGACCTTCTTCGTGGAAGACAACCAGGCGATCACCGGCGGCCTGGCCGCGATGAGCATGAACTTCTTCGCCTTCTTCCCGCCGCTGGTGAACAAGGCCACCAACCCCTATGCCGACGTCACCGGCTTCTTCGCCAATCCGGCTGGTCCGGACGGCAAGCGCTTCGCCGCTCTCGGCGGCCAGGGCATCTCCGTCATCTCGTACTCGAAGAACAAGGACGAGGCGATGAAGTTCCTGGAATGGTTCATCAAGGACGAGACCCAGAAGAAGTGGGCCGAGCTCGGCGGTTACACCTGCAGCCAGGCCGTGCTGAAGTCGGAAGCCTTCCAGAGCGCCACGCCTTACAACAAGGCGTTCTACGACACGATGTTCATGGTCAAGGATTTCTGGGCGACGCCTGAATATGCCGAGGTGCTCGATCAGCTGAACCAGAACATCTATCCGTTCGTGGTCGGCGGCAAGGGCACCGCCCAGGAAGCGCTCGACAAGACCGCCGCCGACTGGAAGGCGACGTTCACCAAGTACAATCGCTACAAGTAGGCATCACAGTCGGAATGCCGGAGGAGGGTTTCCCCTCCGGCATTCCTGTTTTCAGGGAGACGATCGTTGGCTTCGGTAGCCCTTACCAATCTTGATCCGGCCTCCAGGGCCGCCGCGCGCGGCTGGTCGGATCTGACCATCCGCAACATGTTCATCATCCCGACGCTGGCTTTCCTGATCGTTTTCAACATTTTCCCGCTGATCTATTCGCTAGGATATTCCTTCACCAATTTCGCGGCGAACCGGAGCGAGCCGTGGCAGTTCGTCGGCCTGCAGAACTACCGCGAGCTGCTCAGCGACGACCACATCTGGTCGAACTTCGTCATCACGGCGAAATACGTCATCGTGTCCGTGGCCGGACAGATGATCGTCGGCTTCGGCCTCGCGCTTTTGCTCAACCGCAGTTTCCCGATGAAGGGCCTGATCACCACGCTGCTGCTGTTGCCGATGATGATGTCGGCGGCGGTCGTTGGCCTGTTCTGGCAGCTGCTCTACAGCCCGTCATGGGGCCCGATCAATTATGTCTTCGGCCTGGGCGATTTCGCCTGGCTTTCCAATCCCGACAGCGCGCTTTATGCGGTTGCGATCACCGATATCTGGATGTGGTCGCCCTTCGTCATGCTGCTGTCGCTTGCCGGCCTCTCGGCGGTGCCGCAGCATCTCTACGAGGCGGCGGCAATCGACCGGGCCAGCTGGTGGTACACCTTCACCCGCATAACCTTGCCACTGGTCTCGCCGATCCTTTTGATCGCGCTGATCTTCCGCACCATGGAAGCCTTCAAGACCTTCGACATCGCCTACACGATGACGACCCAGCCGACCGCCGAACTGATTGCGATCCGGCTCTACAAGCAGGCCTTCCAGCAGTGGGATACCGGCAAGTCCTGCGCGCTGGCCTACATCGTGCTGATCATGGTGCTGGCCATCACCAACCTCTATGTGAAGTACCTCAACAAGGTGAAGGAGCGCTGACAGATGGCCGCCGTCCGCACTTCTTCCGAGGTCGCGCTCAACCGCGTCGCAATCGCCGCGGTGCTGATCGCGACGCTGATCTTCCTCGCGCCGATCTATTGGATCGCCTCCACGGCGTTCAAGCCGAAGGATCTCGCCGTCAGCGTGCCGCCCACCGTCCTTTTCCAACCGGAAGTCACGCCCTTCATCCGGTTGTTCACCAAGCGGGTGCAGATGCAGAAGACCGTCGACCCGCAAGTCTACGACGCCGCGCCCTGGTGGGAAAAGCGCATCTATGACGGCGGCGAGCGGGTGCTGAAGGTCGGCAAGGACGTGCAGCTTTCGCAATATCCCGACCGCTTCATGAACAGCCTGATCGTGGCGGTAATCAGCACCGTGCTTGCGGTGGGCATGGGGACCTTCACCGCCTACGGCTTCTCGCGCTTCAAGATCGCGGGCGAGGCTGACCTGCTCTTCTTCATCCTGTCGACGCGCATGCTGCCGCCGGTGGTCGTGGCGATCCCGATGTTCCTGATGTACCGGTCGGTCGGCCTCAACGATTCGCATATCGGCCTGATCATCCTCTACGTCGCCTTCAACCTGTCCTTCTCAGTCTGGCTGATGAAGGGTTTCATGGACGAGATTCCGAAGGAATATGAGGAGGCGGCGCTGGTCGACGGCTACACGCGCATGCAGGCCTTCTTCAAGATCGTGCTGCCGGAAGCGGCGACCGGCATCGCCGCCACCGCGGTGTTCTGCTTCATCACAGCCTGGAACGAATATGCCTTCGCGCTGATCATGACCAACCGGCGCGCCCAGACGGCGCCGCCTTTCATCCCTAGCCAGATCGGTTCAGGCCTGCCGGACTGGACCACGATCGCTGCGGGAACCTTCCTGTTTCTGCTGCCGGTCGCGATCTTCACGTTCCTGCTGCGCAATCACCTGCTTCGCGGCGTGACCTTCGGAGCGATCCGCAAATGAGTTTTCGCGCCGTCAACGAGAAGTACCTTTTGCCGGCATCGCAGATCCTCATGGTGCTGGGCATCGTCGCGCTCTGCCAGCCATGGAGCCTCGGCCTGCATTCCTATGGCGTGACGATCATCCTGATCGGGCTGATCGGCTTCAACATCACGTCCAAGATCGCGCCGGAGCGCGGCGAGGAAACCGGCGCCGCGACGCATGAGGGGGCCCGGCAGTGACGCAGATCGAACTTCGCGGCATCGAGAAATTCTTCGGCGCCGTCCAGGTCATCCATAATCTGAACCTCGCCATCGCCGACAACGAGTTCATCGTGCTGCTTGGCCAGTCGGGCTGCGGCAAGACGACGACGCTGCGCGCCATAGCAGGGCTGGAGACGATCGACCAGGGCGACATCCTGATCGACGGCAAGGCCGTGCAGCACCTCAAGGCCGCAGATCGCGATATCGCGATGGTATTCCAGTCCTTCTCGCTCTACCCGCATATGACAGTGTTCGAGAACATCGCCTTTCCGTTGCGGGCAACGCGCCTGAGCGGCGGCGAGGTCGACAAATCGGTGCGCGAGATCGCCCGTGTCCTGCGTATCACGGACCTGCTCGACAAGAAGCCGTCGGCGCTCTCGGGCGGCGACATGCAACGTGTTGCGATCGGCCGCGCGCTGGTGCGTCGCCCCAAGGCGATGCTGATGGACGAGCCGATCGGGGCGCTGGACGCCAAGCTGCGCGAGGAGATGCGGGCCGAGATCAAGCGCCTGCATATCAAGCAGGGCTCGACCACAATCTACGTCACGCACGACCAGATCGAGGCGATGAGCCTCGCCGACCGCATCGTCATCATGCATGAGGGCTTCATCCAGCAGGTCGGCACGCCGGACGACGTCTATTCACATCCGGCCAACCTGTTCGTTGCCCAGTTCGTCGGCAGCCCGGTGATGAACATCGCTGAGGCCAGCGTCGGCGAGGCAGCCAGCGCGGCGCATGTCACCGTCGGCGGCGCGCAAGCGGGTTTCGAGTTCCCTCGCGAACTCCTGTCCAAACTCAACGGCCACGCCAATGGCGGGCTGACGCTCGGCATCCGTCCGGAAGGGGTGCTTGTCCGGCGCGACGCCGCGCCCGGCTATATGCCGGTGGAAGCGCATATCATCGAACCGCTCGGCTCTTTCGACATCGTCGACCTCAAGGTCGGTTCCAAGATGCTGCGCGCCCGCACCAAGGCCGGATATGTTTCGGGGCCGGGCGAAAAGGTCCATGCCCGCATCGATCCCGAGCAGGCGCATTTCTTCGACACGGCAAGCGGCAAGTCGCTGGGGGTAAAGCTGTAATGGCTCATATCGAGCTCAGGAACATCACCAAGAAGTTCGGCGGCCACACCGCGCTTACCGGTCTCGACCTTGACATCGCCGATGGCGCGTTCTTCGTGCTGCTCGGCGAGACGGGCGCCGGCAAGACGACGACGCTGCGCCTGATCGCCGGGCTCGAGAAGCCGACCGAGGGCCAGGTCCTCATCGATGGTGTCGATGTCGCCGACTGGGGCGCGGCCGAGCGCGACGTGGCGCTGGTGCTGCAGCAATATTCGCTCTATCCGCGCTACACGGTGCGCCAGAATCTCGAATTTCCGCTGAAGCCGAAGATCCGCCGTTTGCCGGATGCCGAGATCAAGGACCGCGTCGACCGCGCCGCCCGCACGCTCAGGATCGAGCATCTGCTCGACCGCAAGACCGACCGGCTCTCCGGCGGCGAGATGCAACGCGTTTCGATCGGCCGCGCCATCGTGCGCAAGCCGCGCGTCTTCCTGATGGACGAGCCGCTGTCGGCGCTCGACGCCAAGCTGCGCGAGGCGCTGCGCACGGAGCTGAAGAACCTGCAGATGCAGCTCGGCGCCACCTTCCTGTTCGTCACCCACGACCAGATCGAGGCGATGTCGATGGGCGACAAGGTCGGCGTGCTCCACCACGGCCATATCATCCAGACCGGCACGCCGCACGAGATCTACAACAATCCGCGCAACACCTATGTCGCGAGCTTCGTCGGCTCGCCGCCTATGAACCTCATCGACGGCAGGCTGGTCAACGACCGCGCGGTGATGGCGCCGATGAATTTCGAACTGCCGCTTACAGGGGGAGCCGGGGCTTTTGCGGGGGGCAAGACGAGCGGTGCGACCGAGGGTCGCCCGCTCGTCTTCGGCATCCGTCCGGAGGATGTCTATCTGGAAAGCGGCGCGCCGGTCGAAGCGCGCGTCCACGACGTCGAGAACCATGGCGTGGAGAAGATCCTGACGCTGAGGGTCGGCGACACGATGCTCAGGGCCACGGTGCCGGCGAGAACCGATGTCGAGATTGAACAGCCGGTGCGCTTTGCCTGGAATCCGGACAAGGTGGTGATGTTCGACAAGGGCAGCGGCGTCAGCCTGCGGCATGCCGGCTGAATAGCGTCAGGGCTGGCTGTCGCTCTCGCCGTTATTGCGGAAATGGCTTGGCGCCACACCTATCACCCGCTTGAAGGCGCGGCTGAAGGAAGCTTCCGAGTCGTAGCCCAGTCTCGCCGCCACGACCGAGACCCGCATGCCGTCGCGGGTGAGCCACTGCCGGGCCTGGTGCATGCGTACGCGCAGGACATATTTAGCCGGCGTCTCGTTGACCACGGTGGCGAAACGCTGCGCGAAGGCGGAGCGCGAGGCGCCCATCATCCGCGCCAGCGCCTCGACCGTCCAGTCGCGTTCGGGCTGCAGGTGGATGGCGGCGAGCACCTTGCCGATATCCGGGTTGCGGACGGCAGCGATCCAGCCGGAGGCGTCGCCGCAGCCATTCTCCACCCAGCAGCGAATGATGGTGGCGGCAAGAACATCGGCCAAGCGGGCCAGAATGCCGCCGGAACCGACGCGGTCCATCGTCACCTCGCCGGCCATCGCATCGAGCAGATGCTGGATGCTCGGCGCATTCGCCATCAATTCATGCGCGCGCATCAGGTCGGGCATCATTTCGAGCAGCGGGTGCGAGCCGTCGAGGTTGAAATGCATGCTGCCGCAAAACAGCAAGGTCCTCGGGCCGCCGCAGCATTCGTTGGAGACGTCGTAGATGTTCTCGCACACCGGCTCGATGGTGTAGCGGCCCATCGGCACGGCAGGCACGCCCGGCGCGCTGGCCAAAATATGCTCGTCGCCGCGTGGAACGAGCAGCGCATCGCCGACTTTCAGTTCGATCCACTCCTTCGCCGGTGAAAACAGCCAGCAGCCTTGCTGGCCGATGAAATGGAACCGCGCCGCCTTCTGGGCCGGGAAGGCCACCGCCCAGGGCGCCCCCAGCACACACCTGCCGTAATCGACGCCGTCGAGGCGCAATCCGCGCAGCATGTCGGTTAGGGGATCGCCGGAAGCCGGCAGGGTGGTTTTGGACGAATTGTAATTCATTTCGGCGTTTATAGCATGGAAACTCCAGGCGGTCACTCCCTATGTTGCAGTGCAGCCAAATGTTGCGCCGCAACCTGCCGGAGATTTTACCATGACCGAACCCGCCACGGGCGTCATCGACGCCGCTGTTCTCGACAGAACCGAATCCGAGGAAAGAACCGAACCGGCATGGGGCGCGGTGGTATCGCTGGCGCTCGGCGTGTTCGGACTGGTGACCGCCGAATTCCTGCCCGCCAGCCTGCTGACGCGGCTTGCGCAAGACCTCGGCGTCACCGAAGGCGCGGCAGGACAGGCGGTGACGGCAACGGCTGTCGTCGGCGCGATCGCGGCCCCCACCATGGCCATCGTCACCAAGCGGCTCGACCGCAGGCTGGTCATGTGGATGCTCTCGGTCCTGCTGATCGCTTCCAACCTGCTCGCCGCCTTCGCGTCCTCACTCACCATGCTGCTTCTTGCCCGCGTTGTTCTGGGCGTCGCGCTTGGCGGCTTCTGGGCAATGTCGGCCGCCATGACGCTGCGGCTGGTGCCGATGCGGCTTATGCCGCGCGCCATGTCGATCATCCTGACCGGAGTGTCCGTCGCCACGGTCACGGCGGCTCCGGTCGGCGCCTATGTCGGCGACGTCTGGGGCTGGCGGACCGCCTTCATGATCGCGGCGGTCGTCGGTGCGCTGGCGCTGCTGGTGCAGATCGCCACCATTCCGCGGCTGCCGCCGGCCGGCGTGGCAGGTTTCCGCACCTTGCTTGACGTGCTGAAGCGGCCGACGATCCGCGTCGCCCTGCTTGTCGTTCTGCTCGTCGCCTCGGGACAGTTTGCCGGCTTTACTTATGTGCGGCCATTCCTGGAAGCCGTGCCGGTCATGCCGATCGAGACGATCTCGCTGGTGCTGCTTGCCTATGGCATAGGCGGCTTCTTCGGCAATTTCGCCGGCGGCTTCCTGGCCGAGCGCAATCTCAAGGCGGCCGTCGGTCTGGCGCCGCTGCTCATCGCCCTGTCGGCCCTGGCACTGCTTGCCCTCGGCGCCTCGCCGGTGACGGCGGCAATCGCGGTCGCCGCCTGGGGCTTCGCCTTCGGCGCGGTTCCGGTCGGGCTGCAGACCTGGCTGGTGCGGGCCGCACCCGACCAGGCCGAAAGCGCCGGCGGGCTGATGGTCGCGACGTTCCAGGTGGCGATTGCGCTCGGCGCCATCTTCGGCGGCCTGCTGGTCGACCACGCCGGCGTGGCGAGCGCCTTCGCCTATAGCGCTGCCGCGACGCTGCTGGCGGCGCTGGTCGCCTTCCTGATGGGGCCCAGGCAGACGGATTAGCCCGGCGGCGCCGCGGCCGTTTCGGACATCGGCCCCGGCACCTTTTTGGTTCCGGGCCGAAGCCGTCATCACGGTCCCCAAGAATCGTCTTCGATCAGGCCGAGCGGCCGTCGAAGTCGAACACCTGCACCGAAGCAAGATCGACATCGTCGAGGCAGTTGATGTTGATGTAGGCGCTGCGTTCGCCGCCTTCGCTGACGTCCTCGGCGAAGGGGTGGATGCCGCAGGTACGGCAGAAACGGTGAGCGATGATGCCTTTGCCGAAAGTATAGCGGCCGAGGTCGTCGCCCCAGGCGACCAGGCTAAGCCTGTCATGCGGCACGGCCCACAGCAGCGCGCCCTTGCGCCGGCAGATCGAGCAGTTGCAGCGCACCGCCCCGCCAAGCTCGCCCTCGACCTCGAACGCCACCTTGCCGCAGTGGCAACCGCCTTTGTAGAGCATCGGTCCTTCCTCCCGCTTCGGCAGGTGCAAAGGCACGCTTGCCGGGCTATCCCTTGCGCAGGCCTGAGTTGGCCTCTGCAAGTCGCTGTTTTTTATGCAATTCCAAAAACGGAAAACCGCTACACACTTTTCTCGGAATTGCTTTAAAGACGTTGCAAGTCTGCCGGGTCCGACATCGAAAATGCAATCCATTCGCGATCGCCTTGAAATCATCCTGTCACGTCTTGCCAATCGCGCCGACGAGAAGGTCTACACAAAGCTCTATTCCGAGGCCGCGCGCGCTGCGGCGGACGCCGCCGATGCCCGCCAGAAGGCCGGCGTGGGCCTCGGGCTGCTCGACGGCGCCATCGTCTCGATCAAGGACCTGTTCGACGTCGCCGGCGAGCCGACTGCGGCCGGTTCGCTGATGCTGGCCAGCGCCGCGCCGGCTTCTCGGGACGCGGCGGTCGTGCGCAGGCTCAGGCAGGCCGGCGCCGTCATTCTCGGCAAGACCAACATGACCGAGTTCGCCTTCACCGCCATCGGCGACAATCTTCATTATGGCACCCCGGGCAATGCCGTTGATGCCAGCCTGATCCCTGGCGGCTCATCGTCCGGTGCCGCGGTGGCGGTGGCGGAAGGCAGCAGCGCGATTTCGATCGGCTCGGATACCGGCGGTTCGGTGCGCATTCCGGCTTCGCTCAACGGCGTCGTCGGCTTCAAGCCGACGGCGCGTCGGGTGCCGCTCGCCGGCGCCTTTCCCCTATCCATGACGCTGGATTCGATCGGGCCGCTCGCGCGCAGCGTCACCGAATGCGCGCTTGCCGATGCGGTCATGGCAGGCGAGGACTCTGCTTTTCTGCAGCCGATTGCGCTCGCCGGCCTCCGCGTCGGCATTCCGCGCGGCGTGCTTTTCGACGAGACGCAAGCCGAGGTCGCTTCGGCGTTCGAGGGAAGCATTCGCAAGCTCGAACAAAGTGGCGCGCGCGTCGCCGACCTCGCGGTCGACGACCTCATCGCCGAGATGCGCGCGGCGACAAAGCGCGGCACGATCGCGTCGATGGAGGGGGCCGAAGTTCATGAGGACTGGCTGGCGGCCGGCGCATCGGTGCCGGTCGACCCGCATGTGAGCGGGCCGCTGTCGCGGGCGCTCGCCATTCCCGCATCCGTCTACATCAGGACGATCCGCCGCCGCACCGAACTCGCCGCTTCCATGGACGAGCGGCTGGCGTCCGTCGATGTGCTGGCCTTGCCGACCACGCCGATGGTCGCGCCGTCGATTGCCGCCATGACCGGCGACGAAGCGCTGCGCGACAAGACGGAAGGCCTGCTGCTGCGCAACACCCAGGCCGCCAACCAGTTCGATCTCTGCGCGATCTCGCTGCCGATGCCAGGCATGATACTGCCGGCGGGGCTGATGCTGGTGGCCAGGCGGGGCCACGACCGCCACCTTCTCGGAATCGCCGCAGCGGTGGAGACGTTGCTCGGCCGTTGATCGCATCAGCGCGACGAAAGATCGTCGGCAATCAGTGAATTCAGGTGTCGTGTTCAGTCCGCCGGAAACCGCCTGCGGTAATGCTCAATCACTTCCGGATTGCGCAGATTGACCGGCAATTTGTTGGCCAGCACCAGCAGCGTCTCGCCGGCGGCGCCGACGCCCATGCGCATCATCGATTGCTCGGTGATGCCGGCCATGTGCGGGGTGACGATGACATTGTCGAAGCCGAAATAGGGGTGGCCCGGCGGCAGCGGCTGGGTGGCGAAAACGTCGAGCGCGGCACCGCCGATGCGGCCTTTGCGCAAGGCCTCGATCAGCGCGTCGTCATCGATCACCGGACCGCGCGAGATGTTGATCAGCAGTGCGTCCGGCTTCATGCGGGCGATGCGTTCGCGACCGATCAGGCCACGCGTTTCCGGCGTCAGCGGACAGCACAGAACGATGATGTCGCTCTGCTCGACCAGCGCGTCGATCGACAGGAAGCCGATCCTGTCGGGCGCCGGCTGCATGCTGCGCGTCGTCGCCACCACATTGAGACCGAAGCCGTGCGCGGCGATATGGCCGACCGCCTGGCCGATCGCACCGAAGCCGACAATGCCGATCGTCTTGCCGGCGAGTTCGCTGGCGAAACTGGCGTGGTCGCGGCCGGCAAGCCAACCCTTGGCGCGCAGGTCGCGGTCGACCACGCGGAAACGTCGAAGCAGCGCAAGAGCGGCGAACATCACATATTCGGCAACCGATCGCGCATTGACCGCCGGCACGTTGGCCACCAGAACGCCGGCGGCGGCGGCCGCTTCCATCGGCACCATGTCAAGTCCGGCGCCGTGGCGGACCGCCGCCCTCAGCCTGGTCGCGCCTTCAAACAGCGCGGGCGGCAGCGGCGCGCGAACGATGATGACGTCGGCGTCCTTCGCTTCGGCGGCCAGCGTGGCGGCATCGAGGGCGGATGCAACGACGAGTTCGCCGGCGCCGGCCAGCATGGCGGAGGCGCGCGGATGCAGCGTGTGCGTTGACAGTATCTTGGGCATCGGGCTCCCGCTTGTTTTAGCGCATTTCTGCGACGCCAGCGATTCCGCCTGGCTGCAGAATGCTGATTAGGCCCTTTCGAGCGCCGCGCTTTTCGGCCCCGCTCCATGGCCCTCGATCAGGCCCTTCCAGTAGCTCTCGGCACCTTGCAGATGGGCGCTCATCAGTGCCTGGGCGAGGTTGCCGTCGCGGCGCAGCAGCGCCTCGTAGATCTGGATGTGCTCGGCATGCGAGCGGATGTTGCGCTCGGGATCGTTGAAGTAGATCGGCAGGCGCTGCTCACCCATCAGATAGTAGACGCTGCAGATGTTGTGGAAGACGCCGTTCTTGGTCGCCCGGACGATTTCGAGATGGAATTCGCGATCCTCCTTGGCGAGACCCTCGCCGGCGGCGATGCGCTCCTCGGAGGCCTTCAGGATCTCCCGCAGCCGCTCGAAATTCTCTTCCGTGGCGCGCGAGCAGGCAAGCTCGGCGGCCTTGATCTCGTGGATCTTGCGCAATTCGACGGTCTCGTAGATCTGCACCGGATCGAGCGGCAGCCCGGCGCGGGCGAACAGCGCCAATGCCTCGACACTGGCCTGCTTGGTATCGACATAGATGCCGGATTTGGCGCGGCGCTCGACGATGCGCATCGCTTCGAGGATGGCCAGCGCCTCGCGGATCTGGCCGCGGCTGACGCTGAAATGCTCGGCCAGTTCGCGCTCAGACGGCGTGCGGCCCGTGTCCTTGTCCGAGCTGGAGAACAGATAGGCGGCGAGTTCCGCGAGAAGGTTCTTTTCTTTCATCGTCAGTTGCGTTGCGCGTGCGCCTCCAGGAACCGTTCCGAAATGGTGAATCCCAGCCCGGGCTTTTCAGGGATCGCTATCATACCGTCCTTTGCTTCGACAGTCTCTTCGACGAGATCGTGGATCATCGGGTTGGCGCCGAGCGAATATTCGACGGTGAAGCTGGCGGGCGAGGCGGCGCATATATGCAGCCCGGCAAAGAAGCAAGGCGCCCCGGCCCACAGATGCGGCGCAAACCGCAAATTGAAGGCGCTGGCGATGGTGCCGATCTTCATCGCCTCGCTGATGCCGCCGCAAAAGGCCGGATCCGGCTGGAAGATGTCGGCCGATCTCAGCATTGCGAGGTCGCGAAAGGCATAGCGCGTCGCCTCGCTCTCGCCGGTGGCGATCGGCACCGAGCCTGAGGCGCGCACCTCGGCCATGCCCGGCTTGTCGTCGGCGATCACCGGCTCCTCGAACCAGGCGAGGTCGAGATCGGCGGTAAGATGGATGAAGCGTTTTGCCTCGGCGACGGTGTAAGTGCCATGCGCGTCGACCATCAGCCCGATATCGGGGCCGAGCGCCTGCCTGGCGGCGCGCACGCGCGCGGCCGAGATGTGCGGGGCATCATCCATGGCGCCGACGCGCATCTTCAGCGCCTTGAAGCCGCCCTTGGCGATATAGGATTTGAGCTGCTCGCCGATCGCGTCTGCCGACGCCCAGCCGCCCGAGGCATAGGCCTGCATGCGCTCGACCTTGCGGCCGCCGAGCAGCCGCCAGACCGGCTGCCCCAAAGATTTGCCGAGGATATCCCAGAGCGCGATGTCGACGGCGCTGATCGCCGCCACGCTCATGCCGCGCCGCGCCAGCTGCGGCATGGCGTGGCCGGCATGGGCAGCCGTGTTATGGCGCACGCCGTTGTAAAGCATTTCCCAGATGACGCCGATATCGGCCGGGTCGCGGCCTATAAGCTGCGGGCCGACCTCGTGGTTCAGCATATGTACGAGCGCGCCATAGCTGCCGGCGCTGCCGGCGGCGTTCTTGCCTTCGCCCCAGCCGACCAGGCCGTCATCGGTCTCGATGCGCAGGATAGCGGCGTCGAACGTCGTCACCTGGCCGAAGTCGCTGCGGTGCTGCTGCGCGGCTTCGATCGGCACGCGGACCCACCAGGCTTGGACGCTCTTAACCCGCATGTTCTTCCCCGGCCCTGCCGCCGGCCGGGCGGAAGGGCTCATTGCCAATCGGAGCGGCTACTTGATCAGCGGCAGCAGCGTTTCTGCGGTGATGCGCATCTGGTCGGTGTAGAATTTCTCGGTCAGCACGCTGGAGCCATGGTCCTGGATGAATTTGAGCTGCTCGGGCGAGATATCGACCGGATTGCGCTCCACCATGTCGGGATAGGGCGCGGCCGGCGTGCGGTCGACGGGCGCCACGAATTCATTGGTCAGCGCCCCGTCATAGCCGACCTCCTTCAGCGTGCGCACGATCTTCGGCCAGTCGATCTGGCCGAGGCCCGCGGCGAAGCGATTGTTGTCGGCAACGTGGAAGTCGTAGAGGCGTTTTCCGACCTGGCGGATGGCGTCATAGACGTTAAATTCTTCCATATGGATATGGTAGGCGTCGAGGCAGACGCCGCATTCCGGGCTCACCGCATCGGCCAGCGCCAGCGCCTGGGCGCCGCGGTTGAAGAGATAGGTCTCGAAGCGATTGAGCGGCTCGACCGCGATCCTGACGCCGACTTTCTGGGCATGGGCGAAGCATTCGCGCGTGGCATCGACCACCCAGCCCCACTCTTCCGCCTCGGTGCCGTCCGGCACCACCTTGCCGACGGTGGCGGGCACCAGCGTGATGATTTCGCCGTCGAGCTCGCTGACCATGGTCAGCACGTCCTTGACATATTGGACCGAGCGCTCGCGCTGGCCCTGGTTCTTGGCGGCAAGGTTGCGTTCGCCCAGCATCAGCGTCACCGAACCCCAGCAGCGGATGCCGTGCTCCTGCAAAAGCGCGCGCGTCTCCTTGGTCTTGTACTGTTCGGGCTCGCCGGAAATCTCGATCGACTCGTAGCCGAATTTCTTGATGCGCTTGAGCGTCACCTCGAGCGGCTCCGCCCGCATCCAGTTGTGCGTTGAAAGATGCATCGTCTATCCTTCCCAGAATTCGCCTGTCACGTTTACCCGCGGCGCCTTCCGGTGAAGTCTGCCGCACGATTCCTCCCCAAGGCGTTCCAGCGTTTTTCGGCAAACTGGTTCGACCAATTGGGCCTGATATGACCTCTACCGCAAATTCCCCTGAACGGCAAGGATCGTCCAGGAGTGACTTGGGAAGTTGCTTATTCGTTTGATTTAACGGTGAAAAATGCCGTTGTTGTGATCAAGTCGGTCACCTTCTTCGTGCTTTCTGCCGCTTGACCAAATTGCCCTATTTGGTAATACCAGAATGGCGCCAAGTTCCGGCGCTGATATCGAACGACCAAACGGGCTGGCCCTCACTTCAATCGGCGCTATGCTTGGTCACGAAAACACGAGAGGGAGGATGCCGATGCCGACGACGATGAAGGGCCCCGGCCTGTTTCTGGCGCAGTTCGCGGGCGACGCCGCACCGTTCAATTCGCTGGCTTCGATCACCAAATGGGCCGCCGGGCTCGGCTACAAGGGTGTGCAGATCCCGACCTGGGACGCGCGCCTGTTCGATCTCCAGAAGGCGGCCTCGTCGAAAGCCTATTGCGACGAGGTGAAAGGCGTCTGCGCCGACGCGGGCGTCGAGATCACCGAACTGTCAACGCATCTGCAGGGGCAACTGGTGGCGGTGCATCCCGCCTATGACGCGCAGATGGATGGCTTCGCGCCGCCATCGGTGCATAACAATCCCAAGGCGCGGCAGGAATGGGCCGTCGAACAGATGAAGTTCGGCGCCACGGCATCGCGCAATCTCGGGCTGAACGCCTCGGTCTCGTTCACCGGCTCGCTGGCTTTCCCTTATCTTTATCCCTTCCCGCAGCGTCCGGCCGGATTGATCGAGGGAGCCTTCGACGAACTCGGCAAGCGCTGGAAGCCGATTCTCGATGTCTATGAGGACAATGGCGTCGATGTCGGTTACGAAATCCACCCTTCCGAGGACGTGTTCGACGGCGCCACCTTCGAAATGTTCCTCGACGCGGTCGGCGGCCATAAGCGCTGCAATATCAATTACGACCCATCGCACTTCCTGCTGCAGCAGCTCGACTATCTCGAATTCATCGACATCTATCACGAGCGGATCAAGGCATTTCACGTCAAGGATGCCGAGTTCAACCCGACCGGGCGGCAAGGCGTCTATTCCGGCTATCAGGGCTGGGTCAACCGGGCCGGGCGCTTTCGTTCGCTGGGCGACGGGCAGGTGGATTTCAGCGGCATTTTCTCCAAGCTCACCCAGTACAATTACGATTCCTGGGCGGTGCTGGAATGGGAATGCTGCCTGAAGCATCCCGAGGACGGCGCGGCCGAAGGCGCGCCTTTCATCCAGCACCACATCATCCGGGTGACCGAGAAGGCTTTCGATGATTTCGCCGCCGGCACGACTGACAAGAAGCTGCTGCGGGCGATGATGGGGATATGACGCTTGCCTTCCCTCCCCCTTGAGGGGAGGGTGGCCCGAAGGGCCGGGAGGGGGCGCTTCATGCCGAGCTCCACGCCGGACGACCCCACCCGATCCGCCGCGCGGATCGACCTCCCCTCAAGGGGGAGGTGAACCAACGAGGGAGACAAAGAAATGGTCGGCGCATCGAAGTCGGAAACGGGAGGCGGCCCGATCCGCTATGGCATGGTTGGCGGCGGGCAGGGCGCCTTCATCGGTGCGGTGCACCGCATCGCGGCGCGCATGGACAATGACTTCGTGCTGGTCGCCGGCGCGCTGTCGTCGGACCCGGCGCGCGCCAAGGCCTCGGCCGAGGAACTCGGGCTCGACCCCGAGCGCAGCTATGGCTCCTATGCCGAGATGGCCAAGGCCGAGGCCAAGCGTCCCGACGGCATCGAGGCGGTGGCGATCGTCACCCCCAACAACGTGCATGTGCCGGCGGCCAAGGCCTTCCTCGAAGCCGGCATCCATGTCATCTGCGACAAGCCGCTGGCGACCTCGCTGGCCGAGGCGAAGAAGCTGGCGGCGCTGGTCGAAAAGACCGGCAAGGTGTTCGTGCTCACCCACAATTATACCGCCTATCCGATGGTGCGGCAGGCGCGCGAAATGGTGGCCAAGGGCATGCTCGGCGACATCCGCATCGTGCAATCCGAATACCCGCAGGACTGGCTGACCGAGGATCTTGCCGCCACCGGCCAAAAGCAGGCGTCGTGGCGTTCCGATCCCAAGCAGGCCGGCGCCGGCGGGGCGCTCGGCGACATCGGCACGCATGCCTACAATCTGGCGCGCTTCGTCTCGGGACTGGAGCTCGATTCACTGTCGGCCGATCTCGACGCCTTCGTACCGGGGCGTCAGCTCGACGACAATGTCAACGTGATGCTGCGCTTCAAGCCGGCCGGCAAGGGCCATCCGGCCAAGGGCATGATCTGGGCGAGCCAGGTGGCGCCCGGCCATGAGAACGGGCTGAAGCTGCGCATCTACGGTTCCAAGGGCGGGCTGGAATGGGTGCAGGCCGACCCGAATTATCTCTGGTATACGCCGTTCGGCCAGCCGAAGCAGCTTCTGACCCGCGCCGGCGCCGGCGCTATGCCGGTCTCCGCCCGTGTCAGCCGCGTTCCATCGGGGCATCCCGAAGGCTACCTCGAAGGTTTTGCCAACATCTATCAGGAGGCGGCGCGAGCGATCCGGGCAGCACGCAAGAAGGGCGGCAAGCCGGGCAAGGACGTCGTTTTCCCGACGATCGAAGATGGCGTCGAAGGCATGGCCTTCATCGAAGCCTGTGTGAAGTCGTCGAAGAAGAATGGGGCGTGGACGAAGCTTTAGGGCGGCGCCCCCTCACCCGGATTGCCAGCCGAATTGCAAGGGCAATTCGGGGCAATCCGACCTCTCCCCAGGGGGAGAGGAGGTGGCAGGCGCCGGCGCCAAGCTCTTCTCCCCAACGGGAGAAGGTGGCCGCGAAGCGGCCGGATGAGGGGGAGTGTGGCCCGGGCGCAAGTGGTTGGCCGCCAAGCTGGGGGAGGGATGTCGATGAAAATCGGCATGTGCATGTTTTTATGGACGACCAGCGTGTCGAAAAAGCACGAAGCGCTGCTGAGGGACATCAAGGCGACCGGCTTCGACGGCGTCGAGATACCGGTTTTCGTCGGTAAGCCCGATGATTACAGAAAACTCGGCGAGATGCTCGATCGCATCGGGCTGGAGCGGACCGCGGTCTCGGCCATGGGCGATCCGGCGATGAACCTGATCTCGGCGGATGCGGCGACACGCAGGGCTGGCGTCGACTACATGAAATGGGCGATCGACTGCAGCGCAGCCCTTGGTGCGAATACGCTTAGCGGCCCGCTGCATTCGACGCTCGGCGCCTTTTCCGGCAGCGGGCCGACGACGGCCGAGAAGAAGCGCTCCGTGGCTTCGCAGCGCGCCATCGGCGATCATGCGGGCAACAAGGGCGTCACCATCGGGCTGGAAGCGCTCAACCGCTTCGAATGCTATCTGGTGAACACAATGGACGACCTGTCGGAGCATATCGAAGCGATCGACCGGCCGCACATCAAGGCGATGTACGACACGTTCCACGCCAATATCGAGGAGGCCGACCCGATCGGCGCCTATACGCGCAACCGCAACAACATCGTCCATATCCATATTTCGGAGAACGACCGCGGCGTGCCGGGACGCGGCAACATTCCCTGGAAGGAGACGTTCGCCGCCATCCGCAAGAGCGGCTATGACGACTGGCTGACCATCGAATCCTTCGGCCGTTCGCTGAAGGATCTGGCGGCGGCGACCAAGGTGTGGAGGGATTTCGCGGAGAGCCCGGAATCTGTCTATCGCGAGGGGTATAGGCATATCAGGGATGGGTGGAAGAAGGCGGCGTAGGGGCTCTTCGCCCTGGCCATTTCTATTTTCGTTCGCGACGGTAGCCAGGTGGTTCCCCCACTCCGTCTCGGCTTCGCCGAGCCACCTCTCCCCCCTCCGGAGGGAGAGGAAAGAAGCCTGGTGGCGCCGGGGGAGGAAAAGCCTCGCCTTCGAGGACAGGCGCGGCTCGGACAGCCTGGCGCCTTTCCTCTACCCCGTCGATCGGGGGAGAGGTGTCGAGCGCAGCTCGACGGAGTGGGGGTCGACCCTTGGCTCGGCACTGTACGATGCCCGCGCTTATGGTTCACAAGGTTACCCCTGCTGAGCCTGCAGCCTGTTGTAGTCGTGGATCGTGCGGCTCAACCGGCGGCGCAGGAAGTTGGAAATGTTGTCGAAGATGAAGACGACGGCCAGCGTCAGCAGCACCATGTAGAAGACGTTGGCCCAATTGGAATTGGTGCGCATGGCTTCCCACAGCTTCAGGCCGATGCCGCCGGCGCCGACGGCGCCGATGATGGTCGCGCCGCGGGTGTTCGATTCCCACTGGTAGAGTGTCTGGCTGATGAAGATCGGCACCACCTCCGGCATCACGCCGTAGCGCTGCACCAGAAGGCCGTTCGCACCTGTCGAAAGCACGCCTTCGCGCGGCTTGTCGTCGATGTTCTCCAGCGCCTCGGAATAGGTTTTGCCGAGCGTGCCGATCTCGGTGAAGAAGATGGCGGCGCTGCCCGCCAGCGGGCCGGGGCCGAAGGCGCGGGTGAAGAACAGCGCCCAGATCAGCATGTCGACCGAGCGCATGAAATCGAAGAAGCGTTTCAGGACCTGGCCGAGCACCCCGCTCGGCGTGAGGTTGCGGGCGGCGAAGAAGGCAAGCGGGAAAGCGACGATGCCGCCAAGCAGCGTGCCGAGGAATGCCATGACGATGGTCTGCAGCAGCTTCGTCCAGACATCGCCGTGCTGCCACTGGGCGTTGTTCCAGATGTTGTCTCCGGCAAGCGCCAGGTTGGACGTGCCCGGCTGCAGTTCGGGTCCCGAGACGATCAGCGACACCACTTCGCCGGCCGACTTGCCGAAGAAGGGCGAGCGCGTGTCGAAGACGAAATTCGCCCAGCCGAGAAAGCGCTTGCGCACCTTGACCCGGTCGGCGGTGACGCGCACCTCGCCGACAAAGCCCATTTTAGCGACGACCTCGTCGTCATGCACGGTAACCCAGTCCGGCACCGGGCCCGTCACCACAGGCTTGCCGCCGGTCAGCGAAATGGGAACTGTCTGCCCGTAAGCGACAATCGTCGCCTGGGTCTTGTCGAAGGTGACGGACCTCGCCTGGCCGTCGATCTGCACGGTATACGTCCCATCGGGATTCTTGATCACCCAATCCGGATTGGGATTGTCGCCAAGGGCTGAGAAGCGCGGATATTTCGGCGTGATCTCCGGCTGATCGAGCCGGAATTCCGGCTGCAGATCGTAGCTGATCCATTGCGACAGGAAGAGCGGCAGGCGTTCCCAGTGGGACTCACGCAGCACCTGCGGCAGGCTGAAGAACCATGCGGCATAGATCAGATAAAGCACGGTGCCGGCGAACAGGAACAGCGTGCCGAAGCGCTGGTAGAGCGGCCGCCGGAACACGTGCGGGAAGCGCTCCTCGATCGACAGCATTTCTTCGGCGGTCAAATTCGTCATGGTCGGTCTTTTGTTTTGACCATGATCTTTTCCGAAAACCGGGCTCCACTTTTCGGGATCATGGTCTAAGCGCCCATCAGGAAGGCCTGTTCGCCGACCAGCTTGCGGCGCAGCCAGGCGGAGAACTGGTCGACGATGAAGATCGTGGTGAACAGCAGCAGCACCAGGGCCAGCGTCTTGGCGCCGAAGCCGCGCGAGATGGAAAGCTTCAGCTCCTCGCCGATGCCGCCGCCGCCGACGGCGCCGATGATGGTCGAGGCGCGCACGTTGATCTCGACCCTCAGCAGCGTGTAGGAGATGAAATTGGGCAGCACCTGCGGCAGATCGGCAAAACGCACCCGCTCGAACCAGTTGGCGCCGACAGCCCTCAGCCCCTCCTCGGGGCGCATGTCGACGTTCTCGTTGATCTCGTAAAACAGCTTGCCCAGCGCGCCGATCGAATGCAGGCCGATGGCGATGATGGCGGCCACCGGGCCGACCGAGACGATGGCCGCGAACAGGCCGGCGATGACGATCTCGGGGAAAGCGCGTAGCAATTCCATGAAGCGTTTGACGACCAGGCGCAGAATTGGGCTCGGCGTCAGGTTGCGCGCCGCGATGAAAGAGAAAGGAATGGCAAAGACGAAGCCGATGAAAGTCGCGACCAGCGCCGTGTTGACCGTGGTCAGCATCAGCTCGAAATATTCGGGGATATAGAACCCGCCCCAGACATAGACACGGCCGAGCGGGAAGTTGAACTCCTGTGTGCCTTTGTCATGCGGCGAAGCGATATCGAACAGCGCCCGCCAGACGTCATTCCAGTCCTTCGGGATCAGCCAGCTCAGGAAATCGAGGATATGCGGCAGCCGCTCGAAGAAATGCCCGGCATTGGCTTCGTCGGCAAACCACATGCTGGAGAACATGGCGAGAAGCAGCAGGCCAACGCCGAGCGCCGTGTAGAAGCGGCGCAGCGAGGTCTGGCGCCGCCAGGCATCGGCCTGCTGGCGGGTGGCGTCGGAATGGAATGTCGCTGATGTCATGATCGGGACATGCAAAAAGGGCGGCGCTGGAGGAAGCCGCCGCCCTTTCTGATCTTGCCGTCAGCCGCCGATCGCGGCTTTGCGGGCTTCGACGATGACGCTGTAGAAGTCCGGCTTGACCGGGACGTAGCCGGTGAAGTCGCCGCCCTCCACGCCTTCGAAGCAGGCCTTGTCCTTGGTCGGCAACTGGGTGAAGAAGTCGGTGAGCTTGGCGGTCATATCGGCGCCGAGCGCGGTGCGGACGACCAGCGGGCCGTTCGGGATCAGGCCCGAGCGCCAGACCTCGACGAAGTCGTTCGGGTCGACGGCGCCCTTGGCGACTTCCTTGTGGAAGGTGCCGGAGGTGTAGCCGTTCTTGAAGTCGCCGATGCCGGAGGAATCGTCCACCGCCACGTCGACCTTGCCGTCGCGCACGGCCAGCACGTTGTTCTCGTGGCCGCCGTTGAACTGGGTGGAGGCGAAGTAGGTTTCGTTTGAGGCGCCGGTGTCCTTCGGAATCTGGGTCAGCGGGATCAGATAGCCCGAGGTCGAATCCGGATCGGCATAGCCGAGCTTCTTGCCCTTGGCCGACTTGATGTCGGTGATGCCGGAGGTCTTCAGCGCCAGGCCGATCGAATAATAGCCGGTGGAGCCGTCGGTCTGCTTGGTGGTGAGGATCGGGGTGACAGCTTTCGGATCCTTGAGGTAGACGCTGGCATAGCCGGAAGCGCCAAGCTCGGCGAAATCGAGCGTGCCGCCGAGCAGGCCCTGGATGACGCCGTCATAGTCGGCGGCCGGGAACAGCGACACCTTCTCGAAGCCGAATTCGGCCTTCAAGTGGTCGGCGAGGCACTGGTAGTTGCGCAGACGGTCGGCCTCGTTCTCACCGCCGAGGATGCCGACGCGGAACTCCTTCATGTCTGCCGAATGAGCGGCGCTGGCTGCCATGGCCAGCAACGAAACGGCGCCAAAAACCATTGTCCTGAACATTTTGATCTCTCTCCTTGTGTTCCGGCTTCGCGCCGGCGTTCGAAATTTCAAGTTTAGCCTTTGACGCTGGCAGGCGATCCGGGTTGCTCTTTTCGGTGTTCATGATGTGCCCGGAATCCAGTCGGCCGGGTCCACGAACACATTCAGCCGGGAAAGGCTGGTTCGAGCGGTCCGGCGGATGCGGTGATCTTTGACTTGACGTTGACGCTGGTCGAGGTGATGGCCTCGGAGATCTCGGCGCCGCCGGCGTCGGCGCCGTAGACCATGCGCACGGCATCGCGATCGAGATCTTCCGGCCCGCCGTCGAAGACGACCTTGCCGGCGGCCATGCCGATGATGCGGTTGCAATAGGCGCGCGCCGTGTCCAGCGTGTGCAAATTGGTGACGACGGTGATGCCTTCGCGCAGATTGATGTCGCGCAGCGAGTCCATAACCACCTTGGCGTTGAGCGGGTCGAGCGAGGCGATCGGCTCGTCGGCCAGCAGTACCTTCGGTTCCTGCATCATGGCGCGCGCGATCGCCACACGCTGCTGCTGGCCGCCGGAAAGCGTGCCGGCCGGCTGCAAGGCGGTGCGCGCAATATCGAGGCGCTCGAGAGCGGCCACTGCTTCGGCGCATTCTACCCGCGAGAACAGGCCGAGCAGGTTGGAAAATGTCGAGCGGTGGTTGAGGCGGCCGAGCAGAACATTGGTCAGCACGTCGAGGCGCGGCACAAGGTTGAACTGCTGGAAGATCATGGCGCAGTCGCGCTGCCAGCGCCGCAGCGGCGAACCCTGCAGGCGGGAAACCTCGGCGCCGTCAAAAAAAATCGACCCCTGGCTGGGATCGATGAGGCGGTTGATCATACGCAGAAGGGTCGACTTGCCGGCGCCCGAACGGCCGATGATGCCGACCATCTGACCTTGCGGAATCGAGATGTTGATGTCGCTGACGGCGGTGTTCTTACCAAATCGTCGGGTGACGCCTCGGATTTCCAGCGTGGCTGAAGAAACTGACATGGGGCAACACTCCAGTCCGTCACAGTTTGAAGGTCTGTTAACCTTCGCTATCGCAGGCCGATGAAGCTGGGGTGTCGGAATGATGTCAGTTTTGTTACAGCCCACAGGCTGGTTGGCTTGAGCCAAAGCGCATCGCGCAAAACCGATTTCAAGCGAACGCGCTTTGGGCAACACGCATCACGCCAGGACCAGCAATTCCTCGAAATGCTTCATGTCCCTGAAACTGCAGAAGGCCGGAGGCCTGAGCTCGATCACCGGCGCCTGACGATCCAGGAGTGTCAGGCAGTTGTCGAACAGCTCCTGCCAGGCGGAAACCCGCTCATCGGCGAGGCGGCGGATCTGGTAGGCGAAGGTTATGTGGAAGACGTAAGTGTCGTGGTCCGGGTGGCGGTAGCCAAATGGCACCGAGAGCGCGTCGCGCCAGGCCCGAAGAACGCGCCGGTCTTCTTCTGAGGCGCCGGCAACCGTCAGGCCGGTCGGCACCACTTCGACCACCTTGATCTTGAAGGCGCCGCGATCCTCGAAGCCCTGCAGGCGCTCGAGGTAGAGCCGGGTCATGTCATCGATGCCGGTGTCGAGCGCCACGTCGGCAGGCCAGTAGGGAAGGCGGCGGCGGTATTCGATGATGCCCTGGAACAGCGTCATGTGCAGGCTGGAGATCGGCGTGAAAACGAGCCGGTCGGCATCCGGCATGGCCAGCATGCGCTCACGCACTTCGATGATGGCAGCTTGCGAAGGAGAGCCTTCGATCAAATGGCAAACGACGGTGTTGCCCGGTTCGAGGAGGAAGTTGCCCGATGTGTCGTAGCGGGTGCCGAGATGGACCGGAGGCGTCGGGTTGGCGCCTTCGAAATATCCTGCGAGCGAAGATCTAACTGTGTCGAGCATGGCAATCTCCTTGGGGAGATCGCCCTCCTGTCCGAGTCCTGTGTCAAGGATGTGAAACTGTAGCGAGCAGGCATCAAAGGCAGGGATTCGCCAAAGGCTCGCGATCGACTTCAAGGAGCTTATCCATCTCGGCAACGAACTGCCTTCGATCGACTGACCTTATTGAATTGTAGAGCTTGATACCGTCACCCTGGCACGAGGCGCCGTGGCGCTTTGCAGCTATCGCCCGGACTCGACGCTGCTGGTCTTCCAGTGCCGCTGGCGTGGTGCCAGAATTCCGCACGATAAACGCCTTGATGCGGTCGATCTGAGACTGAAGAAAGACAAGGTAGTCACGGTCTTGCTCGGGAGAGCAGGTCTCTCCGATCGCTTCGACCTCGGTATAAATCATCCAGGCGCAAAGGACGGCGCCGCGAGGGTCGCTCTTTGGCTGCTCAGCGAGAGCATGCCGAGGCAGAAAAGTCGCCAGCCCAAACAGGCAAAAGCCAATCCATCGTTTCAGCATTCCGGCCTCCAGAGCTTTCAAACGCGACGAAAATGCAGTCGATAGTAGGCAAAATGCAGATGCGGCGCCATTGCTCTTACCCAGGCGGATGAGAGCGGGGCGCCTATCTTCTGCCGCCATGCTTCTCCAGGAACGCCTCCGCCGACAGCTCGCGGAAATCGTCCAGTGCCGCTCGCAGCCGGGCATGGTCCCAATCCCACCAGGCGAGCGCCTGGTAGCGTTCGGCGGTGCGGCGGTCGAAGCGCTCACGGATCGGCTTTGCCGGCACGCCGGCGGCGATGGTGTAGGGCGCGACATCCTTCGACACGACCGCGCCGGCGCCGACCGCCGCGCCGTCGCCGACGGTGACGCCGGGCAGGATGGTCGAACCGTGACCGAGCCAGGTGTCATGACCGATGGTGACGCGCTTGGCGCGGCGCTGGGCGAAGAATTCGCTCTCGTGCTCGGCGTCGTCCCAATAATCCGAAGCGCGATAGGTGAAGTGGTGAAGCGTCGGCCGCCAGGTCGGGTGGTTGGTGGCGTTGATCCGCACGCTTGCGGCAATGTTGGAGAACTTTCGAATAGTCGCGCACCAGACGGCACAGTCCTGCATCATGTAGGAGTAGTCGCCAAGCTCGCTTTCCGAGACGCGGCTGCGCTCGGCGATCTCGGTCCAGCGGCCGAGCTTCGAGTTCTCGACCTGCGCCGTCTCGTGGATCAGCGGCGCTTCCGAAAGCTTCTTCGTCATGCGGCGATTTTTCCGGCGGCAAAGGCGGTGACGTCGATGACGCGGTCGGCAACCGCCTCGCGCACATCCTGGTCGTGGAAGATGCCGAGAAGTGCTACGCCCGCCGCCTTTTTGGCGGCGATGAGGGCAATGACGACGTCGCGGTTCTGGGCGTCGAGCGAAGCGGTCGGCTCGTCGAGCAGCAGGATCGGATGATCGGTGATGAAGCCGCGCGCGATGTTGACGCGCTGCTGTTCGCCGCCGGAGAAGGTTGCCGGCGGCAGCGCCCAGAGCTTTTCCGGCAGGTTGAGCTGCGCCAGCAGGGCACGGGCTTTTTCGCGCGCAATTTCGCGCACCTCGCCGCGCTCGAACAGCGGCTCGGCGACGACATCGAGCGCCGGGACGCGCGGCACGGTGCGCAGGAACTGGCTGACATAGCCGATGGTGTGGCGGCGCACGCCGAGCACCGTACGCGGGCTGGCGCTGGCGAGGTCGATCAGGCCGCCCTCGTGCTGGACGATGATCTGACCTTCATCGACGGCATAATTGCCGTAGAGCATCTTCAGGATCGAGCTTTTGCCGGCGCCGGAAGGACCGCCGAGCACCGCGCATTCGCCGGCGCGGATCGAGAAGGAGACGCCCGCCACCACCGGCAGCGTGACGCCGTCGCGCAGATGCATGGTGAAGCTTTTTGCGACATCCGAGACAACGAGAGGCGTCGGCATCATCACACCTGCAGGATCGAAGAAACGAGGAGTTGGGTGTAAGGCGCGCGCGGATCGTCGAGCACGCGGTCGGTCAGGCCGCTTTCGACGACGCGGCCGTCCTTCATCACCATCATGCGCTGCGACAGGAGCCGCGCCACGGCAAGATCGTGGGTGACGACGATGGCCGCCAGGCCGAGGTCGGTGACCAGGCCGCGCAGCAGGTCGAGCAGGCGCGCCTGCACCGACACGTCGAGGCCGCCGGTCGGCTCATCCATGAACACCAGCCGCGGCCCGGTGACCAGGTTGCGGGCGATCTGCAGGCGCTGGCGCATGCCGCCGGAAAAGGCGCGCGGCTCGTCGTCGATGCGGTCCTCGTCGATCTCGACGCGCGACAGCCAGTCGACGGCGGTGGCGCGGATCCTGCCGTAGTGGCGGTCGCCGACCGCCATCAGCCGCTCGCCGACATTGGCGCCGGCCGATACGGTCATGCGCAGCCCGTCCGCTGGGTTCTGGTGGACAAAACCCCAGTCGGTGCGCATCAGGAAGCGGCGCTCGGCCTCGCTCATGCGGTAGAGTTCGCGGAACTGGCCGTCGCGCATGCGGTAGCTGGCGGTTCCGGATGACGGCAACAGCCTGGTCGACAGGCAGTTGAGCAGGGTCGTCTTGCCGGAGCCGGACTCGCCGACGACCGCCAGCACCTCGCCCGGCCAAAGGTCGAAGGTGACGTTCTCGCAGCCGACGCGCGAGCCGTAGAATTTGGACAGCGCCGAGACGCGCAGCAGCGGTTCGTCGGTCATTGCGCCGGCTCCTTAGTTTCCAATGCAAGATGGGCTTCTGGCGCGAGGTGGCCGCGATAGCCTTCGGCGCGCCGTTTCTCGCAATGGTCGGTGTCGGAGCAGACGAACATGTGGCCGCCATGGTCGTCGAGGATGACCTCGTCGAGATAGACGTTTTCCGCCCCACACAGCGCGCAAGGCTGGTCGAAAGTCTGCACTTCGAAGGGATGGTCCTCGAAATCGAGGCTCACCACATCGGTGAAGGGCGGCACCGCATAGATGCGCTTTTCGCGGCCCGCGCCGAAGAGCTGCAAGGCCGGCGAGCGGTGCATCTTCGGATTGTCGAATTTAGGCGTCGGCGAGGGGTCCATGACATAGCGACCCTCGACCTTGACCGGATAGGCGTAGGTGGTGGCGATGCGACCGTGCCTGGCGATGTCCTCATAGAGCTTGACATGCATGAGGCCGTATTCCTCCAGCGCATGCATCTTGCGCGTCTCGGTCTCGCGCGGCTCGAGGAAGCGTAGCGGCTCGGGGATCGGCACCTGGAAGACCAGCACCTGACCGGGGTTGAGTGGGTGCTCCGGAATCCGGTGGCGGGTCTGGATGATCGTCGCTTTCACCGTTTCCGTGGTCACGGCGACATTGGCGACCTTCTTGAAGAAGGCGCGGATCGAGACGGCGTTGGTGGTGTCGTCGGCGCCCTGGTCGATGACCTTGAGCACGTCATCCGGCCCGATGATCGAGGCGGTGACCTGCACGCCGCCGGTGCCCCAGCCATAGGGCATCGGCATCTCGCGCGAAGCGAAGGGCACCTGGTAGCCGGGAATGGCGATGCCCTTCAGGATGGCGCGGCGGATCATCCGCTTGGTCTGCTCGTCGAGATAGGCGAAGTTGTAGGTGGCGATCTCTGTCGGTTGCGCGCTCATTCAGCGGCCTCCCTCTTTTCTTCAGCCTTGCCGGGATTTTCCCGCGCGTCATGCTCGGCGCGCATACGGCGCACCAGGTCGAGCTCGGCCTGGAAGTCGACGTAGTGCGGCAGCTTCAGATGCTCGACGAAGCCGGTCGCCTGGACATTGTCGGAATGCGAGATGACGAATTCCTCGTCCTGCGCCGCGGCGACGACGTCCTCGCCGAGCTCGCCGGCGCGCAGCGCCCGGTCGCACAGCGCCATGGCCATCGCCTTGCGCTCGCTCTGGCCGAAGACCAGGCCATAGCCGCGGGTGAATTGCGGCGGCGCCTTGGCCGAGCCCTTGAACTGGTTGACCATCTGGCATTCGGTGACGCGGATGGAACCGAGCGGCACGGCGAACGGCAGTTCCGGCACATCGAGCTCCAGCTCGACCTCGCCGATGCGGACCTCGCCGACGAAGGGATGATTGCGGGCATAGCCGCGCTGCGTCGAATAGCCGAGCGCCAGCAGAAACCCTTCGTCGCCGCGCGACAGCGCCTGTAGGCGGATGTCGCGCGCCATCGGGAATTGCAGCGGTTCGCGCGTGATATCGCCGGGCACATGGTCCTGCGGCATGTCGCCGTCGGCCTCGATCAGGCCTTCATGGGCAAGAATCGAGGAGACGCGCGGCATGGCTTCGGCATCGCCCTCGCGCTGCACGGGCGCATCGACATCGGCGCCGGCGGCAAGTTCCGGATCGAGCAGGCGATGCGTGTAATCGAAGGTGGGCCCAAGCACCTGTCCGCCTGGCAGGTCCTTGTAAGTCGCCGACACCCGCCGCTCGGCCTGCATGGCGCCGGTGTCGACCGGCCTTGTGTAGCCGAAGCGCGGCAGCGTGGTGCGATAGGCGCGCACGAGAAAGATCGCCTCGATCATGTCGCCGCGCGCCTGGACGACGGCGAGCGCCGCCAGTTCGCGATCATAGAGCGAGCCTTCGCTCATCACCCGGTCGACGCCAAGCGCCAGCTGCTCGACGATCTGGTCGAGCCGCAGCGCCGGCACCGAGCGGTCGCCGCGGCGGCGATCGGCAAGCAGGCGATGGGCGTTGGCGATCGCGGCTTCGCCGCCTTTTACCGCGACATACATGTCAGGCCTCCATCGTCTTGATGCGGGTGGTGCGCGGCAGGCAGGCGAGGCTGCCGGGGGCGGCCAGGATGATGTCGACGCCGCGTGGAAAACGTTTGTTGTTCTGCTTCCACTGCTCGACGAAATGGCGTGGCATGCCGGTTGGCGCGATCATTGCCGCCTTTTCGATGCCAGGCCCCTCGAGCAGCAGCGACGGACCCGTGGCGAGATCGCCGACCAGGAGGATCAGCGTCGTCGAGCGGTCGGGATATTCCTGCGTGCCTTGCGAAAAGCCGTCCAGCGCCGCCATTTCCGCCGGGTTGGCTATCAAGGCGAAATGCGCATCGGCCGGCGTGTTGGCCAGGGGCGCGCCGGTGTGGAAGCCGAGCCAGGATTTGACCGCGCCTTCCGCCTGCAGCGGCGGATCGAGCCAGAGCGGCGTGTCGTTGTCGCAGAGCGCCAGCGCTATGGCGCCGGCGGTCGCCGACAGCGGCGCCGGCGGTTGCGACAGCTGCGGCAGGGCCTCGATGCTGCCCGGCCTGGCCATCGCATCCATGACGGCGCGGAACACGGTTTGCGCGTTGAAGACCGGATCGGCGAAGCCGCCTTCGATCGATTGCGTGGCGATATCCATCAGTCCTCTCCGCGCACCATGGTGAAGAAATCCACTTTCGTGGCCGCCGTCTCGACGCGCCGCTTTTCGCGTGCCGCATCCAGCGCCGTGCGCAAGGGCGCCACCAGCTTTGTCTCGACCGTCTGGCGATGGGCCGGATCCTGCCAGAGCGCGTCGGCAATCGCGGCGAGCTTCGCCTTCGCCTTGTCGCGGCCGAGCGCATAGGAATGGCCGACCTGGCCGGAGGGCAGCCGCACCGTGGCGCGGGTGACGGTTGCCTCGCCGACATTGAAAGGCGCGCCGCCGCCGCCGATCCGGCCGCGCACCGTCACCAGTCCGGTTTCGGGGCCGCGCAGCAATTCCGCCTCCGAGGGCAGGCCGGCATCGTTCCATAGCCGTGCAATGTCATCGGTCGCCGCATGTGCCAGCGTCGCCATCGCCGCCTTGCGCTCGGCCTGCTCGCGCGCTTCCTGTCCTCGCATGGCTGTCTTCCTCGTTAATTTGTCTATTGATATAGACAACTATACAAATTATACTCATCACGTAACGAGAGTCCATGACGGGTGCATGACAAAAGGGGAAAAAATGACTTGGGGCGAAAAGATGCCTGGGGGCAAAGAATGACCGGACTGGCGAGCAGCATCGAAAGGCGCAGCGGCGTGTCGCTGTGGCGGCAGATCGCCGACAAGATACTGCAGGCAATTGCGACCGGCGATTTCGCCGAGAATGCCGCGCTGCCGCCTGAAGTCGTGCTGGCCGAGCGCTATGGCGTCAACCGCCACACGGTGCGCAGCGCGATCGCCGCCCTTGTGCAGGAAGGCGTGCTGAGGGCCGAGCAGGGGCGCGGCACCTTCGTGCTGTCACGCAGGCGCCTGTCCTACCCGATCGGCGCCCGCACGCGGTTTTCGACTGGGCTGCAAGGGCAGACGAGCGAACGGCATATCGCTCTGCTGTCGTCATCCACCGAGCCGGCCAGCCGGCGCGTCGCCGAAGCGCTCGGGCTTGCCAGCGGATCGGCCGTGATCCGCCTGGAGACGCGCGGCGAAGCAGACGGGCATCCGGTGTCGCGCGCAACGGCCTGGTACGATGCCGGGCGCTTCACCGGCATAGACGCCGCCATGGCGGAGACCGGATCGGTCACCGCCGCGCTCAAGCGCTTCGGCATCAACGATTATCTGCGGCAATCGACGGTGCTTTCGGCACGTCATGCCGATGCCGACGACCTTGCGGCACTTGATCTGCAGCCCGGCGCCATCGTGCTGGTCACCGTCGCTGTCAATGTCACGCTCGACGGCCGGCCGATTCAGTTTTCCGAGTCGCGGTTCCCGGCGGAGCGGGTGGAGCTGAAGCTGTCGGCGAACGATTAGTCTTCGACATTGTCATTCAGAGCGATAACCCTGAGGTCGTCATCCTCGGGCGGAGCGACGCGAAGCGGAGCGCAGACCCGAGGATCCATTCCGTTACCTTGATCGTAAAGTGCGGCGGAGCAGAATTCTGGATCGTTGCAACGCCTCGATGTCACGGAATGGATCCTCGGGTCTGCGCTGCGTCGCTACGCTCCTTGCTCCGCCCGTGGATGACGAAGGGATAGACGCTCGGCCAATCACCAGGACTGCGATTTGCCAGGGCAGACAACCATCCAGTTCGCAAGACCTCGACGCGGGCTTCCTACCCGACTTCGATAACAGCCTTGATCAGCCCCGACTTCTCATACGCCCATCTGGCGAGGTCGCGTGGCGTTTCGGCAAGTGTCGTTCGATGCGTGACAAGCTTCTCCAGAGGCACGGCGCCGTCGCGGATCGAGGCGGCGACATGGTTGAAATCGGCTCTGAGCGCGTTGCGGCTGCCGACAAGCGTCATCTCGCGCTTATGGAATTCGGGATCGGAGAAGCTGATATCGTCCTTGACGACGCTGACCAGCACCAGTGTGCCGCCATGCGCGACATGAGCGAAGGCCGATTGCACCGATTGCGTGTTGCCGGTGGCATCGAAGACAAGATCGAAGCCTTCGCCGCCGGTGGCTGACCGCACCAGTTCGGTCGCCGCTGCCTTCGAGCCGTCGAGCGTGGCAAAACCCAGCTTGTCTTCGGCAAAGCCAAGCCGCTCCGTGCTCATATCGAGCATGCTGACATCCAGTCCGGCGATGCGGGCAAACAGCGCCGTGCCAAGGCCGATCGGCCCGGCGCCGATGACCAGCGTGCGCGCGCCGGGCGTGCCGAGCGAACGCCGCACGGCATGGGCGCCGATGGCCAGGAATTCAACCGCCGCGGCATCGGCCAGCGACAGGCCGTTTGCCGGATAAAGGTTTTGCGCCGGCACCAGGATCTCGTCGCACATGGCGCCGTTGCGATGCACGCCTAGCACCTCGATTGTCATGCAGCAGTTCGGCTTGCCATGCCGGCAGGCTATGCATCGGCCGCAGGCAAGATAAGGATTGACGATGACCGGCTCGCCGACGGCCAGATCCACGCCGTCACCCTTTTCGGCGACGGTGCCGGAGACTTCGTGGCCCATGATGCGCGGATAGGCGAGGAACGGGTGCTTGCCTTCGAAGATGTGATAGTCGGTGCCGCAGATGCCGACATGGCTGACGGCGACCCGCGCCCAGCCGGGCGGCGGCGCGCCGGGCGCGGCGCGGTCTTCGAGGGCAAGGTCGCCGGGCGAGCGGCAGACGACGGCTTTCATACGCAATTCCAGTTTCAAAAGAGCGCCGGCCATCGGCTAAGCCGGGCCGGCGCGGAAGGTCAGGGAGCAGTCATTTGCCGCGCCGGCGCAGACCGTCGAAATAGACGATGACGATGATCAGCACACCGGTGATGATGCGCTGCCAGAAGGCGTTGACGTTCAAGAGATTGGCGCCGTTGTTGATAGTGGCGAGGATGAAGGCGCCGAGCAGCGGCCCGTGCACCGAACCGACCGCGCCGAACAGCGAGGTGCCGCCGATCACCGAGGAGGCGATCGCCTGCAATTCCCAGCCCTCGGCCTGGGTCGGATTGCCGATTCCGATGCGGGAGGCAAGCAGCACACCGACGAAGGCCGCGCATAGGCCCGACAGTGTGTAGGCCATGTAGATGGTGCGCTGGACATTGACGCCGGACAGGCGTGAGGCCTCGGCATTGGAGCCGACCGAGAACAGATAGCGGCCCCAGCGGCTGTGATGCAGGAAGATGTAGGCCGGGATGCCGACCAAGATTACCATCCAGAACAGATTGGGGACGCCGACGAAGGAGTTGCGCGAGAATTCCTGGAAGGCGTCGTTGTTGATCGAGATCGAATTGCCATTGGTTATCAGCAGGCCGATGCCGCGCAGCGAAGTCAGCGTTGCCAGCGTGATGATGAAGGGCGGCAGGCCCATCTTGACGATACCGAAGCCGTGGAACATGCCGATGGCGACGCCGACCAGAAGAGTTATCAGGATGGCGGCAAAGACCGGCACTCCGGCATTGATCAGCATCGCCGTGGTGACGGTGCAGAAGCCGACGACCGCGCCGACCGAAAGATCGATGCCGCCGGTGATGATGACAAAGGTCTGGCCGACCGCGAGGATAGCGATCATCGAGCCTTGGCGGAGGAGGTTTGAAATATTGTTGGCCGAGGCGAAGCTCTGCGTCGCCACGGACAGAATGACCCACAACAGAACCAGCAGCGCGAGCAGCGTCAGTCCGAACAGGGCGTTGTAATTGCGCTTGGTTTTTTCGGCGGGGATCGCCTCGGTGCTCATTTTTGTCCTCCCGTCTTTTCTTGTTTCTCGGCCAGTGCCTGACCCAGTATGTCCTCATGGCTGGCGGTGCGGAAACCATGCGTGGCGACCAGCTTGCCGCGCCGGAACACATGCAGCGTGTCGGCGAGTTCATAGACCTCGGGCAGATAGGACGAGATCAGGATGATGCCGGCGCCTTTGGACAACAATGTCGAGAACAAGCGGTAGATCTCGGCCTTGGTGCCGACATCGACGCCGACCGTCGGCTCGTCGAAGATGAACAGCTTGGCGCCATGCGCCAGCCACTTGCCGATGACAATCTTCTGCTGGTTGCCGCCCGACAGGCTGGAGGCCAGCGCGTTGCGCGTTGGCGTCTTGATGCGCAGGTCGGCGATCTGGCGGTCGGCCTCGGCCTTCTCCCTGGCGTTGGAGATCAGGAGATTGCTGGAGATGCGCTTATAGATCGGTAGGTTGAGGTTAAGGCCGACCGGCAAATTGAGGCAAAGACCCTGATCGCGGCGGCTTTCCGGCGCCAGCGCCATGCCGAGCCTGATCGCGTCATGCTCGGAATTGATCTGGACCTCCTTGCCTTGCCAGAGGATCTGGCCGGCCGATTTGCGATGGCGGCCGTAGAGCGTGGTGACGAATTCGCTGCGCCCGGCACCGATCAGGCCGTAAAGACCGACGATCTCGCCGGCGCGAACCGTCATCGAGACATTCTCAAAACCCTTGCCGGAGAGATTTCTCGCCTCGACGATCGCCGCGCCCGGCGTGAAGTGCTCCTTGTGGTAGATCTGTTCGATCGAGCGGTTGATCATCATCTTGACCAGCTCGGCGTCATTGGTCTCGGCGATGTTGCGGGTGCCGACCAGCGTGCCGTCGCGCAGCACCGAGACGCGATCGGCAAGCTCGAACACCTCCTCCATGCGGTGGCTGATATAGATGATGGTGACGCCTTCGCCCTTCAGCCGCCGGATCAGCGTGAACAGCTGGTCGGCTTCCTTGCGGGTGAGGTAGGCAGTGGGCTCGTCGAAGATCAGGAACTTGGTACCGCGCACGGTTGCGCGGGCGGCGGCGATCAGCTGCTGCTGGCCGATGGTGAGATCGCCCAGCATGACATGCGCCGGCAGGTCGAAGCCGAGGCCGTCGATGATCTTCTGCGCCTCCTTGACCATGGCGCGCTGCTGAAGAATGCCGAAGCGGGATTCCTCCTCGCCGAGGAACATGTTGGCGGCGACAGTGAGATGGCGGCAGAGCACCACTTCCTGGTGGACGGCGTTGATGCCGAGCGCCATTGCCTCATGCGGGGTGGCAAGCGCTGCCGGCTTGCCTTCCCAGAAGACTTCGCCGGAGGTGCGCGGCATGACGCCGGTCAGCAACTTGATCAGCGTCGACTTGCCGGCGCCGTTCTCGCCGACGATGGCGTGGATCTCGCCGGACTTGAAGGCAAGGTTCACGGGCTTCAGCGCGTGTGTGCCGGGATATTTTTTCTCGAGCCCTTTGAGTTCGAGGATCGTCCTGCCGGGCTCCAGCGTGGGGGCTGGATGCAATTCCTGCGCCGTCGACGTCATGACAATCCTCCCAGATTGGTCTCAACGGAATGTTTCCGGGGCGATGCCGCCCCGGAAACGCGTGGCATGACGCGCCTTATTTGAGCTTCGGGTTGAGCAGCGCGTCGATCTTCGGCTCTTTCATGTTGGCCTTGGTGACCAGGTTGGCGCCGGTGTCGACATTGGCCTCGACCTTCTCGCCCTTCGAGGCGGCCAAAGCGGTCTTGATGCCATCGTAACCCATCCGGTACGGATCCTGGACGACCAGACCCGAGATGATGCCGTCATTGAGGAACTTGATCAGCTTCTCATCGCTGTCGAAGCCGATCAGCGCGACCTTGCCGCCGAGATTGTTTTCGGCGACCGCCTGGCCGACGCCCTGCGCCATGATCAGGTTCGAGGCGAAGATGCCCTTGAGGTCCGGATTGGCGGTGATCAGATCGGTGGCGATGTTCAAGCCCGTGGTGGCCTGGCCATCGGCATATTTGTCGGCGACAAGCTCGAGGCCCGGATACTTGGCCTTGATCTGCTCGATGAAGCCTTGCTTGCGCTGCTCGAGCGAGCCGGCGCCGGGAAGCGCCGTGATCAGCGCGACCTTGCCTTCCACCTTGCCGCCATTGGCGGCGCCGATGGCGGCGGCGAGGCCGTCAGCGGCGACGCGGCCGCCCTGCACGTTGTCGGTGGTCAGGAACGACGTGAAGGCCTTGGAGTCGGCGCCGGAGTCGATGCCGATGACCTTGACCTTGCTGGCGGCCTCGTCGATCGGCTTGCCGAGCGCCTTGAACTCGGTCGGCGAGATGACGACGGCCGCCGGGTTGCTGGCGACGGCGTTTTCGAGGATCGAGATCTGGCCGTTGACGTCGGTTTCGGCCTGGGCGCCGAGCTCCGGCACGTTGACGCCGAGATCCTTGCCGGCCTTGCGGGCGCCGGCCAGAACGATCTGCCAATAGAAGGATGTGGTGTCCTTGACGATGATCGGAATGGTCACGTCGGCCGCCGAGGCGGGCGCGGAATGCATCGCGCCGGCGAGCATCGAAGCGGCGGCCAAAGCCAAGAAGCCGCGGCGGTTGAGAAGGCTGGTCACGAATTTCATTAGGTTCCTCCCTAAGTCGCCTGGTGAAGGTTGCGGAAGCTCCATCTGGATAGGCGCGGCCCAAACAGAACTTTATCAATAAAAAACAGATGCCGTTTTTTGATAGAGCATTGCCGTGACCGATGCAAGCGATGTCTGTTGTCCTGCGCGATGCGGGTCAGCGTCCGTTAGGCTCGTCCCTGGCAGTGCTCGGATGCTCCCGTTCCTCCTTGTCGACACGGAACAATAATTTCATATTTATGTCAACATGGAATATACATTCCATCGCATGTGAAGGCCGCCTCCTGGTCGGTGGCGCTTCCGCCGATACGGCCCGCGATTAAAGCGTCGCGCCCAGGTGCCAGGGCACGAATTCGTTGTCGCCGTAGCCAAAGTCCTCGCTCTTGGTCTTGCGGCCGGATGCCGTCTCGATGATCAGCTCGAAGATCTCGCGGCCCATGCCGGCGATGGTCTTCTCGCCAGAGGCGATCACGCCGCAATTGACGTCCATGTCCTCTTCCATCTGGTGGTACATGGTCGAGTTGGTGGCGACCTTGATCGACGGCGTCGGACGGCAGCCGAAGCAGGAGCCGCGGCCGGTGGTGAAGACGATCACATTGGCGCCGCCCGCCACCTGGCCGGTGGCAGAGACCGGGTCGTAGCCGGGCGTATCCATGAACACCAGGCCGTTGCCGGTGACCTTCTCGGCGTAGCCGAAGACCCCGTTGAGCGGCGTCTGGCCGCCCTTGGCGACCGCGCCCAGCGACTTCTCCAGGATGGTGGTCAGGCCGCCGCGCTTGTTGCCGGGCGAGGGGTTGTTGTCGATCGAGGCGCCATGCTTGGCGACATGCTCCTCCCACCATTTGACATAGCCGTCGAGCTTGGCGGCGATCTCGGGCGTCGCGGCGCGATAGGCCAGCAGATGCTCGGCGCCATAGATTTCGGTCGTCTCGGAAAGGATGCCGATGCCGCCGACTCCGGCCAGGATATCGACGGCAGCGCCCAGCGCCGGATTGGCGGTGATGCCGGACATACCGTCGGAACCGCCGCATTGCAGGCCGACGACGATCTCGCTGACGGGAATAGGCTCACGCTTCAGCTGGCCGACCTCCTCCGCGATCTCGGCCAACACGCCCATCGCCTTCTCGACCGATTTGCGCGAGCCGCCGGCCTCCTGGATGTTGAAATGGCGCTTGCCCGCGGCGGCGCCCTTCTGGCCGTAGAGGGTAAGCTGGTTGACCTCGCAGCCGAGGCCCACCATCAGCACGCCGCCGAAATTCGGGTGGCGGGCGTAGCCGGCGAGCGTGCGGTGCAGCACCATCATGCCGTCGCCGGTGGCGCTCATGCCGCAGCCCTGGCCGTGAACGATCGGCACGAAACCGTCGATGCCGGGATATTTCGGCAAAAGCCTGCGGTTGGCCTCGTCCGCGATGGCGTGGCAGACGGTGGCCGAGCAATTGACGCTGGCGATGATGCCGACGAAGTTGCGCGTGCCGGCGCGGCCGTCGGCGCGACGGTAGCCCATGAAGGTGCGCTTGCGGTCGGCCTCGGTGGCGTGCTCGGCCTCGCTCGGCGGCACCACCGGCAGCCGGCCGGATTCAAACACCAGATTATGCGAATGGACGTGTTCGCCCGGCGCGATGTCTTGTGTCGCGCGGCCGATCGCCTGCGCGTATTTCACCACCGCCTCACCGGCGGCGATCGGCTTGATCGCCACCTTGTGTCCGGGCTCGATCGCGGTCAAGGTCACCGCTCCGCCCGGCAGCGGCGTGCCGGTCTCGATGCGGCCATTGGCGACCGCGACATTGTCGGCGGGCGAAAGAAGAATGGTGTTTGCGGTGTTCACGGGCGGCTGTCCTGGGTAATCCTGGGAATGCGGGCGGATTGACATACGCCCGGTTGTATATAATGTCTTTTATCGTGAAAAAACATTTTTGCGTCAATTGTTTTTTCATCGGGGCGCCGTGCGTCCTTTTCGAACGCGCGGGCACTCCGGGCCTGACACCGAAGGAAGTTCCATCATATCGCGCTTCAAGCCGGCCGTCGCAAGCGCTGGCAAGGGCAACGGGGCAGGGGATGTCGAAGAGCAACAATGTCTACAAGGATGCCTTCAACCGCTGCCTGCGGCTGCTCGACGAAACCAAGAGCCTGCCGTCCGAGCCGGAGCTAGGCGCGTCACTCAGCGTCAGCCGCACCACGGTGCGCAGCATCCTGGCGCGCATGGAGGAGACCGGGCTGATCGCCTGGAACAAGCGCAGCAAGACGGTGCTGAGGGCGCCGAGGCCGCAGGATTTCTTCCCGGAGGAAGAGACCGACTCGCTGGCCGAGATCATCGAGCGCTCCTTCATGCGCCGGCTACTCGCCGGCGGTGCCGAAGCCGGCATGCAGATCAACGAGCTGGAGCTGGCGCGCGAGATCGGCGTCGGCACCACCAGCGTGCGCGAGTTCCTGATCCGCTTCTCACGCTTCGGCCTGATCGAGAAGCGGCGCAACAGCCATTGGGTGCTGAAGGGCTTCACCCGAGCCTTCGCGCTGGAGCTGACCGAGATCCGCGAGATGTTCGAGCTGCGCTCGGCCGCCGCCTTTGCCGCCTTGCCGCAGGACAGCCCGGTCTGGGCCGATCTCGACAAATTGGAGAATGAGCATCGCCAGCTCGCCGGCGAGATAGCCACGCGCTTCAACGAATTCTCGGAGCTCGACGAGCGCTTTCACCGGCTGATCCATCGCGCCTCGCATAACCGCTTCATCGTCGACTTCTACGACGTGATCGCCATGATCTTCCACTACCACTATCAGTGGAACAAGGCGCAGGAGCGCGAGCGCAACGAGGTCGCGATCGGCGAGCATCTGGCCTATATCGCGGCGCTGAAATCGCGCGACCTTGGCAAGGTCGACGCAGCTTGCCGCAGACATCTGAAGTCGGCGCGCCAGACGCTGTTGAGCTCCATTCCGGAAGGACGGCAGGCTCGGCCGGCCTGACACTGCGTATCGCGCCGCGTTGCCGCAGCATGGTTTTGCCGATTTTCCGGCCGTTGGCCGCGTGCTAGGGTCGGCAAATTGCTGCGAAATGAGGCAGTC
The DNA here is from genome assembly GCF_006442795.2 of Mesorhizobium sp. B1-1-8. NCBI lineage: Bacteria > Pseudomonadati > Pseudomonadota > Alphaproteobacteria > Hyphomicrobiales > Phyllobacteriaceae > Mesorhizobium > Mesorhizobium sp. B1-1-8. The sequence continues at coordinate 1,593,393 of NZ_CP083956.1, forward strand.
TTTTTGGATATCCGGCTGAGACGATGGAGCCTGCCGGCCGCGATTGTCGCGGCCTTGATGCTGTTGCTTCAGTCGGCGCTCGGCGCCTTCGCCTTTGGCGCCCCTGCGCAGCTCGACGCCTTCGGCAACGTCATCTGCACCCATGAAGGAGCGGCCAATCTGCCGGGCGGCGATCCGTACCAGCAGCACATGCCGGACTGCTGTTCGCTTGGCTGCAGCATGGTTTCGCCGGCGCATCTGCCGCCGCCGGACGCCGGCGCGCTGGCCGGAACGCGGGTCTTCGAGCCGGTCGCCTTTCTGGCTCCGGCTTTCCGGCATCTCGATTTTGCCCGCGACCGCTCCCCGGCCAATCCGCGCGCGCCGCCGGCGGGGATCTGACGAGACCCGCAGAACCTTTCGCGGGTGCCTTCATCCAACGATCGGACTGCTCGCGGCCGCAAGACGGCGCGAGTGCACATTTATGGAGTTACCCATGTCCAATTTTGTTCCCGCAGTGCGTGCGCATGCCCGTGGCGATGCGTTTGCGCGCAGCTTTGAATATCGCCTCGGCCTCGCCGTATTGGCGTTTCTTCTCCTGTTTGCTTGCGTTCCCGGCGCCATCGCGCATGAATTCAAGGCGGGCGACCTCGAGATCGGGCATCCGTGGTCGCGCGCGACGCCGCCCGGCGCCAAGGTGGCCGGCGGCTATTTCACCGTGACCAACAAGGGCAGCGCGCCGGACCGGCTGCTGTCGATTTCCTCCGACGTTTCCGACAAGGCCGAGCTGCATGAAATGGGAGTCAAGGACGGCGTCATGACCATGCGGCCGGTCACCGGCGGGCTCGAAATCCCCGCCGGCGGCAAGGTGGCGCTGAAGCCGGGTGGCTATCACCTGATGTTCGTCGGGCTCAAGCGGCAACCCAAGAAAGGCGAGATGTTCGCTGCGACGCTGACCTTCGAAAAAGCCGGTGCAGTCAAGGTCGAATTTGCTGTGCAAGGCATGGATAGCCTGCCGCCTCAGGACGATGACTGAGCGGACCGGCAACCAGGATTCCAAGAGGGACCAGATGAACAAGTTTATTTTGGCGGCGGGTGCGCTTCTCGTCCTGGGACCGACCCAGGCCTTTGCGCATATCACGCTCGAGACCCAGGAAGCGGCCGTCGGCTCGATCTACAAGGCCGTCTTGCGCGTACCGCATGGCTGCGCCGGCAAGGCGACCACCGCCGTGCGGGTGCAGATCCCGGAAGGCGTGATTTCGGTCAAGCCGATGCCGAAGCCCGGCTGGACGCTGCAGACCAAGCAGGGCAGATACGACAAGTCCTACCAGCTCTATGGCGAAACGCTGACCACCGGTATCAAGGAGGTCGACTGGAGCGGCGGCAATCTGCCGGACGAATTCTACGACGAGTTCGTCTTCCGTGCCTCGCTGGCGGCAGAGCTGCCGGCCGGCCAGATGCTCTATTTCCCGGTGGTGCAGGAATGCGGCGATGCCGCCGAGCGTTGGATTGAAATTCCGGCGGCAGGCCAGGATGCGGATGCGCTCGAAAATCCTGCGCCCGGCATCAAGCTGCTGCCGAAGAAGTAAATTCCCGGCGGCGCGCTTCATGCGGGCCGCCGCTTTCGTCACGATGGTATGAACGCAGCATCTTCCCGATCGATAGTCCGCAGGAGTGGCGCGAGCCTCAAGCTGATTGGCGGCGGCCTGCTCGCCGCTTTCGTGCTGACCGCGGTCCTGCTTCTGCCGGGCCGCGCCTTGGCGCACGCGGCGCTGGTCGCGACCGATCCGGCCGATGGCGCCGTGCTGGCGCAAAGTCCGGCCCGGTTCTCGCTGACCTTCAGCGAGCCGGTCTCGCCGCTGGTGCTCACCCTGGTGCGGCCGGACGGCAGCCAGCTTGCGCTGACCTCCTTCCGGCTCAACGAGCAGACCGTCGAGATCGACAATCCGGAAACGCTCAAAGCCGGCACCCATGTGCTGAGCTGGCGTGTGATCTCGGTCGACGGCCATCCGGTCGGCGGCTCGGCGCTGTTTTCCATCGGCGCGCCGAGCACGCCGCCTGTGGCGGGCGAAACAGTCGATTGGACGCTGCGCAGCGCAATCTGGATCGGCAAGCTCTTTCTTTATGCCGGCCTCTTGCTGGGCGTCGGCGGCGCCTTTTCACTCGCCTGGATGGCCGAGGATCAGCACGGTGGTCGACGTTTCGTTATCGCCGCGATCCTGGGCGGGCTGATTGCCGCGCTGCTGTCTCTCGGCTTTCAGGGGCTCGACGCGCTTGGTGCACCGCTTGTCCGGTTCGCGGAGCCGGTGATCTGGGCGACGGCGCTCGGCACCAGCTTCGGCTGGACGGTGCTGATTGCGCTGATTGCGCTCGGGCTCGGTCTGCTGTCGCTGGTCGTCCCGCGCGCAAATGCGAAGCCGCTCGCCATTGCCGGGCTCGCAGGCGTCGGCGCGGCACTTGCGGCCAGCGGGCATGCCAGCGCAGCCGAGCCGCAATGGCTGATGCGGCCTTCGGTGTTCCTGCACGGCACGGCCATCGCCTTCTGGTCCGGCGCATTGGCGCCGCTCGGCCTTGCCCTGCGGCATCAGCCGGCCGAAGCGCGCGCCTTCCTGCGCCGATTTTCGCACGCGATCCTGCCTGTCGTGGCCGTGCTTGTCGCGAGCGGGACCGTGCTCGCAATCATTCAGGTGCAGACGCTGCCGGCGCTGGTCCATACGGCCTATGGCCGCCTGCTGCTGCTGAAACTGGTTCTGCTGCTCTTCCTGTTCACGCTCGCCGCCGTCAATCGCTGGACACTGACCATGCCGGCTGAGGCCGGCGACACCGAAGTGCAGCGGCGGCTGGTGCGTTCCATCCGTATTGAAGTCCTGATCGTGCTCGCCATCTTCGGCGTCACCGCCGGCTGGCGCTTCACGCCGCCGCCGCGGGCGCTGGCGATCGCCGCAGCGCAGCCGGTGTCGATCCACATCCACACGCTGAAGGCGATGGCCGATCTCAGCATCATCCCCGGCCATGCCGGCCAGGTCGCCGCCTCGATGGTCATCATGAGCGGCGATTTCGGCCCGCTCGACGCCAAGCAGGTGACGCTGGTGCTGTCGAAGCCGGATTCCGGCATCGAGCCGATCAAACGGCCTGCGACCAAGCCCGGCGACGGCACCTGGCGCGTCGACAACCTCGTCATCCCGCTTCCCGGCCGCTGGACGGCGCGGCTCGACATCCTGGTGACGGATTTCGAGATGGTGAAGATCGAGGCTCCGATCGAGATCAGATCGGACTGACCTGAGATCTCAGGACGCCATGGGTTGCGTCACAATTCTGCAAGGCGGTTGACGCCGCCGTGAAGGGCCGTCAATCATCACGGGAAGAATGGGCATCGCTACAAAAGCGGCTCTAACAAAGTCCGAAAGCAGGGAAGAAACGATGGAAAAAGCCGAAATCGGCCTGATCGGCCTTGGGACGATGGGCTCCAACCTGGCGCTCAACATCGCCGAGCATGGGCACCGCATCGCCGTCTTCAACCGCACGGCCGCACGCACCGACGCCTTCGTCGAGAGCGCCGGCGCGCTGAAGGACATGGTCGTGCCCTGCCGCAGCCTGGAGGAACTCGCCGCCGCCATCCGGCCGCCGCGACCGATCATCATCATGGTGCTGGCCGGCAAGCCCGTCGACGAGCAGATCGAAGCGTTGCGAGGCGTGCTGTCGGCCAACGACATCGTCATCGATGCCGGCAACGCCAATTTCCGCGACACGATGCGGCGCTTTTCCGAGCTTTCAGACTCCGGCCTGACCTTCATCGGCATGGGCGTCTCGGGCGGCGAGGAAGGCGCGCGCCACGGGCCTTCGATCATGGTCGGCGGCACCGAAGACTCCTGGAAGCGGGTCGAAGACGTGCTGACGGCGATTTCCGCCAAGTTCAAGGACGAGCCTTGCGCCGCCTGGCTCGGCACCGACGGCGCCGGCCATTTCGTCAAAACCATCCACAACGGTATCGAATATGCCGACATGCAGATGATCGCCGAAATCTACGGCATCCTGCGCGATGGGCTCGGCATGGCGCCGAAGGAGATCGGCGCGGTCTTCGAAGGCTGGAACAAGGGCCGGCTCAATTCGTATCTGATCGAGATCACCGCCAAGGTGCTGGCCGCCGACGATCCGAAGACCGGCAAGCCGGTGGTAGACATCATCCTCGACCGCGCCGGCCAGAAAGGCACCGGCAAATGGTCGGTGATCGAGGCGCAGCAACTTGGCATCCCGGCGACGGCGATCGAGGCGGCGGTCGCGGCGCGCGTGCTGTCGTCGATCAAGGACGAGCGGCAGGCGGCCGAAAAGGCCTATGGCAATATCGGCGTGACGAAGATTGCCGGCGACAAGCCGGCACTGCTGAAGGACCTGGAACTGGCGCTGTTCGCCGGCAAGATCGCCGCTTATGCGCAAGGGTTTGCGGTGATGAGCGGCGCCTCGAAGGAGTTCAGCTGGAACCTGCCGATGCCGACGATCGCCAAGATCTGGCGCGCCGGCTGCATCATCCGCTCGCAGATGCTGGACACGATGGCGGAAGCGCTCGGCGCGGGCAACGCGGCTGTCAATCTTTTGATGGCGCCGGCTTTTATCGCCATGATGCAGGAAGCGCATCCATCGCTGCGGCGCATCGTGGCGCGGGCCTCCGAGGCCGGCTCGCCGGTGCCGGCGCTGTCTTCGGCGCTCGCCTATTTCGACAGCTACCGCCAGGGGCGCGGCACCTCGAACCTGATCCAGGCGCAGCGCGATTTCTTCGGCGCGCATGGGTTCGAGCGCATCGGCGAGCAAGGGGCGTTCCATGGACCGTGGGGCAGCCGGGCGGGCTAGGCTTGGGTCGCGTCAGGTCGTCGGGCGTCTCTCGCGTCGTCATCCTAGGGCGGAGCAAGGAGCGAAGCGACGCGCGCAGACCCTAGGATCCATGCCGTTACATTTAAGACATTGCGGCGGTTACAGAATTCTGCACCGTTACACTTCCGGCAGAGGTTACGGCATGGATCCTCGGGTCAAGCCCGAGGATGACGAAGCTGAGGGGCCTCGGCCAATCTCCAGCGTCGAGCAGACGATCTTCTAGAGGGCAATCGTTGGCCGGCAACCAGAGCTACCCCCGATAGGGCAACACCTCGCCCGGCGCGCTGAGCGACTGCAGCGAGCCGGGCGCGGCGCCGCCGATCCAGCCGAGCACCGCGCGGGCGAGCTCGGAGCCGGCGAGCCTAAAATTCTCGTTGACGACCAGCAGTTCTCGCCGGAACAGATGCAGCAGTTCCGACGACTGTTTCGAGACCACGTCGACGTCGCGGCCGAGCTTCAGGCCGGCATCCTCGATGCCGGCGACGACGGCGAGCGTGGCGGCGGCGGCGCTACTGACGATGCCGTCCGGACGATTGTCGCGGCGCATCAACTGCGCGGTCCGCGTCCTGATCTGCTCGATTGTGTGGTCGATCGAAACGGTGTTGAACGGCACCTCCGAGGCGCCGACGTCGCTCAGCGCGTCGGCAAAGCCGTTCACCGTGTGGCCGTAATAGGTGAGGCCGACCGGCGGCGTGACCAGAGCGAGCCGGCGCCGGCCCATGCCGGCGAGATGGCGCACCGCTTCGCCGGCGAAGGCGTAGTTGTCGAAGTCATGATAGGGATGCACCAGCCCCATGTCGGTGCGGCCATGCGTGGCGAAGGGAATGCCGCGTTCCAGCATATAACGAGCGCGCGGGTCGTTGGGCTGGGTGCGTGAAAAGATGACGCCATCGGCCGAGCCGGTCTCGACCAGATAGCGTACGGGATCGAGCGGGTCTTGCGAGCGCGAATAGGGTGTGACGATCAGGTGATAAGGCGTGTCGGCAATGACTTCGGTGACTCCGTAGATAATATCCGAGACGAAGCTCATCAGCTCATGCTCGGTGTTCAGAACCAGGCTGATGACATTGGTCTTGCCCGTCCTCAGCCTGACGCCGGCGCGGTTCGGCCGGTAGCCGATCTGCTTGGCGACGAGCTGGACGCGCCGCCTGGTCTCGGCGCCGATCTCGGGCGCATCCTTGAGCGCGCGCGACACCGTGGTGACGCCGAGCCCGGTCATGAAGGCGAGCGTCTTCAGCGTCGGCCGTTCCCTGGCCGACGTCTCGTCGTCCTTCTCGATTCGTCGTCTATCCATTCGTCCCGCCCGTCAGGCGCATAGCAGCCGCGAGGACGGCCGGCAATCATGCAATATCGACTTTGCACGCTCTGCCGGCCGCCGCGGGGCTTCAATATACTGAAACGTTACAGGTTGCCAACGCCAACCCATCGTCAGCGATCGAGAGGCAGTCGGGGGCCGGCTCGCACTGCCAGGCAAAGCCACTGATTCAAATAGAATCTTCGCCGACTATGAGCCCTGGCGCCGATTTTGCCCACCCGGCGGCGATTAGGATATTCCCGGGACGTGAATTTGTTCACGGCTCGAAAAAAGCTCCCTCTGCATTTGTTCGAGGGTTGCGCATGCCGGCCAATTGACGTATCGAAAATCTGTAACGTTTCAGATTCTGGGAGGAGCCGAAATGCGATACAAATTCCTGACCGCCGCCTTTGCGGCGACGGTGGCCTTGAACTTCGCCGGGCCGGCGGCCGCGACCGATCTGGAGGTCACCCATTGGTGGACTTCGGGCGGCGAGGCGGCAGCGGTGGCGGAACTCGCCAAGGCGTTCGACGCGACGGGCAATCACTGGGTCGACGGCGCCATCGCCGGCTCCGGCGGCACGGCGCGCCCGATCATGATCAGCCGCATCACCGGCGGCGACCCTATGGGCGCCACCCAGTTCAATCACGGCCGCCAGGCGGAGGAGCTGGTTCAGGCCGGCCTGATGCGCGACCTCACCGACATCGCCACCAAGGGCAAGTGGACGGAAATCGTGCGGCCGAAGAGCCTGCTCGACAGCTGCACCATCGACGGCAAGATCTATTGCGTGCCCGTCAACATCCATTCCTGGCAGTGGCTCTGGCTGTCGAACGAGGCTTTCAAGAAGGCCGGCGTGCCGACGCCGAAGGACTGGAATGAGTTCGTGGCGGCCGCTCCGGCGCTCGAAAAGGCCGGCATCATCCCGCTCGCAGTCGGCGGGCAGCCCTGGCAGGCATCGGGCGCTTTCGACGTGCTGCTAGCGGCGGTCGGCGGCTCGGACGCCTTCCTCAAGGTCTACAAGAACAAGGACGCCACATTCGCGGCCGGGCCCGAGATCGCCAAGGTATTCAAGGCCGCCGACGACGCCCGCAAGATGGCCAAGAACACCAACGTGCAGGACTGGAACCAGGCAACCAACCTGGTCATCACCGGCAAGGCCGGCGGCCAGATCATGGGCGACTGGGCGCAGGGCGAGTTCCAGGTCGCCGGCAAGACCGCCGGCAAGGACTACACCTGTCTTCCCGGCCTCGGCCTGAACGAGGTCATCGCAACCGGCGGCGACGCCTTCTACTTCCCACTGCTCAAGGATGCCGACAAGTCCAAGGCGCAGGAGGTGCTGGCCCAGACGCTGCTCGATCCGAAGACACAGGTCGCCTTCAACCTCAAGAAGGGCTCGCTGCCGGTGCGCGGCGACGTCGACCTCAACACGGCCAACGACTGCATGAAGAAGGGCCTCGCCATCCTCGCCAAGGGTGCAGTCATCCCGTGGACGGACCAGCTGCTGTCGCAGGACAGCCAGAAGCAGAAGGAGGATCTGTTCTCCGAATTCTTCGCCAAGCCCGACATGACGCTCGAAGAGGCGCAGAAGCGCTTCGCCGCCATCATCGCTTCCGCCGACTGACGACAGACGGTCCTCCCGGCTCCCGGCCCCGCTCCCGCGGGGCCGGGAGTGTGCCGCCCTTACCCGTTTCCGTCCGGCTGCCGAGATGAGCAAGAGCAATCGCCCCAATCAGCTTTTCCGCAACCTCAATGCGAAGATCGCATCGATCCCGATGATCCTGACGGCATTGGTGGTGTTCGTCGGTGGAACTGCCTGGACGGTGCTCTATTCCTTCACCAATTCGAAGCTTTTGCCGCGGCTGCACTTCGTCGGGCTCGACCAGTATTACCGGCTGTGGGCGACACCGCGCTGGTTGGTCTCGATCGAGAACCTTTTGATCTACGGCGTGATCTCGCTGGTGTTCTCGCTGGTGATCGGCTTTCTCCTCGCCGCGCTGCTCGACCAGAAGATCCGCTTCGAGGATACGTTCCGTACCATTTTCCTCTACCCGTTCGCACTGTCCTTCATCGTCACCGGCCTTGTCTGGCAGTGGCTGCTCAATCCCGACTTCGGCATCCAGCACGTCGTGCGGGACCTCGGCTGGACGAGCTTCAGCTTCGATCCGCTCTATAATTCCAGCATCGTCATCTACGGCATTTCGATCGCCGCGCTCTGGCAAGGCACGGGGCTGATCATGTGCCTGATGCTGGCCGGACTGCGCGGCATCGACGAGGACATCTGGAAGGCGGCGCGGGTTGACGGCATACCCACCTGGAAAACCTATCTCTTTATCATCATCCCGATGATGCGGCCGGTCTTCATCACCACGCTGGTCATCATCGCCGCCGGCATTGTCAAGGTCTACGACCTGGTGGTCGCCCAGACCAGCGGCGGGCCGGGCATCGCTTCCGAAGTGCCGGCAAAATACGTCTACGACTATATGTTCTTCGCCCAGAATCTCGGCCAGGGTTTTGCCGCCTCGACCATGATGCTGCTCTCGGTGGTGATCGTCATCGTGCCGTGGGCCTATCTCGAATTCGGAGGCGGCAAGCGTGGCTGAGATTGCCGTCTCCCCACCCGCCACCGTGGATGCATCGCGGCACGAAGCCACGGGGCCGAGCGGGCCGAAGCCGCGGCACGTGCTGTCGCGCCGCAACATCTTTCTCTACGGCACGCTCATCGTGATGGCGCTCTATTATCTGCTGCCGCTCTACGTGATGATCGTTACGTCGCTGAAAGGCATGCCCGAGATCCGTCTCGGCAACATCTTCTCGCCGCCGCTGGAGATCACCTTCGAGCCCTGGGTCAAGGCGTGGTCGCAGGCCTGCACAGGCCTCAATTGCGACGGGCTCTCGCGCGGCTTCTGGAACTCCGTGCGCATCACCGTACCATCGGTGCTGCTATCGATCGCCATCGCCTCGGTGAACGGCTATGCGCTCGCCAATTGGCGCTTCAAGGGCGCCGACACCTTCTTCATCATCCTGATCGTCGGCGCCTTCATCCCCTATCAGGTGATGATCTATCCGATCGTCATCATCCTGCGCGAGATCGGCCTCTATGGCAGCCTCACCGGCCTGGTCATCGTGCATTCCATCTTTGGCATGCCGATCCTGACGCTTTTGTTCCGCAACTATTTCACCTCGATGCCGGAAGAGTTGTTCCGCGCGGCGCGCGTCGACGGCGCAGGCTTCTGGGGCATCTATCTGCGCATCATGCTGCCGATGTCGCTGCCGATCTTCGTCGTCGCCATCATCCTGCAGGTGACCGGCATCTGGAACGACTTCCTGTTCGGCGTCGTCTACACGCGTCCCGATACCTATCCCATGACGGTGCAGCTCAACAACATCGTCAATTCGGTGCAGGGCGTGAAGGAATACAACGTCAACATGGCCGCCACCATCCTGACCGGCCTTGTTCCGCTCATCGTCTACTTCATTTCGGGCAAGCTTTTCGTGCGCGGCATCGCCGCCGGCGCGGTGAAAGGGTGATGATGGCAGCAGTCGCCAATCCCAGCGTCTCGATCCAGGACCTGTCGCTCAATTTCGGCGTGATGTCGGTGCTGAAGACGCTCAATCTGGACGTCGCCGAGGGCGAGTTCGTCGTGCTGCTCGGGCCGTCCGGCTGCGGCAAGTCGACCTTGCTCAACTGCATTGCCGGACTGCTCGATATTTCGGAAGGCCGCATCTTCATCAAGGGCAAGAACGTCACCTGGGAGGAGCCGAAGGACCGCGGCATCGGCATGGTGTTCCAGTCCTACGCGCTCTATCCGCAGATGACAGTGGAGAAGAACCTTTCTTTCGGCCTGCGCGTTGCCGGCGTGGCCAAGGACGAGATCGCCAAACGCATCGCGCGCGCCGCCGAGATCCTGCAGATCGAGCCGCTGTTGCAGCGCAAGCCCTCGGCGCTTTCCGGCGGCCAGCGCCAGCGCGTGGCGATCGGCCGGGCGCTGGTGCGCGACGTCGACGTCTTCCTGTTCGACGAGCCGCTCTCCAATCTCGACGCCAAGCTGCGCGCGGAACTGCGCGTCGAGATCAAGCTGCTGCACCGCAAGCTCGAAAACACCATGATCTACGTCACCCACGACCAGATCGAGGCGATGACGCTTGCCGACCGCATCGCGGTAATGAAGGGCGGCGTCATCCAGCAGCTCGATGCGCCGCAGGTGATCTACAACCGTCCGGTCAACCGTTTCGTCGCCGGCTTTCTCGGCTCGCCGGCAATGAATTTTCTCGACGGCCAGCTGGAAAACGCCGATGGCGGCTGGCGCTTCGTCGCCGACGGTCTGAAAATTCCGCTCGACACCTATAATTTCGACCGGCAGCCGCAACCCGGACCAGCCGTATTCGGCATCAGGCCCGAGCATGTGAGTCTGAACAGCGGCGCTGGCTGGCCGTTCTCGGCGGCCAGCAAAGTCGAAGTGGTCGAGCCGATGGGCTCCGACACACTGGTCTGGCTGAAGCTTGCCCAACAGAAATTCAGCGTCCGCGTCACCTCCGAGCGCACGCCCAGGAACGATGAGGCGGTGACCATCGGCTTCGATCCGATGCGCGCCTCGCTCTTCGACGCCCAGAGCGGCAACCGCCTTTGACTTCACAACAGAAACGGACAGACAGATGAACTGGTCATTCCAACTTTACAGCGCGCGCAACTTCCTGCCGTGGGAGGGTGTGCTGAAAACGCTCGGCGAACTCGGCTACGGGCAAGTCGAGGGTTTTGGCGGCGTCTATGCCGATCCGAAGGCGTTCCGCGCCGAGCTCGACAAGAACGGGCTTGCGATGCCGACCGGGCACTTTTCCATCGAGGCGCTTGAAAAGGATTTCGGCGGCGTGCGCAAGACGGCCGACGCGCTCGGCATAACACTGCTGATCTGCCCCTACCTCATGCCCGATTCCAGGCCGTCCGATGCCGCCGGCTGGCGCGACTTCGGCGAGCGGCTTGCGAAGGTCGGCGATACAGCGAAGAATGCCGGCTACGGCTTTGCCTGGCACAACCATGATTTCGAATTCAAGGCGCTCGCCGACGGCTCGCTGCCGCAGGATCATATCCTGTCCGCCGCACCCGACATCGGCTGGGAGATGGACGTCGCCTGGGTGATCCGCGGCGGCGCCGATCCGCTGCCCTGGATCGAGAAGCACGGCAAGCGCATTGTCGCCGTCCATGTCAAGGATATCGCCAAGCCGGGCGAGGGGCTGGACGAGGACGGCTGGTCGGATGTCGGCCACGGCACCATCGACTGGCCCGGCCTGATCGAGGCGTTCCGCGCCAACAGCGCCGCCAAATATTTCGTCATGGAGCAGGACAATCCCAACGATGTCGGGCGCTTTGCCCGGCGCTCGATCGCGGCAGCCAAGAGCTGGTAGGAGCAATCAAAATGGCAAGCAAACTTGGCATCGGCGTCATCGGCTGCGGCAACATCTCGAAGGCGTATTTTTCGCTGGCGCCGCTGTTTCGTGGCATCAAGATGCGCGCCTGCGCGGACATCAACATGGACGCCGCGGAGGCAAGGGCGAAGGAGTTCAAGATACGCGCTGAGACAGTCAACGAAATCCTCAAGGACGACGAGATCGACATCATCGTCAACCTGACCGTTCCTGCGGTGCATTACGAAGTCTCGAAAGTGGCGCTCGAGGCCGGCAAGCACGTCTATTCGGAAAAGCCCTTCGTGCTCTCGGTCAAGGAAGGGCTCGACCTGAAAAGCCGAGCGCAGAAGAAAGGCCTGCGCATCGGCTCGGCGCCGGACACCTTTTTCGGCGGCGCGCACCAGCTGGTGCGTGAGCTGATCGACAGCGGCAAGCTCGGCAAGATCACCAGCGGCACCTGCCATGTGATGGGCCACGGTATGGAGCACTGGCATCCCAATCCCGACTTCTTCTTCCAGCCGGGCGCCGGCCCGGTGCTCGACATCGGGCCATACTACGTCACCAACCTGATCCAGCTGATCGGACCGGTCAGCCGGGTGGCGGCCTTCGCCACGACCCCGGCCAAAGAGCGGACGATCTCGTCGAAACCGCGCGCGGGCGAAAAAATCCCGGTCAACACGCCGACCACCATCCATGCGCTGCTGGAGTTCGAGAACGGCGCGGTGATCACGCTCAACACCAGCTGGGACGTCTGGAGCCACGGCCACGCGCCGATGGAACTCTACGGCGAGGCCGGCACCGTCTTCGTGCCGGATCCGAACTTCTTCGGCGGCGAGGTGAGCTTCACCGATGCCGCCAAACCGGTCAAGAAGCTGCCCAAATGGCGCCATCCGTTCGGCGTGCCGAACGAGATGCATGGACATGGCATGATGGCCAACTACCGCACCGCCGGCCTTGCCGACATGGCGATCGCGATCGCGGAGGGACGGCCGCACCGCTGCTCGATGGAGCTGGCGCTGCATGCCGTGGATGTCATGACCGGCATCCTGCGCTCCGGCGAAAGCGGCAAGTTCGTGCAGATGCAGACGACCTGCGAACGGCCGGCCGCGCTCGGCGTCAAAGAGGCGAAGGCGCTGTTGGCCAAGAAGAAGTAGGTCCAGGAAAGCTTCTATTTTGGCAAGCCTCTCCCCGTCCGGGCGGGGAGAGGCTAAAGGGTGGGACGCCGGGCCGGTTCATTGCCTATGCGGTGATGGCGCCCGATCCGTTTTGAGATTCGAGGATTTCCCATGCCCTATGTCGCCGCCGAAAACCGCTACGAAAGCATGATCTATAACCGCTGTGGGCGGTCCGGCCTGAAGCTGCCGGCTATCTCGCTCGGGCTGTGGCACAATTTCGGCAACGACACGCCGCACAGGGCCAAGCAGGCGATCGTGTGCAAGGCGTTCGACCTCGGCATCACGCATTTCGACCTCGCCAACAATTACGGCCCGCCGCCCGGCTCGGCCGAGACCGCCTTCGGCGAGATCCTGCGCAGCGATTTCGCCGGCTACCGCGATGAGCTGATCATCTCGACCAAGGCCGGTTACGAGATGTGGGCCGGTCCCTACGGCGAATGGGGCAGTCGCAAATACATGCTCGCCAGCCTCGACCAGAGCCTGAAGCGGATGGGGCTCGACTATGTCGACATCTTCTATTCGCACCGCTTCGATCCGGAGACGCCGCTGGAAGAGACCATGGGCGCGCTCGATCACGCGGTGCGCTCGGGCAAGGCGCTCTATGCTGGCATCTCCTCCTACAATTCGCAGCGCACGCGCGAGGCGGCCGATATTCTGAAGCACCTCGGCACGCCGTGTCTGATCCACCAGCCGAGCTATTCGATGCTCAACCGCTGGGTCGAGGAGGACGGGCTGCTCGACGCGCTGGAGGGGCTCGGCATCGGCTCGATCGTGTTCTCGCCGCTGGCGCAAGGCATGCTGACCGACAAATATCTCGGCGGCATCCCCGAAGGCAGCCGCGCCAGCCAGGGCAAGTCGCTGAGGCCGGCCTTCATCAACGACCAGTCGATCGCCAACATCCAGGCGCTCAACGCCATCGCCGGCCGGCGCGGCCAGACGCTGGCGCAGATGGCGCTGGCCTGGGTGCTGCGCAAAGGCCGGGTGACGACGGCGCTGATCGGCGCCAGCCGGCCGGAGCAGGTGGAGGATTGCGTCGGCGCGCTGAAGACGCTCGAGTTCAGCGATGCCGAGCTTGCCGAGATCGACACCTATGCGCGCGAGGCCGACATCAATCTCTGGGCGACTTCCGCCGAGCGTAAAGGTCCGGCGCGGAAGTAACGCTTAGCCGACGAACCATCCGCCCTTGCTCACGCCTGAGTTGTGAACCTACGGAAGCAGTGGCAAAATCGATGGTTCGTCGCTATGTCAGTGGAGTTGAAGCATTCGCATACGGAAATCGCATGCGAATGGGGCCACGACCGGACAAAAGCAATGACGGCAAGGAATGCGCTGACGAAGAACCAGCTGTGCGTGCTCGAAAAACTCGAGGCCGCCAGCGGGCCGCTCAGCGCCTATACGTTGCTCGACCAGCTGCGCGAGCGCGGCTTTCGCGCGCCGCTGCAGGTCTATCGTGCGCTCGACACGCTGGTGAAGTCCGGCTTCGTGCACAGGCTTGAAAGCCTCAACTCCTTCGTCGCCTGCGCCGAGCCGCACGACCACAGCCATTCGATGACCGCGTTCGCCATCTGCGACAATTGCGGCCAGGTGACCGAAATGTCGGATCATGATGTCGATCACCGACTGAACGAATGGGTGCGCTCGACCGGCTTTGCCGCCAAGAAGGCGGTGATCGAGTTTCGCGGAACGTGCGCCAAGTGCCGGGCTGAAGCAGCGTAGGCTTTCGCTTCGTCATCCTCGGGTCTTCGCCGCGTCGCTTCGCTCCTTGCTCCGCCCGTGGATGACGAACGAACGTAAGGCGCTCAGTGCGCCTCGTCCCAATTGTCCGCCGCCCGCGCGTCGACATGCAGCGGCACCGACATCGAGACCGCCGGCATCGGCGCGTGCTCCATCACACGGCGCACGACCGGTATGGTCGCCTCGACTTCCGCTTCCACCGTCTCGAAGATCAGCTCGTCATGCACTTGTAAGAGCATGCGGGCCGAGAGCTTCGCCTCGTCCAGCGCCTCTTCCATATGGACCATGGCGCGGCGGATGATGTCGGCGGCAGTGCCTTGCAGCCTGGCGTTGATCGAGGCTCGCTCGTTGAAGGCGCGGATCGAGGGATTGGAGGACCTTATCTCCGGATAGTGGATGCGGCGACCGAAGATGGTCTCGACGAAGCCGTTCTCGCGCGCATAGGCCTTGGTTTCATCGATATAGTCGCGAATGCCGGGGAAGCGCTCGAAATAGCGCTTGATGTAGGCGCTCGCTTCCTCGCGCGGGATCGACAGCTGGTTGGCGAGGCCGAAGGCCGAGATGCCGTAGATGATGCCGAAATTGATCGCCTTGGCGCGCCGGCGCACTTCCGAGGGCATGCCCGCCACCGGCACGTTGAACATTTCGGACGCGGTGATGGCATGGATGTCGGCGCCGTCGGCGAAGGCCTGCTTGAGCTGCGGGATTTCGGCAACATGGGCAAGCACGCGCAATTCGATCTGGCTGTAGTCGGCCGAAACCAGTTTGTGGCCTTTTTCGGCGATGAAGGCGGTCCTGATCTTGCGGCCTTCGGCCGTGCGCACCGGGATGTTCTGCAGATTGGGGTCGGAGGACGACAGCCGCCCCGTCGTCGTCGCGGCCAGCGCGTAGGAGGTGTGGACACGGTTGGTGCCCGGATTGATGAAGCCGGGCAGCGCGTCGGTATAGGTCGATTTCAGCTTGGTGAGCTGGCGCCAGTCGACGATCTTGCGCGGCAATTCATGGCCTTCGGCGGCAAGGTCTTCCAGGAGCTGCGCCGAGGTCGACCATTGGCCGGTCTTGGTCTTGGAGCCGCCCGGCAGGCCCATGCGCCCGAACAATATATCGCCCAGCTGCTTGGGCGAGCCGATGTTGATGCGCTCGCCGACAATCCCGTAGATTTCTTCCTCGACACGGGCGGCGCCTTGCGCCAGCTCGCCCGACAGTCGGGAGAGGATCTGCCGGTCGACCGAGATGCCGCGCTGCTCCATGCGGGCGAGCACCGGCACCAGCGGCCGTTCCAGCCGCTCATAGACGGAAACCAGGCCCTTGGCGGCGAGCCTGGGCTTCAGCACCTGCCAGAGCTGCAGCGTTATGTCGGCCTGCCCGGCGGCGTAGGCGGTGGCGCGATCGATATCGACCTGGTCGAAACCGACGGCGCTCCTTCCAGACCCCGCAAGTTCTTTCTTCGAAGCCGGCGCATGGCCCAACCATTTCTCGGAGAGTCCAGCCAGATCGTGATGACCGACCGTGCCGGCGTCGAGCACGTAAGAGATCAGCATGGTGTCGTCGAACGGGCCGACCTCGATGCCGTGGCGGCTCATCACGACGATGTCGTATTTCATGTCCTGAACGATTTTGAGGACCGACCTGTCCTCCAGCAGCGGCTTCAGCAGCGCCAGCGCCTCGCGGACGGGGATCTGGTCCGCCAGCATGCCGCCGCCAAGCAGGTCGCCATTGCCGCTCTTGTGGGCGAGCGGCAGATAGGCGGCGCGGCCCGGCGCGATCGCCATGGAAAGGCCGATCAGGTCGGCCTGCATCGGGTGGTCGCTCGAAGTGGTCTCGGCGTCGAAGGCAAGAATGCCGGCTTCCTTCGCCTCGGCGATCCAACCCTTCAGCGCCGCCACGTCGCGAATGGCGACATAGGCAGACGTGTCGATCTTGCGAGCGGCGGCATGTTCCAGCCGCAGCGCCGACAACAGGGAAGGGGTGTCGCCCTGCGGCGGCGCGTCCTCGCCCCTGATGGCCGGCTTTGCGGCGCCGTTCGAGCTGGGCGCAGCCTGCCTCTGTGCCGGTGGCGCGCCGGCGCCGACATCGGGGCCATGCGCGGTATCGGCGCGCTCGATGGTGACGGCGGCGGCCTGGACGCCGCCGATCTCGGTTCCCGTCGCTTCGGCGACACGCCGGGTCAGCGTCGTGAACTCCATCGTCTTCAAAAAGCCGATCAGCTTCGGCCCGTCCGGCGCATGCAGCACCAAATCGTCCAGCCCTTCCTTCAGCGGCACGTCGTTCTTCAGCGTCACCAGCTGGCGCGAGATGCGCGCCTTGTCGGCATTGGCGATGATGGTTTCGCGACGCTTCTCCTGCTTGATCTCGGAGGCGCGTGCCAGCAGCCCGTCAAGATCGCCGTACTGTTCCAGAAGCTGCGCCGCCGTCTTCGGGCCGATACCGGGCACGCCAGGAACATTGTCGACCGAGTCGCCGGTCAGCGCCTGCAGGTCGATCATCTTTTCCGGCGGCACGCCCCATTTCTCGATCACTTCGGGAACGCCGATCTGGCGATCCTTCATCGGGTCGTACATCGCAACGGTCGGGCCCACCAGCTGCATCAGGTCCTTGTCGGAAGAGATGATGGTGGTGTCGGCGCCGACCTCGCAGGCGAGCCGGCAATAGGTGGCGATGATGTCGTCGGCTTCGAAACCCTCCGTCTCGATGCAAGGCACGTTGAAGGCCGCCGTCGCCTGACGGATCAGGCCAAATTGCGGGATGAGGTCTTCCGGCGGCGCCGAGCGGTTGGCCTTGTATTCGGGATAGAGATCGCTGCGGAAGGTCTTTGACGAATAATCGAAGATGACGGCGAAATGCGTCGGCACAATGCCTACATCGGTGTTGCGGGCGTCCTGCATCAGCTTCCACACCATGTTGCAGAAGCCCAGAACGGCGCTGGTCGGCAGGCCGTCGGATTTGCGGTTGAGCGGCGGCAGCGCATGGTAGGCGCGGAAAATGTAGCCGGAGCCGTCGACAAGGAAGAGATGATCGCCTTTTTTCATGCCGGCAGGGATAGCGCGGCCAAGCTTCGCGGTCCATGCTAAAGGCTTCAGAAAACACCGGTTCCGGCAACACCCTGACAGACGCTGTCCAGGCCAAATCCTGCCGCTCACGGGCATGTTACAAAAGTGTAATTCTTGTGCCCTTGAATCGCCACGTTCAAGGACCCAAATAAATCTCATCGGCAGTTTTTTCGCCGAAGTCCGGTGCAAGGCCCGTCCCCCGCCTATACCGGGCAACTGCGGCAGCCTATCCCCCCTCTCCGGGCTGCCGCATCATTTCGAGTAAAGACCGCCGTGGTTCCCCCTCCACCACGGCGGTTCTTTTTTGCCTATTCGCAATGCCTTGCCATCCTTGGTCCAACGATCGCGGCTTTTCGTTTTTGGTCCAGCCCTTTAGGGTCTGTCCAAAACCCGAAAGGCCAAAAGATGTCCAGAATTTCTCCCGTCCTCGACCGTCTCGACCAGAATCTCGACCAGAGCCTGGAGCGGCTTTTCGGCCTGCTCGGCATCAGGTCGATCTCCACCGATCCCGCCTACGCCGCCGACTGCCGCAAGGGTGCCGAATGGCTGGTCGGCGAGCTCAAGCTGATCGGCTTCGACGCAAGCATACGCGACACACCCGGCCATCCGATGGTGGTGGCGCATCATGACGGGCCGGCGGGCGCGCCGCACGTGCTGTTCTACGGCCATTACGACGTGCAGCCGGTCGATCCGATCGAGCTCTGGGAGAACGATCCGTTCGCGCCGTCGATCAAGGAAATCGAACCAGGCCGCAAGGTGATCACCGGGCGCGGCTCGGCTGACGACAAGGGGCAGCTGATGACTTTCGTCGAAGCCTGCCGGGCCTGGAAGCAGGTGCATGGCAATCTGCCTTGCCAGATCACTATCCTGTTCGAGGGCGAGGAAGAATCCGGCTCGCCGTCGCTGAAGCCGTTCCTCGAAGCCAATGCCGACGAGCTGAAAGCCGATTTCGCGCTGGTCTGCGACACCGGCATGTGGAACCGCGAGACGCCGTCGATCTGCGTATCGCTGCGCGGCATGGTCGGCGAGGAAGTCACCGTCAAGGCCGCAAATCGCGACCTGCATTCCGGCCTCTATGGCGGCGCGGCCGCCAACCCGATCCGCATCCTGGCGAGGATCCTGGCAGACATCCACGACGAGGACGGCCATATCACCATCCCGGGTTTCTATGACGGCGTCGAGGAAACGCCCTCGCAAGTGCTGAAATCCTGGGAGACGCTCGGCGAAACCGCCGAAACCTTCCTCGGCCCGGTCGGCCTGTCCATTCCCGCGGGCGAAAAGGGCCGTTCGGTGCTCGAGCTGACCTGGGCCCGGCCAACGGCGGAATTCAACGGCATCATCGGCGGCTATACCGGCAAAGGCTTCAAGACTGTGATCGCCGCGGAAGCCTCGGCCAAGGTGTCCTTCCGCCTCGTCCATAAGCAGGACCCGAAGAAGATCCGCGCCGCCTTCCAGGCTTTCGTGCGCGAGCGCATTCCGGCCGACTGCTCGGTCGAATTCCATCCGCATGGCGGCTCGCCAGCGATCCAGCTTTCCTATGACTCGCCGTTCCTGACCAAGGCCAAGGACGCGCTCTCGGATGAATGGGAAAAGCAGGCCGTCACCACCGGCGGCGGCGGTTCTATTCCCGTGGTCGGCGACTTCCAGACCTATCTCGGCATGGAATCGCTGCTTGTCGGCTTCGGCCTCGACGACGACCGCATCCATTCGCCCAACGAGAAATACGAGCTGACCTCCTTCCACAAGGGACAGCGCTCCTGGGCACGCATTCTCGACGCGCTGACGCGCTGAAGACAAGTTTCTGTTGATTTTTCCGCCGATCGCGGCGAGGACGGGTTAACTGCGCAACGCGCCGCAGCCTGCTCGCGCATCCCTCGCGATGTGCGGCGTCGCGGCCGCGACCGGAGAAGAAAATGAGCGATATACGTTTCCACAAGAACGACCTGCCCGACCTCGCCCGCTACAATGTAACGGCAGTCGCTATCGATACGGAAACGCTGGGGCTCAACCCGCATCGCGACCGGCTCTGCGTGGTGCAGATATCGCCAGGCGATGGCACCGCCGACGTCGTCCAGATCGCGCCGGGCCAGAGGGAGGCGCCGAATCTCGTCAGCCTCCTGCGAAACGACAGCGTCACCAAGCTGTTTCACTACGGCCGCTTCGATATCGCCGTGCTCTACCACGCGTTCGGCGTGATGGCGCAGCCGATCTTCTGCACCAAGATCGCCTCGCGGCTGACGCGCACCTATACCGACCGGCATGGGCTGAAGGATCTCTGCAACGAACTGCTCGGCATCGGCCTGTCGAAGGCGCAGCAATCGTCCGACTGGGCGGCCGAAACATTATCGCCCGAACAGCTCGAATATGCCGCTTCCGACGTGCTTTACCTGCACCGGCTGCGCGAGGTGCTTGCCGCGCGGCTGGCGCGCGAAGATCGGACGAACGAGGCAGAGGCCTGCTTCCGCTTCCTGCCGACGCGCGCCAGGCTCGACCTGATGGGCTGGGCCGAGGAAGACATCTTCGCCCACAGCTGACGGAACCCAGGAAACCGCACGGCGTTCCTGCCGGTCCCATGGAGGAGTGAAATGGCAGAGCGAAAGCCGATAGCGAGCGCGCCGAAAGACGGCTCCAAGGTCACGGTCATGTGGAAGGACAGCGACGGGGTTGTCAACGAATCCGTCGCGCAGTTCCGGGACAATGGCTGGTGGGTCTACGTCGACAGCGACACGCAGAAGAAGGTCGATCCGACCAGCTGGCGGCCGGCCTCTGACGATGACGACCAATAGCTCCACCATCGGTTTCGAAGCTCGGTCGCAACAAGGGGGCACAATGCGACAGAACATGCTCTATCTCATCATCGGCGCGCTGGCCGTCGTGGTTGTCGCGCTCGGCATCTATGTCTATCGCGAGCACACCAGGCCGAAAGGCGTGGAGCTCAAGATCGACGACAAGGGCATTTCGATCCAGCAGAATTGAGCAAGGTCGACCAGCCGAAGACAGGCCGGGTGCAGGGGGCTCGACTGAATCTGCAAGACGACATCGCGCCGGGAGGATTTCGGCCGGAAATACAAGGGCTGCGCGGTCTGGCCGTCGCCTTTTGTGGTGATCTTCCATATCCGGCCGGCAGCTCTTCCCGGCGGCTATGTCGGCGTCGACATCTGGCGCCGTATCTTGCGAAGGCCGCGGGTCTATGAGCCTGCTTATGCTTCACGCCGCTGAACCGGCCTGACTTGGCTGTTATGTGCCGGAGGTGGTGCGAAGGCTCGAGTGTCAGGGTGCCTCGGAAGGTCCCGAGACAACCACAATCTGTGCAGCGACGGACGCCAAGCACTCCCGTTTGTTCAGCACCGGCTTTTCGTATGTCTTCTTCATCATTTCCCCCTTCATCCCTCAAATGACACGATTGCCTTCGGCCGGCGCGTTGTCAAGCAAGCTGACCGCAAGCATTTGATATTCAATCGCCCCGATTTTTCCTGTTTAACGCGCCTTTAAAGGTAAGCGCTTGTTTTTATTGTCAACCGTTACCAATCGAGTATGCGCTTCTCGCCTTGTGATTTCTATTGGGCGCGCCCCGAGGCTTTGGACCGGCGTGCGCTTATGCACGTAGCGCACCATCACCACTCTGCCGGCCGTGCCGCCGGAAGTGCCGGAAAGATGGAACGTCGTCTTGTCTTAGTCGGCGCGGGTTCGCAGCGCTATGCGATGTATGGCGGAGAGGGTGATCATCCTCCAATATCCGCTGCTGGCCCCGCCGGCGACAGCCTCGTTATTTCGTAGGTTCTATGAAGCCCGAGGCTGCGACTGCAACGACACTCGACAGCTTCTCGCGCTTGCTGAGAGTCGGCTTTTCGTAGGTCTTTTTCATTATTGCCCCCTTATACACACTTGCACAGGTGCCTTTCCTCCGCGCGGTTGTCAAGGGAGTATGGGGCGGCCGGGCGCGGGCCACTCTTCCGCCGTCAAGAGCGCGATTTCGCGCTCTTGCCAATTTCCAAAGCCAATGTTTTCGAAATGGCGAAAGCGTTGTAAAATACTTACACGATTTCCGCGTGGAACATCTTTAAACCTGTAGGTGCAATCCCTACGTTTTTGTTGTTATGTCTATCAAGGCAACACCGATGTAACATCGCTTACGGCTACGCCTCCCCTTACTGGGGACTCGGGAGGCGCGGTCATTTTCCCATACAATGAGCAGCCCAAACGTTCGACACGCCCTTAGTGCGTCGAACATGTCGGCGCGCAATCTCCCCGCTTCGTCAGTCAACACCAACCGGGTGACCGTCGGGTGAACGAACCCGCGCGCCCCTTAGGAGAGAAGAGATGGAAGCCCTACAATATCTCGGTCCGATGAAATGGATGGCGATCGAGGTAACCGTTCTGGTCATCGTGCTGGCAATCCTGTTCTGGTGGAGCGGCGTGGTCCGCTACATCCCAAACGACAGGCTCGGTATCCTAGAGAAACTATGGAGTTTTCGCGGCTCCGTTAGAAATGGCTTCATTGCGCTCAACCGTGAGGCCGGCTACCAGCCGGAAGTCGTGCGCGGTGGCCTACATTTCTTCATGCCGTTTCAATATTCGATGCATCGCGCCAATCTTGTCACCATCCCGCAGGGTCAGATCGGCTATGTCTTTGCCCGTGATGGCAAGCCGCTGCCGCCGACGCAGACACTTGCTTCCAACACCGACGCCGATGATTTCCAGGATGTGCGCGGCTTTCTCGAAAAAGGCGGACAGAAAGGACCGCAACGCAAGATCTTGCGTGAAGGCACCTATGCCATCAATCTCGCACAATTCATCGTGCTCACCGCCCAGTCGATCTATGCCGTTAATCTGAGCTCGTCGGAACAGAACCTTTTTATCAATATGTCCAACATGATCTCGGAGCGGGGCGGCTTTGAGCCAGTCGTCATCCATAATGCAGAGGACATGATCGGTATCGTCACCATCCATGACGGTCCGGCCCTGCCGGACGGCGAGATCATCGCACCGACTGTGGCCAACGATCCGAACGACCCGAATTTTCACAACAATTTTCAGGACCCGGAGAAGTTTCTCAATGCCGGTGGCTACCGTGGCCGGCAGCTGCAGGTGCTGGCCGACGGTAGCTACTTCCTCAATCGCATTTTCGCGACCGTCGAACTGGTCGAGAAGACGGTCATTGACGTTGGCACGGTGGGTGTCGTGGTCTCCTATAACGGCCGCCACGGCACGGATCTATCCGGGCAGGCATACCGTCACGGCGAGCTGGTCGAAATCGGTGCACGCGGTGTCTGGTCAACGCCGCTACTGCCAGGCAAGTATGCGTTCAATACCTATGCCGGCAAGATCATCACCGTGCCGACCACCAACTTCGTGCTCAAATGGACTAAGGAGCAGTTTGGCGAACACAGGCTGGACGAGAACCTGTCTGAGGTGTCGTTGATCACCAAGGATGCGTTCGAGCCTGTGCTGCCGCTCTCCGTTGTCGTGCATATCGACTATATGAAGGCGCCGCTCGTGGTGCAGCGCTTCGGCGACATCAAGCGGCTGGTCGAACAAACGCTCGATCCGATGGTTTCCGCCTACTTCAAGAATATCGCCCAGACAAAGACGCTGATCCAGCTTTTGCAGGAGCGTAGCGACATCCAGCGCAAATCGGGCGAGGAGATGCGCGAAAAATTCAATTCCTACAGCCTCGAGCTGCAGGAAGTGTTGATTGGTACGCCCCGTGCTGCGAATGGCCAGAACAGCATAGAGCAGATCCTGATCCAGCTGCGCGAGCGTCAGATTGCAGTCGAAAAGGTCGAGACTTACAAATTGCAGGAGAAGGCGGCCATTCAGGAACGCACGTTGCGTGAGAAGGAGGCGCTGGCCGAACAGCAAGCCAAGATCACGACGTCGGCACTTACCATCGAGATAAGCGAGAACGAAGGCAAGGCGCAACTCGCCCGCACCCGCCAGGAGGCGGAAACCATTCAGGTCACCGCCAAGGCAGAGGCCGAGAAGGTGCGCGTCGGCGGCCAGGGCGAGGCCGACATGATCAAGGCTGTCGCGCTTGCCGATGCCGAACGCATCAAGGCGACCGGTTTTGCGGAGGCCGAGAAGGTGCGCGCCATCGGTCTGGCGGAGGCTGAGGCCACCGAAAAGAAGGTCGCGGCCTTCGGCGGCCCGGACTATCAGCTCAACTCGCAGGTTCTCATGCGCTTCGCCGAGGCGATCGAGAATGGCAGGCTACCGCTCGTGCCGCAGATCCAGATCGGCGCTACAGGTGGCGAGAAGGGGGCCGCCAATGGGCTTGTCGAGATGATGCTTTCGATGCTCGTCGCCGACCGGATCGGGCGGCAAGCCCTACCGGATGCGACCTCGGAAACCGTCGAGGAAGAATGATTGCGGATGGGCCGGTTGTACCGGCCCATTTTGCGCTCCTGCCGAACCGTACTGCGGCGAGGCGCAGGAATCTAATCATGTCGTGCGGCGGTTGGTCGATTCGCAGGGTTCCGCGAAGGAACGCCTTATGACAGCCGGCTCGCCCGTGAAATCGGGCGCGCGCTCAACGATGTGGGATTCTTCCATCCGGTGGAGTTCCAAATGGGAGATATCGACCGCGTTTTTTACTTCAGCGCGCCAATTCTTCGCCAAGCCAACTGAGGTGAAGGAAAGGGTCTCTCGGAAACTTAACGCGCCTTTAAACCGCCGCATCTACTCTGCACCCCGAGCGCCATCGGCACCGGGGACAGCAAGCACAGCGCATGGCGAACCGCAGAGACAGTCGCATCGAACCGAGCTTCGAGGGGTCGCCCCGCGCGAAATCCTCCGACGGCTTTTCGGTGAGCGAGGAGGATCGCGTCGTGCCGGGCAGCCGCAAAGCTTCAAAGGGCAAATCCGCCAAGGCAAAATCGCGCAGCCGCGGTCGGAGCGCAAGCCGGCGCGGGCTAGTCGGGATTTTCGGCCGCCTGCTTTACTGGTGCTTCGTGCTGTGCATCTGGGGCGGCATCGCGGTGGCCGGCATCGTCGTTTATTATGGCGCCAAAATGCCGGCGGCCACCACATGGTCGATCCCCGACCGCGCCCCCAACATCAAGATCGTCTCGGTCGACGGCGGGCTGATCGCCAATCGCGGCATGTCGGGCGGCGAGGCCGTCGGCCTCCATGAAATGTCGCCCTATATCCCGCAAGCCGTGGTAGCCATCGAGGACCGCCGCTTCTATTCGCATTTCGGCATCGATCCAATCGGGCTGTCGCGCGCCATGGTCACCAACCTGCTCGGCGGCCATTTCTCGCAGGGCGGCTCGACGCTGACGCAGCAGCTTGCGAAAAACCTGTTCCTGACGCCGGACCGCACGCTGGAGCGCAAGGTGCAGGAAGTGCTGCTCGCGCTCTGGCTGGAGCACAAGCACAGCAAGGACCAGATCCTCGAAATGTATCTCAACCGGGTCTATTTCGGCTCCGGCGCCTATGGCGTAGAAGCGGCCTCGCGACGTTATTTCGGCAAGAGCGCGCGCGATGTCTCGCTCTCCGAGGCAGCCTTGCTGGCCGGCCTCTTGAAGGCGCCGTCGCGGCTCTCGCCGGCGCGCGACCCGAAAGCGGCGGAAGAGCGGGCGCAACTCGTGCTCGCGGCCATGCGCGAGGAAGGCAAGATCAGCGACAAGGAATATAAGGTAGCGCTGAGCGCGCCGGCGACGCGCTCGCCGTCCTATTGGACCGGCTCGGAGAACTACGTCGCCGACACGGTCATGGAAGAGCTTCCCGATCTGATCGGCGACGTGCGCGGCGACATCATCATCGACACCACCGTCGACCTGACTTTACAGAAGCTCGCCGAGCAGTCGATCCGGCGGCTGATCGACGAGAGCGGCAAGAAGCTCAACGTCACGCAAGGGGCGCTGGTGTCGATCGACGATTCCGGCGCCGTGCGCGCCATGGTCGGCGGCTATGACTATTCGACCAGCCAGTTCGACCGCGCCTCGGAAGCGCGGCGCCAGCCCGGCTCGGCCTTCAAGCCGTTCGTCTACATGGCCGCGCTCGAAGCCGGCCGCACGCCGGACAGCGTGCGCAACGACGCCCCTATCAAGATCGGCAAGTGGACGCCGGACAATTACGGCGGCAAATATTATGGCAAGGTGACGCTGGCGACGGCGCTCGCCAAGTCGCTGAACTCGGTGGCGGCGCAGCTCACCATGGAAGTCGGCCCCGACGCGGTGGTCGAGGCGGCGCACCGCATGGGCATCCAGTCCGACCTGCAGGCCAACACCTCGATCGCGCTCGGCACCTCGGAAGTGACGCCGCTGGAACTGACGTCGGCTTACGTGCCGTTCGCCAACGGCGGCTACAAGCCGGATATCCATTTCATCCGCCGCATCACCACGGCCGACGGCAAGGTGCTCTACAACGACAGTAGCGGCAGCGCGCCGCGCGTCCTCAAGGCCGACATCGTCGGCATGATGAATTCGATGATGACCGGCACGGTCGAGGTCGGCACCGCCAAGAAGGCGGCCTTCAACTGGCCTTCGGCGGGCAAGACCGGCACCAGCCAGAACTCGCGCGACGCCTGGTTCGTCGGCTACACCGCCAATCTCACCACCGGCGTGTGGTTCGGCAATGACGACGGCAGCCCGATGAAGAAGGTGACCGGCGGCGCGCTGCCGGCGCAGGCCTGGCATGAATTCATGGTCGCCGCGCATGAAGGCGTGCCGGTCAGGCCGCTGCCCGGCACCTGGAAGTCGACGCCGTCCGACACGATCGTGCCGGACGAGATCCCGTCGGCCGATGCCTCGCAGCCGCCACCGGTGCCGCAAGCGCCGGTCGGCCGGTCGGCGCCAGTCGCCGCCCAGGCACCGGCGCCGGCAAAGCCGGCACGGACCGCGCAACCGGCCGAAACGGTCGATGCCGGCGGCTTCGACATGCCGGGCGACGGCGGCGCCACCGCCTCGATCAAGCATCCCGTGCCGCCCGGCGATGTCGGCGGCCGGACCAGGAAGCGGCAGACCTCGATCCTCGACATTCTGGGCGGCGGCTAACTCGCCTCTCGCCACCACGGCCGGCTTCGGCTACATGTCCGGCCGGAGACCATGCCATGGCCGAGACCGACAGCAGAAAAACCATCGTGCTCACCGGCGCCAGCCGCGGCATCGGCCATGCGACGGTGAAGCGCTTTTCGCGCGAGGGCTGGCGCGTCATCACCTGCTCGCGCCAGGCCTTCGCCGAGGATTGCCCGTGGCCTGCCGGGCCTGAGGACCATATCAAGGTCGATCTCGCCGACCAGGAGGATGTCGGCATCGCCGTCTCCGAAATCCGGCATCGGCTGGAGGCGCATGGCGGGCAACTCAACGCGCTGGTCAACAATGCCGGCATCTCGCCGAAGTTGAAAGACGGCAGCCGGATGAATTCGATCGATACGCCGATGCATGTCTGGCGCGACGTGTTCCAGGTCAATTTCTTCGCGCCGATCATGCTGGCCAGGGGCCTGTTCAAGGAACTGGCAGCAGCGAAGGGCTCGATCGTCAACGTCACCTCGATCGCCGGCACCCGGGTGCATCCGTTCGCCGGCACCGCCTATGCTACGTCGAAGGCCGCACTCGGCTCGCTGACGCGCGAGATGGCGCATGATTTCGGTCCGCACGGTATCCGCGTCAACGCGATCGCGCCGGGCGAGATCGACACCGCGATCCTGTCGCCCGGCACCGACAGAATAGTCGAGGCGATCCCGCTGCGGCGCCTCGGCGCCACCTCGGAGGTCGCCGACATCATCTTCTTCCTGTGCTCGGGCCAGGCGTCCTACGTGACCGGCTCGGAAATCCACATCAATGGCGGCCAGCACGTCTGAACTGCTGACTTATCCGGCTATGGTGAGGACGGCCTTGCCGCTGAAGCTGCGCTGTCGCAGCGCGTCCAGGGCCTTGGCAATGTCTGTCCACGGCACGGTCAAGGCGACGCGGGTTTCCAGCCGGCCGGCCGCGACCAAGCCAAGCAGCCAGGCGATGTCCGCGCCGATGGCTGAGCCGGACGTGTAGTAGGCGAACGTCTGAAGCCTCGCTCCTTCGTGACCCGGAACGAACTGGCGGAATCCGACGGGCGTGAGCTCGCCGCTGCTCGAACCGAACATGACGATGGTGCCGCCAGGCGCGACACGCTCTATGGCCCGCGCGAGGCTTTCGCCGCCGACCGACTCGGTGATCAACGAAAACGGCCCCTCGGCCAGCTCGATCGACCCGACGATTTTCGCGGCTCCCAGCCCACGGAGATCCTCGTCGTGCCGGGTGGCGGCGACCGCGGTCACGATCCCGCCTTGCTGGCGGGCAATCTGGATCTGGAAGCGGCCAACCGCGCCGCTCGCGCCGGTAATCAGGACCTGCTGGCCGGTCAGGTCGCCGCCATGGCGCAACGTCCTTAGCGCCGTCGTGCCCGCGACCGGAAGCGTGGCAGCGGAAGCGAAGCTGACGCCTTCCGGCAGGACGGCGAGACGGTCGGTTGGAACGGCAACGCGTTCGGCCCAGCCCGCCTGGTCGACCAAAGCCGCAACCCGTGTGCCCGCGACCGGGCCGGAGCCATCGGCTGCTGCCCGTTCGATCACGCCGACGACGTCCTGGCCGGGTACCCAGCCATCGCGGCGAATGCCGAGCAGGCGCAGTTCGCCACGGTTCAACGACGTTGCATGGACTGCCACCAATGCTTCATTCGAACAACAATGTGGCTCGTCGATTTCGGTGAGCTTCAGCCTGCTTTGGCTGTCGGAAGAGATAGCGAGAGCGAGCATTAAGCCACCTTTGAAATTTGACGAGACAATTGCCACGAGAGGGCTCGACCCTATCGACTTTCGCGGCTGAAAAATTTAGATAAAAAGCCAAATGATCGCTAAAAGCAGTCAACTATGAGGCAACCGCTCCGCTGGCCCTGGCGAGACTTCGATGTCGACGACGTGCTGGCGCCGGCGATCGCCATTCGCGTCGACGTTACCGAGACCCGGGCTGAGGTGGCCGAGCATTGGCATCGCAAGGGACAACTCGTCTTCGCGCTCGGTGGCGGGGTCACCTGCCGTGTTCCCGGCGGCCTCTGGATGGTGCCGCCGCATTGCGGCGTGTGGATCCCAAGCGGCATGGAGCACAGCAACATCGCGACGGCCAATGCGCGGATTTTCTTCGTCTACTTCGAGCCGGGCGCTGCCGAACTGCCGGACCGGTGCTGCACGCTTTCGATCTCGCCTCTGCTGCGCGAGTTGATCATCGAACTGTCGGATTGTGCACCGGATGACGCACGAGGCGACCTTCTGGCGGGGATTCTGCTCGCCGAGCTGCCGCGTATGCCTGTCCAGCAATTGCATCTGCCGATCTCGGCCGAGCCGCGCTTGCGGCGCATCGCCGAGGCGTTGGCCGACGATCCCGCCGACCGCAGCACGCTGGCGCAATGGGCCAGTCGCGTTGCGCTCAGCGAGAGCAGTCTGGCACGCCTCGTCGTCAAGGAGACGGGGCTGACTTTCGGGCGCTGGCGCCAGCAACTGCACCTGATCGTGGCGCTGCGGGAACTGGCTTCAGGCGCCAGCGTGCAGCAGGTTTCGGGCGATCTCGGCTATGAATCCGTCACGGCTTTCATCACCATGTTCAAGAAGGCGCTGGGCAAGCCCCCGGCAAAATATCTCGGCGATATCGCGCGAGATGGTGGCTCCGCATTCATCGCGTGATCGGCTAGTTGCGCGCGGAAGCATCAAACTGGCGGGCGCACCGGCGAGAAATGGCAAATCTGCTGCCGCGCTCAATCCGCCTGGAGCAGGTTCTCGATATCGAAGACGGTATGATTGGTCAGCGTTTTGGGGATTTCCGCCTCGATCTTGTCGCCGACTTCCTTATGCAGTTTCTGGCGCATCTCGCCGAGCACCTGAGGCGGCGCGATCAGCACCAGCGCATCGAATTCGCCCCGATGCGCGAGCTTGTAAAGCCGCTCGGCGATGTCATCGGCAAAGCGTTCCTTGCCAAGGCGGTGCCAGTCGGTTTCTTCGACGGCGCTGCGGGGTCCTTCATTGCTTTGTCGGCCCGGCTTGTCGCTGCCCTGCTCACGGGTAGCCGGATTCTCCTGCTCCATTTCCTGGACCACCTCAAGTTTCGGGAATTTGACGTCACCCTGGTTGCGCAGGAAGAGCGCCTTTTCGCCATCGGCCACGACGACCCAAAGTCCGTGTTTCAGCTTGATGCTCATGGTGTTCCTCCTTGCCGGCTTCGGGCCGCCGATCGGCCATCGGAGCAGCCGGATCGGCAAAGATGGGATCGACATCCAAACGTGTCGCCAAGCATGATTGTTCCAACCGACCGGCACGGCTCGCCTCTCCCTCAAAAGCCATGTCAATGCCGGCCCGGGAGAGCGTGGCTTTAATCTACTAACTTAGTAGAATTTAGAAAAAACTATTTTGCCGCTTCCTCGGCAAGGCGCTAAAAATTACGATGGATCAGGGTGGGGTGCCGGTTGCCCCCGCTATGCGCGGCGCAAGCGTAGAATTTTTTTCTCCCGCTTATCATGGTCGCGAAAAAGCGATTGCCTGCTACCGGAGCCCGCGCGAGTGCTTGCCTTCTGATTTTGGGCGCGCCCGCGTAAAACTGCCAAACTGTTCCAGTAATGCTCATCGCCATGTCGCCAGCCAACGCCAAGCTCAACGCCTTTCCCGTGTTCATGCGGGTCGACGGCGAAGCTGTAGCCATCGTCGGCAATGGCGCGGAGGCGCTTGCCAAGGCGCGGCTGCTTGCGCAGTCGAGCGCGGTGCTGCGCATCGTCGCCGATGCGCCCGATGCGGAGCTGCAGGATTTCATCACAACCGCTGGCGCCGTCCATATCGATGCAGCCCATGATGCCATGCATCTAGAGGGCGCTGCCCTGGTGTTTGCCGCCAGCGGCGACGAAACACTCGACCGCCGCGTTGTCGAAGACGCGCGCCGGCTGGGCATTCCGGCCAATGCCGTGGATCGGCCGGAGCTCTGCGATTTCTTTACGCCGGCGCTGGTCAACCGGGCGCCGGTGGCGATTGCCATCGGCACCGAGGGCGCCGGGCCGGTGCTGGCGCAACTGCTGCGCGGCCGCATCGACCGCATGCTGTCGCCGTCGCTGGGCCGGCTGGCAGCACTCGCCGCGTCGTTTCGTGCCGCTGCGGAGCGGTTGCCGAGGGGCAACCGCCGCCGCCGTTTCTGGAGCGATTTCTTCGCCGGCGCACCGGCAAAGGCCATTGAAGCCGGCGAATTCGCCAGGGCGCACGAGGCCGCGCACGATCTTCTCGCTTCAGATGCACGGGCCGAAGGCCACATCGCGCTGGTCGGCGCCGGTCCGGGCGCGGAAGACCTTTTGACGCTGCGCGCCCACCGCCTGCTCATGGAAGCCGATGTGATCGTCCATGATGCGCTGGTGCCGGAGGCGATCGTGGTCATGGGCCGGCGCGACGCCGAGCGCCTGCCGGTCGGCAAGCGCAAGGGCTGCCACACCAAGAGCCAGGCCGAGATCAACGCGCTGCTTGTCGAGCTTGGCCGCGCGGGCAAGCGCGTCGTGCGGCTGAAGTCCGGCGACCCGCTGGTGTTCGGCCGCGCCGGCGAGGAAATGGCAGCGCTGTGCGAGGCGGGGATCGCCTATGAAGTGGTTCCGGGCGTCACCGCGGCCTTTGCCGCCGCCGCGGATTTCGAATTGCCGCTGACGCTGCGCGGGGTTTCATCCTCGATGGTGTTCACCACCGGCCACGACCTCAAGGGCAACTCGCTGCCCGACTGGGCAAAGCTTGCCATCTCCGGCGCCACCGTCGCTGTCTATATGGGCCGCTCGGTGGCGGCCGAAGTGGCCGGCCGCCTGATCGAGGCTGGATTGTCGCCCGACACCGCGGTTGCCGTGGTCGAGAATGCCAGCCTCGGCAACCGCCGCCGCTTTCACGGCACGCTGGCCGACCTGCCGTCGCTGGAAGCGCGCGCCGACCTTACCGGCCCGGTCATGACGATCATCGGCGACGCCGTCGCCGGCGCCAATTTTGAACATTCCGAGCCGCTCGCGGCACATAAGCATGAAGAAGCGGCCAGCGTGGCGGCCGAAGGAGTCCGGCAATGAAGGTTCTGACTGCGAACCGGCTCTCCGACGGCATTGCCGTCTGGTATGCCAACGGCGGCTGGGCGGAGACGGTCGGCCATGCCGACCTCGCCCATGACAAGGCGGCGGAAGACCGGCTGGAGGCGATCGGCGCCGCAGCCGCCGCCAACAATGAGGTCGTCGACGTCAATGTTATCGACGTCACCGTGGTGGACGGCCTGGTCGAGCCGGTGCGGCTGCGCGAAAAGATCCGCGCCGCCGGTCCAACCATCCGCACCGACATCGGCAAGCAGGCCGGCGCGGAAGCGGTCCGGGCGGCCTAGGGTTTTAGGAAAGCAACGGGCGGACGCGCCCTGAAAGACGAAGCATGTACCGTTACGACGAGTTCGACCACGATTTCGTTCAGGCCCGCGTCGCCGAGTTCAGCGACCAGGTACAGCGCCGGCTGTCCGGCGAGATCACCGAGGACCAGTTCCGGCCGCTCAGGCTGATGAACGGCGTCTATCTGCAATTGCACGCCTATATGCTGCGCATCGCCGTGCCCTACGGCACGCTGAACAGCAGGCAATTGCGCATGCTCGGCCATATCGCGCGCAAATACGACAAGGGCTACGGCCACTTCACCACGCGCCAGAACATCCAGTTCAACTGGCCGGCGCTGTCGGACATTCCGGCGATCCTGGCCGATCTGGCGAGCGTCGAGATGCACGCCATCCAGACCAGCGGCAATTGCATCCGCAACGTCACCGCCGATCACTTCGCCGGGGCCGCCGCCGACGAGGTTGCCGATCCGCGTCCCTACGCTGAAATCTTGCGGCAATGGTCGTCGGTGCATCCGGAATTCTCGTTCCTGCCTAGAAAATTCAAGATCGCGGTCACGGGTGCGGAGCGCGATCGCGCCGCCATCCAGACGCATGATATCGGCCTGCATCTTAAGAAGAACGCGGCCGGCGGGCTCGGCTTTGCCGTCTATGTCGGCGGCGGCCAGGGGCGCACGCCGATGGTGGCCAAGAAGATCCGCGACTTCCTGCCGGAAGCTGATCTGTTGTCCTACTGCACGGCGATCCTGCGCGTTTACAACCTCTATGGCCGGCGCGACAACAAGTTCAAGGCGCGTATCAAAATTCTGGTTCATGAGACCGGCGTTGAGGAGATCACGCGCCAGGTAGAAGCCGAATGGCGGGAGTTGAAGGACGCCGAACTGAAGCTGCCGGAAGCCGACATCCGCGCCATCGATGCCTATTTCGCGCCGCCGATGCTCACGGCACGGCCGGAAGGCGACGCCGCGGTGAAGCATGCGCGACTCGATTCCAAAAGTTTTTCCGAATGGCTCGACCAGAATGTGGTCACGCACCGACACCCCGACTATGCGGCGGTGACGATTTCGCTGAAAGGCATCGGCGAGGTGCCGGGTGACGCCAGCGACAGCCAGATGGAGGCTGTCGCCGACATCGCCGAGAAATACGCCTTCGACGAGCTGCGCGTCAGCCACGAGCAGAACCTGATCCTGCCGCATGTGGCGCGTGCCGATCTCAAGGCGGTCTATGACGCGTTGGTCGACATTGGCTTGGCGACGGCCAACTCCAATTTGATCAGCGACATCATCTCCTGCCCGGGCCTCGATTATTGCGCGCTGGCCACGGCCCGTTCGATCCCGGTGGCGCAGGAGATCTCGCGCCGCTTCGCCTCGCTGGAACGGCAGCGCGAGATCGGCGAGTTGAAGCTGAAGATCTCCGGCTGCATCAATGCCTGCGGCCACCACCATGTCGGCCATATCGGCATTCTCGGCGTCGAGAAGAAGGGCACCGAGCTCTACCAGGTGACGCTTGGCGGCTCGGCCGACGAGAACACGTCGGTCGGCGAGATCATCGGCCGCGGCTTTTCCTCGGAAGAGATCACCGACGCCATCGAGCAGATCGTCGATGCCTATCTCGGCCTTCGGCTCAGTCCCAGTGAACGTTTTATCGACGCCTACCGCCGTGTCGGTCCCGCGCCGTTCAAGGAGGCGCTCTATGCTGGCGAAACCAAGGCCGCTTGACCGGATCGGCGGCGTCGAGGCCGGCATCGCCGCCGAAGCGGCGGGGCTCGACGCGCTTCTCGGTCATCTGAAGCCGATCGAGATCATCGAGCGCTCGGCGCGCGAATTCTTCCGCGGCGAGATTGCCGCCGTGTCGTCGTTCGGCGCGGATTCGGCCGTCTTGCTGCACATGATTTCCGAGATCGACCGCTCGCTGCCGGTGATCTTTCTCGATACCGGCAAGCATTTCGAGGAAACGCTCGACTATCGCGATGCGCTGGCCGCGGATTTCGGCCTGACCGACATCCGGGTGATCAAGCCGGCCGAGGCGGCGCTCGAACGCGTCGATCCGACCGGCAGGCTCAACGAGACCGACACCGACGCCTGCTGCAACGTGCGCAAGGTCGAGCCGCTGGCGCGCGGCGTCGAGCCGTTCCGCGCCTGGTTGACCGGGCGCAAGCGCTTCCAGGCCTCGACGCGGGCGGCGCTGCCGGTGTTCGAGGCGGTCGGCTCGCGCATCCGCGTCAATCCGCTGGCGCATTGGACGACGGCGGATCAGGCCGACTACATGCGCGCGCATGTGCTGCGCGAAAATCCGCTGGTCGCCTACGGCTATCTCTCGATCGGCTGCTTCCCCTGCACGCAACCGGTGCAGCCTGGCGAGGATGCGCGCAGCGGCCGTTGGGCGGGGCATGCCAAGACCGAGTGCGGCATCCACCTTTCGGGCTTGGAAAAATCGCTGACCGACGCATCGCTTTAGGGTATGTCGATGTTCAGGTGAAGCCGGCCTGCAAAGGCGGCCTGCTCCTTATTGTGCTTTTAGGATCTTTGATGACTGGATCGACGACACCAGGGACCCGCCTCTGGACCCCGGACGGCTTTCGCGAGGATGAATGGAGCCATGCCGAAAGCGCCGAAGCGCTTGCCGGCAATGGCCGTTTCATCCTGCCGTTGCAGGTTTTTCTCGGACTTGATGAGGAGGTCCGCAAGTCGGCCCGGGAGCGCCTCGGCGTATTGCTGCAGCCCGGCGACGAGCTCGACAAGATAACCGGTCTGCTCGACCAGTTGTCGCTGGTGGCTCTGGCCTTTCCGGCGTTCAACGATGGTCGCTCCTTCTCGAAGGGCGAGTTGTTGCGCAGCCGGCATCGTTTCACCGGCGCGATGCGCGCCACCGGCCAGGTGCTGGTCGATCAGCTGCCGCATATGCTCAGGCTCGGCTTCGACGAATTCGAGGTTTCGAACCCCGTCTTGTTGAAGCGCCTCGAGGAAGGCCGCACCGGCGGCCTGCCGGTTTATTACCAGCCGGCCGTGGAGCCGGAACCCAAGGGACCGAAATACTCCTGGCGGCGCAAGCGGACCAGCTGATCTGTCCGGCAGGCGCTTTCGCTCCTGGCTGGCGCCGGCTGCGACTTTCTGGTCAGACCAAGATTGCGATTTTCGCGCCGCAAGCCGGATTGTCGTTGCCGCGACCGATCGCATCCATCGATCTGGTCAGACCACTTTGGCGATTTGCACTTCCCCTTCCGCCGTCTTGCCCTTAGGATAGGGCTATTATTTCATGTCTCGAAATAAACAGCCAGCAAGGGAGGAACCGGCATGGCAGGCAAGAAGATTTTGATGCTCGTTGGCGAGTTCAGCGAGGAATACGAGATTTTCGTCTTCGAACAGGCCATGCATGCGGTCGGCCACACCGTCCATGTCGTTTGTCCCGACAAGAAGGCCGGCGATATCCTGAAGACCTCGCTGCATGATTTCGAAGGCCACCAGACCTATACCGAAAAGCTCGGCCACGACTACGTCCTCAACAAAACCTTCGCCGAGGTTAACCCGGCCGACTACGATGCCGTCTACGCAGCCGGCGGGCGCGGGCCGGAATACATCCGCATCGACAAGCGGGTGCAGGCGCTGGTCCGGCATTTCCATGAAACCGGCAAGCCGATCTTCACCATCTGCCATGGTGTGCAGATCCTGATCGCGGTCGATGGCGTGGTGCGCGGCAGGGAAGTCGCGGCGTTGCATTATTGCGAGCCGGAAGTGACGCTTGCCGGCGGCATTTATATCGACGTTGCGCCGACTGGCGCGCATGTCGACGGCAATCTGGTTTCGGCCAAGGGCTGGCCCGGCCTTGCCGCCTTCATGCGCGAATGCCTGAAGGTGCTCGGGACCGAGATCCGCCATGGCGAGATCCTGATGCGCGACGAGCGCAAGGCGGCGTAGGACCATTGCCGCATCGGCAAGACGAGTGTCGCTATCTTGGCCTATTGGCGACGCTCGCTGCTTGCGGGGTTCGGCTCGATGTCGTCGAGGCGGTCGAGCAGGTCCCGCAGACGTTTGGGCACCTCTGTTTCCAGGCGAAATGCCGGCAACGTGCGCAACAAGCGCTTCGTCGCCTCGGCGCCGATTTGCCGCCTGATATCATTGGCGAGCGCGGCGCGCCTTTTGCTGTTGTTGCCCTTCATTGTCCCAAAATCCTGTGTCGGCTTCGAAACTCTTGCGGCCCAACAAAGGTTCCAACATCACCTTGGGATAGCAAGCAAAGCCACTCAGTACGGTAAAATTTGAATTAATAAGGAGCGATCGGCACAGGGCAACGCAACGCGCTTGCCCCTTGATTTTTGGCCCTCAAACCTCGATATCGGGCGCAAATCCAAACCAACGCGAATAACGGGAAATGGCGATGAGCGACCAGGCAAAAGACGAACGCGCGCCCGAGGAAACCGAAGCCGCCCAGGCTTCCGGCGAGCGAGCGGAAGGCGGCGTCGACGGCGACTATGAAGCGCTTGTGCGGCTGCTGAAAGAAAACGAGGAGCTGAAGGACCGCGCGCTGCGCGTTGCGGCCGAAATGGAGAATTTGCGGCGGCGCACCGTGCGCGACGTGCATGACGCGCGCACTTATGCGGTCGCCAATTTCGCCCGCGATATGCTGTCGGTTTCCGACAATCTGCGCCGCGCGCTCGACGCCATTCCGGCCGAGGCCAAGGCCTCCGGCGATGCCGGCTTCAAGGCGCTGATCGAAGGCGTCGATCTCACCGAACGCGCCATGCTGTCGGCGCTGGAACGCCACGGTGTCAAGAAGCTTGCGCCGGAAGGCGAGAAGTTCGATCCGAACTACCACCAGGCGATGTTCGAGGTGCCCACCGCCGACGTCCCTGCTGGCACGGTTGTCCAGGTCGTGCAGCCGGGCTATTCGATCGGAGAGCGGGTGCTGAGGCCGGCCATGGTCGGCGTCGCCAAGGGCGGCACCAAGGCTGCGGCCGGCGAAGCCCCGGTCGAGCCGGGACCGGTGAACGAGCAGGCCGAGAAGGATGCGTGAATAAGGGAGTAGGGGAATAAGGGAGTAGGGCATAAGTTAGACAAGCCGTACATTCGTGCAGCTTCGTGCTATTTTTTTTACTCCCCTACTCCCCTACTCCCCTACTCCCCTACTGCCTTACTCCCTTATGACAAATCCCATCGAGCTGCTCGACTATGCCGGCGTCGCGGTCTTTGCGGCGACCGGCGCGCTTGCCGCTTCGCGCAAGCAACTCGACATCATCGGCTTCCTGTTCCTGGCCAGTGTCACCGGTATCGGCGGCGGCACGCTGCGTGACGTCATCCTCAACCTGCCTGTGTTCTGGGTCGCCAGCAGCGGCTATGTGCTGATCTGCGCCATCGTGGCGGTGCTGGTCTTCTTCAGCGCGCACCTGGTCGAGTCCCGTTACAAGCTCCTGCTCTGGCTCGATGCCATCGGCCTCGCCGCCTTCTCGGTGATGGGGGCGGCAAAAGGTCTGGCGATTACCGGCTCGCCTGTCGTGTCGGTGATCACCGGTGTGCTGACCGCGACGTTCGGCGGCATATTGCGCGACCTGCTTGCGGGCGAGCCTTCGGTGCTGCTCAGGCCCGAAATCTATGTCACGGCGGCCCTTGCCGGTGCGGCGCTGTTCACGCTCGGCGATCTTGCCGGCCTGCCGGCGCTAGCGTCCAGCCTGCTCGGCTTTGCGGCTGCGTTCCTGGTGCGCGGCGGTGCGCTTAGGTTCGGCTGGTCTTTTCCAGCCTATAGGAGCCGGCCGGGGCGAAGGCCGGAAGATATTCCCTGAGGGAGCGAATAGCGAATAGGAGCGAATAGCGAATAGAGAGTAGCGAATAGGGGTTGAACGGAATAAATCCCGCCACTTTCTTCTATTCGCTATTCGCTATTCGCTATTCGCTATTCGCTATTCGCTATTCGCTATTCGCTATTCGCTATTCGCTATTCGCTATGCCGCGAAGCGCTGCCCTTCACCGCCATAATAGTTGACGTAGCGGGCGCCGATCTCCTTGACCGGCATGACAACGAAGACGTCGACGGTCGAGAATTCGTGATCGATGACGCAGCCGTCGCCGATGCGGGCGCCGACGCGCAGATAGCCCTTGACCAACGGCGGCATCGCCGCGATCGCCGCCTTGGCGTTGACTGCCTCGATCGGCATCAGGTCCATCGAGCAGTAGCGGCCGGCAACCGCCCGGACATCCCAGGCCTGGTCGGTGCGGCAGTGATGGGCGAGATAGGTGAGCGCCTCGGCATGCGCGGCCGGCACGACGCCGTGGAAAGAGGCGCAGCCGGTCATGACGCCGATGCCGTAATGGTTGATGTAGGCCCAGATGCCTTGCCAGAGCGCCTCGATGGTGCGCTTGGAGCGATATTCCGGCAGAACACAGGAGCGGCCCAGCTCGAGGAAGCGCTGACCCGGATGACGGGCGATCAGCTTGGTCAGCTCGAATTCGCCCTCCGAGTAGAAGCCGCCGGCGGTCGCCGCGATCTCTTGCCGCAGCAGGCGGTAGGTGCCGACGATGCGGCGATGCTCGGGGCCGGGAAGCGAGGTGTCGAAAACCAGAAGATGGTCGCAGAGCGGGTCGAAACGATCGGCGTCGCGCCGGTCCGGCGCCTGGAACAGATCCTTTCTTGCGCCAAGCTCGTCATAGAATACCCGGTAGCGCACTTCCTGGGCGGCGGCGATCTCGGCCTCGTTGCGGGCAAGCCGCACTTCGAGGTTGCCGATGCGGCCCAGCGGTGCGCCACTTGCGACGGCATCGGCGCTACGCGCGGCGAGCAAAGCGCCGCCGGCATTCGGCCGAGTGTCACATTCAGGCATGACTGTATGCACGAGTGATTCTCCTTCGAGCCATCCCTCTTGGCACGGGGATACGGTGTAGGTGCAACAGGATTGTGACACTACCGTGATACGGCGTGGCGGGCAATACTTCGCCGGCTGGCGAATACCCTCAACCGGCTAGCTTACGCTCGCATAACCCAGACATTCCAAGGCGTTCGGGCCTTGAAAATTTCATCAGGCGGCGACCTGTCCTTCGACGGCATGGACGAGCGCATCAGGGTCGAGCGGCTTGGTCACGAAGCCGCTGGCGCCGTGGGCCAGAACGGTGTGGCGGGTCTTTTCCTGGCTGTCGGCCGAAAGCACCATGATCGGCACCGGCGGCACGGCGAGCGCCTCCTCGTGGCGGCGGATGGCGGCGATCGCATCCAGCCCGTCCATCACCGGCATATGCAGGTCCATCAGCACCACGTCGAAGCGGTGCTTGAGCCCGGCATCGGTGACGGCCTCGACGGCTGCCTTGCCGTTGCCGACGATCTTGACGCGATGTCCCGCCTTGAGAAGCGTGGCGCGGGCGAGCATGGCGTTGATGTCATTGTCCTCGGCGATCAGCACCGACAGGCCCTGATCGCGGCGGCGGACGGACGAGGCGCCGCGCGGTTCCGGCCGCGGCTGGGAGGCGGGCGCCGGCACGTGGCTGGTCAACAGCACGCGCAGCAGCGTTTCGCCGCGCACCGGCCGGGCGAGGAATGTCGCGTAGCCATTGGCGCGGAATTCGCCGAGCATGCCGCGGTCGGTCGGAGCGATCAGGGTGATGGCCTCGCAATCGACAAGGCCGCTCTCGCGCAGGCGCTTCAGCAAGCGGCCGTCGCTGTTTTCAAGCGCGGCATCGATCAGCAGCACGTTGCAGCCGGCGGCATACGAAGCGGCCTGGCCAGGCGTCGCGGCGATATCGACGGCGCCGCCGTGGGCGCGGATGGCACGGGCAATGGCATCGGCCTCGACCGCGTTCTTCGACACGATCACCGCGCGCCGGTCGGAGAGGACATTGTGGCGATGTGGCGGCGGCTCGGTTGCCGCTGTGGCGGGGATGTCGAAGACGAATTCGGATCCTTCGCCGAGCCGGCTCGAAACCGAGATCGTGCCGCCCATGGCGATCACCAGCCGCTTGGAGATGGCAAGGCCGAGACCGGCGCCGCCATGCACCCTTGTCGAGGTGCCGTCGGATTGCTCGAACTCCTCGAAAATTCGCTCCATGTCCTCTTCGCGCAGCCCGGGACCGGTGTCGGTGACGGTAAAGCAGATGCGGTCGGCTGTTTCGGTGCGGACCCGCGCCACGGTGAGCAGCACGCCGCC
This sequence comes from Mesorhizobium sp. B1-1-8, assembly GCF_006442795.2. Taxonomy (NCBI): domain Bacteria; kingdom Pseudomonadati; phylum Pseudomonadota; class Alphaproteobacteria; order Hyphomicrobiales; family Phyllobacteriaceae; genus Mesorhizobium; species Mesorhizobium sp. B1-1-8. The sequence continues at coordinate 1,633,349 of NZ_CP083956.1, forward strand.
GGCATCGGTGAATTTTACGGCGTTGCCGATGAGATTGAGCAGCACCTGGCGGACCCGGCCCGGATCGGCGGTAATCATCTGCGGCACATCGGGCTCGACATGGCAGCCGAGGCCGATGTTCTTGGCGAAGGCCTTCGCCGCCAGCAGCTCGATGATGTTGTCGGCGATCTCGCGCAGCGATGTCGGCTGCGGCTCGGGGTCAAAGCGGCCGGCCTCGATCTTGGAATAGTCGAGCAGATCCTCGATCAGCGCCAGAAGCGCGCTGGCCGAGGTGGAGACGGCGCCGACATAGGTGCGCTGCTCCGGCGACAGGTCGGTGTCGGCAAGCAGCTTGGCCATGCCCATGATGCCGTTCATCGGCGTGCGGATCTCGTGGCTGACCGTGGCGAGGAAGCGCGACTTGGCCTGGCTTGCGTATTCGGCCCGCTCGCGGGCGGTGATCAGCGAGGATTCGGCGCGTTTGCGGGCGGTGATGTCGCGGGCGATCGCCCGGTGCGAGACCGAGCCCGTATCCTTGTCGCGCACCGACAGCTCGATCCAGGAGAACCAGCGCGGCCCCGCCGGCGTGCGGATAGCGACGTCGGTTGAGCTAAGGCACTCATGGTCGGAGAAGGCGGCGTCGGGCACGATGCCGACATCGATGCCGAGTTCGGACAAGGTCTTGCCGGCAAGATCGCGCTGGTCGGTATCGACGAGCGAGGCAAACACCTTGTTGGCGTAAACGATGTTGCCGTCGCGGTCGCGATGCACGACGAGATCGCCAAGCGCATCGATCAGTCCGCGAAACCGCTCCTCGCTCTCCTGCATCTCCCACATGCGGTCGGCGAGCGTCTCGATCTCGGCGCGGCTGCGGGCGGCGGTCTCGTCGAGCAAGGCTGCGGTGCGGCGCTCGGCACGGCGGCTGCGCAGATGCATGGCGAGGCCGGCCAGCCCGGTCGCCAGCAGGCCGCCGGTGACGATGACCGGCGCACCGGTGAGATGCGACAGGCCCGCCAGCACGGCGATGGCGACAATCGTCAGGAAAGGCAGGCCCTCGCGGTTGGCCGCGGGCAATTCCGGGGCCAGCGGCGGCGCGACAAGCAACTGCCGCCTCGGCACACCGGGGCCCAACCCGTCGACGCCTTCGGTGCTGCTGTCCTGCCTGATGCCGGAATCCCCGATCATGAGGAAACTTTGCCAGACAGAGATTATGGAAAATTTCGGCGGATCGTTCGAATTTTAGCGATCAAGCGGATTTCGGCCGTTTGGCTGATTTAACGCAATTCCAGACGGAAAACCGCTACACTTTCCTGAATTGCACTACAGCGCCGCGCGTCCGTTCGAACGCGCAAAGGACGCTGTAGCACTTTTTGATTTTGCGCATGATCCTTTCCGAAAATCGGTTCCGATTTTCGGGGTCATGCGCTGGTCACATATCCACCACCACGCGGCCCCGAACCTTGCCCTCGACGATGTCGCGCGCGGCGCCGATGATGTCCTTGAAGCCGATCGTGTTCGACAGCGCCGACAGTTTCCTGAGGTCGAGATCGGTGCCGATGCGGCGCCAGGCCTCCAGACGAACCGGCTTCGGCGCCATGACGGAATCGATGCCAAGCAGCGAGACGCCGCGCAGGATGAAGGGCGCAACGCTGGCCGGCAGGTCCATGCCGCCGGCCAGGCCGCAAGCGGCGATCGCGCCGCCATAGGAGGTCATCGACAGCACATTGGCGAGCGTATGGCTGCCGACGGCGTCGACGCCGCCCGCCCAGCGTTCCTTGGCGAGCGGCTTTGCCGGCTGGTTGAGTTCGTCGCGCGAGATCACCTCAGCCGCGCCGAGGTCGATCAGATAGGGGCTTTCGGCATTGCGGCCGGTGGACGCAATGACATGGTAGCCGAGGCTGGATAGGATCGACACCGCCACCGAGCCGACGCCGCCGGCGGCCCCGGTCACCACCACGGGGCCGCGATCCGGCAGGATGCCGTGCCGCTCCAGCGCCATGACGCAGAGCATGGCGGTATAGCCGGCCGTGCCGACGGCCATCGCGTCATGCGCGCTCATGCCTTCGGGCAGCGGCACCAGCCAGTCGCCCTTGACGCGGGCGCGGCCGGCATAGGCGCCGAAATGCGTCTCGCCGACGCCCCAGCCATTGAGGACGACCTTGTCTCCCTTGCGCCAGTCGGCATGGGAGGAGGAGATGACGGTGCCGGCGAAATCGACGCCAGGCACCAGCGGCCAGCGGCGGACGACCGGCGCCTTGCCGGTGATGGCGAGCCCGTCCTTGTAGTTCACCGTCGTTGCCTCGACGGCAACGGTGACGTCGCCTTCCATCAGCTCGGCCTCGGTGAGGTCGACGATCTCGACGGACTGCTTTTTGTCGGCATCGCGCGAAACGAGGATGGCTTTGAAGGTATCGGACATTTTTTCTCCTCGGGTCTGGCAATTGATGAACTGTGCGGCGCCAGCCGCGCGAGGTCAATTGCCTGGATGCTACCGCCTGGCTTCTCGGCGCCAGCCGATCAGTTCGTCAAAGACGACCAACACGGCGCCGATCGAGATGAAGGCGTCGGCGAGGTTGAACACCGCGAAGGACCAGACGGGCGTGTGAAACAGGACGTAGTCGATGACGTGGCCGTAGACGGCGCGGTCGATCAGATTGCCGAGCGCGCCGCCGATGATCAGGGCAAAGCCGGTCCGGGTAACGACATGGCCGGGCGGCGTGCGCATGGCGAGAAAAGAGACGAAGGCGACGACCAGCACGGCGACGACCACCAGGCCGGTGTCGCCGAAGGAGGCGAACATCGAGAAGGCGATGCCGGTGTTGTAGGTGCGAAACAGCGCCAGGAACGGCAGCAGATCGAGCCGTTCCTGAAAGGCGAGACCGGCCTCGACCTGCTGTTTGATCCACTGGTCGAGCGCGATGGCGATGAGGACCACCATGATGTAGGGGGACCAGGATTTCACGATTGCGCAGTCCTCACAGGGTGTCGGTGGCGGGGTCGAGCTTGAGGGCGCCGCGCCGGATCTCGAACAGCATGACGCCGGTGGCGACGGCCAGGTTGAGCGAATCGGCACGGCCGGCCTGCGGAATCCTCAGCAGTCTGTCGCAGCTTTCGGCGAGACTGTCGGGCAAGCCCTGCTGCTCGTTGCCCATCAAAAGGAGCACTGGACCCCTGGAGAAGTCGACCGATCGGTAGTCGACCGCGCCCTTCAGATGGGTGCCGGCGACGAGGCCCGGAAAGTCCCGCCGCCAGGCGAGAAAAGCCGCCTCCGTCGCTTTGGCGACAGGCACGGCGAAGATCGAGCCCATCGTGGCGCGCACGGTTTCGAGCGAGAAGGGATCGGTGGTGTCGCCGACCAGGATGACGCCCTTGGCGCCGACGGCATCGACAGTGCGGATGACGGTGCCGAGATTGCCGGGGTCGCGCACGCGGTCGAGCGCCACCCAGACATCGCAGTCGCTGGCGCGGATGTCCCTCAGCGGCAGCGTTTGCTGGGCAAAGACGCCGACCACCATTTGCGGGTTGTCGCGGCGGGTGATCGCCGCCAGCACCTTTTCCGAGACTTCGAGCACCATGCCGCCGGCGGCCACCGTGCGCGCGGCGACCTTTTCGACCGCCGCATTGCCGCGTCCGGCCTTGGCGAAGACCAGCGTCCTGATCGACCAGCCGAGGTCGAGTGCGTCGATGACCAGCTTGAGGCCTTCGGCCATGAAGGCATTCTGCTGGTCGCGGAATTTCTTCAGCGCCAGCGCCTTGATGTCCTTGACCAGCGGGTTGGCGAGGCTGGTGACTTCCTTCACCTGCCCCGGCGCGCCTTGATGCCGCTCGTTCATTTGGCCACCCAGCGCGAGAACAGCGAGGTCGACAGCGCGCGGCCGGCGGATTTCTCGCGGATGATCAGTTCGCCGGATTCGACCGTGCCGCCCATGCCGGCGAAAGTATCGCGCATCAAGGCATGGATGGCGAAGAAGGAGGCGCGGATCGAGTAAGCGGTGAGAACCACGGCGAGCGGCTGTGGCGTCAGGATCGAGCGGCAAAGATCGGTCAGCCCCGGCAGGTCCTCGAACAATTGCCAGACCTCGCCCCTGGGGCCGCGGCCATAGGCCGGCGGATCGAAGAGCACGATGTCGTAGCGGCTGCCGCGCCGTTCCTCGCGCTCGGCGAATTTCACCGCGTCCTCGACGATCCAGCGGATCGGCTTGTTGGCGAGCCCGGCCATCTCCTGGTTCTCGCGCGCCCAGCCGATCGCTTTCTTCGATGCGTCGACATGGGTGACCTCCGCGCCCGCGCGCGCCGCCACCAGCGAGGCAACGCCGGTATAGCCGAACAGGTTCAGCACCTTGACCGGGCGCTTCGCCGCCGCGATCAGCCCGGCCATATGGTCCCAGTGCGAGGCCTGCTCGGGAAAGACGCCGACATGGCGAAACGAGGTGAAGCGACCGAAATAATCGAGGCCGTCATGCTTCATCGGCCAGGTCTCGCCGAGCGGCGTTTTCGGAAATCGCCAGCGGCCGATACCTTCCTCGTCGGTATCGCCGGTGAAGATGGCGTCGGCGCGCTCCCATTCTCTTGCCGGCAGCGCCCTTTGCCAGATCGCCTGGCCTTCGGGACGCACGATGCGGTAGGGGCCGTATTGTTCGAGCTTCTCGCCCGCGCCGCTGTCCAGCAGCGCATAGTCGGCGTTCGGGGCGACTTCGAGGATCAGCGGCAGCCGTTCCGCCGGCAGGACGCCTTCGCGGCGAGCAAGGACGCGCGGCGCCGGTTTTTGCTCGGATCGATCTATGGATTTGCCGTCGCGATGTTCACCGGATCGCGCCTGAGGTCTGGCCGCCGGATCGCGCTGGCGCGCCGGCTCCGTCCCGGCCGGAGGATGCGGGCGGCTGTCGCGGCGTTTGTCGCGAAAGGATTTCAAGGGATGAGCGTCTCCGGCGGTTCGGCTCGCTTCTGCCACAGCTTAACCCGTCGGCGCAACAAACCGCGTGCCACGACACATGGATACCTCAGTCGTGCCGGACCGAGAGCAAGCCGAGACAAAGCGAAATGAAGCCGAGCGCCTTGGCCGCCGTGACCGCCATGTGGCCGGTTTCCCAACGCTGCCGGATCGCCTCGAAATTTTCCGGGATCGGTCCGGGCACCCAGGTGGCAAGAACGTCGTTGGCCGGCTTGACGAGCCCGAACCAGAGCGCCAATGCCAGCGCATAAAGCAAGGTGGCGGCGAGCACGAACCAGAAGGCAGCGCGGTCGCCGCGCAGCATCCAGGCCAGCAGCGCCGGACAGACGATGGCCGCGATGTCGAGCGGCGCGCCGATCACCGCAAAGAGTAGGAACTGGCCATTGAAGACAGTGGTCTCACGCCACAGCGCCGGCGACCATTTCGTCAGCCTCGGCACCGATTCCAGCACATGGGCAAAGGATGGCCCGAGACTGAGCGCCGCGATCGTTGCGGCAAGCACCGACCAGAACAACAGGAATCCGCGCATCTCCATTGTTGGGACAACGATGCGGGGTTGCAGGCGTTCCCTTCGCCACCTCGCGGGGACGTGCGTTGCAGACCTATCGTTCGATTGCCTCTAATAGCAAATCGATGTCCCGCTCCGAACGCCTGCTCGATCTGATCCAGATCCTGCGCCGCCATCGCCGGCCGGTAAGCGGCCGCACGCTTGCCGGCGAAATGGGCGTCTCGATCCGCACGCTCTACCGTGACATTGCCACGCTGCAGGGCCAGGGCGCGCCGATCGACGGCGAGGCGGGGCTGGGTTACGTGCTGAAGCCTGGCTTCATGCTGCCGCCGCTGATGTTCACCGACGAGGAGATCGAGGCCGTCGTGCTTGGCTCGCGCTGGGTGGCGAAACAGCCGGACACGAGGCTGGCCGCGGCCGCTGCCGACGCGCTGGCCAAGATCGCGGCGGTGCTGCCGGACGATCTGCGTGAGGATCTCGACGCCACGACGTTGCTCGTCGGGCCGCGTTCGGACAACGCCGAGGCCATCGATCTCGGCGTCGTGCGCCAGGCGATCCGCGACGAGCGCAAGCTCGGCTTTGTCTACCGCGATGCCGGAGGCGCGGCGTCGGAGCGCCTGGTCTGGCCCTTCGCGCTCGGCTTCTTCGACAAGGTGCGGGTGATGGTGGCGTGGTGCGAGATGCGCCAGGATTTCCGCCATTTTCGCGCCGATCGCATGTCCGGGCTGGCGGCCACCGACATTCGCTATCCGCGCCGCCGCCAGGCAATGCTGAAGGAATGGCGGGCAACGCTCGACGCGCCGGACCAAAACGCTGCGAAAGGTAAGTCCGGCTGAGTGCTGCTGCCAGAATCTGACAGTGACATGATCTAGCTTTGCTGAGGTTCAAACACCTTGGAGATCAGACATGACCACGCCGAATTTCGTCATCCTCTATGTCGACAACCCTGAGAAAAGTGGCGCTTTCTATGCCTCGCTGCTCGGGCGCGAGCCGGTCGAGTCCTCGCCGACTTTTCAGATGTTCGTGTTCGACAACGGCTTCAAACTCGGCCTCTGGTCGCGCCACACGGTCGAGCCGGCGGCCGCTGCCGCGGGCGGTGGCGCGGAACTCGTCTTTGCACGAGACAGCGCGGCCGCGGTCGATGCCGCTCATGCCGACTGGGTGGGGCGCGGGCTGAAAATCCTGCAGGCGCCGGTCGATCTCGATTTCGGCCGCACTTTCGTCGCGCTCGATCCCGACAATCATCGCCTGCGGGTTTATTGGCCTTTTGAGTAGGGCGGTAGGGCAGTAGGGCAGTAGGGCAGTAGGGCAGTAGGTGGACCCTATTCCCTACTGCCTTACTGCCCTACTCCCTTACTCCCCTACCTTGAGCGCCTTGTAGACGGCGATGCCGGCGGCGAGGTCCTCGAGCGCGGCACCGACGGACTTGAACAGCGTGATCTCGCCTTCGCTCTGCCGGCCTTGTTTCTCGCCGCGCGCGAGTTCATGCAGGTCGGCGACGATCGCATCCGGCTTCAGCACGCCGGAGGCCAGCGGCTGGACGATATCTCCGGCTTCCTTGGTGGCGCCGGCGCGCGTGTCGACATAGACGCGGGCGCGCCGGATCGCGTCGTCGTCGCTTTCGCGCATTGCCGGCGTGAAGCTGCCGACCAGGTCGACATGGGCGCCCGGCTTCAGCAGTGCGCCCCTTATCAGCGGCGTGGTCGAGATGGTCGCCGAGGAGACGATGTCGGCTTCGCCAAGCTCGCTTTCGAGATCGGTGGCGGCGCTGGCGGCAAGGCCTTCAGCGCGCAAGCCGGCCGCGACCTTTTCGGCGTTGGCCGGCGTGCGGTTCCAGATGCGGATGGATGTGATCGGCCGCACGGCGGCATGCGCCCTGGCGAGAAAGGGCGACAGCGCGCCGGCGCCGACCACCAGCAACCGCGAGGCGTCCTTGCGGGCGAGGTAGGAGGCGGCAAGCGCCGAGGCGCAAGCGGTGCGCCACTGTGTCAGCCTCTGGCCGTCGATCAGCGCCTCGGGCTCGCCGGTGACCCCGTCGAGCAACAGGTAAAGCCCCATCACGGCAGGCTTGCCGATGGCGTTGTTGTCCGGTGACACGGTGACGATCTTGACGCCGATGTGGCCGCCCGCCGAGGCGCCGGCGGCGTTGAAATCCGTCCAGGCCGGCATCAGGAGCAGCGTCGAGGCGGCGCCGTCCGGGCGCTCGACGGCGTGATGATGGCGAACCGGCTGCACGGCGCGGTCGCGGAAAGCGGTGCGCAGCGTCTCGACGAGGCCTGGAAAAGTCAGCGCCTTGTCGACCTCGGCGGCCGAAATGGTCAGCATGGAAGGCTCCGTGTCGCCGTTGCGCCGGTCAGTTGGTCGGCTTCGGCAGCGCCGGTCCGTTCGGCGCCGCGGGCGCGCGGCTCACCGCCTGGCGCAGGTTTTCGGCCTCGAGGCCGCGCTGGCGCGCCAGCTTGCGGTAGCGGCCCTGCTTCACCCAGGTGGCCAGGCTGCCGACGATCATGCCGATTGCGAGCGCCAGGAACAGGAAGATGAAAAGCGGCAGCGTCAGCGTCAGCGCCGGATTGCCCGGATGGAACGGGTCGAGCGTGAAGGCGACCGGCCCGCGATTGGCGACGGCAAGCGCGACCAGGATGATGGCCAGCGGCACGAAGACCACGACGAGCACGAAGCGATTGAACATATGGACTTCCTATGGAAAGGCTGGCGCTGCCGCGGAGGCGTCGGTGGCTGCCCGCGGCGCGGCAGCCTATTTGCCGCCGTTCAGCCTTTCACGCAATTCCTTGCCGGTCTTGAAGAACGGCACCCATTTCTCCTCGACCTCGACGGATTCGCCGGTGCGCGGGTTGCGGCCGGTGCGGGCAGGGCGGTTCTTCACCGAAAAGGCGCCGAAACCACGCAGCTCCACCCGGTTTCCCTCGGCAAGCGCGTCGGTGATCTCGTCAAAGATCGCGCCGACGATGTTTTCGACGTCGCGCAGGAAAAGGTGCGGGTTGCGTGCAGCAATGATCTGCACAAGTTCGGATTTGATCATGAGAAGGTTCCCCGTAAACCACTGCGGTCATTTATCAGAATGATTTTATTGCTTTTTTCATTCGCCTCGACGGCACGTCAAGGGTGCCAGACCGAAACGAGACCGTCAAGAAACAAGCGGTCGGCGCCGAGCTCGTGGATGACATCGCCGCCGGCATCCGGCAGGCCGAGCGCGCTGGCGACGGCTTTTGTCATGCTCCTGGAAAACAGGAAGCCGCGTCCCTCCTTGTCTTTCCATTCGATGACCTTGAGCTTGGCATCGACGCCCTTGCTGGCCAGCCAGTCGATCGCCTCGGTCTCGCCGCCGACGGCGTCGACCAGGTGGTTGCCGAGCGCCTGGCGGCCGGTGAAGATCGAGCCATCGGCCAGGGCCAGCGCCTGCTCGCGGGTCATCTTGCGCCGCTCGGCGACGATGCCGACGAACCAGTCATAGCTGTCGAGGATGAGCTTGCGCACCATGGCGCGCTCGTCGTCATTGGTCGGCTTGAACGGCGAGGGCGAGGCCTTGAGCGGCGAGGATTTCACCTCCTCCAGCTTGATGCCGAGCTTGTCCATCAGGCTGCTGACGTCCGGGTACTGGATCAGCACGCCGATCGAGCCGACGATCGAGGTCTTGCGGGCAACGATATGGTCGGCCGCGCTGGCGATCATGTAGCCGGCGGATGCCGCCAGCGTGCCGACTTCGGCCACAACCGGCTTGTCGCCGGCGAGCTTGCGCACTTCCTCATAGATCGATTCGCCGCCGACCGTGGTGCCGCCGGGCGAATCGATCGACAGGATGACGCCCTTCACCGCTGCGGATTTGCGGATGGTCTCCAGCCTTTTGATCAGCTCCTCGTCCTCGGTGATGGTGCCTTCGATCTTGACCTTGGCGATGTGATTTGATGCCTGGCCGGCGAAATCGCCGCCGTAGATCCAGGCCGAAAAGGCGATCAGTGCCGCCGCCACAATCACGAATGCGGCCACGCGCCAGAATGTCAGTTTGCGGCGCAAGCGGCGGCGGTCGATCAGGTCGTCGGCTCTCATTGCCATCATCAGCCTCACAAGTCGGTGGGAAGAGACGCTTTTAAAGCAAGCGTCCGCGCGCGGCTACCGTTTCCTGACGTGTCCGATACCCCAGGCCTGGCCGGTAACGACACCTCACGAAAAATTAACGCAGCCTGTCCGTATCTGCTATGAAGAGCGACAGTCCTGCCGAATTCGTCTTGGTGGTGCGGTCGTAGCCGTCACATTTTTGCAGTTTTCCTCCGCTTGTGCTTGCTTGCGGGGGCCGGCATACCACCTATAGGCGGTGTTTGGCGGGCAAGGGTTCATTAGAAAACAGTCATGTTGGCACGATCTGACGAAACGAACGATGCCGAGACGGTGTCGGTTGCCGCGATGCAGGACGGCACGCGGGGCGACGCTTTCGATCGCGCGCAACGACACTCGCGGCGCGTCCGCGTGCTGAAATTCGCCGTGCCGCTGCTGGCCGCCGCGATTGCAGTGGCCTTTCCGGTCTATTCCTATCTGGCCGCGCCGGTGTCGGTCTCGATACAAACCGACGGCAGCGCCTTTTCGGACGGCAAGCTGGTGATGGCCAATCCCAAGCTCAACGGCTTCACCAAGCAGAAATTGCCTTATTCGCTGACGGCGACCAGGGCGACGCAAGATGTCGGCAAGCAGGCCATCATCGACCTCGAAGGCATCAAAGCCAAATTGCCCGTCGCCACCGACAATGTCGTGGCGGTCAACGCCTCGCATGGCATCTACAACCGCGACGCCAACACGATGGACCTCACCAGCGACGTCACGGTGACGACCACCGACGGCGTGGAAGCCAAGTTCAAATCGATCTTCCTAGACATGGGCAAAGGCTCTATGAAGACGAGCAACCCGGTCGACGTCAGCCGTAACGGGTCGCGCATCACAGCGGACTCGATGTCGGTCGAGGGGAACGGCAACGTCGTGGTTTTCGAAAACCGGGTGCGCGTCAACATCGATCCGGCCGGCCTGAAGGCGGCAGGGATAAAGAGCGGAGAGCAGAATGCGTCGCAGTAGTTCAGCAAGGCTTGCAGCGGCGGCCTCCATTTTGCTGGTGCTGGGGGCAGCGGCGGCACTTGCCCAGTCTGGCGCGTCCAGCCAGATTCCCGGGCTGAAATTGTCGGGCGACCAACCGATCCAGATCGAAAGCGACAAGCTCGAGGTCCGCCAGGCCGACAGTGTTGCCGTGTTCAGCGGCAATGTGACGGTCAACCAGGGGCCGACGCTGCTCAAGGCCGGCAAGATGACGGTCTACTATGTCAAGGATGCCAATGCTCCCAAGGGGGCCGCGGCCGGTGCGTCGGCGATGACCGGTGCCGCCAATATCGACCATCTGGTGGTCGAGAACAAAGTCTACATCAAATCGAACGACCAGATCGCCACCGGCGACAAAGGCACCTTCGACATGAAGACCCAGGTGCTCGTTCTTTCCGGTAACGAAGTCGTGCTCTCGCAGGGCGACAACGTGCTGAAGGGCTGCATGCTCACGGTGCAGATGAAGAGCGGTCTCGGCAATGTCGAGGGCTGCGGCAAGCGCGTCATCATGTCGATCACGCCCCAGAAGCAGGGCGCGCAGCAGCAGGGAGCGCAGCAGCAGTAATGGCCGGCGTCTCCTCGCTGCTGGCCCGTCTTCCCGGACGGGCCGCCAGCAAACAGGCTGCGCCGGTTACGGTTGGCGCCGACAAAGCGAAGTTCAAGGGCACCCTGATCGCCAAGGGCCTGACCAAGAGCTACAAGGGCCGCAAAGTGGTGAGCGGCGTGACGATCGGCGTGCGCGCCGGCGAGGCCGTCGGCTTGCTCGGCCCGAACGGCGCCGGCAAGACCACGTGCTTCTACATGGTCACCGGCCTTGTTCCGGTGGACGAAGGCATAATCGAGATCGACGGCTTCGACGTGACCTCGATGCCGATGTATCGCCGCGCTCGTCTCGGCATCGGCTATCTGCCCCAGGAAGCGTCGATCTTCCGCGGCCTCAATGTCGAGCAGAACATCCGCGCCGTGCTGGAAGTGGTGGAGAAGAGCCGCAAGGAGCGCGAGCGCACGCTCGACGAATTGCTCGAGGAGTTCCACATCAGCCATCTGCGCAAGGCGCCGTCGCTGTCGCTCTCGGGCGGCGAAAGGCGGCGCCTCGAGATCGCGCGCGCCTTGGCGACGCGACCGGCCTACATGCTGCTCGACGAGCCCTTCGCCGGCATCGATCCGATCGCCGTCGCCGACATCCAGCAGCTTGTGCGCCATCTGACGGCGCGCGGCATCGGCGTGTTGATCACCGATCACAATGTGCGCGAGACGCTCGGCCTGATCGACCGCGCCTATATCATTCATGCCGGCCAGGTGCTGACGCATGGCCGGGCCGACGAGGTTGTCGCCAACGCCGATGTCCGGCGTCTTTATCTCGGCGAAGGTTTCACGCTTTGAGCGGCATTCACGTTTCTGCGTGACGTCCGGGCCGATTTTCCGGGAATTTTTCCCGATTTCCCTTGCATAACGCTCCAGTAAGCCGGATTTGCTAGCGTTGCCTTGACAAGCAAAAGCCGGGCCAGTTTCTATGCCCGACCGGAGATTGTTTTCCGGCACAGTCCGATGCGTAGACGAGGCGTTTGAACAAACCCATGGCTCTGGCGGCCAAACTGCAGCTCAGACAGTCCCAGTCGCTGGTGATGACGCCGCAGCTGATGCAGTCGATCCGGCTGCTGCAGCTCACCCATATCGAGCTCGAACGCTTCATCGACGAGGAGATCGAACGCAACCCGCTGCTGGAGCGTGCCGAGCCGCAGGACGACGCGGCCGGCGACCCGTCGCAAAACAGCGAGGCCGCGCCAGAGCCAGCCGCCGGTGACGACTGGTTCGAGGCCGAGACGGAATGGAGCGCCAAGGCGATCTCGGACAAGCTCGATTCGTCGCTGGAAAACCTGTTTCCCGACGATCCCGGCACCAGCGAAAGGCTGGGGCCCGACCTTACGGCGCAATGGAAGTCGGCCTCAGGCGGCAGCGCCGCCTCCTCGTCGGAGGGCTTCGACGTCGGCGAGATGGCGGCAAGCGCGGTCACGCTGCGTGAGCATGTCGGCGAGCAGATCGCGCTTGCCTTCCCCGACCCTGCCGAACGGCTGATTGCCGGCGAGCTCGCCGACGGGCTCGACGAGGCCGGTTATCTGCGCGCCGACCTGAAAGAGGTGGCAGTGCGGCTCGGTGCGGACGCGGCGGCGGTGGCGCACGTGCTCGGCGTCTGCCAGACTTTCGAGCCGGCCGGGCTGTTCGCCCGCGACCTTGCCGAATGCCTGTCGCTGCAGCTTGCAACCCGCGACCGGCTCGACCCGGCGATGAAGGCGCTGGTCGCCAACCTCGAGCTGCTGGCCAGACGCGACTTCCACGCACTGAAACGCATCTGCGGCGTCGACGAGGAGGACCTTCTCGACATGCTGGCCGAGATCCGGGCGCTCGACCCACGACCCGGAACGGCGTTCTCGGGTGGGGCGAGCGACGCGATCGTCGCCGATGTCGAGGTGCGGGCGGCCAATGACGGCAGCTGGGCAGTGGAGCTCAACGCCGACACGCTGCCGCGGGTGCTGGTCGATCATGTCTATTTCGCCCGCGTCTCCGGACATGCCAAGGGTCAGGTGGAAAAGGATTTTCTGGCCGAATGCCTGCAAAACGCCAACTGGCTGACGCGCAGTCTCGACCAGCGGGCAAAGACAATCCTCAAAGTGGCCTCGGAAATCGTGCGCCAGCAGGACGCCTTCCTCGTCCATGGCGTGCGCCATCTGAAGCCGCTCAACCTGCGCACGGTGGCCGATGCGATCGGCATGCACGAATCGACGGTAAGCCGCGTCACCGCCAATAAATACATGCTGACGCCGCGCGGCGTGTTCGAGCTGCGCTATTTCTTTACCGCCTCGATCGCCTCCGCGGCCGGCGGCGACGCGCATTCGTCCGAAGCCGTGCGCGACCGCATCAAGCAATTGATCGACGAGGAAAAGCCCGTCGACGTGCTCTCCGACGACGCTATCGTCGACATGCTGAGGGAAAGCGGCGTCGACATAGCCCGCCGCACCGTCGCCAAATACCGCGAGGGCATGAATATTCCTTCCTCGGTGCAGCGGCGGCGCGAAAAGCGCGCGCTGGCCAACGTTGGACGCTGACAAGGGGCCGCTCGGCCGGATTTCCCCAAGGGTCCACGCTTCATTGACAAGCCGCAATGAAGTGGCTAGAAGCCCGCCCGCATGAGCCGGGCCACGATGCCCGCTCGCGAATGGGTCCGTCGAAACCAAGGCCTTGGGCGGCCAAGAAGGCGACTTGTGATCAACCGGAAAGTTCGGGTCTAAAATCGGCGCGCGTTCCGCCGCAAAGCTTGTGCGCGCGCACCACGGGTATAAACTCGGGACAGTTTGAAGCCTGAGCAAGGAAGGTCAGTTTTCAGATGAATCTGCGCATTTCGGGAAAACACATGGACATCGGCGATGCGTTGCGTACGCGCATCAACGACCGTGTCGGCGAGGCGATCGAGAAATATTTCGATCGGGGTTTTTCAGGACATGTCACTGTCATCAAATCGGGGTCGCGGTTTTCGGCCGACTGCATGGTCCGGCTCGATTCCGGCGCCTCACTGCAGGCGACCGGCGATTCCCAGGATCCCACGCTTGCCTTCGAGGCGGCGGCCGACCGCCTCGAAACGCGGCTGCGGCGCTACAAGCGCCGGCTGAAGTCGCGCAACGCCGGAAACGGCAATGGCGAGGAGGCTACCGACATCGCCTATACGGTGATGGCGCCGCTCGCCGACGATGAAGAAGATATTCCGGAGGATTTCGCCCCGGTCATCGTCGCCGAATCAACCATGACGCTCCGTACCATGTCGGTGGCGTCGGCTGTCATCGAGCTCGACACCAAGGACAGCCCGGTCTTTGTCTTCCGCAATGCCGGAAACGGCCACCTCAACATCGTCTACCGCCGGCCGGATGGAAACATCGGCTGGATCGATCCGTCGACGACCAAAGTCGCGCAGGGCTAAAAAGCCAGCCGCGCGAGGGGACGACGACTGGCGCGGCAGGCGAACAAGGGATTTTTCAAGCATGGATCTCAGCGATCTCATCAGCGTCCCGGCGATCATGCCGGCGTTGAAGGCGAATTCCAAAAAGCAGCTTCTGCAATTGCTGTCGGAGAGGGCGGCGGCGATTTCGGGCATTCCGGAGCGGGAGGTGTTCGACACCATCCTGCAGCGCGAGCGGCTGGGCTCGACCGGTGTCGGCAACGGCATCGCCATTCCGCACGGCAAGCTCGCGGGCGTCAAGCGGATTGCCGGCGTGTTCGCCAGGCTGGAGACGCCGGTGGATTTCGAGGCGCTCGACGACCAGCCGGTCGACCTGGTGTTCCTGCTGCTTGCGCCCGAAGGCGCCGGCGCAGATCACCTCAAGGCGCTGTCGCGCATCGCGCGCGTGCTGCGCGACGCCGACACGGTGGCCAAGATCAGGGGAACGCGCGACGCCGTGGCAATCCACGCGCTTTTGTCGGACACGCAGGCCTCGCACGCGGCCTGAAGCCTTCGAGATCAAAATCCTGGTTTTTGGATTAAAGCTGTAAGGGGCCGCCGAAAGCGGCCCTTTCCAATTCAGGCCATGACCAGGTCAGTGAATGGCGACCGTGGTCAGATCGTTCTCCCGCGCACCCGCCAGCGCCCGGTCACGGGCGTCGGAAAGCAGGATCGGCTGGCCGTTGGCGGCAAACAGCGCCCACAGCTCCAGTCCGGGAGCGATCTCGTCGAGGCCGGGGAAGCGGCCGCGCAGATCGTCGCTCGATACTTTCCTCAAATAGGCGACCGAACCTTCGCCGAGATGGGCGAATTCGCCACTGGTCATGGTGATAGTTTCATCAGTCCTGGTCATTTCAAGCCTCCTTGCCGCGAGAACGCCGCACAGGGCCGCCTCGCATAGAGCCATCGGCAAAGATCAGTCTTTCACCGATATGTTTATTTTCCGTACCAGCCGCTCGGCCTCGGGCCGATCGAGATCGATCGACAACAGGCCATTCTTCAGCTCCGCCGCGATCACCCGCATGCCGTCGGCCAGCACGAAGCAGCGCTGGAACTGGCGTGCGGCGATGCCGCGATGGAGGAATTCGCGCTCGGTGTCGTCGGTCTGACGGCCGCGCACGATCAGCTGGTTTTCCTCCGTGGTGACATCGAGATCGCTTTCGGCGAAGCCCGCGACGGCCAGCGTGATGCGCAGCCTCTCGGCCTTGCCGTCACCAGCGTTCAGGCGCTCGATGTTATACGGTGGATAGCCGTCACCCGACTTCGCCAGACGCTCAAGGGTCTTTTCCATGGCGTCGAAACCCAACAGAAGCGGGCTGGAGAAAGGCGTCATTCGGCTCATGTTACACTGTCCTCTCAAGAGCGACATAAACTGGAAAAACCCGGATGGCATTTTTCCCGATGGTCTTGATATGGTCCGCCGCGCGGTCAAGTTCAAGCCGTCTTCGTTGGAGCATGATCCTGTCCGAAAACCGGGTCCCACTTTTCGGGATCATGCTCTAAAACCCGCCCAAAAAGACTCCCCCAAAAAGGAATTGAAATGCCCCAATCACGCAGGATCATCATCGACACGGACCCTGGCCAGGACGATGCCGTCGCCATATTGCTGGCGCTCGGCAGCTCCGAGCTGGAGGTCGTCGGCATCGCAGCCGTTGCCGGCAATGTGCCGCTGAACCTTACCGAGAAGAATGCCCGCAAGATCTGCGAGCTGGCCGGCCGGCCCGATATCAAGGTCTATGCCGGCGCGATCCGGCCGCTGGCGCGCGAACTGGTCACGGCCGAAGAAGTGCATGGCAAGACCGGCCTCAACGGGCCGCAGCTGCCGGAACCGACCATGCCGCTGCAGGAACAATACGGCGTCGATTTCATCGTCGAGACGCTGATGAAGGAGCCGAGCGGCACGATCACGCTGTGCGCGCTCGGACCGCTCACCAACATCGCGCTGGCGCTGATCCGCGAGCCCAGAATCGCGCCGCGCATCAAGGAAATCGTGCTGATGGGCGGCGGCTTCTTCGAGGGCGGCAATGTCACGCCGACCGCCGAGTTCAACATCTATGTCGACCCGCAGGCCGCCGACGTGGTGTTCAAGTCGGGCATTCCGATCGTCATGATGCCGCTCGACGTCACCCACAAGGCGCTGACCAGCGCCAAGCGCACGAAAGCCTTTCGCGATCTGGGCAGCAAAGTCGGCACCGCAACCGCCGAAATGCTGGAATTCTTCGAGCGTTACGACGAGGAGAAATACGGCACCGACGGCGGGCCGCTGCACGATCCGTGCGTGATCGCTTATCTGTTGAAGCCGGAGCTGTTCAAGGGCCGGCGCTGCAATGTCAGCATCGAGACCAGTTCGGAGCTGACCATGGGCATGACCGTGATCGATTGGTGGGGGGTCACCAAGCGCGAGAAGAACGCCATGGTGATGCGCGACGTCGACCATGACGCCTTCTTCGCGCTGCTGGTGGAGCGGCTAGGGCGGCTTTAGCCTCCTTTCCTTTCCCCCTTGTGGGCCTTGTGGGGGAAGGTGGATCGGCGCGCAGCGCCGAGACGGGTGAGGGGTGTTGGAAGAAACTCAACACCTCGCTCCGTCCAGCACCCCTCATCCGACCGAGCTTCGCTCGGCCACCTTCTCCCATAACGCAGGGCTGTCCGGGGAAAGTGTTTGGTGAATCGAAATGCCGCAGGCGCATGCCCCGTAAGACGGGGATTTTCCGTCTACCTTCTGGTTGTCGAGACTCAGAAAGGGGACGGGGCATGCGCTTTACGCCTAGCATTCTTGGCAAGCTGGTTGAACCGATCAATCGCCGCCGCTTCCAGACGATTGTGGATAGCCATGGCGGGGACGCCTACGACAAGTCGTTCAGAAGTTGGGACCATCTCATGGTGCTGATCTATGCCCAGCTCAGCGGTAGTGCGAGCCTTCGCAGCCTGGAAGCCGGCTGGAACGCCAACGGCCAGCATCATTACCATCTGGGCAGTGACGTGTTGCGGCGCTCGACCTTGTCGGATGCCGGCCGCAGGCGCCCCGTCGCCGTCTTTGCCGAGATCTTCGGCCTGCTCGCCAACCAACTCGACCGGCAGACACGCCGTGAGGGCACCGCTATGCTGCGGCTGATCGATTCCACACCGATCCCGCTCGGCAAGTTGTGCGGCTGGGCCAAGTCGAACGGTCGCATCCGCGGCATGAAGATGCACGTCGTCTATGATCCCAACGCCGATTGCCCGCGCATCCTCGACATCACCGATGCCAACGTCAACGATGCCCAGGTCGGCCGCACGATCGCCATCGAGAAGGGCGCGACCTATGTGTTCGACAAGGGTTATTGCCATTACGGCTGGTGGACGCAGATCGCCGCAGCCCAAGCTTTCTTCGTCACCCGACCCAAATCCAACATGGGGCTCGAGGTGCTCTCCGAACGTCCCGTCAAGGTCGCGCGGGGCGACGGCTTCACCGTTCTCGACGACGCTGAGGTGAGCCTTGCCGGCAAAACCCACTGCAAGCTGCCGATCAAATTGCGCCGCCTGATCGTCAAGCGCCAGGACGGCGACACCATCACGCTGCTGACCAACGATCTCAAGCGCCCGGCCGTTGAGATTGCCGCGCTCTATAAGGGCCGCTGGCAGATCGAACTCTTGTTCCGTTGGATCAAACAGCATCTCAAGATACGCAGGTTCCTCGGCAACAACGACAACGCCATCCGCCTGCAGCTCTTCGCCGCCATGATCGCCTATGCGCTGCTGCGCATCGCCGCCCGGACCTACCGCATCGCCATGCCCATCCTGCGCTTCACCGATCTGGTTAGCCAATGCCTGCTCGAGCGCCGAAGAATCGAGGCCATCAACAAGCCGCCTCCGATCAATTCGAGCCGCCGAAGGGATCGAACATCCCCAAACCAGTTGGGCTTCGATTATGAATAACTTTCCCCGGACAGCCCTGCCCATAACGGGAGAAGGACAGGATGCTTACTTCGCCTTGGAGAGCGCCAGCCACAGCCCGCCGCCGATCAGGAAGCTGCCGCTGATCCTCGACATCAGCTTGACGCGGCTGGCCGACAGCAGGCGCCCGGCGCGACCGGCGGCGAGCGCATAGGTCGAATCCGACATCGCGGCAAAGATCATGGCGGTCAGGCCCATGACGACGATCTGCAGCGTGTAGTTACCGGCAGGAGCGATGAACTGCGGGAAGAAGGCGCCGAAGAAGACCAGCGTCTTCGGATTGCTGATCGCCACCAGAAAACCCTGCAGGAAAAAGCCGCCGCGCGGTTTCCTTGCCGTTCCGTCGGCGTTCAGCACGCCCTTGGCGCGAAACATCTGCACGCCCATCCACATCAGGTAGGCGGCGCCGATCAGCCTGACCCATTCGAACCAGTGGCCCATGCCGGCGATCAGCGTGTTGAGGCCAATACCGACGATGGCGATCATGATGGCGAGGCCTGCCTGGGTGCCGGCGACATTGGCAAGCCCTGCGCGCGCGCCGTGGCGCATGCTGTTGGCGATGATCAGCGTGACCGTCGGCCCTGGCACCAGGATGATGACGATGCAGGCGAGAACATAGGTGGCGTAAAGTTCCAGCGACATGGGATTTCCTCAACAGGGCGCAGGGATGCGGCTGAGGAAATCAATGCACAGCGCCGTTGCCGGCGCAAGCCGTCCGGACGTGGCAAGGGCTCTCCAGTTCAGCTCGCCCCGGCCCGCCATGGCAGCGTCGCTTCATAGGCAGCGCCGGCTCTCAGCACGGCGAGGTCGCCGCGCGGCCGCCCGATCAGCTGCATGCCCATCGGCCTGCCTCTTTCGTCGAAGCCGGCCGGCACGTTGAGCGCCGGACAGCCGCCCAAAGTGGCGAAGGCGGAGACCTGCATCCAGCGGTGATAGCTGTCCATGGTGCGGCCGGCGACCTCGCGCGGCCAGTGGGTGGCGACCTCGAAGGGAAAGACCTGGGCGGTCGGCAGGGCGATGAGGTCGAAGCGCTCGAACAGAGACAGCAGCGTCCGATGCCAGGAGGTGCGCCTGACGGTGGCGGCGTGGACCTGCGGCGCGGTGAGGCGCATCGCCTGCTCTACTTCCCATATAGCTTCCGGTTTCAGCAGCTTCCGCTTCGCCGGATCGTCATAGTGCGCTTTCAGCGCGCAGCCACTGCTTGCCTGGCGCAGCGTAACGAAGGCCTGCCACAAGGCCTCGAAATCGCCATCCGGCACCAGCGCTTCGCTTCCGTAGGATGCGTCGGCGAAGCGGGCGAGGGCGGCCTCGCAGAGATCGAGGATGCCGGGCTCCATCGGCAACTGGCCTTCGAGATTGCCGAGCCAGGCAATGCGACCGCCGGACGCCTTCGTCTCCAGGCCTTCGAGAAACGAACCCTGCCTGTCATGCGACAGCGGTGCCCGAGGATGATAGCCGGCCTGCTCCTCGAGGAGGAGCGCAACATCGCGCACGCTGCGGCCCATCGGCCCTTCGACGCCCATCTGCGCCTGGAAGACCTCGATGTCGGGCCCGGCCGGCACCAGCCCTTGCGACGGTCGGAAACCATAAACGTTGTTATAGGCGGCCGGATTGCGCAGCGAGCCGCCGAAATCGCTGCCGTCGGCGACAGGCACCATGTCGAGCGCCAGCGCCACCGCGGCGCCGCCACTCGAGCCGCCGGCGGTGAGTGCCGGATCGAAGGCGTTGAGCGTCGGACCGAAGACCGGATTGTAGGTGTTGGAGCCCAGCCCGAATTCCGGGACATTGGTCTTGCCGATGATGATGGCGCCGGCCTCGCGAAGGCGCTCGACGAAGAAGTCATCCTCGCCGGGGACGAAGTCGGCGAAGATTGGCGAGCCGAAAGTGGTCCTCAGGCCCGTGGTCAGGGCCAGATCCTTGATCGCGATCGGCAGCCCGAACAGCGACCCAGTCTGCTGGCCACCGGCCAGATGCGCGTCGGCTCGATCGGCCTCGGCCAGGATATCGGCGCGCTCGCGCAGCGAGACGATGGCGTTGACCAGCGGGTTCACCGCCTCGATGCGGTCGAGGAAGGCGGCGACCACCTCGCGCACCGACAGGCGCCTTTGCCTGATCGCATCGGCAAGATCGACTGCGGACTGGCGGCAGATGTCGCCGGCCGGCGGTACGGCATGTTTTGTCGAAGGGCGCATCGCCGTCACCGCACGGCCAAGGCGGCGTCGACATCCTTCGCCAGCGGAATTGCAGGCTGCGCGCCGGGCTTCAGGCAAGCCAGCGAACCGGCCGCGGCAGCGCGCGCCAGTGCCTGTTCGAGCGGCAGGCCGGACGACAGCCCGGCGCCGAAATAGCCGCAAAAGGTGTCGCCGGCGCCGACCGTGTCGACCGGGATGATCCTCAGCGCCGGAACGGTCAGGAATTGCTCCGGGGTGGCGGCCAGGACGCCGTCGCCGCCAAGCGTGACGACGACGGTGCGGCCGGTCCTGGCCGCAAAGTCGAGCATGCGCGCCGGCCGGTCGCGCCCGGAGAGCGACAGCGCCTCGCCATAAAGGTCGAATTCGGTTTCGTTGGCGACGGCGTAGTCGGCCTTGCCGAGAAAGCCAGCAGCCTCGACACGGAAAGGCGCGGTGTTGAGCACGCTGACGGCGCCCACCGCACGCGCGGCGTCGAGCGTGGCTTCGACCGTCTGCAGAGGGATCTCGTGCTGCAAAAGCACGACATCGCCCCTTTTCAGAAAGGCCTTGGCAAGGTCGCCCGGCACGACCGAATCGTTGGCGCCGGGCACCACGGCGATGACGTTCTCGCCGTCGGCGCCGACCAGGATCAGCGCGGTGCCGGTCGAGGCAAAGCTCTCGCCGACGCCGGAAAGATCGACATTGCCGGCCCTGAGCAGCGCCAGCGCCTCGGCGGCGAAGCTATCCTTGCCGACAGCGCCGACCAGGCGGACCGGGGCGCCGGCGCGGGCGGCGGCCAGCGCCTGGTTGGCGCCCTTGCCGCCGGGGGCTGTGGTGAAGCTGGAGCCGCGCACCGTCTCGCCGGGTTCCGGCAAGCGGTCGACATTGGCGATGAGGTCGAGGTTTATCGAGCCGACAACGATGATCAAGAAGCGCCTCCTGCTGGAGAGGGTCAGCCTTCGATTGAAGGCTGACCCTCTCCAGGTATTTGCTTTTTACGCAATTCCCGACGGAAAACCGCTAACACTTTTCCTGGAATCGCTGACTAAGCAGGAGGCTAGCCGTAAAGAGTGTCCGTTGCCAGATCACGCCGGCTGGAAGCGCGGCTTCTATCGGCATTCAGTGCGCAACCTGACCCGCCTCCCAACCGAGGATGGCGCGCTTGCGCGTCAGGCCCCAGTGATAGCCCGTAAGCGCACCGGACTTGCCGAGCGCCCGATGGCAAGGCACGACGAAGGACATCGGGTTGGCGCCGACCGCGGCACCGACCGCACGACTTGCGGTAGGATGGCCGATGCTGGCCGCGATCGAAGAATAGGTGCAAGCCTTGCCCATCGGGATGCGCAACAGCGCTTCCCAGACGCGCAGCTGAAAGTCGGTGCCGATCATCACCACGCGCAGCGGCTGGTCGGCGCGCCACAGCGTCGGGTCGAAGACACGCGCCGCATAAGGCTGGGTGGCGGACATATCCTCGACATAAGTGGCGTTCGGCCAGCGGCCGGACATGTCGGCGAAGGCCGCCCGCTCGCCGCCCGCATCGCAGAAGGCGAGGCCCGCCAGACCGCGGTCGGTGACCATGACCAGAGCAATGCCGAAGGGCGAGATGTGGTAACCGTAGCGGATAGTGAGGCCGGCGCCCCTGGTCTTGTAGTCGCCCGGCGACATCGCTTCGTGGGTGACGAAGAGATCGTGCAGCCGGCCGGGTCCCGACATGCCGAGTTCGAACGAGGTCTCCAGCAGCGGCATGCCGGAATCGAGCAGCCTGCGGGCATGGTCGAGGGTGACCGCCTGCAGGAAGGCCTTGGGCGACAGGCCGGCCCAGCGGGTGAACAGCTTCTGCAGGCCGGTCGGCGTCTCGCCGACCGCCTCGGCCAGGACCTCCAGCGAGGGCTGGTCGCGATAGTCGAGACTGATCTTCTCGATGGCGCGGCGCACGACTTCGTAGTCGCTGCCTTCAGGAGTGATGTCGTTTTGCAAGATCGCTGACGGTTTCATCTGCGTATTCATGGTCATCTGGGCGTTCATGGCAATATCTCCTTGACCGCGAATATCGTTCTTCCAGCGCTTTGCCACCACCCGAAACTTGCCTTCCCGCCGTCCATACCCAGATAGAGCTGGCTTCGAACCGACGAGGGCAATTGTGGCCGGCGAAAAGGTAAATCTGACCGGGGCCAGGGAGACTTTGCTGATGACGCTCTACGGCAAGGCGCTGGAGAGCCGGCTGCCCCATTCGCTGCTCAAGGATCGCATCGCCGACGAGGCGGTGCGCAAGATCGATTATGATTTCGCCAAGCTGAAGGTCGACGGCAATCTCGGCATAGGCTTCGCCATCAGAGCCAAGACGCTGGACATCGGTGTCCAGGACTTTCTCGCCAGAAATCCCGATGCCATCGTGCTGCACCTGGGGTGCGGGCTCGACACGCGCGTCTTTCGCGTCGACCCGCCGCAAGGCGTGGACTGGTTCGATATCGACTATCCTGAAGTCATCGAACTCAGGCACAGGCTTTACCCGTCCCGTGATAATTATCATCTGGTCGCCTCATCGGTAACCGAGCCGGGTTGGCTGGCGGCAGTGCCCCGCAACCGCCCGGCCGTGGTGGTGGCGGAAGGATTGACGCCCTATCTCCCCGCAGCCGAGGGGCCGCGCCTGCTCTCGCGACTCGTCTCGCATCTTGCCGGCGGCGAGCTGGTGTTCGACGCCTACAGCCGGTTCGGGCTGATGCTGATGCGTCTCAATCCAGCGATCAAAGCGACGGGCGCCGAGGTTCACTGGGCAATCGAGGATCCGCGTGAATTGGAACGAGCCATCCCGAAGCTTCGGTTTATCGAGGAGATCCCAGGCTACAAGCCGGAGCAAGGGGCTCGCATGAGCTGGTCCGCGCGATTGTTCATTGGTATTTGGAAGCTTATCCCGCCGATGCGGAAGGTCGGCAGGTTACTTCGCTATCGATTCTGAGGGGGTCGCTTTGTTTTGAGCATGATCTTGTCCGAAAAACCGGTAGCCACTTTTCGGGATCATGCTCAGCGAACCTTGGCGGTCGCCAATGCGCGCGAAAAGGCGGTGGCGAAGCTTTCGCGGGAATCGGGGTCCAGGAACCCGCCGATCGACACACTTTCCCCTTGTGCCTCCACAGCCATTCTTGTGATGCCGATCTCGGCATGGCGGGCGATCGAAAACCGTGTCCAGAACGGGTTGAAATGATGCGCCACCGAGCGGCCGGACGGCGCGGTCTTGCGGATGTCGAGGCTGGTGCGCGACACCGATATCTCCTCGCGGGCACGCGCGGCGCGGTAATTGGCGCGAAAGGCGACATAGACGGCGGCCACGTCGAGGCCGCAGAAGCCGAAGACCGGCCAGGCGCCGTGCGCCAGGAAGAACGCGCCGGTAACCAGCCAGCCGAACAGCAGCGCGCCCATCAGGATCATGAAGCCGGTGCGGCCGAGGGAGCGGTGGGGTGTCAGCAAGGCCTGGAAGAATGGCTCGTCGGCCTGGAACGAGGCGTTTGTGTCGCTCATGCGGGAATATTATAGGAAGGGAATGGCGCCTCCCAAGTCCAAAAAATCCTTGCCCGTCAAAAAATCATCGGCATCCAGCTCGGGCGGCCGCGCCAAAGCGAGCGCTCGGCCGCGAAAAGGTGCAACGCGCTCGCTCTACAGCCCGGCCGAGGTGCATGAGATCTTCCGGCGCTTTAGCGTGCAGCGGCCAGAGCCGAAGGGCGAGCTCCACTACGTCAACCCCTTCACGCTGCTGATCGCCGTGGTGCTGTCGGCGCAGGCGACCGATGCCGGCGTCAACAAGGCGACAAAGGCGTTGTTCGAGGTGGCCGATACGCCACAGAAGATGGTTTCGCTAGGCGAGGCGAAGGTCGGCGACTATATCCGCTCCGTCGGGCTTTGGCGCAACAAGGCCAAGAACGTCATCGCGCTGTCGAAGGCATTGATCGACGACCATGGCGGCAAGGTGCCTGAGGGCCGCGACGAACTGGTCAAGCTGCCCGGCGTCGGGCGCAAGACCGCCAATGTCGTGCTCAATGTCGCCTTCGGTCAACATACGATGGCGGTCGACACGCATATCTTCCGCATTGGCAACCGGATCGGGTTGGCGCCCGGCAAGACGCCGGAACAGGTCGAGGAGGGGCTGCTGAAGGTCATCCCGGCCGAGTATATGCGCCATGCGCATCACTGGCTGATCCTGCATGGCCGCTATGTCTGCAAGGCGCGCAAGCCCGATTGCCCGGTCTGCGTGATTGCCGACATCTGCAAGTCGGACGAGAAGACGACGAGCGTGCCGGCTCCGCTGGTGGAGATCAAGCCGCTCGACGTCGTCGCCGGCGAAATTCAGTAGCCGTAGCCGCGCGCCATCGCCCCGGCGAAGACCGGGATCAGCAGGAAGACGACGGCTTGCGCCCGGATATAGGTCTGTACCGACGCGAGTTCGGCCGCCGGCACTGCGAAGGACGGATTGGCGGTTGCCTGCCGGTTCCAAGAGATGAAGCGGACGGTCGGGACGATCGACAGCAGGCCGACGGTGGCGAAGGCCGCCATCTTCGCCCAGAACACCCAGTTGTGGACATAGAATTCCCAGCCCTTCAGGCCGTAGATGACGCGGCCGATGCCGACAACGATGATCAGCCCGGCAATGATGCCGTAGTGACGGTCGATGTCGGCCAGCCGCCGGATCGTCGGCGTCGCCAGTTCGCCGCGGATCAGAACCGACTCCATGCCGATGATCGCGGCCAGCGAAAACACCAGGAGATGATGGGCGATTGCCAGGACGAGATCGGTGGTGTCCATGCGTCTTCCTTCCTGTCGAACGGTTCTCGGATGGGCGGATCTGTGGCGGGCTGGTTGAGCCGGTCGCGAAGGTAGCATTGTTGAGCGAAATTCCCACGCCGGCCGCGATTTCCTGGCGCTGGAGGATGACATGCCCCGCCTTGGCCCTTGCCCGGCCCGGACAATTTGCTACGCGCGCCGGGTAGATCAGCGAGGCATTTTGCCATGGGCAATCCGCACTGCGTACCGGTCCTCGAGACGGAGCGAACCATCCTCAGAGCGCATAGGCTCGATGATTTCGATGCTTACGCCGCCATGTGGGCCGAGCCCGCCGTCACCCGTTTCATCGGCGGCAAGCCGCGCACGCGGGAGGAAAGCTGGATGCGCTTCTTGCGCCATGCCGGGCTGTGGTCGCTGATCGGCTATGGATTCTGGGCCGTCGAGGAGAAAGCGACCGGCCGCTTCATAGGCGAAGTCGGTTTCCACGATCTCAAGCGTGCCATCGAGCCGTCGATCGAAGGCATTCCGGAAGCGGGCTGGGCGCTGGCGCCGGAAGCCCAGGGACGCGGTTTCGCGACCGAGATCGTTGGCCGCGTCCTGGCCTGGGGCGACAAGGCATTCGACCGCGCGAAAACCGTCTGCATCATCGATCCGGAAAACACCGCCTCGCTGAACGTCGCGACCAAATGCGGCTACCGCGAAAAGCTGCGCACCACCTATCACGAAGCGGCGACGATCCTGCTTGAACGGCAGGCCAGGCCTGGTTCCTAAAACCTAGAGCGGTTCAGCGTTTGATAGAATCGCTGACCCGCTCTAAGTGTTTGTTTTGACGCAATTCCGGACGGAAAACCGCTACGCACTTTTCCTGGAATTGCGCTAAAGCATGTCGCGTGAATTTTGTGGATCATCGTCTGGCTTTGGCCCTGTTCAGGGCCACGGCGGCGCGAACGAGCGCCTTGAGCGCCTCCTCGTCGATTTCCTCGCCCTGGCGAAAGTCGATGGCACGCCTGGTGTTGCCCTCGAGGCTGGAGTTGAAGAGGCCGGAGGGATCCGGCAGCGCCGCGCCGTTGGCGAAGGTCAGCTTGACGACGGCCTTGTAGGTCTCGCCGGTGCAGATCATGCCGGCATCTTCCCAGACCGGCACCCCGCGCCATTTCCATTCCTCGGTGGCTTCGGGGGCGGCCTGCTTGATCAATGCACGGAGCCGGGAAAGCATCTCGCCGCGCCAGTCCCCCAACTGCTTGATCCTGCCGTCGATCAACTCGGACGGAGACTTGTCTTCCTGTGCACCACTTTCCTTCATGCGTGTTCTCCCTTTTGGATAAATTGATCGCCACCACGCCTCTTCGACGGGGACCGTGCTTGATCAACAGCGCACTTACATCCGCTCGCCCGGCAATTGGCTCGCCTGCTTTACCCAGTCGGCGAATTGCGCTTCGTCGAGCTGATCGCCCTCGCGGATGTTGAGATAGCGCGTGTCCTTGCTTTTGGATTCGCCGGCGGGAACGGGGTTGAGCGCCATGCCGCGGAAGAAAGCCACCTTGATGTATTTGGCAAAGCAATGAATGCCGAGAAACCAGCCCTGGTCTTCGACCCCATAGAGCGGCGAGTTCCACTTCACGGCCTTGCGCACGCCAGGCACAGTGCGCTCGATGATTTCATCGAGCCGGCGCCCGACCTCGCTCTTCCAGCCCGGCATGGCCGCGATATAGGCCTGCATGGGCGCGTCGCCATAGCCCGTGGCGATCCGCGGATTGCCGCCCGAAAGCATGACCGGCTTTGCCGATGTCGCCCTGGCGGCGATATCAGCCGATTTCCCGCGCGCCTTGGCCATCCTGTCCTCCTACGATGCGCTGCCTGTCTCGCCAGCCGACGGCATATGGCAAGACAAACATATAGAGGCCGCTGAACAGCAGCAGGAAGAGCGGCAGCAGCGGCGAGTAGACTACCCAGGCAGGAGGCGCTCCGAATGCCATGGTGGCGAAGTTGGCGACGACGGTCGCGGTAAAGATGATCGACAGCCAGCGGTGAGCCCGCCGTATCCACTTGCTCCAGTCCAAGGTTACCTCCTCTGAAAACGGCTGAAGGGCCAGGAATTACCAGCGCGCCAACTGGGTGATCTGGATAAGGTTGCCGCAGGTGTCGTTGAGCTGCGCGATGGTCGAGCCGGTCACCTCGGTCGGCGCCATGGCGAAGCTGCCGCCATTGGCCTTGATACGCTCATGGTCGCCATTGATGTCGTCGGTGAAGAGCATCAGCGCCGGCTGGCCCTGCTTGAAAATGGCCTGCTGATAGGCCTTGGCCGCCGGATTGTTGTTCAGCGCCAGCTGCAGTTCGGTTCCATCCGGCTCCTCCGCCGAGGCCACCGTCAGCCAGCGAAACGGGCCATTAGTGAAATCGGCTTTCTTGGTGAAGCCGAGCACGTCTGTGTAGAAGCGCAGAGCCTTTTCCTGGTCGTCCACATAGACACTGGTCAGTTTGATCTTCATGGCATGTCTCCGTTGCTTATGCTTGCGGTGAGCCGCTCCCCGCCAGGGTCCTGCTCTGAATTCCTGCTCGGGACTTCAGCTTGTCCGCTCGAGGACCTGTTGCAGATTGGCGAGAAACTTCCGCCATCCGAAGGCGGCGCCCTTGAATGCCTGCTGCTGATATGTCCGGAAGCCGGCCTGCTCCACCCGCAGACGGGTGCCCGCGCTGGTCGGCGCGAGGGTAAAAGTCACCACGCTTCTCAGGTTGAAGGTCTTGTCGTCATGGACATGGTTCCAGGTGTAGGACAGCATCCTGTTCGGTTCGATGGCGAGGACTTCGCAGTCCAGCACGCCGCCCCAGTCGCCACGCAGATTGAAACGGTGACCCACCTCGGGCTTGAAGTCGCTTTTCATCAGCCATTCCTCGATCAGATGCGGCTGCGTGAGCGCGCGCCAGATCTTCTCAGGCGGATGGGGTATTTCCCGCTCGACGACCACCGAGCGCGTCTCTTCCGCATCGGTGGAACGGGTTTCGGCAACACGATTGCTCATTGATCCATCCTATTGAGCAGATCCTCGAGGTTGTCGAACCGGGTCTCCCAAAACCCGGCCATGTGGCGGGTCCAGTCCATGAGCGGCGCAAGCGCTGCGATCTGCGCGCTGTAGTGGGTCTGACGCCCCTCATGCCGGTCGCGCACCAGCCCGGCTTCCTTGAGCACGCCGAGATGCTTCGACACGGCCGGCTGCGAAACCCCGGCCTGCGCCGTGAGCGCCCCGACCGTCTGCTCGCCCTGGCGGCACAGACGTTCGAAGATGGCGCGCCGTGTCGGATCGGCAAGCGTCCTGAAGAGCATGTCGTGCGCGTTCGACATTCCGGATCGATAACCTGTTGGTTATTGATTAACGTATAACCGCAGGGATATATGATCGTCAAGTGGGGGATGTGGAGCGCCGGCTGATGATCCTCGCCGGCGCGGTAGCCGGGATCGTCAAATTCTGCAGCAGCGTCGAAAGTTCCGGCTCATCGATGAGCAGCGCCGCATCGGCCGGCGGCAACCAGGCCCGCTGCCGGTTCGCGGCTTCCTGCCAGTTGGCCAATTCCTCGGTCACTTCCAGCAGGTAGACGGTGACATCGACACGGACGAAACCGTCGGCCATGCGCTTCCAGTAGGAATAGATTCCGGCAGGCTGCTTGGGCGACTTGCCCCGCACGCCGGCCTCTTCCTGAGCCTCGATGGTGGCTGCCTTGCGCCCGCTCTTGCCCTTCATCGGCCAGCCCTTGGGCACGATGAAACGCCTGGTCGTGCGGGAGGTGACCAGCATCACTTCAAGGCTGCCGTCCTCGCGCAGCCGAAAGGGAATGGCCGCCACCTGGCGGATCCGCTCTCCTTTCCTTGCCCTGCGCATTGCTTTGTTTTTGACTGTAGCCATCCCGAAACCCGGCCGGAGCAGCGGCTCCGCCGCGCGCCATCTGTGCACGGCACCTAGCGCCGCCCCTGCAAAACCCCAAAACCACCGCCTTGCAATCCGGCATTCCGGACAAGTAAGTCGGCTAATAAACCGAAAAAAGGCGGAATGTCAGGGGCAAACCCGCGAAATCGTGGTGCCAATCACCTGGGACCGGCAATTTTGCTTGACGACCGGCACTTCAGGGCGAGGCTTCGGCACGTTCTGCCGATCCTGTTCGCGGTACAGCTGCTGCTGTTGCTGGAACTGCTGCCGCTGCAGCTGGTTCCGGAGTGTTTGCAATTCGTTCTGCTGGATCAGCGTGTCGCGGTTCGTCGGGATGACGACCTGAGCCGAAGCATTTGAAGCCACGCCCCAAAGGCTGGCAGCCACCAGAGCCGCCGCGGTCAAAACCGTCAAAAAGCGAGGATGCGACATTGCTTCCTTCCCGCGTGAAAAATAGAACCCAGCCATAATATAGGGCCTTTGTCCGCATGTACCATGATTCAGGCGTGTGCATGCGGTCAGTTGATCGAATGTTCTGCCAAAGAAAATCTGGTGGGCCGTCCAGCATTGCGCTTGACGGGAGCGCTGGTTTCGCCGCCCTATCGCGCGGCCGTCCAGGCGGCTGGGTAGGCCGGGTGAAGAGGAATCCATGAAAACCAGGTACAAATTGTTCGTTGCGACGGTGGCTGTCGTAAGTGTCGCGGGTTTGCCGGCTTTCGCCGCACAGAACAAGGCGGCGCCGGCGGCCAGGCAGCCAGCCGACGCCGCGGCCAAGCCGCAACTACCGGGCGGCGCTTCGGCGCTGTCGGAGACGCATGGCGACTGGACAGTCAACTGCCAGGTCACCGGCACGAACAAGTCGTGCAGCCTGTCGCATCAGCAGTTCAACAAGCAGAGCGGTCAGCGGCTGCTGGCTATCGAACTGACGACCAAGACCGGCCAGGACGCCGCCGGCACGCTGGCGCTGCCCTTCGGGCTGGCTCTGGCCAGCGGCATTTCGCTCGAGATCGACGACAAGAAGCTGGAAGGAACCTTGCAGTTCAACACCTGCCAGGCTGTGGGCTGCCTGGTGCAGGTGTCGTTCGATGCCGACACGACATCGCTGCTGCAGAAGGGCACGACGCTGAAGATCAACGCCACGGCGGCGGATACGGCGCAGCCGATCGCTTTCACCATCTCGCTCAATGGATTTGGCAGCGCCCTCGCCAGGACGGCGGACCTCTCGGTGGATTAAGGCTGATTGTAGTTCCGGAGATGAGAACGATCGGCGGGTGCCGATCGCCGGGACCATCGGCGGGCGCCGATCGCGCACACCGGGACGATCGGCAAAATGCCGATCGCCCGTATCAATCCACCTCGCGCAAGCGGTAGCCGACGCCGGTCTCGGTCGTGATGTAGCGCGGCTGGTCCGGCGTCTTCTCGATCTTCTGCCTGAGCTGGCGGACATAGACGCGCAGATATTGGACGTCGGTGGCGTCACCCCAGATCTGCTTCATCAGGAATCGGTGGGTCAGCACCTTGCCGGCGTGCTGCACCAGGATACGCAGGATGTCGTATTCCTTGGGCGACAGTTTTACCTCGTCGCCCTCGACCTTGACGATGCGTTTGACCAGGTCGACGGAGAGGTCGCCGGTCTGGAAGACAGGCTTCTCGCCCTGCTGCTGGAATTTATGGCGCAGCGCCACGCGGATGCGGGCGACAAGCTCGTTCATGCCGAAGGGTTTTGTCACGTAGTCATCGGCGCCGAGCTCGAGCGCCGCCACAATTCCGGCCTCGTCGGTGCGGCTCGAAAGGATGACGACGGGAATGTCGAGGCCGTCATTGCGCCACGTGCCGAGCAGCTCGAGGCCGGTCATGCCGGGCAGGCCGAGATCGAGCAGTATCAGGTCGGGCTTTTCGGTTTGCATCAGTTCGATCGCCGCCTTGGCATTGGGCGCTTCGGAAATCGCATAGCCCTGGCTGCCGAGGCTGACGCGCAGCAATTTGCGGATCGGCGGTTCGTCGTCGACGACCAGGATGGAGACGTTCTGATGGGTCATGCCGTCTGGTCCAGCCTGGCTTCGCTCATGTCCGGCAGTTCAGCCGGCACCGGCATCTTGATGGTGAAGACCGCGCCCGGCCGGTCGGTGCGGTTTGCCGCCGAGATCGTGCCGCCCATCGCCTCGATGAAGCCGCGGCTGATCGACAGGCCGAGCCCGGTGCCGGCGCGCACCTGGTCGCCTTTGCGCACGCGGTAGAAGGTGTCGAAGATTCGCTCCAGATCGTCAGGCGGAATGCCCGGTCCCTCGTCCATCACCTGCAGGATGACGGAGCCGTTGCCGACCCAGGCCTGCAGTCGGATCGCCGAGCCGGGCGCGGCATATTTCGCGGCGTTGTCGAGCAGATTGAACAGTGCCTGCTCGAACAGCACGGGATCAAGTCGCAGCATCGGCAGATCCGGCGGAATGTCGGTCTCGATTTTGTGCTCAACGGTGATCTTTTCAGCGCGATTGAGCGCCGAACCGACGATGTCGCCGACATAGTGGAAGGCGTAGTTCGGCTCCATCGCGCCGGATTCGATCTTGGTCATGTCGAGCAGATTGGCGATGAAGCGGTTCAGCCGCTCCGATTCGTTGAGCACGGTCGACAGCAGTTCCGCCCGGTCCTTCTCGGGCAGCGCGGGCGCGAATTCCCGCAGCGTGCCTGCCGCGCCCATGATCGCCGCAAGCGGCGTCTTCAGATCGTGCGAAATCGAGGTGAGCAGCGCCGAGCGGAGCCGGTCGGCTTCGGCCGCCAGCCTGGCGCGGTCGACGTCGGCGACGAGCTGGGCGCGCTCGATGGCGACCGCCGCCTGGTCGGCAAGCGCGTCAAGCAGCCGCTGCTGTTCGAGGGTGAGCAACGGTCCCTGCTTGTCGTTGTCGAGGCCGACGACGCCGATCGCGGTTCGCCCCGTCCGCAAAGGCAAATAGAGGCGTTTGGCACCGGGCAGCGTATCGGCGCCGCGGCCGGCGGGGCGATCATGCTCCCAGGCCCAGCGGGCCGCGGCTATGTCGGCCTCGGCCAGCGTGTCGTCCGGTGGATAACCGGCTTTGACGGTGATGGTGCCGTTTTCGGGCAGAAGCAGCACGACGCGCAGTTTCAGCATCGAAGCGATCTGGAAAGCGGTGGCCCAGAGCACGTCGTCGAGCGTGCCGGCGCCGGCGAGCTTCTTCGAGAAAGAATAGATGTCTTCGGTGGCGCGTGCGCGCGAACGGGCGGCGACAGCCTGGCGCTGGACGCGGGCGGTCAGGTTGCTGGCGATGATGGCGACGACAAGGAAGACGGCAAAGGCAACGATGCTTTCCGGATCCCTGATCGTCAGCGTGTAGCGCGGCTCTAGGAAGAAGAAGTTGAAGGCGAGCGCGCTCAGGAAACAGGCGTAGAGCGCCGGCCAGAGCCCGAACGTTACCGCCGATGTCAGCACGGCCAGCAGCAGGACGCTGGCGAGATTGCGGACATCGAGGAACTGATCGAGGATCGAGCTGACGGCCAGCGCGCCGGCGACATAGGCAGTGGAGAACAGATAGGGCCAGATCTGAAAGGGCTTCTGCTCGGCCGCGGCCTTCACCCTCGCGGCCGGCGTTTCCACGTCGCGCTCGGTTCCCGAAATGACGTGGACGCTGATGTCGCCGGCATTGCGGATCAGATCATAGGTGAGCGAGCCTTCGATCAGCTCGCGCCAGCGCGGGCGGGTCGGCCTGCCGACGACGATATGGGTGAAGTTGTTCGTCGTGGCATGGCGAACGATGTCCTGCGCGACGTTCTGGCCCGGGATGGTCGTCACCTCGGCGCCGAGCTGCTCGGCAAGGCGCAGGTTCGTCGCCAGCCGGTCCTTGTCCTGCTCCGACATGCCGGCCAGGCGAGGCGTGTCGATATGAAGCGCCGTCCAGGGAGCGCGCAGCCGGTCGGCAAGCCTGCGCGCGTAACGGATGCGGGCGGCTCCGCCGGGGCGCGGATCGACGCAGACGAGAACCCTTTCGCCGGCAGCCCATGGTCCGGGAATGGCGTGCGACTGCATGTGGTTGAGCAACTGCTCGTCGACGCGCTGGGCGGTGCGCCTCAGCGCCAGCTCGCGCAGCGCCGTCAGGTTGCCTGGCGAGAAATAGTTCTCGATCGCACGCTGCGCGGTCTGAGGGAAATAGACCTTGCCTTCATGCAACCGCTGGATCAGGTCGTTGGGAGTGAGGTCGATGACCTCGATATCGTCGGCCTGGTCGATGATGGAGTCGGGAACGGTCTCGCGCACCCTGACGCGGGTGATCTGCGCCACGACATCATTCAGGCTTTCGACATGCTGGATGTTGAGCGTGGTGTAGACGTCGATGCCTTGCGACAGGATTTCCTGCACATCGAGGTAGCGCTTGGGATGCCGGCTGCCGGTCACGTTGGTGTGGGCGAGCTCGTCGACCAGGACCAGCGCCGGGCGCCGCTTCAGGACGGCGTCGATATCCATCTCGTCGAGAGTGCGGCCTCTGTACTCGACCTTGAGGCGCGGGATCACCTCATAGCCGTCGACCAGCGCCTGGGTTTCCTTGCGGCCGTGCGTCTCGACGATGCCGATGACGACGTCGATGCCGTCGGCGCGCCGGGCGCGGCCCGCCATCAGCATCTCGTAGGTCTTGCCGACGCCGGGCGCCGCGCCGAGGAAGATGCGCAGACGGCCGCGACCCTCCCGCTCGGCATGCTCCAAAAGCGCGTCGGGAGAAGGTCTGGTTTCGTGGTTGGTCCTGTCGTCGGCCATCAAGTCCAATCATGAATTGCGCCGGAGATCGTGTCGATCCCCGGCGCGGTGCAGACTACTTCAGGTCGTCCAGCGCCAGGTTGAGGGCCAGCACATTGACCACCGGCTCGCCAAGGACGCCAAGTTCGCGACTTTCAACATGGCTGTCGACGAGTGCCTTAACCTTGGCTTCGTCGATGCCCCTGGCCTTGGCGACCCTCGGCACCTGGAAATAGGCGGCCTCCGGGCTGATGTCGGGGTCGAGGCCGCTGCCTGAGGTGGTGACGAGGTCCATCGGCACCGGCGCGTTCGGATTTTCCGTCTTCAGCTTCTCGGCATCGCCCTTGATGCGCTCGATCAGCTTGGGATTGGTCGGCCCGAGATTGGAGCCGCCCGAGGAGGTGGCGTTGTAGCCGTCGCCAGCGGCGGAGGGGCGGCCATGGAAATAGCGGTCGCTGGCAAAAGCCTGGCCGATCAGTTCGGAACCGATGACCTTGCCGTCCCTGGTGATCAGGCTGCCATTGGCCTGGTTGGGAAACAGCGCCTGGGCGATGCCGGTCATGCCGATCGGATAGATCAGGCCGGTCAGCACGGTGAAAAAGACGATCATTACGATCGCCGGGCGGAGTTGCTTGAGCATCGGAGTGGTCCTTATGCGAGGCCGAGGGCGGTGACGATCATGTCGATCACCTTGATGCCGACGAAAGGCGCGATGATGCCGCCGAGGCCGTAGACGAGAAGATTGCGGCTGAGCAGGGCGCCGGCGCCGATGGCGCGGTATTTCACGCCCTTCAGCGACAGCGGGATCAGCGCGATGATGATCAGCGCGTTGAAGATGATGGCCGACAGGATGGCGCTCTGCGGCGTCGCCAGATGCATGATGTTGAGCGCCTGCAGCGGGCCGGCGGACAGGCCGGGCACGACATAGAAGACGGCGAACATCGCCGGGATGATGGCGAAATATTTGGCGACATCGTTGGCGATCGAGAAGGTGGTCAGCGAACCGCGCGTCATCAAAAGCGCCTTGCCGATCTCGACGATCTCGATCAGCTTGGTCGGGTCGGAGTCCAGGTCGACCATGTTGCCGGCTTCGCGCGCGGCGACCGTGCCGGTGTTCATGGCGACGCCGACATCGGCCTGGGCGAGGGCCGGCGCATCATTGGTGCCGTCGCCGCACATGGCGACCAGCTTGCCCTTGGCCTGCTCCTCGCGGATCAGCGAC
Organism: Mesorhizobium sp. B1-1-8; assembly: GCF_006442795.2. Taxonomy (NCBI): domain Bacteria; kingdom Pseudomonadati; phylum Pseudomonadota; class Alphaproteobacteria; order Hyphomicrobiales; family Phyllobacteriaceae; genus Mesorhizobium; species Mesorhizobium sp. B1-1-8. The sequence continues at coordinate 1,668,626 of NZ_CP083956.1, forward strand.
AGCTTGTTCTCGGGCGTCGCCTGGGCGAGGAAGTCGTCGACGCCGGCTTCCGCCGCGATTGCCGCCGCCGTCAGCGGATTGTCGCCGGTGATCATCACGGTGCGGATGCCCATCTTGCGCAGCTCGGCGAAACGTTCGGCGATACCACCCTTGACGATGTCCTTGAGGTACACGACGCCAAGCAGGCGGCCGTCGCGCTCGACCGCCAGCGGCGTGCCGCCGGCTTTGCCGATCTCGTCGGCGATGGCCCGCAGGTCACGGATCGTCTCGCTGCTGGGCCGCGTGCCGTGGGCGGCGACGGTCGCCTGGTTGACATGAGCGAGCACCGCGTCGACCGCGCCCTTGCGCACGGATGAGCCGTCGATGTCGACGCCGCTCATGCGGGTTTGCGCGGTGAAGGGCACGAAATTGGCGTGCAAAGTCGCCATGTCGCGAGCGCGGATGGCGTATTTTTCCTTGGCCAGCACGACGATCGAACGGCCTTCCGGAGTTTCATCGGCCAGCGAGGCAAGCTGCGCGGCGTCGGCGAGCTCCTGCTCGGTGACGCCCTTGACCGGGCGGAACTCCGTCGCCTGGCGGTTGCCGAGCGTGATGGTGCCGGTTTTGTCGAGCAGCAGCGTGTCGACGTCGCCGGCGGCCTCGACGGCGCGGCCGGACATGGCCAGCACGTTGAAGCGCACCAGGCGGTCCATGCCAGCGATGCCGATGGCCGAGAGCAGCGCGCCGATCGTGGTCGGGATCAGCGTCACGAACAAAGCGACGAGGATCGTCACCGGGATGTAGCCGCCCGAATAGGCGGCGAAGCTCGGGATGGTCGCGGTCGCCAGCACGAAGATCAGCGTCATGCCGACCAGCAGGATGTTGAGCGCGATCTCGTTCGGCGTCTTCTGGCGCTCGGCGCCCTCGACCAGCGAAATCATGCGGTCGAGGAAGGTGTGGCCGGAGGCGGCGGAAATGCGCACGCGGATCCAGTCGGACAGCACCTGGGTGCCGCCGGTGACGGCAGAACGGTCGCCACCGGATTCGCGGATGACGGGGGCGGATTCGCCGGTGATCGCCGCTTCGTTCACGGAAGCCACGCCTTCGATCACTTCGCCGTCGGACGGGATGATGTCGCCGGCTTCGACCAGCACGACGTCGCCGACTTTCAGGCTGGTGCCGGGCACCAGCTTGAACTTGGTCCGGCCCTCGCCGTTGAGCAGCTTGGCCTGGGTCTCGGTGCGCGCCTTGCGCAGCGAATCGGCCTGCGCCTTGCCGCGGCCTTCGGCCACCGCTTCGGCGAAATTGGCGAACAGCACGGTGAACCACAGCCAGATGATGATCTGCAGGGTGAAGCCGAGATCGCCGCCGCCGGCGATCAGGTCGCGGAGGAAAAGAACGGTGGTGAGCAGCGAGACGACGGCGACGACGAACATCACCGGATTGCGGATCAACGTGCGCGGATCAAGCTTGCGGAAGGCGCCACCAACGGCAGGCGCCAGGATGCGGGCATCCAGAATGCTCGCGGATTTGGACTGGCTCATTTGGTGGCTCCGGTATCGGTGATGTTGGACGGCGCCGGGTGCTCGGTCTTCGGAAACAGGCGGGAAGGCCGGTGGCCAGCAGCCAGAGCACGAGCAGCACGGCTGCCATGCCGAGGAAGGTTGACAGGGTCGGGAAGGGACGAGGCTTCTCGTCCCTTCCGTCATCAGGTCTTCCGTCACCGGATTGGTGACGATCGCCTCGACGTATGTTGTTGAACCAGGGCATCTCAGAACGTCTGTCCATGGATCATCGCCAGGTGCTCGACGATCGGCCCGACGGCAAGCGCCGGGAAGAAGGTGAGACCGCCGACGATGACGATGACGCCGACCAGCAAGCCGACGAACAGCGTGCCGTCGGTAGGGAAGGTGCCGGTGGAAGCGGGCACCCTCTTCTTGGCGGTCAGCGAGCCGGCAATGGCGAGCGCCGGGATGATGACGAAGAAGCGGCCCATGAGCATGCCGATGCCCAGCGTGATGTTGTACCAGGGCGTGCTGCCGGTGAGGCCGCCGAAGGCCGAGCCGTTGTTCGCGGCCGCCGAGGTATAGGCATAGAGCACCTCGGAGAAGCCGTGCGGGCCGCCATTGGCCATCGAGGCCACGGCGCTCGGCAGCACCACGGCGATCGCCGTGAAGACCAGCATGGCGAGCGGCAGGCACAGGATTGCCAACATCGCCATCTTGATCTCCTTGGCTTCGATCTTCTTGCCGAGATATTCCGGCGTGCGGCCGACCATCAGGCCGGCGACGAAGACGGCGACGACGATGAACATCAGGATGCCGTAGAAGCCGGCGCCGACACCGCCGACGATGACCTCGCCGAGCTGCATATTGATGAGCGGGATCATGCCGCCAAGCGCGGTGAAACTATCATGCATGGCATTGACCGCGCCGCAGGAGGCCGCCGTGGTGATGACTGCGAACAGCGCCGACAAGGCAATGCCGAAGCGCGTCTCCTTGCCTTCCATGTTTCCGCCGTCGATGCCCAGCGCATGGACCAGCGGGTTGCCGGCAGCCTCGGCCCAGTAGCAGACGGCGACGCTGGCGACGAACAGCACGCCCATCGCGGCGAGGATCGCCCAGCCCTGGCACTCACTGCCGACCATGCGGCCGAAGACATTGGTGAGAGCTGCACCAAGCGCGAAGATCGTCACCATCTGGATCAGGTTCGAGATCGCGTCCGGATTCTCGAAAGGATGCGCAGCGTTGGCGTTGAAGAAGCCGCCGCCATTGGTGCCGAGCATCTTGATGGCGACCTGCGAGGCGACAGGGCCAAGCGCGATCGTCTGCCTGGTGCCTTCCAGCGTGGTGGCGTCGACATACGGCCCAAGCGTCTGCGGCATGCCCAGCCAGACATAGGCGAGCGTCAGCACGATGCAGAAGGGCAGGAGCATGTAGAGCGTGCAGCGGGTCATATCGACCCAGAAATTGCCGATCGATTTGGCGGAAGCGCGGGCGAAGCCGCGGATGAGCGCGATGGCGATAGCGATGCCGGTGGCGGCCGAGACGAAGTTCTGCACGGTGAGGCCGGCCATCTGCACGAGATAGGACATCGTGCTCTCGCCGCCGTAGTTCTGCCAGTTGGTGTTGGTGACGAAGCTGGCGGCGGTGTTGAAGGCGAGCCCTGGCTCGACCGTTGTCATACCGGCCGGATTGTAGGGCAGGCTGCCCTGCAGTCGCTGCATGAAATACAGCACCAGGAAACTGCCAAGGCTGAAAAACATGATGCCGGCCGCGTAGGTGGTCCAGTGCTGCTCTTCGCTCTCACTGGTTCCCGAAACGCGATAAAGACGCCGTTCGACGGGTCGAAGAACGGGCGACAGGAATGTGCGATCGCCGTTGAAGACACGATGCATATAGCCGCCGAGCGGCTTCACGAGCAAAACGACGATCCCGCAATAGACGAGGATCTGTATCCATCCGTTGATTGTCATGGCTTTGCGTGCCTTGCGCCAGTTGCGGTCAGAAGCGTTCTGGGCGAACGAGGGCGTATGTCAGGTAGACGAGCAGGAACAAGGTCACGCCGCCGCCGAGGATATATTCAAAAAGCATGGTTCGGCCCTCCCGCTAGATTCTGTCGCAAACTTTGATGTAGGCGAAGGAGAGTGCAAAAAACAAAACACCGATCCCGATTACAACAATGTCCATTGTGCTTTCCTTGCCTCGGCATGTGCTTGATTACCGCTGCCGCCCGGCCATAATTCCATGATGGCCACCGCCAGACCTTGTTCGATCACGGCGGCCGGAGCTGTTTTGCTCGTGGCGAATATGGACCCGATGGCCATAAAAGTTCGAGACGGGGCCGGGCGGAAAGAAATAAAATTCCTATAAAGATTTCCGGCAGCTAGAGCGATCGTGCGCCGGCAATCGATCGAGTTCAGCGGTTCGACGCGGCGCCCGAACGATCTCCGAATGCCTCTTGCGGCGACGCCGCGTTTCGAAACAATGGAAGAAGAAGACAAGGGAAGAACGGATGCTCGACATGGCACCATCGAAACAGGCGGCGGCATGGCTTGCCTCGCTAGCGCAGGCGCTTGAGAGGGACGACGTCGAGGCGGCGGCGAACCTGTTCGTCGAGGATTGCTACTGGCGCGACCTGCTGACCTTCACCTGGAACATCAGGACCATGGAAGGCCGGGACGCCATCGCCGACATGCTGAAAGCGACGCTGTCGGTCGCGAAGCCTTCACACTGGAGGCTTTCCGGGGAGGCGACCTCCGACGAACGCACAATCGAGGCGTGGTTCACGTTCGAGACAGCGGTGGCGCGGGGCGAGGGGGTTGTGCGGCTCAGGGACGGCCGCTGCCGCACGCTGTTCACGGCGATGAGCGAGCTCAAGGGGTTCGAGGAGCAAAAAGGCCCGGCGCGGCCACTCGGCATTCGTCATAAGGCCGATCCCGAGCGCGAGACCTGGGCGGAGGCAAGAGCGCGCGAGGCGCGCGACCTTGGCGTGCACCAGCAGCCTTACTGCCTGGTGATCGGCGGGGGGCAGGGCGGCATCATGCTGGGCGCGCGGTTGCGCCAGCTCGGCGTTCCGGCGCTCATCGTCGAGAAGAATGCGCGCGCCGGCGATTCCTGGCGCAACCGCTACCGCTCGCTCGTGCTGCACGATCCGGTCTGGTACGACCATCTGCCCTATATTCCGTTCCCGGAAAACTGGCCGGTATTCACGCCCAAGGACAAGATGGGCGACTGGCTGGAAATGTATGCCCGCGTGATGGAGCTCAACTACTGGGTCGCCACCAAATGCATCAGCGCCGTCTATGACGAGGCCGAACAGGTATGGACGGTCGTCGTCGACCGCGTCGGCCAGCGCATCGCGCTGAAGCCGAAACACATCGTCTTCGCCACCGGCGCCTACGGCCCGCCGCGCCAGATCGATCTGCCGGGCGCCGAGACCTTCAAGGGCGAGCTGCTGCATTCCAGCCAGTATTCCAGCGGCGACAAATTCCGCGGCAAGCTGGTCGCCGTGATCGGCGCCGCAAGCTCAGGCCATGACGTCAGCGTCGATCTCTGGGAGGGCGGCGCCAAGGTCACCATGATCCAGCGTTCGCCGACGACGGTGGTGAGGTCGGACACGCTGATGGAGGTCGGCTTCGAGATCTTTTCCGAGAAGGCGCTGGCGCGCGGCATCACCACCGACAAGGCGGACATGATCGTCGCCTCGACGCCGTTCGCGCTGGTGCCCAAGGGCCAGCGGGCGCTCTACGACATCATCCGCGAGCGCGATGCGGAGTTCTACAAGCAACTCAGCGACAGCGGCTTCGCCATCGATTTCGGCGAGGACGAGACCGGGCTTTTGATGAAGGCCTACCGCACCGGCTCCGGCTATTACATCGATGTCGGCGCCTGCGAATTGATCCTGAGCGGCGAGATCGCGGTGAAGAGCGGCGTCGGCATCAAGTCGCTGACGCCAACCGGCATCCTGTTCGAGGACGGCAGCGAGCTCGCGGTCGATGCGATCATTTCCTGCACCGGCTATCAGTCGATGAACGAGACAGTGGCGGCGATCGTCTCGCGCGAGGTCGCCGACAAGGTCGGCCCGTGCTGGGGCCTGGGCTCGGGCGTCAAGGGCGACCCGGGCCCTTGGCAGGGCGAATTGCGCAACATGTGGAAGCCGACGGCGCAGGACGCGCTGTGGTTCCACGGCGGCAATCTGGCGCTGTCGCGCTTCTATTCGAAGTTCGTGGCGCTGCAGCTCAAGGCGCGGCTGGAGGGCATTGCGACGCCGGTTTATGGGGAGCCGAGTAATTCGCGGCGGCGCTGATCTCCCCCCTTGAGGGGGAAGATGTCGCCGAAGGCGACAGAGGGGGTCGCCGCGCGTGGAGCGCCAGCCTTCAACTGCCGTAAGGAGGTCGCATCCCGTCGAACCGACCCCCTCTGGCCTGCCGGCCATCTCCCCCTCAAGGGGGGAGATCACTCACGCCCGAAATGCCTGGCCGCGACATCGACATGGGTATGATGTGCATGCGCCTCGAAGCGCTCGGTCTCGTTGTGGTCGAGCGCTTCGTTCGGCCACCACTTTCCGCCAAGGACGATGCCGTCCGAGGTCAGCCGCCGATCCGCAACCAGTGAAGCGCCCACCGCATCGACGAAGGTGAAGCGGCCGGGCTTCAGCCTGAGCACCGCGACATCCCCGGTGCCGCCGACCTTCAGCGCGCCGAGCTCGGGCCGGGCAATCGCCTGCGCGGGGTTAACCGTCGCCGCGCGCAGCACCTCGATCAGCGGCATGCCGAGCGCCAACAGCTTCGACATGCAGACGAGGATATCGAAGGCGGGGCCGTCGATGCAGTAGAGATGCACGTCGCTCGAGATGACATCCGGCGCCAACCCCTCGGCAAGCATGGCTTTCGCGACCTCGAAATCGAAAGAGCCCATGCCGTGGCCGATGTCGAAGACGACGCCGCGCTCGCGCGCCAGCCGCATGTCCGGCCGCACCGCGCCCGAAGCGAAGACCGGCGCGTTGGGAAACGGGCGGAAGCAGTGGGTGAGTATGTCGCCGCGGCGCAGGCGCGGCAGCACTTCCGAACGGCCGGGCGGCGGCTCGTCGATATGGGTCATCAGCGGCAGGCCGGCCTTGTCGGCGGCCTCCAGCGCCAGGTCGACCGGCGCGATGCCGCTGCTGCCGCCGGCATGCCGGCCGGCCCGCACCTTGACGCCGACGACGACATCGGCGTGCTCGCGCACCGCCGCCACGGTCTCGCGCGGCTCGCAGAGCCTGAGGTCGCTGCATTCGCCGACGGACACGGTTTTCGAAAAACCGAATATGCCGGCGAAGGAAATGTTGACATAGGCGAGGATGCGGACCTTCGAGCGCTCGATGACATGGCGGCGAAAGCCGAGGAAATTACCGGCGCCGGCGCTGCCGGCGTCGACGAAGGTGGTGGTGCCGCTCTTGGCGGCGAGCCGGTCGGCATCGACGCCGAGCGAGGTGCCGCCCCAATAGACGTGGCTGTGCAGGTCGATCAGGCCGGGCGTGACGATGCAGTCCCTGGCATCGACGACCTGCGTGGCGTGTTCGGCATCGATAGCCGCTTCGATCGCGGCGATGCGGCCGTCGGCAATGCCGATGTCACGCTGCGCATCGAGCCCGGAGGCGGTATCGATGAGGCGGCCGCCCTTGATCAGCAGATCGAATTGCATCGGCGCCTCCTTCCTTGCCTGTTTGTTTTCACGCAATTCCGGACGGAAAACCGCTGAGCGATTTTCCTGGAATTGCTCCTAAGCGTGTCGCGTGAAAAAGGATTCACGCGACATGCTTTAGGTCTTTGATTTGAAGCATGTCTTTGTCCCGAAACCGCTGCACACTTTCGGGAGACATGCTCCTGGCGATCAGACCGGCCGGTAGGCGACGGCCTCGATCTCGATCTTGATGTCGATCATCAGGCGCGACTCGACGGTGGTGCGCGCCGGCGGCTCCTTCGGAAAGTGCCTGGCATAGACCGTATTGAAGGTGCTGAAATCGCGCGCGTCTTCCAGCCAGACCGTAGTCTTGACGACATCGTCCAAACCGCAGCCTGCAAGCGCGAGTGCGGCCTTGACGTTCTGCAGCACCTGTTCGGCCTGCTCGGCAATGCCGCCCTTGACCACCAGCCCATCGCTGCCCACCGGCACCTGGCCGGAGATGTAGACGAAATCGCCGGCGCGGACGGCTGGCGAGAGCGGGACATGCGATGTTCCGAAACATTGCTTTGGCAAGAGAGCCTCCTTGCATTTTGATGGGTTGTCTTTGCAGCCGTCCAGGCTTGTCGCCGTGATCCTCATGGAGGTCTTGTTGGAAAGCAACATTTTTTCGAAATCCATGTTGCTTTATTACAAATGCCTGAGCATCTTGCGGTCCCGTTCAAGAGAGGGAGATCGAGAATGACCTTCGACAGGAATCCGTTTCCGGAAGGCGATGCCGATCGTCACGCGCTTTGGGAAATGCTGGTGCGGCGCGACATCGACGCCTTCATTGGCCAGGACTGGGCGATGGTCGAGGACGATTTCATTGCCGAGAGTTTTTTCGGCATGCATGCGCATTTCCTCGACAATGCCGATGCCTGGCGGCTGCAATTTCCGAGGCTGGAGGTCTATCGCGACGAATGGCTGCGCCAGGCCAGGGAGACGGCGGCAACGAAATTCGCCGAGCCGCTGCGCGAGGCGTTGTTCCGCGTTACCAATATGCGCGACATCGACGTCGACGGCGACCGCGCGGTGCTGCACAAGAAATTCGACGGTTCGGTCGCCAAGGCCGATGGCAGCGTCGACCGGCTCAAATGGCAGACGCTCTATTTCTGCCGCAAGGTCGGCGGCCGCTGGAAGATCGCAGGGTTCGTCGGCTATATGCCGCATCCGCTAGGCGGCTAGGCGGGGCTTATCGGACAGCCTGCGTTGGCAAAATCGCCCATTGTGGAGCTTAGCCGAAGCGCCAGTTGGCTCGTCATTCTAGGGCGAAGCAAGGAGCGAAGCGATGCGCGCAGACCCTAGAATCCATTCCGTGACGACTGTCGAAGAGCGGGATGGTTCCAGAATATCATCGCAACGGCGCAACCCCGAGTGAAGTTCTGAACCGCTGCGACGCTTCGAAGTCACGGAATGGATCCTCGGGTCTGCGCGCGTCGCTTCGCTCCTTGCTCCGCCCGTGGATGACGACGTTAGGGAGGCTTCAGCCGACGAGCTCGCTAGGAGAGGCGCGGCAGCCGTTCATCCGGCGAGCGGTGGTCGAACACCACGCCCATGGTCTTACCAATTGCCGCCATGACGATCAATTCGACCAGATGGTCGTCGCTGTCCTCGCAGGCCGGGTCGGAACGGCGGATCAGGTCGAGCATCGCGCGGGTCGAGACGGTGTCACCGGCGCGGAATTTCGAAATGGCAGACGAAACAAGATCTTGAGCCGTCAGATCGATGACGGGCACTTCCGCAACAACGTTCATCGGCTTCCTCCTGCCATGAACCCTCCTGCCAAGAATGATACTCCAACGGCCGGCCGGCGCCAGCAAAATGGTGGTCCGACCAGTTCGTTGGCGCGCGCTGCTGACAATGGCGCGTCGTGGTCGCGGTCGGCACGGCGCTGCAATGTGTGGGAACACCTGTCGGCCGGTCACGCCGCGCTCGACGCATGGCGCTTGGGTTGGTAAGCCCCTGCCCGCGCAGGAGACTTTTTTGAGTCGAGACATGACCGTTGCGATCGAGATGGGGCAGACGAGCGCCGGCGCGCCGGCGGCCCTCGACCTTGAGGAATTGCTGGCGACACGCCTGCTGGTGCAGGGCAATTCGGGCTCCGGCAAGTCGCATCTGTTGCGGCGGCTGCTCGAACAAAGTGCTGCCTGGGTGCAGCAGACGATCATCGACCCGGAAGGCGATTTCGTGTCGCTCGGCGAGCGCTACGGCCACTTGGTGATCGATGCCGAGGACCATACCGAGCGCGGCCTGCAGGCGGCCGGCGAGCGGGCGCGCATCCACCGCGTCTCGACGGTGCTCAACCTCGAGGGGCTCGACGCCGAGAACCAGATGCGGCGAGCCGCTGCTTTCCTCGGCGGCCTGTTCGATGTCGCACGCGACCACTGGTACCCGATGCTGGTGGTGGTGGACGAGGCGCAGCTGTTCGCGCCGGCCGTCGCCGGCGAGGTGTCGGACGAGGCGCGCAAGCTTTCGCTTGGCGCCATGACCAATCTGATGTGCCGCGGCCGCAAGCGCGGCCTTGCCGGCATCATCGCCACGCAGCGGCTGGCCAAGCTTGCCAAGAACGTCGCGGCCGAAGCCTCCAATTTCCTGATGGGGCGGACCTTCCTTGACATCGACATGGCGCGCGCCGCCGATCTTCTAGGCATGGAACGGCGGCAGGCGGAGGCGTTTCGCGACCTGGAGCGGGGGCATTTCATGGCGCTTGGGCCGGCGCTGTCGCGCCGTCCGCTGGGCCTGCGCATCGGCCCGACCGAGACCAGTCCGCGCAACGGCACGCCGCGATTGATGCCGCTGCCGGAAGCCGTATTGGAGGATGCGCGCGCGATCATCCTGGCGGCGCCGCCGGCCGAGGCCGCGCGGCCGCAGCGCCGGCCTTCGCCCGACCTGCTGGACCAGCTGATGGCGGCGAAATCGGCGGCGCGCGAGATCCGCCCCGAGCCGCTGGAGGCGCCGCCAAGCGCCGAGGATCTGGCGGAGCGGCGCGAGCGGGTGGACCGTGTCCTGCAAGCGCTGCTGGTGGAACCCGAGGCCGGCTTCCGCGCCGTCGGCGTGCTCTACCAGGAATTCGTCGTCCGCTGCCGCATCGAAGGCCTCGGCTTGGCCGTGCCTGACCTGGCCGAATTCCGCCGCATGCTGACCCACGCCCGCGCCGGGCTCGGCTCCGACATGGCCGACGGCGACGCCTGGCAGGATGTCTCGACGCGCGCTTCGCTGCTGCCCGACGACATGCAGGGCGTCTTCATGATGATCGCCCGCGCCGCCAAGGAGGGCTGGCCCTGCCCGAGCGATGCGGCGATTGCCCGCGCCTATGGCTCGCATTCGTTGCGCCGCGCGCGGCGGCTGCTCGACTACATCGAGGAGCAGGGCCTGATCGTCTGCCAGCTCGACGGCGCCGGCCGGCGCACGGTGACGCTGGTCGAACTCGCCTGGGCGACAGCGCCCGGCGATCCGAACTCCGCGGAGGCGGTCGATAAGGCCGGGTGAGGCGGACGAGGCTGCTCGGCCCTTCGGGCGATCAGCCGGCAAACGCAGATGCGCTGCGAAGCTCAGCAAATTCCCTGGAACCCTTTTGCTATCGGCCACGGAACCAAACGCGCCGAAACGCGTTGTTGGCCTCGGCTAATTGTAGCCATGGGAGGGGACTGTGGCGGTAGCTCGTTCATCCAGGGAACAACTCGATCCGCGACAGATTCTCAACGCTCTCAAAGCTTTCCGAAACGGCGATTTTTCCGTTCGCATCGACAATGCCTATGACGGATTGAGCGGCGAGATAGCCGACACGTTCAACCAGATCGTCGAGCTGAACGACCAGGTTACGCGCGAATTTGCGCGCCTGAGCCGCGTGGTCGGCAAGGACGGCCGTATCGGCGAACGCGGGCATGTACGAAACGCAAAGGGCAGCTGGGAATCGAGCGTCAGATCGGTCAACGACCTGATCGAGGACATGGTCCAGCCCACGGCGGAGGTTGCGCGCGTCATCGGCGCGGTGGCCAAGGGCGATCTGTCGCAAACCATGATGGTGGAGATCGACGGAAGGCCGCTGCGCGGAGAATTCCTGCGCATCGGCAAGATCGTCAACACCATGGTTGGCCAGCTCGCCTCCTTCACCTCGGAGGTGACGCGCGTGGCGCGCGAGGTCGGCACGGAAGGAAAGCTCGGTGGTCAGGCCAGGGTCAGGGGCGCTGCCGGCACCTGGAAGGATCTGACAGACAATGTCAACGCAATGGCCACCAACCTTACCAGCCAGGTGCGCAACATCGCCGAGGTGACGACAGCCGTCGCCTCCGGCGACCTGTCGAAAAAGATCACCGTCGACGTGAAGGGCGAGATCCTGGAGTTGAAGAACACCATCAACACGATGGTGGACCAGCTGAATTCCTTCGCCTCGGAGGTGACGCGCGTCGCCCGCGAAGTCGGCACCGAAGGCAAGCTCGGCGGCCAGGCGCGGGTCGAAGGCGTAGGCGGCACCTGGAAGGACCTGACCGACAGCGTGAACCTGATGGCCGCCAACCTCACTGGCCAGGTGCGCAACATCGCCGACGTGACGACGGCCGTGGCGCTCGGCGACCTGTCGAAGAAGATCACCGTCGACGTCAAGGGCGAAATCCTGGAGCTGAAGTCGACCATCAACACCATGGTCGACCAGCTGAACTCGTTTGCCGGCGAGGTGACGCGCGTGGCGCGCGAGGTCGGCACCGAAGGCAAACTCGGCGGCCAGGCCCAGGTGCGCGGTGTCGCCGGCACCTGGAAGGACCTGACCGACAACGTCAATTCGATGGCCGCGAACCTGACAGGGCAAGTGCGCAACATCGCAGAAGTGACGACGGCGGTGGCGCTGGGCGATTTGTCGAAGAAGATCACCGTCGACGTGAAGGGCGAGATCCTGGAGTTGAAGAACACCATCAACACCATGGTGGACCAGCTGAATTCCTTCGCCTCGGAAGTGACGCGCGTGGCGCGTGAGGTCGGCACCGAAGGCAAGCTCGGCGGCCAGGCCCAGGTTCGCGGCGTCGGCGGCACCTGGAAGGACCTGACCGACAACGTCAACCTGATGGCGGCGAACCTGACCGGCCAGGTGCGCAACATCGCCGAGGTCACGACAGCCGTCGCAAGGGGCGACCTGTCGAAGAAGATCACCGTCGACGTGAAGGGCGAAATCCTGGAACTGAAGAACACCGTCAACACGATGGTGGACCAGCTCAATTCCTTCGCCTCGGAAGTCACCCGCGTTGCCCGTGAAGTGGGCTCCGAGGGCAAGCTTGGCGGCCAGGCGCATGTCGAAGGCGTCGGCGGCACCTGGAAGGACCTGACCGACAACGTCAACGCCATGGCCGGCAACCTGACCGTGCAGCTGCGCGACGTCTCCAAGGTGGCGACCGCGATCGCGACCGGCGATTTGACCCAGAAGATCACTGTCGACGCGCTGGGCGAGATCCTGCAGATCAAGGATGTCATCAACACGATGGTCGACCAGCTGAACTCCTTCGCTTCCGAGGTGACGCGCGTCGCCCGCGAAGTGGGTTCGGACGGTAAGCTCGGCGGCCAGGCGCAGGTGCGCGGCGTCGCCGGAACCTGGAAGGACCTGACCGATAACGTCAACGCCATGGCTGCCAACCTGACGGGCCAGGTGCGCAATATCGCGGAAGTGACGACCGCGGTTGCGCTCGGCGATCTGTCGAAGAAAATCACGGTTGACGTGCGCGGCGAAATTCTCGAGCTCAAGGACACCATCAATACGATGGTGGACCAGCTTAATTCCTTCGCCTCGGAGGTGACGCGCGTGGCGCGCGAGGTCGGCACCGAGGGCAAGCTCGGCGGCCAGGCGCAGGTGCGTGGCGTTGCCGGCACCTGGAAGGATCTGACCGACAACGTCAACTCGATGGCCGAGAATCTGACCGGCCAGGTGCGCAACATCGCCGAGGTTACCACCGCCGTGGCGCGCGGGGACCTGTCGAAGAAGATCACAGTCGACGTCAAGGGCGAGATCCTCGAGCTGAAGTCGACCATCAACACGATGGTCGACCAGCTGAACTCGTTTGCCGGCGAAGTGACGCGCGTGGCGCGCGAGGTCGGCACCGAAGGCAAGCTCGGCGGCCAGGCACGGGTGGAAGGCGTAGCCGGCACGTGGAAGGACCTGACCGACAACGTCAATCTCATGGCGACCAACCTGACCAACCAAGTGCGCGGCATCGCCGACGTCGTCACCGCCGTCGCCCAGGGCAATCTGAAGCGCAAGCTCGCGGTTGACGCCAAGGGCGAAATCGCCTTGCTGGCGGACACCATCAACGGCATGATCGAAACGCTCGCGACCTTCGCCGACCAGGTGACCAACGTCGCTCGCGAGGTCGGTATCGAAGGCAAGCTCGGCGGTCAGGCCCGGGTGCCCGGCGCCGCCGGCCTGTGGCGCGACCTGACCGACAACGTCAACCAGCTCGCCGCGAACCTCACCACTCAGGTCCGCGCCATTGCGGAGGTATCGACCGCGGTGACCAAGGGCGACCTCACGCGCTCCATCAGCGTGCAGGCCTCCGGCGAGGTCGCGGCGCTGAAGGACAACATCAACGAGATGATCCGCAATCTCAAGGATCAGACGCTGAAGAACGCCGAGCAGGACTGGCTGAAGACGAACCTGGCGCGCTTCTCGCGCATGCTGCAGGGCGAGCGCGATCTCGCCACCGTTTCGCGCATGATCATCTCGGAACTCGCTCCGCTGGTGAATGCGCAATACGGCCTGTTCTACGTCACCAATCGCGACGAGGAGGAATCCTACCTGGAGCTCGCGGCCTCCTATGCCGCCGAAAGCAAGGCCACGATCCGCCAGCGTATGGATTTCAGGGAAGGCCTGCTCGGCCAGAGCGCGGCCGACAAGCGAGCCATCATGCTCGACGACGTTCCCTCAAGTTTCCTGCGCATCACCTCGGGGTTAGGCGAAGCGCCGCCGGCCAGCGTGATCGTGCTGCCGGCATTGTTCGAGGAGGAGGTCAAGGCCGTCATCGAGCTCGCCTCGTTCAGCCGGTTCAGCGACACCCATCGCTCGTTCCTCGATCAGCTGATGGAATCGGTCGGCATCGTGCTCAACACCATCGCCGCCACGATGCGTACGGAAGGGCTGCTGAAACAGTCGCAGCTGCTGACGTCCGAGTTGCAGTCGCGCCAGACGGAACTCACCAAGAAGCAGGAAGAGCTCCACGCCACCAACGAGGAGCTGCAGGAAAAGGCGCAGTTGCTCGAGAACGAGAAAAAGCAGGTGGAGAACAAGAACCTCGAGATCGAGATGGCCAGGCGGGCTCTCGAGGAAAAGGCCGAACAGCTCGCGCTGACGTCAAAATACAAGTCCGAATTCCTGGCCAATATGAGCCACGAACTGAGGACGCCGCTCAACTCGCTGCTGATCCTGTCCAATCTTCTGGCGACCAATCAGCAGGGCAACCTCAACGACAAGCAGATTGAGTTCGCGCGCACGATCAACTCGGCCGGCACCGACCTGCTCAGCCTGATCAACGACATTCTGGACCTGTCGAAGATCGAGTCCGGCACGGTGTCGATCGAGATCAATGACATGCCGCTTGCGCATCTGCGCCAGCACATGGAGCGGACCTTCCGGCAGCTCGCCGCGGACAAGGGGCTGGGCTTCACCATAAAAATCGATTCGGCCCTGCCGGAAACGATCCGCACCGACGAAAAGCGGCTGCAGCAGATCGTGCTCAACCTGCTGTCGAACGCTTTCAAGTTCACTTCCGATGGCGAGGTCGTGCTCAGCATCCATGCCGACAGGACGGGCCGCGGCAACGGCGCCGCGGCCGCCCGGCCGCGCGCGCTGGCGATCGCCGTCACGGACACCGGCATCGGCATCCCCGAGGACAAGCAAAAGCTCATCTTCGAGGCGTTCCAACAGGCCGACGGCACGACCAGCCGCAAATATGGCGGCACCGGGCTCGGTCTTTCGATCAGTCGCGAAATCGCCCGCCTGCTCGGCGGCGAGCTACGCGTCGAAAGCGAACCCGGAAGGGGGTCAACCTTCACGCTTGTGATTCCTTTCGATGGGCCGCGCAGCAACAGCCTGTCGCCGCAGATCGAGCTGTCGCCGGCCACGGAGGCGATCGCGGCCGCCATCCAGCCCGGCAGCACCGCCGGCACGCCCGAACTTGCCGACGACCGCGACACGATCAATCCGACCGACCGGGTCGTGCTCATCGTCGAGGACGATCCGACCTTCGGGGGATTGCTGCTCGGTCTTGCCAGGTCGGCGGGCCTGAAGGGCGTTCTTTCGACGGCGGGATCGGGCACGCTGGGGCTCACCCGCAAGCTCATGCCGGATGCGATCACGCTCGATCTCGGCCTGTCGGACATAGATGGCTGGGTGCTGTTCGACCTGCTCAAGCACGATCAGAAGACAAAGAACATTCCGATCCATGTCATCTCCGGAGCTGAGGACATCGACATACTCACCCGCAGGGGCGCCGCCAGCGTTTCGAGCAAGCCGGTCTCGGCGGGTGAGTTGACACGCGTTTTCGAGGACATCCAGTCGAGCAGCCTGAGGATACAGCGCAAGGTGCTGGTCGCCGACCCCGACTCCGAGCGGCGCCTGGCGATGGTCGAAGCCATCCGCGACGGCATCACCTCGGTTACCGCCATCGGCCGCGTTGCCGCCAACGCCGACGAGGTTGGCATCGCCACCTATGACGCCATTGTCTTCGGCTTCGGCCGCTCGGCCAAGGACAACGCGCAGATGCTCGACGAAATCATATCTCAATTCGGGGAATCGCTGCAGCGCCTGCTGTTCTTCACGCCGCACCCCGACGCGTTCCTGCAGCAGGCCGCGCTGCACCCTGGGCTTGCCGACGTCCCGCGGGCCGACAATTTCGCCCAGCTTGCGCTGCTCATTTCAGCGGCACTGCCTAGTGAGCCGCACAATGATGAAATCATTGCCGCGGGCCAGTTCGACAACGCCGGGCTCGCCGGCGCGAAGGTTCTGATCGTCGACGACGATATCCGCAACATCTATTCGCTGACCAGTGTGCTGGAGACCTACGATATTCGCGTGCAGCATGCGGAGCGGGGGCGGGACGGCATCGCCTTGCTCGAGGAAACGCCGGACGTGGATGTGGCGCTGATCGATATCATGATGCCGGAAATGGACGGCTACGAGACCATGCGCAGGATTCGCGCCACGCCGGAGATCGCCCATATTCCGCTTATCTCGGTTACGGCCAAGGCGATGAAAGGCGACCGCCAAAAATGCCTCGACGCCGGCGCGTCCGATTATATCGCCAAGCCGGTCGACCTCGACCTTTTGCTCGCCTTGTTGCGCGTCTGGGTCGGCCGTTCGCGATCGCGAGCCGAAAGCTCGGCGCAGAATTTGATGACCGCAACCTGACGCCCGGCAGTGCAGCAAATGGCAGCCATGGAGGCAGAGAGAATCGAACCGGGCGAGGACGCGATGCCGGCGCGCATCCTCGCCGTCGACGACGACGACCGCAACCTGCTGGCCATCGCCGAGGTGCTCGAGGGGGTGGGCGAGGTTGTTTGCGCCCAATCCGGCGAGGAGGCGCTGCGCTTCCTGCTCAAAGAGGAGTTTGCCGTCATCCTGCTCGATGTGTTGATGCCGGATCTCGACGGCTACGAGACCGCGGCGCTGGTCCGCAGGCGCGATCGCTCGAAAAGCACGCCGATTATCTTCCTGACCGCCATCAACAAGGAAGAGGCGCATATGCTGCGCGGCTACGACGTCGGCGCGGTCGACTATCTGTTCAAGCCGTTCGATCCGGTGATGCTGCGCTCGAAGGTAATGGTGTTCGTCGATCTCCACGAAAAGACGCGCGAAATCGAGCGAAACGCGGCGCGGGAGCGGCGGCTGCTCGAACAGGCGTTCAAGGCGAAGTCGGACAAGCTCGACGCCGAGCGCGCGTTGCGTCACTCCGAGGCGCGGCAGGAAACGATCCTGACCTCGCTTCCGGTTTGTTTCCACGCCCGTTCGGCGGAGCCCCCTTTTGCCGCAAGCTATGTGTCGAAGGGGGTCGAGTGTTTGACGGGCTTCGCGCCGGGCCGCTTCCTGGCGGACGCCGGTTTCGGCCTTGGCCGAGTTCACCCCGACGACCGCGACGAGGTGATCAGATCGCTGTCGGGCGCGTATGAGACGGGCTCGTATGCCTGCGAATTCCGCTGGCGCTGCGCCGACGGAAATTACCGCATATTCTTCGACCAGGGCGTGGCATCCCGGGACGGCGCCCGCCTCGAGCTGCTCGGCACCATGCAGGACATTACCGAGCAGCGCCGCCTGGAGAGCCAGCTTCTGCAGTCGCAGCGTCTGGATGCAATCGGCAAGCTGACGGGCGGGCTCGCCCATGACTTCAACAATCTTCTCGCCGCCATTCTGTCCGGTCTCAGCTTGCTCGAACGACGACTGACGCTCGATGGCAAGACGGCCCAGATTCTCGACATGACGCGCCGCTCGGCCACTCAGGGCAGGGATCTCATCCAACGCATGCTTACTTTTTCGCGTCGCCAGGACCTGAAACCGGTGACGGTCCGGCTGTCGACCCTCGGCGACACGATGAACGGCCTGGTTGCTCCGGTTCTGGGAGGTCTCGTGCGCTTCCATTGGCTGGTGGGCGACGACATCTGGCCGGTGCATGTCGATGCGGCACAACTCGAATTGGCTCTCATGAACCTTATCTTCAACGCGCGAGACGCCATGCCTTCCGGCGGGACCTTGACCGTCAAGGCCGGCAACCGCAGCGTCGAGCTCGAAAGCGACGAACTCGTCGCGGGCGACTATGTCGTGCTGGCGATCGAGGATACGGGTTCCGGCATCCCCGGCGACATCATAACAAAGGTGATCGAGCCCTTCTTCACCACCAAGCCGGTGGGAAAGGGCACCGGGCTCGGCCTCAGCACCGTCTACGGCTTTGCCAAGCAATCGGGCGGCACCCTGGCGATCGACAGCGAGGTCGGCCGCGGCACCACGATGGAGCTTTGGCTGCCGCGCTCCCGGCAGCCTCTGGACGCCGCGCCCGAGACGGAGGAGACGGTCACGGGAAAGCCTGACGGGGCAACAGCGGCCGCGCCTGAAGCGGCGGCCGAAGAGCGGTTGCCGACGGTGCTGCTGGTCGACGACAGCAATCCCCTGCGGGAAATGACGGCCATGTCGCTCAGGCAGTTCGGCTTCGAGGTCATCGCGGCCGCGGGTGGCGCCGAGGCGCTGGCCGCCATCGAACGGGAACCTGACCGGTTCGACGTGATCGTCACCGACTTCGCCATGCCGCTGGTCTCGGGCGTTGACGTGATACGCTTTGCCCGCAATCTGCGGGCCGGCTGGCCAGCTGTCATCATCACCGGCTATGCGGATGCCGAAAAGATCCTGGCACTTCCTCCCGACGTGGCTCTGCTCAACAAGCCGCTCGACGAAGAGGAGCTTGTCGCGGCGATCCGTGCCGCGCCCGGGCGACAGGCTAAGCACTAGCCGTTCGGCGTCTGCTTCGACGCCGCAATTTCTTGAAATACCGTCCGCGGAAATCGTGATCTTGCTCGCCGCATGACGAATTGTCAGACGAATCGGATATGGGGCACAAATCCGGTCCGGTCAGTCACGATTTTGCTTTGCCAGGGAACCGGGGGCGGGCGCTCAGGTTGATCTTCAGCGGGGGAGGTATCAGGAGGCCGAAAAAGTGCGGCGCGATGACTCCACCGAATGGGTTTCCGGAACCAATGCGGCGCGACAGCCGCTGATGAACGTGAAAGGCGGGCTTTCCGCACGCAGTTCGCGCAAGGTGCAGGAGTTCCTGAATGAGAATTTTTCGCGCAAGCTCACGCTTGCCGAGATTGCGGCCGTCTGCGGGCTTTCGCCTTATCACTTCGTGCGGGCTTTCTCCAAGACGTTCGGGGCATCGCCGTACCAGTACGTTCTCGACCTGCGGCTCGACTTTGCCGAGGGGCTGCTTGCCGACAGCAGCATGACGATCGCGGACATCGCCCATGTGAGCGGCTTTTCAAGCCAGAGCCATTTCACCACCACGATGAAGAAATACCGGCATGTAACGCCGTTGCAGGCGCGGCTGCGGACGGTCAAATCAAGATCGGGCGAGAGACCTCGTCGTAACAGCCCTTGATAATTTAATGGATGCTTATCAAGCAATTCTCTAAAGTAACAAATCATTCATCTTCTGCAATCCGCTCCTCGCTTTTCTTATGAGACAGCAAAATCTTGGAATACTGCGAACAGGAATCATGCCTTCTTGAAGTAATCTCCAGTTGTGCGGCGTTTTTAGCCGCCAAATGAGCAGAGAGGGGCCATGACCGACAATTGCGTTTCGAAGGGTTCGTTCGTTCGGCGCCGGGCGGAGCATTTTGCCGGACAGTGGATCGCGAACGCAGGTCCCGGCTCCCGCTCGCTGCGCCGCCGTTTGATGGCGACGCTACGCATGGCGCATCGGGTGCTTGGCATGCGGCGTAGAGGTTTGGGGCTCGGGACTTTTGGCGCCGGCGGGGCGGCCGGCGCGCTGCTCGCCGTGATTGGGATGCTGTTCCCGCAGACGGCGTTCGCGCAGGTTGTCGTCGGCAATGGCGTCTACAGCAACCCTGCCAACTGCACCAATCCCACCGGTGCAACTGCAGGCAGCACTGCTATTGGTTGTGGCGCCGCCGCCGGTGCCAGTTCAACCGCCATCGGCGTAAACACCAAAGCCAATGGCCAGAACGCCTTGGCGATAGGCGACTCAAACAGCACAACCGGCGACGGTTCGATCATCATCGGTTATGCAAATTCGGCCAATGGTCTGAATGCGATAGGCATGGGTGTCTTCGCGAGCGCCATTGGCACCAACGCACTTGCGGTAGGCGGAAACGCCCACGCCAACGGGGACGGATCGTCAGCCTTTGGCGTCAACACCACTGCGAACGGTGCAGGTGCCACCGCGGTCGGCAATGGGACGAGCGCCGCGCAGAATGCCGCGGCGCTCGGCCTTGCTGCCGCGGCGAGCGGCCTTCGCAGCGTCGCAATCGGAAATGGAGCAGCGGCGCCCGGCGTGGATGCCATTGCCCAGGGCACCAGCGCCAGCGCAAGCAACCAGAATGCCGTAGCTATCGGCTTCCAGGCGGTCGCTTCACAGATCAACTCCATCAATATCGGCGGGCGCACTGTCGCGGGAACGGGTGCCCTGGCACAGGGCGCCATCGCCCTTGGCACGGATGTGCAGGCATCTCAGCAAAACACCGTTGCCATAGGCATCCTGACCAAGGCAACGGGAACGAGTGCTACCGCACTGGGCAACACAGCCAGCGCCTGGGGCAACCAGTCCATCGCACTCGGCTTGGGAGCGCAGGCGGGCGTTCAGGCCAACACGGCCCTGCCCAACAGCATCGCGATCGGCACCAATTCGCTCTCTTCCGGCGCTTTCGCCGTCGCGATGGGTACTACCTCAGTTGCGAGCGGCGCCGCCAGCACGGCAATCGGCAACACGGCCGTTGCCAGCGGCGCAAATGCCTCCTCATTCGGGTCCGGATCCAAGGCGACGGGAGACAATTCGCTTGCCGCCGGCGTCAGTGCCAACGCCAGCGGGGTCGCCAGTACCGCACTCGGCATCGGCGCCGCAGCGTCGGCGCTGAGCGCCATCGCCGTCGGCAACAATGCCAAGGCCGATGCCGCCAACGCGGTGGCCATGGGCACCAACGCGGTGGCGACTGGCGGCCAGGCAGTCTCCATCGGCGCGAACAACACCGCCTATGGCAATGGCGCGGTCTCCATCGGCGATCCGAGCTATGCCAGCGGCACCGGCGCCTTTACCGGCGGCGCCAACAACATCGCCAACAGCGACGGCACGGCAACCGCCACCGCCGCCAACCAGGCCGCCGGCGCGGTGGCGATCGGCAACAACAACAAGGCGATCGGGCAAGGCTCCGTGGCGTTGGGTAACGGTTCCACCGCAGGTGCTGCCGGTCTCGCCGGCAATGTCGCGCTGGGCAATGGCGCGACGGCGGCGGCAAGCTCCGGCGACGTGGCGCTTGGCTCGGGCTCGGTGACCGCTGTGGCGGTGGGCACGGCCAGCGCGGTGATCAACGGCACCACCTACGCCTTCCAGGGCACCACTCCGACCTCGACGGTCAGCATCGGCGCGCCCGGTGCGGAACGCACGCTAACCAACCTGGCGGCGGGTCGGATCAGCGGCTCCTCGACGGATGCGGTCAACGGTTCGCAGCTCTTTGCCACCAACCAGGCGGTCGACGCCATCGGCGCCACGCTCAACAACATCACCGTCGGCGGCGGCATCAAGTATTTCCATGCCAATTCGACGCTGGCGGATTCGTCGGCCACAGGCACGGATTCCGTTGCGATCGGACCTGTCGCGACCGCGACGGGGACACGCGCCATCGCGGCCGGCGCCAATGCGAGCGCCACCGGCACAAACTCCTCCTCATTCGGGTTTCAAGCGAGCGCGGCGGGAGACAATTCTCTTGCTGCCGGCGTCAGCGCCAATGCCAGCGGAATCGGCAGTACCGCACTCGGTATCGGAACCGTAGCTGGCGGTGTCCAATCGGCAGCCGTGGGCTTCCTTGCCAGTGCGACGGGGCAAAGTTCCCTCGCGCTGGGGGCAAATGCCGCCGCCAGCAACGCCGGCGACGTGGCGCTTGGCTCGGGCTCGGTGACCGCTGTGGCGGTGGGCACGGCCAGCGCGATGATCAACGGCACCACCTACGCCTTCCAGGGCACCACTCCGACCTCGACGGTCAGCATCGGCGCGCCCGGTGCGGAACGCACGCTAACCAACCTGGCGGCGGGTCGGATCAGCGGCTCCTCGACGGATGCGGTCAACGGCTCGCAGCTCTTTGCCACCAACCAGGCGGTCGACGCCATCGGCGCCACGCTCAACAACATCACCGTCGGCGGCGGCATCAAGTATTTCCATGCCAATTCGACGCTGGCGGATTCGTCGGCCACAGGCACGGATTCCGTTGCGATCGGACCTGTCGCGACCGCGACGGGGACACGCGCCATCGCGGCCGGCGCCAATGCGAGCGCCACCGGCACAAACTCCTCCTCATTCGGGTTTCAAGCGAGCGCGGCGGGAGACAATTCTCTTGCTGCCGGCGTCAGCGCCAATGCCAGCGGAATCGGCAGTACCGCACTCGGTATCGGAACCGTAGCTGGCGGTGTCCAATCGGCAGCCGTGGGCTTCCTTGCCAGTGCGACGGGGCAAAGTTCCCTCGCGCTGGGGGCAAATGCCGCCGCCAGCAACGCCGGCGACGTGGCGCTTGGCTCGGGCTCGGTGACCGCTGTGGCGGTGGGCACGGCCAGCGCGGTGATCAACGGCACCACCTACGCCTTCCAGGGCACCACTCCGACCTCGACGGTCAGCATCGGCGCGCCCGGTGCGGAACGCACGCTAACCAACCTGGCGGCGGGTCGGATCAGCGGCTCCTCGACGGATGCGGTCAACGGTTCGCAGCTCTTTGCCACCAACCAGGCGGTCGACGCCATCGGCGCCACGCTCAACAATATCGGCGGCTCCTTGACCAACATCGCCGGCGACACCTCAACCGCCTATACCGACGCCAATGGCGTGGGCATCCGCTACGCCCGCACCAACGAGGCCGGCCTGGCGCAGACAGACGCCTTCGCGCAAGGGATAGGCTCCTCCGCCGTCGGCTACCAGGCGACCGCGTCGGCCGGCAATTCGCTGGCGCTCGGCCGCGACAGCCAGGCCAGCGTGGTCGGCGGGGTGGCGCTCGGTTCCGGCTCCGTTTCGGATCGTGCGGTAGCACCCACATCGGGATCGATCACCGCCGGCACCAGCGTCATCCCCTTCAACACCACCGACAGGAACCTGCTCGGCGCCGTTTCGGTGGGCAACGCCACCGATTTTCGTCAGATCACAAACGTGGCCGACGGCACCCAGGACCAGGATGCGGTCACGCTTCGCCAGTTGAAGGGCGCCCTGAGTTCCTTCGCGGTGACGCCGACCCTTTATTTCCATGCCAATTCGACCGCTTCCGACTCGCTTGCGGTCGGCGCCGAGTCCGTCGCGGTCGGTCCGACCACCGTCGTCAATGGCGACAACGGCGTCGGCATCGGCAATGGCGCCATCGTCGACCAGACCGCGCCCGGCGGAACGGCCATCGGCCAGAACGCGCATGTGATGCTGGCTGACGGCATCGCGCTCGGCACCAATTCGACCGCCAGCGGCATTCAGTCTATTGCGCTCGGCGCCGGCGCGCAAAGCACGTTCGCCGGCAGCGTCGCGCTCGGCGCCCAGTCCATAACGACGGTCGGAGCGCAGGCGGGCTACACGGCCTTCGCTCTCACCGCCCCGCAAACCTCGGTCGGCGAGGTGTCGATCGGCTCCGCCGGGGCCGAGCGCAAGCTCACCAATGTCGCGGCGGGTTCCGCCGACACCGATGCCGTCAATGTCTCGCAGCTGCGAGGCGTGTCGCAGAACGTCGCCAACCTGTTCGGCGGCACCACAACGATCAATCCCGACGGCTCGATCACCGGCCCGACCTACACCATCCAGGGCAACAATTACTCGACCGTCTTTGACGGCTTCACCGCCGTCGACAATGCGCTCACCAACATCACCAATGGCGGCGGCATCAAATATTTCCACGCCAATTCGACGCTGGCCGACTCGGTCGCCAGCGGCACCAACAGCGTCGCGATGGGGCCGGAGAGCGTGGCGAGCGGCACCGACAGCGTGGCCGCGGGCCATGGCTCGACCGCCACAGGGCAGGGCGCCGTCGCGCTCGGCCAGGGCGCGCAGGCCAACAACGCCAACGACGTGGCGCTCGGCTCCGGTTCGGTGTCGCAGACTGCCGTCGGCACCTCCGGCACCACCATCAACGGCAAAACCTACGCCTTTGCCGGCACGACTCCGGTCGGGACGGTCAGCGTCGGCGACGCCGGCGCTGAGAGGACGATCACAAATGTCGCTGCCGGACGCATTTCTGCCGACAGCACCGACGCGATCAACGGCTCCCAGCTCTTCGCCACCAACACGGCGATCGATGACCTGACCAAAGGCGTCGGAAACCTCACCCAGAATGCGGTGACCTATGACACCAATCCGGATGGCAGCAAGACGAACCAAATCACGCTGCAGGGCGGCGACGTGAACGCGCCGGTCGTCATCTCCAATGTCGGACCCGGCGTCGCCGGCACCGATGCGGTCAACGTCAACCAATTGACCCAGAGCCTGACCGTAGCCAAGAGCTACACCGACCAGGTGGCGGTCACGACGTTGCAGCAGGCCAACAACTACACCGACCAGAAGCTCAGCCAGCTCAATTCCGACATCGGCGGCATCAGGGACGAAGCACGTCAGGCGGCGGCAATCGGTCTCGCGGCCGCCTCGCTGCGCTACGATGACCGCCCTGGCAAGCTGAGCGTTGCGGCGGGCGGCGGTTTCTGGCGGGACTCCAGCGCATTGGCCTTCGGCGCCGGCTACACCAGCGAGGACGGGCGTGCCCGAGCCAATGTGTCGGGCACGACAGCGGGCGGGCACTGGGGCGTTGGCGCCGGCCTGAGCTTCACCTTGAACTGAGGCGGGGACCGAGGGGGAATGGACAGGCGGACCAGCCATGCTGGGCTAGAGGGAATTCCGGACGGAAAACCGCTGCGCACTTTTCCCGGAATTGCTGCGGCCGTTCTAACCTGCCTGGCATTTGCCGGCGGGCTTGCGCCGGCTGCCGGGCAGGTGGCCTCGCCCTACCGGATCAAGCCCTCCGACGTGGTCGTGCCGCCTGATGTGAAGCTCGGACAATACCAGCGCACCATTCGCCCGTTCGAAAACTGGACGCTGATCTGCGATGAGAACATCAAGGCCCGCAAGAAGGTCTGC
This sequence comes from Mesorhizobium sp. B1-1-8, assembly GCF_006442795.2. Classification (NCBI taxonomy): domain Bacteria; kingdom Pseudomonadati; phylum Pseudomonadota; class Alphaproteobacteria; order Hyphomicrobiales; family Phyllobacteriaceae; genus Mesorhizobium; species Mesorhizobium sp. B1-1-8. The sequence goes on from NZ_CP083956.1 coordinate 1,693,644, forward strand.
AACGTCTCGCAGATTATCGAGGACGGGTCCGGCAAGATGGCCTTCAGCTGGTCGCTTGCCGCCACCCAGGACGGCAAGCCATACATGATCCTGCGCACCGCGCCGAACGCCAGGAGCGACGGCCTGGTGACGGTGAAGTTCGACGGCAAGCAGCCGATCGACGTCCACTTGAACGGCTGCAACGAAACGGTCTGCGTCGGCATGTTGCCGGTGGGGCCCGTGCTGCGCCAGCAGATCGCGCAGAGCGCGACGCCGGCGATCTCCTATCCGACCGTCGACGGCCAGACGATTACCGTGACCGCAACACTCAAGGGGCTGACCGAAGCCCTTTCGCCACTCAAGTGACCGGGGCAGCACCATGAGCCAGCAAGATCCTTTCCTGTCCGCGACACGCGGCGGCCCGAACGTCCAGGTGGATCGGCAGGCCGAGCCGATGCGGCGGTGGCCGCGCATCGCCGGGCTTGCGCTGTTGGGGCTGGCGATGGCCGGTCTTGGCTATGCCGCCGCGAACTATGTCGCGATCGCCGGCCTCGTCGGCAGCCCGATGGCCGCACAGGCCGAGGCGGCGGCGCCTGCGCTGCCGGACACGCCTTTCCTGCAGCACGTCAAGCAGGCCGGCGTGCAGTCCTGTTCGACGGTCTTTCCGGTGCTTGGACAGCTTTTGACGACCGGGACAAAATACAGCGTCAAATCGTCTTGGAACGATCAGGCTGCCGACAAGCACGCGGTCGAGGCGTTTGTCGGCATGGATTATGCGACGGACCGCTATAGCGGGCCGGCGGCCGGCGTCGTCTTCGCATCGCCCACCGCCTCGGGGTGCGAGGGGACGATGGTGCGGGTGGCGCCGTTCGCCAGCCCGTGTGCCGACATCACGGGCATGCTTCCGCAAGGCAGCAAGATCACCGACCATCTCGGCCAGGTCGAAGTGTACGAGCTTGGCGGCAACACGGGTCAAGCCATGCTGCTGCCGACGGGCAGCAGCTGCGTGGTGATCTCCGTGGCGTCGGCGGCGAAGTGAAGACGCAGGGCGTTGGAAGGGATTGGTGATGAGACCGGGATATAGGGCTGCCGTTTTCGGCCTCGCCTTGCTCTGGACCGGGCAGGTCATTTCGGCCGACATGCCGGGACCGGAGGAGCCGCCCGCGCCGCCGCCACAGGAGGAAAAAGGCATCTGGGCGGCGATCGCCTATTCCAGCGCCGATGTCAGGTATGGCTTCTTCTGGGGCGCCGACAAGCGGCAGGAGGCCATGGATATCGCCCTCAAGCATTGCGAGAATGCGGGCGGAAAGGCCTGCAGCGTGGTCAGCGTGTTCCGCAACCATCGCCATTGGGATGACGACGACCAGACCGGCTTTCCCTACAATCACTGCGGCGCGCTCGCCCTCGGCAAGAAGGAAGCCAACCGGTTCACGCCCTGGGGTGCGAAGTCCGCCGAGACCCGCCGGGAAGCGGAAGACCTCGCTCTGCAGGCCTGCGAGGCGGCGGGAGCCCAGTGCAAGATCCGCGAGTGGGTCTGTACGTGACGGCCGCCACGAGGCGGTAGAGCGGTGTCAGTTCGACCGCGCGCCAATCAGACAAGAGAAAGTTTCAAGCATTGTTCGATCTTAGACCCACCTCCTTGAGGGCGGCCGCCATCTGCGCGGCTGCCATGGTCGCGTCGGTGCCGCCTGCATCCGCGCAGCAACAACAGCAGGCGGCCACGCTGCCGAACGGCGCATCGTCGCTCCAGGAAACCTACCAGGATTGGCAGCTGGCCTGCGGCATCCAGGACAATGCCCGGGTCTGCATGGTCTCGCAGGACCAGACGCAGAAAAACGGCCAAAGGCTTCTGGCGCTGGAACTGCGCCCGGGTGCGAAGGGCGGAATGACCGGCACCTTGCTGCTGCCCTTCGGCATCCTGTTCGACCCCGGCGTGACGGCTGAGATCGACGACCAGCCGCCCGTCGGCCCGCTGAAATTCCGAACCTGCCTGCCCAATGGATGCATTGCGCTGTTTCCGGTCGATCGGGCGCTGGCGCAGAAACTGAAAGCAGGCACGGCGCTGAAGCTCACCGTCACCACCGCCGCCGATACCAAGCTGAGCTTTCCGGTATCCCTGAAAGGGCTCGGCCCGGCGCTGGATCGCGCAGCGGCGCTGAGCGGGCGGTGATTTTTTCCGCGCTTATCTCTCCTCGATAATCCGCAAATACGCCGCCGTCACGAACAGCACAATCAGGCCGAACAGAATGCGGCGGCCGCCTTCGGGCATTTGCAGGATGGTCAAAAGCGTCGTCAGCACGGTGAGAATCAGCGCGCCGATGATGGTGCCGGTGTAACCGCCGCGGCCGCCGAAGATCGAGGTGCCGCCGATGACGGCGGCGGCGACCGAGGGCAGCACCAGCGGCTCGGCCAGTGACAGGGACGGCGCCTTGATCAGGCCGATATAGAGCAGCCCGGTGATGCCGGCGAGCAGGCTGGAGATGACGTAAAGCGCCGTGATCACCTGCCAGTAGCGGACGCCGGAAAGCCGCGCCGCGCGCTCATTGTCGCCGACGATGTAGAGCAGCCGGCCGAAGCCGGTGCGGTTCAAGGTAAAGACGATCAGCACCGCGACCGGCACGAACAGGAGCAGTGCGTTCGGCACGGGAAAAATGATGCCTGCCTGAGCCAGCCGTTCCTGCAGCGCCGGCGAAGGTATGAACGCGTCCGGCAGGTTCGTCACCCCGGTGCCCAGCCAGCTGAGAAAGTCCGGGATCTTTGCGCCCGAGGCGATGACAGTGCGCTGGTAGACCTGCAGGAAGCCGGTGCCGATCAGGCTGGTGCCGAGCGTCATGATCAGCGGGTGGACGCGGAAGACGCCGACGCCGATGCCGTTGACGAGGCCGATCAGCACCGCCGGCAGCATGGCGAGGACAAAAGCCACCGCCGGATCCTGGTTGACGATCTGGGTGGCCATGATGAAGGCGCTCATCGTCGCCACCGTGCCGACGGAAAGGTCGATGCCGCCGGTCAGCATCGTCATGGTCTGGCAGCCGGCGAGGATCGCCAGCGGAATGGCAAATTTCGCCGTGTTGGCGATCCAGCGCTCGTTGACGATGCCGGGGCGCAGGATCTGCAGGATCACCACCAGGATGACCAGCAGGATGATCAGCGGAATGAGCGGCCTGTCGGCCATGAAGCGTTTTGTGCGGCGGCCGAAGGAGACCGGCTGGGGCATGGTCGCGCTGCTACTCATGGTGTTGCTCCCACCGGGCGGCCGCGGATGGTGATGAAGGCGCCGAACATGACCACGGCGACCATGATCGCGCCCTCGATGATGGCGGTGACATTGGGGTCGATGGCGAGCAGCGTCAGGTCGGTGCGCACCAGCCGCAGCACGAAGACGGCGACGATCGGTCCAAGCAGGCCGCCCTTGCCGCCGCCAAGCGCAACGCCGCCGAGCACCACCGCGGCGACGCTGGCGAGCAGATAAGGCCCGGGGATCGGCGCGCCGATACCGGTGCTCATGGTCAGCGCCAGCCCGCCCATGGCGGCGAACAGGCCGGACAGCGCGTAGGCGATGACGCGGGTACGCCCCACCGGCACGCCGCTGCGGAATGCCGCCAGCTCGCTCGAGCCGATAGCGTAGATGGAGAGGCCGAGGCGCGAGCGCCTGAGCGGCAGCCAGATGACGCAGAGGCAGACGATCAGCACCAGCAGCGCCTTGGGCAGCCAGGCGTCGATATTTTCAGGCAGGCCCGGTATCGGCACCGTGCCCGAAATCATGGCTTTCAGCCATTCGGCGGCAGCACCCCCCGGCGCGCCGAGCACCAGAAGGGCGGCGCCCTGCAGCACGAACAGCATGGCAAGCGTCACCACGATGTCGGGCACGCGGGTGATGACGATCAGCAGGCCGTTGACCGCACCCAGCACCAACCCCATGGTCAGCACGAACGGCACCACGAACAGCGCATAGTCCTCCGAGGCGCCATTCATCATCGAGGCCGCGGTGACGCTGGTCAGCGCCATCATGGCGGCGACAGAGAGGTCGATGCCGCCGGCGATGACGACGACCGTCTGGGCGGCCACCGCGAAGGCATAGGGCAAAACGGCCCGCGCCAGCGAACCGAAATCGCCGCTGCCGTAGCCCGGCTGGATCAGCTTGGTGAGGATGAACAAAAGGATGAGCAGGGCGAAAAGCCCAGCGACCCAGCCCTGGCGGCGGAAGAAGCGGCTCACGACGCGGCCTCCACGTCGGAAGCCGGCCTGACATCGGCGAGGATGCCAATATCCGCCTTGATGCCGCGCGGCAGGCCGTAGGCGGCGCGCATCAGCGTCGGCTCGTCGGCAAGCTCGACCGGGAAGGTGTCGACGACGCGGCCGCCGAAGATGACGATGACGCGGTCGCAGACACGCTGCACCTCCTCCAGCTCGGATGTGTAGAACAGCACCGACTTGCCAAGGCCGGCGAGCTCGCGCAGCAATTTGTAGATCTCCTGCTTGGTGCCGACATCGATGCCGCGCGTCGGGTCGAAGCACAGGATGGTGCGGGCATCCGCGGCGATCCAGCGGGCGATCGTCACCTTCTGCTGGTTGCCGCCGGACAGGCGCTGCACCTCGCCCTGCGCGCGGGTGTCGATCTGCAGCCGGGCGATGGCGCTGGAAACCACCATGCTTTCCCGCTGCACCCGGATCGGTCCCCATTTGCGCGGTGCCGCGCTGAAGGGCAGCGCGATGTTCTCGCGCACCGAGCGCTGCATGGCGAGCGCCTCGGTACGGTCGCCCGGCACATAGGCGATGCCAGCCTGAATCGCGTCGCCAGGGTGCGAGAACTTCACCGGCGCGCCGTCGACTTCGATCGTGCCGCCAGCCGGCCGGATCGAGCCGGCAAGCGCGGCGAAGAGCTCGTCCTGGCCCTGTCCCTCGAGCGCCACGACGCCGGCCACCTCGCCATTGGCGAGATCGAACGAGACATCGTTGAGCTTGGTGCCGAGCTGCAGGTTGCGCACGACAAGCCGCGGGCGGCCATCCTCGACGGCTGACGCCTCGCTTGCCGAGCGTGCCGCGACGACGCTGCTCTTCTCGACGCGGGCGCCAAGCATCATCTCGACGATCTTTTCCTCGACGCCGGGCTCGATGTCGACGACGCCGACGGTGGAGCCGTCGCGCAGCACCGTGGCGCGGTCGCAAAGCGCCGAGATCTCAACGAAACGATGCGAGATGAAGATCACCGAGCGGCCGCTGTCGCCTTGCCGGCGCACGACTTCCAGCACCTTTTCGGCAAGGTTGGCGGGCAGCGCCGCCGTTATTTCGTCGAGCAACAGCACGTCGGGCTCGACGGCGAGCGCACGCGCCAGATCGAGCACGCGCAGCACGGCGAGCGGAATGTCGCGCGCGGTCTCGCGGATGTCGAGATCGGGAATGCCGAGCTCGCGCACCCAGGCGCGGAACGGCTCGACCGGGGTGCCGGTCAGCCGCAAATTGGACAGCACGTCGAGATCGGGGATCAGCGCCGGCTCCTGGTAGACCGGCAGCAGGCCGGCGCGGCGCGCGGCGGCGGGCGTGCGCACGTCGCGCGGCTCGCCGCGGATCAGGATGCGGCCGGCGTCCGCCCGGATGGCGCCGGTCAGGATCTTCACCAATGTCGACTTGCCGGCGCCGTTGGCGCCCATCAGCGCATGCACCTCGCCCGGCAGCACCGACAACGACGCATTGCGCAGCGCCGCCACCGCGCCGTAATTTTTCGCCACGCCGGTGGCGTCGAGGAGAGGGTTGGTCTTCAAAGCGTTCTCGGTCCAACGGCTCAAATTATGCAGCCCAAATCAAATGGCAAGGACGCCGGACTTTAGTCCGGCGTCCTCTTCTTCCGTTTCGGATCAGGGGCTTATTCGCCCGGGCCCTTGCAGGCGACGATCTGGTCCTTGCTGTAGGTGGTCCAGTTCGGGATCGAGATCGAGACCGGCCATTCGGGGCTGAGCGACGGGTCGGCCGCAGCCTTGAGCTTGGCCTTGCCTTCGTCGGTGGCGTTCTCCCAGAGCTGCGGCTCTACGAGAACGGTCTGCTGCGCCGGCTTCTTGCCGTCAAGGATCTGCAGGGCGAGCGTCACACCGGCGCCGCCGATCGAGCCGGGGTTGGTGACGGCAGCGCCGACCAGTCCCTTGACCGAGTTCAGCTGGCCGACGAAGCCGGCGTTGTCGGCGCCGACGACCGGCACCATCGGGGCCTGCTGCTCGACCAGCGCGTCGACGATGACGTTGTCGATGCCGGAGGTCCAGATGCCGTTGATCGGCGTGCCGGTGGCCAGGAAGGACAGGATCTGCTGCTTGGCCTGGTCCTGCTGCCAGCCGGTGAAGACTTCCTGCGCGACTTTCACGTTGGGGAATTCCGCAAGCGCCTTCTTGAAGCCCTTGTCGCGATCGGAGTCGGCCGAAGCGCCGGCGGCGCCGCGCATATAAAGCACCTCGCCCTTGCCGCCGATCTGCTGGAACAGCCACTTGGCGCCGAGATAGGCGTATTGCTCCTGGTTGTTGGAGATGATGTAGGCCGACGGCTCGGTTACCGCCTGGTCGACGGCGACGACGACGATGCCGGCCTTGGTGGCTTCCTCGAGGCCGGCCTTGATGCCGGCCGGATCGGCGGGGTTGACGACGATGGCGTTGACCTTGGCGCTGATCAGGTTGCGGATGTCCTCGAGCTGGCCGGCGGCGTCGGTGTTGCGGTGGGCGATGTTGAGCTTGGCCACCTCGCCGGAAGCGAGCGCCTGCGCCTTCATGGCGCAGATCATTTCCTCGCGCCAGCCATTGCCCTGCACGGTGTTGGAAATGCCGATCGTGTACTTGCCCTCGGCGGACGCGAAGCCCACCGAGGCGAGCAGGGCGGCACCGGCAAGTAGCGGCGCCATGGTCAGGTATTTTTTCATTTCAGTACTCCTCCACATTGATTCTCAGTTTCAATTCCGGGCCCCCGACGAGATCGGAGCCGCTTTCGTTATTTGATGAAGGGGCGCAGCACGTCGCGGGCCAGCAGGAAACCGCGCTTGACCTTTTCGTCGCTCCCCTCGAACTGCCGGTCCTCATGCTCGATGATGACCGGCCCGTCATATCCGGCCCGATAAAGGCCCGAAAAGATACTGCCCCAGTTGATGTCGCCCAGCCCCGGCATGCGCGGCACCTGCCAGCCTATTCCGGCCGAAAGGATTCCGCGCTCGTAGAGTCCATCATGATCAATCATCAGGTCCTTGGCATGGACATGCAGCATGTAGGGGCCGAACTCGCGGATGAAGCGGGCCTTGTCGATCATTTGCCAGACAAGATGCGAGGGGTCGAAATTCATGCCGACGTCGCCGCCCCAGGCCTCGAGGATGCGGCGCCAGATCTGCGGCGAGTAGGCGATGTTGTGCCCGCCCGGCCATTCGTCATAGCTGAAGATCATCGGGCAGTTCTCGAAGGCGAGCTTGACGCCGTGGTCGCGCGCATGCGCGATGATGGCGGGCCAGACCTTGAGCGCCTCCTGCCAGTTGACGTCGACGGTTTTCGAGGCATCGCCGCCGCAGAAGGTGTTGACCACGGAAATACCCATGCGGCTCGCCAGCACGACCACCTTCTTCAGGTGATCGATGACCGCCTCGCGATGCGCCTGATCGGGATGCAACGGGTTGGGATAGAAGCCGAGGCCGGAGACGGTCAGGCCCTTGCCGGCAAGCCCGGCGGCGATGTCCCTGGCTTCGGCGGCCGAGGTGCCGGTCGCATCGATATGGCTGGTGCCGGCATAGCGGCGCGTGGCGCCGGACGCCTTCGGCCAGCAGGCGATCTCCAGGGCTTCGAAACCGGCCGAGCGCGCCCAGTCGGCGACCTCGCCGAGCGGCGTCTCCGGAAATGGTGCGGTGAGCAGTCCAAGCCTCATGATCCCTCCCAATTTCTAACTATGCAGATCGCGCCGGCTGCTTCAACCGCGCATCGATTGGCTCAGCGCAGACATGCCTGACAAAGGCCATCGGATCGCGCGACAGGAGCCCATCGAGAGCGGCGATGACATGCGCGCGAAACATGGCGTTGGCGGCGAGCTCCGGGTCGAAGATCGCCTCTGTCGCAAGGATTGCCTCAGCGAGCGCCTTGCTGTCGGCGCCGGTCGCATCGGCAATGGCCGCAATCCTTGCGGCAAAAGGATCGGACACCTGCCAGCAATTGCCGAAGCGCGATGAGGCCTTGACCAGATAGGCCATCCAGCCGGCCACCGGGACCGACAGCAGCGCGATGCTCCCGCCTTTCGCCAAGCGGTCGCGGATCGGATTGAGCAGGCGCTGCACGATCTTCTGCGAGCCGTCGGTGGCGATCTGGTGGTTGCGGTGATGGATCGCGGTGTTGGTGAGACGGGCAAGACTTTGCTCGACATAGGCGGATGGCGAGATGCCGGGCACGGGCATCAGCGTCGGCAGCGTTTCTTCCATCAGCATGCGGCGGACGAAAGTGGCGAGCAGCGGGTCGGCGATCGCCTCGAATGTGTGCTCGAAGCCGCCGAGCACGCCGAGATAGCAGAGCGTCGTCTGGGCGGCGTTCAGCACCCGCATCTTCAAATGCTCGAATGGCGTCACGTCCTCGACGAAGCTGGCGCCGACAAGATCCCAGCGCGGTACGCGGCCGGCAAATTTCTTCTCGATCACCCATTGCCGGAACTGCTCGCCGACAACGACGGCGCTGTCGCGGTAGCCGAAGCGTTTTTCGACCGTTTCGAGGTCGGCCGCGGTCGTCGCCGGCGCGATGCGGTCGACCATGCCTGAGGGAAAAGCGACATTGGCGGCGATCCAGTCCGCTAGGCCGCTGCCGCGCCGTTCGGCGATCGCGCGCACGACATTGGCGAGGATCACGCCATTGGCCGGGATGTTGTCGCAGGACAGCAGCGTCATCGGCCGGCCATGCGAGGCCATGCGCAGTTCTAGCGCCCGCGCCAGGATGCCGGGCACACTGCGTGGAGCTTCGGGGTTGGCGAGGTCGTGGACGATGTCAGAGTGGTCGAGATCGAGCGCGCCGCTTGCGGGGATGTGGCAATAGCCCTTCTCGGTTACGGTCAGGGTGACCATCTCGATCTCGGGCGAGGCGAGCACATCGAGCGCCGGCTCGGCGCTGTCCTGGCTGTCGACGACGCGGACGATGCTGCCGATGATTCGCGCCTCGACCTCGTCGTTCTGGCGGATCAGCCGCGTGTAGAGACAGCGCTGGCTGTCGAGAGTCTCAGTTAGGCGAGGCGGGCGGATGTTGATGCCGACCACGCCCCAGCGATCGAAATTTTTCGCCAGAAGGTCGTCGGTGTATTCGGCCTGATGGCAGCGGTGAAAAGCGCCGACGCCGATGTGAGCGATGCCGGGCTGAAGGGCGGCCCGGTCGTAGGTCGGCTTGCGCAACTCGGCCGGAAGCCGATCAAGCAGGGCAGGGCCCAGGTTTTCGCGGGACCCCGCCGCGCTCACCGGTTTGCTCCGATCACCCATTGCTCCTGGTCGATCAGCGCGCCGGTCATCGGCCCGGCGGCGTCGGAGAGCAGGAAGACGGCAAGGTTCGCGATATCGCTTGCCGAGAACAACCGGCCGAAGGGCTGCGTGGCTTTGGCGGCGTCGAGCCAGCCCGGACCATGGCCGAGAATCTCGGCCTGCATGACGCGTTCGGCCGGCGTGTCGGTCCAGCCGACATTGATGCCGTTGACGCGGATGCGGTCGAAGCGATGCGCGTTGGCAGCATTCCTGGTCAGCGTCGCCAGCGCGCCCTTGGTGGCGGAATAGACGGCAAGCTCCGGCGAGCCGCAATGCGCGTTGATCGACAGGATGTTGACGATGGCGCCGCCCTGGCCGCGCTTTTTCATATCGGCAATGGCCGCCTGCATCAGGAAGAAGGGGGCGCGGGCATTGACGGCGAAGAGCGATGCCCAGTCGTCGAGAGTGGCGTCGACGAAGGAGGCGCGATCGGTGAGGCCGGCGGCGTTGACCAGCCCATCGATGCGGCCGAAGTGGGAAACGCAGGATGGCGCCAGCAGCGCCGGCGCCTCCGGGTCGCCGAGATCGCTAGGGACGAACACGGCTGGAGCGCCAAGGGCCGACAGTTCGGCAGCAACGGCATCGCCGCGCTGCTTGTCGCGGCCGGTGACCAGCAGGCCGGCGGCACCCGAACGCGCAAGTGTCTCCGCGATCGCGCGGCCGATGCCTTGCGTCGCGCCGGTGACCAGCACCACCTTGCCGTCGAGCCGAACCTCCATCCCTCCTCCCGGAATAAAGTTTCTATTTTTTCAAATATGGAACGGCAATTCCCTCGCGTCAATCGCCGATCATTCTGTCCGGCGTGCGACGACGCCGTGGACCAAAGCCATGCCGACGGCCAGCGAGGCGGCGAGGGAGCGGAAGCCGGCAAAATCCTGCTCGACCACTTCCAGCCAGGTGTCGGAAAGCTGGACCAGCGGCGAGAAGGTGCTGTCGGTGATGCTGACGATGCGCGCCTTGCGCTCATGCGCAACGGCAACAAGGTCGGGCGTGATCGAATTGTAGGGGCTGAAGGAGACGGCCAACACCGCGTCGCGGGGGCCGATGCAGCCGACCTGGTCGAGCGCGCTGGAGCCGACATTGTCGACCAGCACATTGCGCACGCCCTGTTGCGACAACGTCAGCGAGAGGTAGGTGGTGACGGGAAAGGCGCGTTTGCTGCCGATGACATAGATCAGCTCGGCCGCCGCCAGATGATCGACCATCTTCTCGAAACTGTCGATGTCGAAGCTGTTGCCGATGCGGCCAAGCGAAGCCTGCGAGGCGCCGATCATGCCGTTGAGAAAGTGCAGATGGGCGTTGGGCTCGGCGGCCTGTTCGTGGCCCGCGCGCTCCGGCCACGAGCCTTTCACATGGTCCTTGAACAGGCCCTGGAAATCGGAAAAGCCGGCATAGCCGAAGATCTGCGCAAAACGCACCAGCGTCGAAGGCTGCACGCCTGCCTGGTCCGCCACCTGGGCGATGGTGCCAAGCGCAACGTCGCTCGGATGCTGCCACAGGAAGATGGCGACCTGGCGCAGGCGTTTGGGAAAATGCACGGTGCCGGAAGAAAGCACCGCGCGCAGCTCCTCATAGGTCTGCGGCTTGGTGTAGCCGAGCGCCGCCAGTGAACGGCTGCGCTTTCTCGCCGCCGTCTCCAGGCTGTGTGGAAATTGCTCGTCGGCCGCTTTGCGGCGGCCGCTCATAGGATATGCCTCATGATGACCCCAAACATCGGATGCGCCATCCGATCCCACCTCCGGACGCGGCCCGTTACCGGACTGGGAGAAAAGGCTAACGCGGTACAATCGTTTTACAAAACAAAAAATAGAAATATCATTCGAAAAATGAGCATGGCCGGCTGTGACAACGCCGGACGCTGTCGAGGGAGGATAATCGCAATCATGGTCTATGCAACCGCTGACGGAATCTCGCACAAACGCCTGGTGGTCGGCATGGTCGGCGGCGGCCGTAACGCCTTTATCGGCGCCGTGCATAGACTGGCGATGCGGCTCGACGACCAGATTTTGCTGGTGGCCGGTGCGCTGTCCTCGGACCCCGAAAACGCAGCCGCCTCAGCCGCCGAGATCGGCATCGCGCCCGACCGCAGCTATGCCGACTATCATGCCATGGCAAAGGCGGAAGCGGCGCGGCCGGACGGCATCGAGGCCGTGGTCATCGTCACGCCGAACCATCTGCACGCGCCGATCGCCACCGCCTTCCTCGAAGCCGGCATCGACGTCATCTGCGACAAGCCGCTAGCGACCACGCTGGCGGACGCCGAAGCGCTGGTGGCGCTGACGCGGGCGAAAAAACGCCGCTTCGTCGTCACGCTCAACAACACCGGCTACGCCATGGTGCGTCAGGCGCGCGAAATGGTGGCGGCGGGCGAGCTCGGCCGCATCGTTTCGGTGCATGGCGCCTATATCCAGGACTGGCTGACCAGGCCGATCGATGCCGAGGGCCAGAAGCAGGCCGAATGGCGCACCGACCCGGCGCGCGCCGGGCAATCGGCGGTGCTGGCCGACATCGGCGTGCATGCCTTCAACCTGGCGAGCTTTATCTCCGGCTTCGAGGCCGAGGCGGTCTCGGCCGACCTGTTCACCGCCGTGCCCGGCCGGCGGCTCGACGACAATGCGCATGTCATGGTGCGCTGGACCGGCGGTGCGCGCGGCACCATCCTCGCCAGCCAGACCTCGCCCGGCCACTACAACGACCTCTCGGTGCGCATCTACGGCGACAAGGCCGGGCTGGAATGGTCCGGCGCGCGGCCTGAGGAGCTGCGCTTCTCGCCCTATGGCGAGGAAACGCGCACGCTGGCGCGCGGCGGCCATGGCTCGACGTCGGAAGCGCGGCGCGTCTCGCGCATGCCGGCCGCGCATCCTGAAGGCTACATCGAGGCCTTCGCCAATTTCTACCGCGACGCCGCTGACATCATTCGCGCGCATCGCTCGGGCAGCGCGGTCGACACGGCCCGAACGGCGCAGGTGCCAGACGTCGTCGATGGCGCGCGCGGCGTGAAGTTCGTCGCAGCGGCGGTGGCGTCGAATGCGGCAGGAGGGGCGTGGACGCCGGCGCGGTTCGGATAAGCGCTGTGTCCTCTTGCGTGTTTGAGATAAGTCAGTCTGCACCGCGATCGACGACGGATAGGTCCGTCTGCCGGTGCTCGCCATCGATCAGGGGTGAAAGCCCGTCGAGCACCAGGCTTCTGAACATGGCGTCGACGCGGGACGGCAGGAGTTTCGGCTTTCGCCCGAACCACCAGTTCAGAGTCGTAAGGAAAGCGCCGACGATGAATTGCACGAGGAAGTCGCGCGGGATTGTGTCGCCATTGAGGGTCGACGACAGCTCCCGTCGTACCACCTCTGACAGGATCAGGCGTATCTCGTTCTCCGTCACGGCGCCGCCTCGCCCGCCGATCAGCGTGCGGTAGTGGTCGGCGTACCGGGCTGCGTGCTCGAACATGGCCGTGCTGAAGCCGAGCGGGTCGTCGTGTGAGGACCCGGCTGTCGCGCTCGGCACGGATCGCGCCTCCTTGAGCTCTTCCCGAAGCATCTGGAACCCGCTGCGCAGCAGATCCTCCTTGCCGGTATAGTGCGCGTAGAATGTCGATCGGCCGACATCGGCTTCATCGATGATTTCCTGCACGGTCAGAACCTCGTAGCCCTTGCGCAGCATCAGCGTGAGAAGCGCCTGGTGAAGGGCTTTGCGGGTACGGGCGGCTCGGCGATCAATTGACTGCGACATGATCACTCCTTTGCTGCCCCACACTGGTGCGGCGCGCCTCTCCCGGCGTCTTTTCCAGGACGGCAGGCCCGGATTGTCCGTTAACGGACGTTCCACCCGCATCGTTCGTCGAAATCCCGGACTGAGTGTCCATTATCATACTCATTGTTTCGAAGCTTCATCAACTCGGCAGCCACTGTGCCGGTGTTGCCGGGTTTCGAACTGCTGTTGAAAGAAGGACGTGGTGAACATGCACCATATGCGAAGCGAAGCGCGTGCCGCCGGGGCCGCAATCGGCCCGGAAGCCAAGGGCATCGGCTTTCCACGCCTCTATGACCTGCTGGTCTTCATGCTGACCCGCGGGCGTGACCGGGCCTATCGCGAGGCACTGCTCGATCTGGCCGGTCTGGCGCCCGGTTTCCGGCTGCTGGACGTCGGATGCGGCACCGGCACCCAGGCGATTTCGGCCTGGCGCCGCGTGCAGCCCGGCGGATCGGTGATTGGTGTCGACGTCTCCGAAAAGATGCTTGCCACCGCTCGCCGCAAGGCGAGCCGGGCCGGCCTCGATATCCCATTCCATCATGCCGATGCGGCCGAGCTGCCGTTCGAAGATGGGCGCTTCGATGCGGTCACTTTCACGACAGTGCTGCACATGGTGCCGGAGGCGCGTCGCGGCCTTTGCCTGCGCGAGGCCGCGCGTGTTCTGCCCCCTGGCGGACGGCTGTTGCTGATCGACTATGCCGGCCCGTTGAGCGAGCGCAGACATATGTCGGCAAAGCATGGCCTGCATGGACAATTCGACCTGCATCGCCTCCGCGAACCGCTGGCGGCGGCAGGGTTCGAGCGCATCGAAGATGGCCCACTCAACTGGCTTGGCCTGCACTTCCTGCGCGCCGTGAGGGTATGACGATTGCGATCACGCCGACGGCGGCGCAGATGCCCGACGTAATCATGGCGCCGAGCCCCACGACGGTATCGACGAAGAAGCGCTGCGAAAGGACGAACAGCACTAGAGCGTTTCACCGTTTCATGGAAACGGCGAAACACTCTATTTCTTTGTTTTTACGCAATTCCGGACGGAAAACCGTGTCACACTTTTCCTGGAATTGCTCTAGCTTGCGACGCGCAACCGACGAGTTCGAATAAAGCTTCTCAGCGCATCGGCATCCATCGCATGCCCGAATGCGTAGCCTTGCAGTATGTCGCAGCCAAGGCCTTTGAGCAGACGTGCGTGCTTCATCGTCTCGACGCCTTCAGCAATGATCTCGATGCCCAGGGATTTGCCGATTTCGATAATCGAGGAGACAACTTGCCTTTGCCGGGGTGAGTTCACGATAGGATCGACAAGCTGGCGATCTATCTTCAGGCGGCGAGGCTGCAATTTGAGCAAACTGACAATGGAAGCATAGCCGGTGCCGAAATCGTCGATTTCGATGTCGATGCCGAGTTGCTTGATCTGCTCAACGTTCCACGTGACCAGATCGTCGTTGTCGTCGAGGAAGATCGACTCGACGAGCTCGAAGGAAAAAGTCCCTTTTCTGATGTTGAGCTCCCGCAGACTCTTCAGGAGTTCCCCGTCTTGAAGGCGGCGCGCCGAAACGTTGACCGACATGCGCGGGATACCAATCTTCTCGGCAGACCATGCCTCGAAATCTAAAAGTGACTGGTGGAGGATTTTCTGGTCTATTGTCGAGACGACGTTCAGTTCCTCGGCAGTCTTCAGGAAAGCGTCAGGCGCCAGAATGCCTTTCTCTGGATGTCTCCACCGCGCCAGTGCTTCAACGCCGACAATATCCAGCGTCTTGGCGTCGAATTGAGGCTGGTAGAATGCGATGAACTCGTTTCGCTCGAGACCGGCCAGAATCTCGTCGGCAACTCTCTTCGTGTTGACGATTTCGCTTTGCAGCTCTCCACTGAAGAATTCGTGCCGGTTGCGGCCCCGCCTTTTTGCCCGGTAGAGGGCAATATCGGCGTTCACCAGCAACTGCCTGGCATCGGCGTCCCTGCCATTGTCGATTGCAATTCCGACGCTGACGCCAAAGCGACATTCATGGCCGTGATAATAAACAGGTCTGCGCATCTGCTCGATAATGCGGTCGGCGAGCACGGCCGGCTGGGCGACATCGTTATGCACCGTGCAGAGCACGATGAATTCGTCTCCGCCAATCCGGGCGACGAAGCCGCGGTCGCCGACGTTGGACTTAAGAACGGATGACGCATGCACCAGCATCGCATCGCCCGCCGCGTGGCCGAGCGTGTCGTTGATGTGCTTGAAGCGGTCCAGATCGACATGAAGCAGCGCTGCACAGCCGCCGCCCAGCCTGGCCTTTGCCGCATAATCTTCCAGCACCTGGTCCAGGTACCGCCGATTGGGCAAATCCGTCAGCGAATCGTGCAGGGCGACGTGTTCTATGCGTGCCTTGGCGGACTCGAGTTCGGTATTTTTCGACTCGGTCAGCTGTTTTGCGCGAACGAGATCGGTGTTCAGCAACACGTCTGCCGTCACGTCCCATTCGGCGCCGACCATTCGCGGCGAATTGTTTGCGGTCTGGTAAAAGATCGCCCTGGAGCGGACGTGACGAATTTCGCCATCCGGACGAACAACCCGGTATTCCGATGAATATGTGCTCCGCCCGGCCACGGCATTGTCGAAGTCTGCAAGCGCGCGAGGCAGATCCTCGGGATGAATGGCCCCGGCCCAGTCCGAATATCCGCGCGGCCCGCCATCTGCCTCCCTGCCGTATATTTCGTTGACGCGATCGTCCCAAGTGAGATGGTTGGTTTCGAGATCGTGCTCCCAAACGCCGATGGCCGACGCCTCCAGGGCAAGTTCCAGCCGTCGCGAAAGCCGATGCAGTTCCCAGTAGTTTCGCTGTCTTTCGTCAATCAGGCGGCCTGCCGCCAGGAAGGGGGTCAAGATCAATGCCGCCGCCGCCGCCATGATCGCCCGGAACTCCCAGGCGTTGGCGGGCGTGGTGGGCCAGCCGCTCCTGGGAATCGCGGCGATCTGCCACGAACCGGATGGGACAAAAACGTCGGCCGTCACCGGATCGCTTTGGACGACCCGCTCGTCACCGAAGAACCGGACTCCGCCGGCGCCAAGAGCGTCATTGCCGATGAGCGCGATGTCGATCCCGAGATCCTTGTCGAGAAGGCCGCTCGCCTGGTAAAGGCGCTGCACGTCGACGACCGCGGAAACGATGCCCCAGAACCGGTCGGTATTGCCCGCGCTTTTGACGAATACCGGAAATCGGCCAACGAAGCCCTGTCCTCCCTGCGCCAGATCGACCGGGCCGGCGAGAATGGGCCTGCGCTCGTCGCGCGCGCGCAAGGCAGCCGCACGCTGCTGGTCGTTCTTGCGGTAGTCGAGGCCGATGGCTTTCTCGTTGCCGGCCATCGGATACATCAGGGAAATGACCAGGTCCGGCGCGCCGGCAATGTTGCGAAGTTGGGACTCTTCGTTGAACAGGCGGCTGGCAAGCTCAGCGAAACGTTGCTGTCCCATGTAGGGTTCGGTCGTGACTGCCGCGACCAGGCCTCGCGCCAGTTGAAAATTGCCGTTGATGTTGCCTTCGAGCTTGGCGCGAATGACGTTGACCTTGGCCAGCACATCCGCGCGGGAGGCCTGGTCCGAGACGATCTTGTTCTGATGGTCCGCGAACACGGCGCAAACGGCAATAACGACGATCGCGATCGCCGCCGGAATTCTTGCCGGTGAAAAAACGGCCGCCTTCACACGGCCTAACCTGTTGGCGAAAAGAGCCAATAGGGCAACTTTCCCTTTGCTTCGCAGGTTCTCCGATGAGCCTGACCAATGGAAGTATTAGTGCGAAATAAATTAATTTTAGCCTTCACGATCTCTAAAAATTTGGCCTTTGGGCGCCGTTGCGCCCGGACATCGCATCCGAATTTTTCGCGAAATAATAAACAGGTTGCGTGAAAAACGATTCACGCGACCTGTTTCAAGTCTTTGATTGTAAGATGTCTTTGTCCCGAAACCGCTGCGCACTTTCGGGCGAAATGCTAATGAGCATCGACCTTTTTTGGGATGATCCGGTAGGTCCCCAGACCACGCTTGGTCGCCCCAATTGAATAGGCCATCGGAATCTTGGGGGTATTTTCCGGCAGGCGGTACATATCCTTGCCGGCCCTGACCGCGAATGAAAAGTGCTGCCAGGAAACCGTGTCGTGCTCGTTCAGAAAATCGAGCGACATCCCCGCCTTTATCAGCGCGTTCACCACGTCGCTGATCGGATGGATCCACTCATAGTAGCGAGGATGCTTCAAGGTGCGCTCATCGCCGGTATAGGTCAGCTCCTCGTTCCAGACGAGCGGCCGCGCTATCGGCGTTCGCCAGTCGTCCTTCAATTCGAGAGCGGCAGCCTTGCGATCGCACTGAAACATCAAGGGATGGCCCTCGGCCAAATAGAGCCGGCCGCCGGGCCGCAGAAGATCGGCGACCACCCGCGCCCAACGGAAGACATCGTCAAGCCAGTTCACCGAGCCCCAGGTGACGTAGACGATGTCATAGGTTTGATCGAGCGCCTCGACAGCCTCGTATAGCGACGCCTCCACGAAACGAACATCGCTGCCCGCCTTGGATGCGAAATCCCGCGCGGCGGCGATTGCCCTTGGTGAAAAGTCCAGGCCGGTGACGCTGCCCGCGCCGAGATTCCTCAGGCTGATCGTGTCGAGCCCGATGTGACATTGCAGATGGACGATATCCTTCCCCGAAATGTCGCCGACCTCGCGCGTTTCCAGCTCGTAGAGATTGGACCCGCCAGACAGCACATTCTCGATGCGGTAGCTGCCCGTTCTGTCGGTCGCATGCAGTTCGGCCCGATCGTCCCAATTCAGGAGATTCGCGTCCAAAAACGGTTCCAAACTACCCCCCCATCTCAGCTGTCGCAGGGTTAACAGCTGGTTAATGCACATTGCAGTGCGCGGACATGGACGTCAATCCCGGTGCGCCTGCGATGTGGCAGTTGGCTGCAGGCCGCCGCGGCCTGGAAGCGCAGGGCAAGAACGTGCCGAGTTTCCGAGCGATCATAGGGAGAATGAATTCTGCGCTGGGAGGCGCGCTCGGCGCCTCGCGGCGGCGGCGTCCGACATCAGCTGCCAGCTACCGAGTGTTTCGGCGGCACGTCGTTCTCATCGGGATTGGGGACCGGTTCTTCGTCCGGAAGCCGCTCCGGATCGGGCTCGCGCATCGGCTTGGGGTCCGGAAACGGCGGCGGCGTCGGTACCGGCGTGGGCGTCGGGTCGGGGTTGGGGAGAATGGCCATAAGGGGATTTCCTTTCGCTCGGGGCGCGCGCGTGGCAAGCCGTGGGCCTATGCGGATAATCTCCGAGACATCTGCCTCGCCAGAACATGATGGAGCGCTCGCCGAACTCTGCCCTTCGTCGAGAGCCCGAGTGACGGCTGAGGCTGGCAGAACGGTCACGCCTGCGGATGGTTCCAACGCGATCTCACCGCGCTCCGGCAATGCCGGACCTGAATGACGATCAAATGATTCGTTATCGCGCATTTTGGCCTTGCCGGCCCCAAGCCGCGCCATAGTTCCCTTGCGGGTGGGTGGTCCTCTGCCGATGATTAGGAGGCGGCCTTGAAGCACCAAACCGTTGACCAACTCAATGCCGTTGCCGACGTTCATGCCGAAGCAACGGTTCTCTTCGCCAGTCGGGGGCAACGCCTCGAACGCTGGGCGCAACTTCTCGATCAAGATCCCGGCCGGCGCCTCACGGCGCTCGCAGGCACCGAATACGCAACGCCTGAAGTGCGCGAAAAAATGCGTGCTGCCGGATCGCCGATCACGGTCGCTTTCGACGATCCGATCTTTCGCGCCCAGGGCTTGCGGGATGACACCTATGGCGAGGCCAAGCGCTTCTTCGAAATGAGCGACTGGCAGTTGCACGAAGTCGTCTGCCATTGCCATGTCGGCGCCAACCTGCCGGCACGCTGGGCGGCGTCACGCGTGCGCGCGGCGATCTCGCCGGGAGCCGGCATCTTCGCCTGGCTGAGAGGCGTGTTCATGCACTGACCTGACCGCCGCGGTTCGCGAACCGGTTGGTGGTCCAGGCAAGGGTGTGTCAGAGCAATTGGCGGGGAGAGCCGATCTCCCCGCCAAGCGGACAGCTGCGTTCGGCAGCCGATGCCGGGGACATCATCAGCGATCGATTTCGCCGAAGACGATGTCAAGCGAACCGATGATCGCCGCGACGTCGGCGACCATGTGTCCGCGCGACAGGAAGTCCATTGCCTGCAGATGGGCGAAAGACGGCGCACGTATCTTGCAGCGATAGGGTACATTGCCGCCGTCCGAGACCAGATAGACGCCGAATTCGCCTTTCGGCGCTTCCACCGCGGCATAGACTTCTCCAGGCGGGACGCGATGCCCTTCGGTGTATAGCTTGAAATGATGGATCGTCGCTTCCATCGAGCGCTTCATGGTGGCGCGCGGCGGCGGCGTGATCTTCTGGTTCGGGACGGCGACCGGGCCGTGCCCGTCGGGCGAGCGCAGCTTCTCCAGGCATTGCCTCATGATCCGCACCGACTGCCGCATCTCCTCCATGCGCACGAGATAGCGGTCGTAGCAATCGCCGTTCTTGCCGACGGGAATGTCGAAATCCATCTCAGGGTAGCATTCGTAAGGCTGCGCCTTGCGCAGATCCCATGCCGCGCCCGAGCCACGCACCATGGGGCCGGAGAACCCAAAAGCCCAGGCATCATCCTGTCCGATCACGCCGACGTCGACATTGCGCTGCTTGAAGATGCGGTTTTCGGTCAAGAGTTCATCGAGATTGCTCAATGCTTTGAGGAACGGATCGCAGAAATCCCAGATGTCGTCGAGCAACTGCCCCGGCAGATCCTGGTGCACGCCGCCGACCCTGAAATAGTTCGCGTGCATGCGGGCGCCGGACGCACGCTCGTAGAAGACCATCAGCTTCTCGCGTTCGGCGAAGCCCCAGAGCGGCGGCGTCAGCGCGCCGATATCCATGGCCTGCGTGGTGATGTTGAGCAGGTGCGACAGCAGCCGTCCGATCTCGCAAAACAGCACGCGGATCAGCTGTCCGCGCCGCGGGACCGATAGTTCGAGCAGCTTCTCGGCGGCAAGGCAAAAGGCATGCTCCTGGTTCATCGGCGCCACATAGTCGAGGCGGTCGAAATAGGGCAGCGCCTGCAGGTAGTTCTTGTATTCGATCAGCTTCTCGGTGCCGCGATGCAGCAGGCCGATATGCGGATCGGCACGGTCGACGATCTCGCCGTCCAGTTCCAGCACCAGCCTGAGCACGCCGTGCGCCGAGGGGTGCTGCGGTCCGAAGTTGAGGGTGAAGCTGCGGACTGCCGCTTCGGCCATGAGGCCCTCCGCGAGATTGGTTCGTTATGGCCTAAGCCGGTCGGCTGCGCTTGATGGCCGCGGTCATGTCGTCGTCTGGATGATCAGCGTCAGCGTGCCGTCGCCGTCGACATTGGCGGCGACCACTTGCGAGGAATTCAGTCCATTCGCTCTCAGGACCGACATCGCCTCGGGCGAGGCATCGACCGAGTTCTGCAGCTTCAGCATGTCCTCGGCGCTGGTCTGGGTAATCACGGCCTCCGCCTGGGCCTTGATCTCAGCCGGCAGCTCCTCGATGGGCACCAGGACAATGGTGGTGAAGGTCTGACCGGAACCACCTCCGGGCTGCGCCTGGCCAAGCGACGGATCCTGCGCCGGCGGCAAGGGTTGCTGCGCCGGCGGCTGGGCCTGGGGCGGCTGCGGGTCGGCACGCTGGGCCGATACAGGCTGCGCCAGTGCCAATGCTGAAAGCGTGAGGACCATCGTCAACGTCCGCATCGTCTTTCCTTCCATGCCTTGAAGTCTGACGACACAACCCCTCTGCCGGACTATGGTTCCCGGCTTGCGAGGCAGGGCCAAGATCATTCCCTCCCGGCGTCATGAGACGGACCGGGCGGGCATCCTAAAATTCTGGCGGGCGCGCCGAAATAGGCTTAGCGTGGCCTTTGGCGTTGCAGCCTTTATTTGCACTGAGGCCAGTCGGCGAGAAAGGCGGCGTTCGTGTCCACAAAACCAAGACATCCGATCGTCGGCATCGGCGCGTCCGCAGGGGGCGTCCCGGCGATGGAAAGCCTGTTCAGGGGCCTGCCGGAGGCTCCCGGCATGGCCTTCGTCATCGTCACCCATCTCAGTCCGGAGCGGGAAAGCCTGCTGCATGAAGTGCTGGGGCGGTACACGACGATGCCTGTGGCGGTCGCCAAGGATGGCATCGAGGCGCGGCCGGACCATGTCTATGTGATGCCGCAAAATGCCGTGCTGACGATCAGAAGCGGCAATCTGCAGCTCCAGCGGCCTAACATAGCCAACCGCGAACGCAAGCCGATCGATGTCTTCTTCAGTTCCTTGGCCGAGGACCAGGGCGAATATGCCGTGGGTGTCATCCTGTCGGGCGGTGACGGTGACGGGACGCTTGGAGCGAAAATGATCAAGGAGCATGGCGGCTTCGTCCTGGCACAGGCTGGCGACGGCTCCGGTCCGCGCAACCCCGACATGCCGCAGAGCGCGATCGCCAGCGGCGTCGTCGACATCGCCGCCCCCGCGCAGGAGATGGGTGAAAAGCTCACGCAGTTCACGCGCGGCATCGGCATGCTCGATCTTTGGACGGAGAGCGACGGCAAGGCCCCGGGCGACGATATCGACCGCACCAGCGAGGAGATCTACGGCATTCTTCGTGCCCGCTCCGGCCACGATTTTTCCGGCTACAAGACCAAGACCTTCATTCGCCGTGTCAAGCGGCGCATGCAGCTCAACCAGATGAAGTCGATGGCGGGTTACATCGACCTGTTGCGCAAAGACCCGCGCGAGGTCACAGCGCTGTTTCGCGATCTGCTCATCAACGTGACCAATTTCTTCCGTGACCCCGAAGCTTTCGAGTTGCTGGAGAAGAAGATCGTCCCGAAATTGTTCGAGGGCAAAACCGCATCGGATATGGTCAGGCTATGGGTTCCCGGCTGCGCCACCGGCGAGGAAGTGTTTTCGCTGGGCATCCTACTGCGCGAACACGTGGACACTTTGTCGGCGATCCCCAAGATACAGATCTTCGCCACCGACATCGACGAGCCGGCGCTCACCGTCGCGCGCGCCGCGCGCTATCCGGCCAACCTGCTCGAAGGCGTCTCGGCAGAGAGGCGGCAGCGCTTCTTCGTCAATGAAGGTGGCAGCTTCGTGCTGACCGGCGAAGTGCGCGAACTCTGCATCTTCTCGCCGCACAGCGTCATCAAGGATCCGCCGTTCTCGCGCATGGACATGGTGTCGTGCCGCAACCTGCTCATCTATTTCGGGCCTGACATCCAGAACCGGGTCATCCCCATTTTCCATTACGCCCTGAAGCCCGGCGGCTATCTTTTCCTCGGCACGTCGGAAAGCATCGGCCAGCATGGCGACCTTTTCTCGGTCGTCGACAAGAAGCAGCGCATCTTCAGGGCGCGCAAGGATGTTGCCCCGAAATCGCGCCTGCCGCTGCTGGTCGGCGAAGGCGGTCGGGCCGCTTCCTTCGGATCGGGCGCACGACAGGGAAAACGCGGTGAGATCGGCGGTGGTGCTCTTCGCCAGTCGGTGGAATCGCAGGTACTGGACCGCTATGCGCCGCCGCATGTCGTCGTCAGCGCGGACGGCGATGTGGTCTATTATTCCACGCGCACCGGACGATATCTCGAACCGCCTCAGGGCGTGCCCAGCCGCCAATTGCTCAGCATGGCGCGGCGCGGGCTGCGGCTCGATTTGCGCGCGGCGCTGCGCGATGCCGCGACCACCCGTCAGATCGTTACGCGCGAAAACGTCGTCGTGGACGGCGAGGATGACCGTGTGCAACTGGTAAACATCGTAGTGGAGCCGCTGCCGGAGCACGGCAACGGCGAGGCGTTCTACCTCGTCCTGTTCCAGCCGGCCGGCCCCTTCCGCGACAAATCGGAGACCGAGCGCGGACACCCGGGTCCCGACGATATCGCGCATTTCGAGCGCGAACTTCGCGACACGCGCGAAAGGCTGCAGTCGACGATCGAGGAGTACGAAACGGCGTTGGAGGAGGTGAAATCCTCCAACGAGGAGCTGGTTTCCGTCAACGAAGAGGCGCAGTCGACCAATGAGGAGCTGGAAGCCTCCAAGGAGGAGATGCAGTCGCTCAACGAGGAGCTGAACACGATCAATGCGGAGCTGACCAACAAGATCGATGAGCTCGACCGGGCTAACAGCGATTTGAAGAACCTGTTCGAAAGCACGGAGATCGCGACGGTGTTTCTCGATCACGAACTGGTCATCCGCACTTTCACCCCCGCCGCGTCCGCCTTCTTCAACCTACGCGCATCCGATGTCGGACGGCCGCTTACCGATCTGTCGAGCCAGCTCGACTATCCGGAGATGCACAGCCAGATCCAGCGGGTGTTCGAGACCGGCCTACCGGTCGCGCATCATCTCGCCCGCGATGCGCAAGGCAGCTTCTATCTGGTGCGGCTCGTGCCCTACCGTGACAAGGGCGCCCGCATCCAGGGGGTCGTGGTGACGCTGGTCGACGTCACGCCGCTCGCCGAGGCGGAGGAGCACCAGAAGGTGCTGATCTCGGAGCTCAACCATCGCGTCAAGAACATGCTGGCGGTGGTGACCAGCATCGCTAACCGCACGGTCGAGAACTCCTCGACCAAGGAGGAATTCGCAACCGCGCTGCTCGGCCGGCTCAACGCCATGGCGCGCGCCTACGGCGTGCTGTCGCGGGAAAACTGGACGGACGTGTCGATCGAGGAACTGGTCGCCCAGGAAGCCGCGCCCTTCGATCCCAAACGCTTCTCGCTCGACGGTCCCCCGATCAAGCTGGGGCCTCAACAGGCTCTCTCGCTCGGCATGGTCGTCCACGAACTTGCGACCAACGCGGCGAAATATGGCGCGCTGAGCAAGGACGGCGGCCGGGTTGCAGTCGAATGGTCACACGACGGCAATAATCTGCAGCTGGCGTGGAAGGAGATCGGCGGGCCGCTCGTGGCGGAGCCGGAGCATGGCGGCTTCGGACTTTCGCTCGTCAAGGGCGAGATCGAATATCGATTGAGCGGCACGGCTGAAACATTTTTCCACCCAGCGGGTTTAGAAGTAAGGATTTCGTTTCAACTCGACAAACAGGCCTGAAGCTGGTGGCCGCATTGCGTATCCTGATCGTGGAAGACGAGTGGCTGATCGCGGAGGACCACGCAGCGCAGCTCAGGGACGTCGGCCACCGGATCGTCGGCCCGGTGCCGTCGGTCAAGGCGGCCATCGATCGCATCAAGGGCCAAAAGCTCGATGTCGCGCTTCTGGACATCCAGCTGAACAACGAGACCAGTTACCAGCTGGCGGACATGCTTGTGGAGAAAGTCATCCCGTTCGCCTTCGTCACCGGCTACGGCCGCGCCGAGATACCGCCCCGGTTTGCCGGCATAAAGGTCCTGCAAAAACCGGTGGAGCGCGCGGAGCTGATCGCGATGGTGATCGCGCTTGCCGGCAATCATGTCGCGCCGAACGTTGGGTGAACGGCAGCCGCAGGTGAGGGGATCGATGAGCTCCCGAACGAGAAGCGCAGAGAGGCTGAGCTGCCCAAGTGGGCGGGCGGAAAACCGCTGCGCAATTTCCTGGAATTGCTCAGGCCACGGCAATCGCGAATCGCCCGGGGCCGTCACATCCAGCCGTTCAGGCGGCGCGGAGCGTTCGGAATGTGATCGAGTAGCGGTGCTGCTCGAGCGGCGGGATGCTGTGTTCCCATTCGTTTCGCGCCGAGCCGGCCATGAGATAGACGGATCTCGGCTCGACCTCGATCGTCTGGCGGTCCCATGTCGTTCCGTTCCTGCGGCGCAGCCGGAAGCTGCACGGCGCCAGAAGCGAGACGCCGGCGACAAGCTCGAAATGCGGCTTGTCGCGATGCCAGCCGATACCTGCGCCGGGGCGATACTCGTTGATCAGCACCTGCGCGAATTCGGCGGCTGAGCAGCCGGCGAAGTCGCCGACCTTCTGGCGAAGCGGCAGCAGAAAATCCGGCATTGGCGGAGCCTCCACGACCTGGCGTCGCTCATAGTCGTAGCGAAGGCCGAACCCGACAACCTGCCGGTTGGCGAGATGGCCATGGAAATCGAACGGCTTGAACGGCAGGTCTTCGATGTGACGGACCAGGTCTCGTTCTTCGTCCTGCGTGATCAGCTCCGGCCGGTAGCGGAACCCTTCCGGCATGCCGTCGGGCGCGCCGAAAAGGTCGCCTTGGCGCAGCGGCGCCGCGGTTCTGGCATTTGATGATGGCATGGGATTTTAGATAGGAGCCGTCGCCTCACTCACAAGGCCATTTTGCGGGGTTAGCGTGTTTCGCATTCTGAGGAATGCGGCCTAGCCTCGACCGCCCTCTGAAGCTAAATCAGTTTCGCTTTTAAACTCTCCGTCCCGGATCTTGATATCCAGAAGGTTCACGCCGGCGGCATGGATCTCGACCAGGACATCATCGTCCAGCAGATCCGGCTCGGGCATTTCGGCAAGCCGCAATGCGCCCTTCTTTCCATATTTATCGACAACAAAGGCTTTCATCATGTTCACTTTCTAAAGCGGCTTTCGATCTCCGGTATGAGACGAGCCGGAGTTCGTGAGCTGGGGGACCTCGCTGGGCCGTTCAGACAGGCAAGCGGAACTGTTTGCGCAAGGTCTTGTCGAACATTCCGGCAGGCGCGAAGCGACGCAGCAGGCTGACCTGGCGCGCTGCCTTGCCGGCGGTATAGCGCCGTCGCGGACGGGCATCGGTCGCTGCCTTGACGACCACATCCGCCACCACTTCGGGCCGATCGGCTTTGGGCATCACATCGGCAAGCAGCGCCTTGAGCCCGGCTCGCGCCCGATCGTATTCCTTCAAGACGGAATCCGGCTCGATCCCATTCTGGTCGAAGACGGTGCGCACGAATGCCGGCTCGATGACCGAGACGCGAACGTTGAAGGCGCGAACCTCATGATCGAGCGATTCCGAGTAACCTTCGAGCGCGTGCTTGACCGCGGAGTAATGCGCAGAATATGGCGCGGGTACCAATCCCAGGATCGAGCCGATATTGATGATGCGCCCCTCGCCACGCCGCCGCATCGACGGCAACACTGCATTGGTCACGCGCATGACGCCGAACAGATTGACGTCGAACAGGGCCTGCACCTGGGCGACGGAGGATTCCTCGGCCCCTCCAAGCAGGCCAACGCCGGCATTGTTGACCAGAAGATCGATGCGGCCGGTCCGCGCGTGTATCGTCGAAACGAGCGCGGCAACGGCCTCATCGTCGGTCACGTCGCAAACCAGCATGGTTACTCCGTTCGGGCTGTCGCCGAGCTCGCGGCGGCTTGTTCCGAACACGGTAAATCCTGCTCGCGCCAACGCTTCCGCACTGGCGCGTCCGATGCCCGAGGAGGCTCCGGTTACGAGCGCGGTCTTTCCCGAATTCCTGTTCATTTGGTGCTCCAAAATCATGAGGGCTGGCTTTTTCGCCCGAGTTGAATTATGATCGTAATATCACATTACAATCATAATGCAATAGAGGAAACGCAGCCATGCGCTACGAAAAGGGCCGGAAGGACGCATCGCGCAGCCGGATCATGGAGGTCGCCGCCGAACGTTTCCGGTGTGACGGCATCGCTGCATCCGGACTGGCAAGCGTCATGAAGGACGCCGGGATGACCAACGGGGCTTTCTATCCGCACTTTCAGTCCAAGGCGGCGCTCGTCCGTGAAAGCGTGGCGGCGGCTCTGGAGGATCAATCAGACCAAATCCGCCAAGCTTTGGCCGCCGGTGGCCTGGACATGGCCATAGACGCCTATCTGTCGGCGGCGCACCGGGACAATCCGGGACAGGGTTGCGCGTCTGCCGCGTTGTTGCCGGAAATTGCACGCGAGCCTTCCGAAACCCGTCAACTGTATACCGAGCGCTTGCTGACCCTGGTGCGTCAGGTATCGGCGGAACTGTCGCCCCAGGCCCAGGATCCGGAGGGCGTTGCGCTGGGCATCTTTGCGACCCTTATCGGCGCCCTTCAGATGGCCCGGGCCGTTGAAGGGACGGAACTGTCGGATCGCATCCTGGCGGCAGGTGCCGTCGCGGCGCGGACGCTGATCCAGCCATGTCGGGATGACGAGGCTTCGTGACGCGTCGGCGGTCACTCTGTTTTGGGTTAACTCACGACGATGCTCGAACCGACCTGAAGGTCCGATATTGAATATCGGACGCCCGAAACTGCGAGTCCGTTAACGGCCTAAACGAGAAGCTGACTGGCTCAATGTCGAGCGTCAACGTCTGGCGGTTGCTCGCGCCACCGCGGCCGCCCGGGAAGGCCACCTTGCCCGACGGCTTGGCGGACTAAGTGGATTCGTTGCCGGTTTGTTACACAGATCACGGATGTTTCAGCTTGGAGGTGCTCGTCTGGTCCTACAAACTGTTGATAATATTGAATTATTAGGAAAATTATTGGCGGAGAGAGCGGGATTCGAACCCGCGTTACGGTTTCCCGTAAACACACTTTCCAGGCGTGCGCCTTCAACCACTCGGCCACCTCTCCGTCTTTTGCATGGCGCGCCGGCCGGTTTCGCCGCGCGGGTTGGGGAGATGCAGCTCCCGCGGGAATGCCTCGGCGGACCATATGGGGTGCCCTCAACCGGCGGGCAACCCTTCCCCTGCACCTCTAGCCGTCTAAGGTGTGTTGATATTCAGGTGATGCCGGCCTGCAAATGCCGGTTTCCTGCGCTTCCGGTGCTCACGTACTTCAAGTACGCTCCGCTCCGGTTCTCGGAAACCGCCAATTTCGACTCGGCCTGACCTGAATCTCAACACACCTCAGCCAACAGGCGCGGGGCTCATCTAGTCGATCCGCCGGCGAATGCCAAGCCATATTGCGTTTGTAAAGGCTTTTGCCACAAAAGGCCGCGAGCACGCCTTTGCGATGCGTGCGACGCCCTCGAATGATGTGTACAGGCCAGTCCGCGCCGTTTGGCGCGCTTGACTTCGACGCCGGTCGTCTGTCGAGTGGGCCGGGATTTTGTTTTCACGCAATTCCGGACGGAAAATGCTGCGCATTTTTCCGGGGATTGCTTCGGGCTTTGCGGGTCCTGGCATGGCGTCGATCGACCAGCAACCTGCGGGACGGCCGGACAGCGGGCTCGCTTACGTGCCGGTGGCGTGGCTCGTCATCGTCATGGCGTTGTCGGCTTACGGCCTGTTCTCCAGCTGGCGGCTGATCGGCGACTTCAGCTTGCCGGACAGCGTGTTCTTCCTGATTTACGGCGGGCTCACCGGCGGCATCGTCACCATTTTGTGGGGACTTTATCTGCTTGGCCTTGCCTTCAACCGGTCGGCGCGCTTCCCGCGCCATTACACGATTTGGCAGGTCGTCATCATCGTGTGGCTTGTCGTTCGCCAGGCCTACCTATTGCTGGCGCCCGATTTCGTCTTCTCGGCCGAGGCGCTGGCGTACACCATCGCCGAGATCGCCATCGGCCTGCTCTGCATCTATCTGCTGCGGCGCGGCACCGGCGCCGAGGCGGTCTACGCCAATCCCGAGACCGAACGGCCGCCGGTGCTGGTCTCGATCCTTGCCGCCTTGCTCGGCATCATCCTTGGCGGCGCAATCGGCGCCTGCGCCGGGTTCTTCGCCGGATCGCTGATTGCCGACGCCACTGATATGAGCTGCTTCGAGGGCGCCTGCGGATTTTTCGCCGCCTTCATCGGCCTGGCGGGCCTGGTGATCGGAGCGATCGCCGGCGGCATCTCCGCCGTCTGGCGGGTCAATCGGCGCAAAAAGGTGCCGGTCGCCTAAAGCAATTCCAGGAAAAGTGTGAAGCAGTTTCGCCCGGAATTGCATCACGATGCTCAAATTCACGTGTCGCGATTGCGCGCCTATTGCGCACGCTCTATGTCGGTGGCGGGTAAGGTGAGCTTTTCGGGGAAAGCGTTCGATGCTGCGTTTCATCTTTCGGCTGGCGGCGATGGTTGCGTTGTCGATTTCCGTCATCATGGCGGTGATCGACACCACGCGCTCGGTCGCGGCTTCGGCGCTGGTCATGACGCCGCTCAATGCGAGTTGGCTGGCGGTCTCGCCGGACACGCGCGCGGCCTTCGAGACCTTCGTGCGCGCCAAGGCCGGGCCGCTGGTCTGGGACGGCGCCGTCGCCTTGGTGCTGAGCCAACCCGGCTTTGCCGTGTTCGCAGTGCTGGCGTTCCTGCTTTACGCCGTCGGCTACCGGCGCCGGCGCCGCGCGGAATTCGCTCCGACCAACTGAGTCGCCCGCCCGAAAGGCTTTGGCCGAACCTGGCTGCCGGATGCTCGCTTTCCAAGAGGGCAAAATTCCACGTGAATTTTGTTTCGGGCCGTGCCAGATTGCCGCGAGCGGGAGGGGCAAACACTTCCTGCCTGACGCCGCAACCCCGCCGGAGAACCGGGTGGGCAAGCGACGCATAACGGAAAATAACCGACAGGGTGTGGATCACATGAAACGTATCGTTCTCGGCCTCCTGGCCGCAACCGCAATGGTTCTTCCGGCTTTCGCCGCGGATGTCCAGCCGGCCATTCTTTACGATCTCGGCGGCAAGTTCGACAAATCCTTCAACGAGGCCGCCTATCACGGCGCCGAGAAGTTCAAGGCCGAAACCGGCGTCGCCTATGTCGAATTCGAAGTCTCCAACGCCTCGCAGCGCGAGCAGGCGCTGCGCCGCTTCGCCGAGGATGGCCGGAACCCGATCGTCATGGCGGGCTTTGCCTGGGAGGATGCACTGAAGAAGGTCGCGGCCGAATATACCGACCTCAACTTCGCCATCATCGACGATGCCGTCGACCTGCCCAATGTCCGCTCGCTGGTGTTCAAGGAGAACGAAGGCTCTTACCTCGTCGGCATCATGGCGGCGATGGCGTCGAAGTCGAAGAAGGTCGGCTTCGTCGGCGGCATGGACATCCCGCTGATCCGCAAGTTCGAATGCGGCTATGTCGGCGGCGCCAAGTCGGCCGGGGCGACCGAGGTCATCCAGAACATGACCGGCGACACGCCGGCCGCCTGGAACGACCCGGCCAAAGGCGGCGAAATCGCCAAGACCCAGATCGACCAAGGCGCCGACGTCGTCTACGCGGCGGCCGGCGGCACCGGCGTCGGCGTGCTGCAGGCGGCGGCTGATGCCGGCAAGCTCGGCATCGGTGTCGATTCCAACCAGAACGGCCTGCAGCCCGGCAAGGTGCTGACCTCGATGCTGAAGCGCGTCGACGTCGCCGTCTACACGGCCTTCATGGACGGCAAGAACGGCACCTTCAAGGGCGGCGTCGAGAATCTCGGCCTCAAGGAAGGCGGTGTCGACTATGCCATGGACGACAACAACAAGGCGCTTGTCGACGACGCCATGAAGGCGGCGGTCGAAAAGGCCAAGGCAGACATCATTTCCGGCAAGACCAAGGTCCACGACTATACCGCGGACAACGCCTGCCCGTACTGATCGGCGGCGAAATACGATCTCAGGACCGCCGGGTGAAAGCCCGGCGGTTTCATTTCCAGGTGGAGCATGACGCAACCGACGATCGAGGGCCTGGGGGAGAGCGACGTGGAGGCTGTCGCAAGGCTTCGCCTCGCCGCCTTCTTCGACGGCACGGGGCGGACGCTGGAACAGGACATGGCCGGGCTTCGCGGACTGCTCGCCGGCGACGGGTTCGAGGCGGCGTTCGTCGCGCGCGACAACAGCTTGCCGGTCGGGAGCTGCCTCCTGGTCCGCGACGAGATCGATGCGGCGCATGAGCTGACGCCGTGGCTTGCCGGGCTCATCGTCGGCGAAGCGCATCGCGGCCGCGGTGTCGGCACGGCATTGGTCAGGACCGTCGAAGCCCATGCGGCATCGGCCGGCGTCCGCCGGCTTTATCTCTACACCTGGGATGCGCGCCGTTTTTACGAAGCGCTCGGCTGGTCGGCGGTCGAGACGTTCGAACAGGACGGCGAGCCGATGCTTTTGATGTCGCGAGATTTGTCTTGACGCAATTTGGCGGGAGGCGCGGCCGCACTTTCCTGGAATTGCGCTATAGCGTGCCGACCAGATAACCCAGCGCAAAGGCCGCCAGCAGCGCCATCGCGATGACAAATCCGAGCCGGCCGCCAAGCGAATGCAGGCCGACGCCATAAGGCTTGCGCTCAAGCCTGTGGATCACGACGGGCGGCGATTTCGCCTCGCTTTCCTTCAGTCCGGCAGGCCGCATCTGCGGCAGTTCGCCAATGCGTTGCGCGATCAGCTTCCAGCGATTGTCCGGCACGCCGTTGGAGGCGGGCTCGAAGACACGCATACGCTCGGCAAGCCTCAGCACCGCGTCGCGAAAGGCGGGATCGATCTCAAGATCGCGCTCGGCCCGCGCGCGCTCCCGCTCGTCCATCAGGCCGAACACATAGTCGCCGGCCCTTGCGATGCGGTCGCTTTCACTGGCCATGACCGTTGCTCTCCTATTCGCTCACCAGTGCGGCGGCTTCGTCACCGGCACGTCGGCGGCCGACTGCTCCTCCAAAGCCAGGAAACGATCGGCAAGGGCTGCGAGTTTGCGTTCCATGCGCTCGATCACCTTCCACTGCTCGGCAATCTGACCGGACAGTTCCTCGATGGTCTTTTCCTGCTCGGCGGCGCTGATTTCCAGTGTCGTCAGCCGATCGTCGGGCGTGGTCATTCAAAACCTCGGGTTTCGTGAATGTTAAGCTGTCGGCACGTTCGAAATTGACAAGCGCGCGGGGATTTGTCGAGAGTGAACGGCGCTCCGGCCAATTGGCACGAGCGGGGCATCATGCTAGGCATTTTGACCAAGCGATAAAAAAATAAGAGTGGGACAGGCTGCATGGCGCAAGCCGCGATCGAGCTTATAGGCATCAACAAGAGTTTTGGCGCCGTGCGCGCCAACCGCGACATCAACCTGGAAATCGCGCGCGGCACCATCCACGGCATCGTCGGCGAGAACGGCGCCGGCAAGTCGACGCTGATGTCGATCCTCTACGGCTTCTACCAGGCTGACAGCGGCGAGATCCACGTCGGCGGCAAGCCGGTCTCGATCACCAGTTCGAACGCCGCTATCGCGCTCGGCATCGGCATGGTGCACCAGCATTTTATGCTGGTCGACAATTTCTCGGTGCTGGAGAACATCATCCTCGGCGCGGAGAACGATCCGCTGCTGAAAAGCAGCATCGCCAAGGCGCGCTCGGAACTCGAGCGGCTGGAGCGCGAATACGGCCTCGAGGTCGATCCCGACGCCGTCATCGAGGAATTGCCGGTCGGCCTGCAGCAGCGCGTCGAGATCCTCAAGGCGCTCTACCGAGGCGCCGAGATCCTGATCCTCGACGAGCCGACCGGCGTTTTGACGCCGGCCGAGGCCGACCACCTCTTCCGCATCCTCAAGCAATTGAAGGAGCAGGGAAAAACGATCGTGCTGATCACCCACAAGCTGCGCGAGATCATGGCCATCACCGATACGGTCTCGGTCATGCGCCAGGGCACGATGGTTGCAACCAGGGTGACGAAGGAGACCACGGTCGGCGAGCTGGCCGAACTGATGGTCGGGCGGCGCGTGCTGTTGCGGGTCGAGAAAGGCGAGGCGGAAGCCGGCGCCGTCAAGCTCGCGGTCAAGAACCTGACGGTGAAGGATTCTCGCGGCGTCACCATGGTCGACGACGTCTCCTTCGACGTGCGCGGCGGCGAGATCGTCGGCATCGCCGGCGTCGCCGGCAATGGCCAGTCGGAATTGCTCGAGGCGATTTCAGGCATCAGGCACGCCGTCTCAGGCGAGGTCATGCTCGAGGGTAAGCCGATCGACCTGACCGGCAAGGCCGATCCCGGCGAGTTGCGCGACCGGGGGCTGGCCCACGTGCCGGAGGATCGCCATCACGTCGGGCTGGTGCTCGCCTTCGAGGAGAATGAGAATTCGATCCTCGGCTATCACGATGACGAGCGTTATTTGAAAGGCCCATTCCTCAAAGTTGACGCGATCATGGCCGACGCGAAGGACAAGATCGCGAAATACGACATCCGGCCCGGCAATCCGCGGCTGAAGACGGCCAATTTCTCCGGCGGTAACCAGCAGAAGATCGTGCTGGCGCGGGAAATGGAGCAGGACCCCGGCGTGCTGATCGTCGGCCAGCCGACGCGCGGCGTCGATGTCGGCGCCATCGAATTCATCCACAAGCGGCTGATCGCCATGCGCGACCAGGGCAAGGCGGTGCTGGTGGTATCGGTCGAGCTCGACGAGATCCGTTCGCTTTCCGACCGCATCCTGGTGATGTTTGCCGGCCGCATCGTCGGCGAGCGCGGCCCGGAGGCGACCGAAGGCGAGCTCGGCCTTTTGATGGCGGGCGTCGAGCAGCAGGAGGCCGCCGAGTGAGCACGCCTTACGCCAAGCTGCCGGCCTGGGCCGACTACGGCCTGATTCCGCTGATCAACCTGTCGGTGGCTTTCATCGTCGCCGGCTTCGTCGTCATGCTGGTCGGCGAAAATCCGTTCCGCGCCGCCGTTATCCTGGTCGAAGGCGCGTTCGGCAGGGGCACCGGCATTGCGTTCACCCTGTTCTACGCCACGACCTTTACCTTCACCGGCCTTTCGGTGGCGGTGGCCGCGCATTGCAGCCTGTTCAATATCGGCACCGAGGGCCAGGCCTATATCGGCGGCCTCGGCATCGCGCTCGTCTGCCTGACGTTCGACAGCGTGCTGCCTTGGTGGGTGATCTTTCCAATGGCCATTGTCGCCTCGGCAGTGTTCGGGGCGTTGTGGGGCTTCATCCCGGCCTATCTGCAGGCCAAGCGCGGCTCGCACATCGTCATCACCACCATCATGTTCAACTTCATCGCTGCTTCGGTGATGGTCTACCTGCTGGTCGGCCCGTTGAAGCCGGCTGGATCGCAGGCGCCGCAGACGCGCAATTTCCTGGTCGGCGCCGAATTGCCGAAGCTCAACTGGATCATCGAATTGTTCGGCGCCAGGATCCATTCCGCACCGCTCAACATCTGCTTCCTGCTGGCGCTGGTCATGGCTTTCCTGGTCTGGCTGCTGATCTGGCGCACCAGGCTCGGCTATGAGATGCGCACCTATGGCCACAGCCCCAAGGCGGCGCGCTATGCCGGCATTTCGGAAACCCGCATCATCCTCACCGCGATGATGATCTCGGGGGCGCTGGCCGGCATGATGGCGCTCAATCCGGTGATGGGCGACCAGCACAATGTCGCGATCGATTTCGTCTCCGGCGCCGGTTACGTCGGCATCGCCGTGGCGCTGATGGGCCGGCTGCATCCGGTCGGCATCGTGCTGGCGGCGATCCTGTTCGGCATGCTCTACCAGGGCGGCGCCGAACTCGCCTTCGAGATGCCGGCGATCAGCCGCGACATGATCGTCATCATCCAGGGCCTGGTGATCCTGTTCGCCGGCGCGCTGGAGCACATGTTCAGGCCCTACGTCCAGGCGCTGTTCGCCTCGTTCAGCCCGAGATCGGTCGGCATGGAAGCGGCCAAGGGAAGGGGCGCCTGAGATGGACACTTTCAATGCCGTTGTCCAGGTTCTGGACTCGACCATCCGCCTCTCGGTGCCGCTGCTGCTTGCCTGCCTGGCCGGCCTCTATTCGGAGCGGGCCGGCATCTTCGACATCGGTCTGGAAGGCAAGATGCTGGTCGGCGCCTTTGCGGGCGCTGCCGCCGCTTCGGTTTTCCATTCCGCCTTGCTCGGCCTCGGCATGGCCGTCCTGATCTCGGTCGCCTTCGCAATGGTGCACGGCTTTGCCTCGATCACTCACCGCGGCAACCAGATCGTCTCCGGCGTCGCTATCAATTTCGTCGCGGCCGGATCGACCATCATTCTCGGCCAGGCCTGGTTCCAGCAGGGTGGCCGCACGCCGGCGCTGCAGCCTGGCGAGCGGTTCGAGGCGATCGCCTGGCCCGGCGCCGATGCGCTCAGAGATGTACCGATCCTGGGGCCGATCTATGCCGAACTGATCTCCGGCCATTCCATCCTGGTCTATTTTGCCTTCGCCATGGTGCCGTTCACCTGGTGGGTGCTGTTCCGCACCCGCTTCGGGCTCCGGTTGCGCGCCGTCGGCGAAAACCCCGCCGCCGTCGATACCGCCGGCATCTCGGTCGCCTGGTTGCGCTACCGGGCGCTTATCTGCACCGGCATTCTCACCGGCGTTGCCGGCGCCTATCTGTCGATGGTGCAGAATGGCGGTTTCGTGAAGGACATGACCGCCGGCAAGGGCTATATCGCGCTGGCCGCGCTGATCTTCGCCAAATGGAAGCCGGTCAACGCCATGTTCGCCTGCCTTTTGTTCGGCTTCCTCGACGCGGCGGCGATCCGCCTGCAAGGCTCGCCGCTGCCCATCATCGGCAAGGTGCCGGTGCAGTTCATGCAGGCATTGCCCTATGTGCTGACCGTCATCCTGCTTGCCGGCTTCATCGGCAAGGCGATCCCGCCCCGCGCCGGCGGCGTGCCTTACGTCAAGGAGCGCTGAAATCGCGGCGGCGGATATCGGCATTCCCGAAAGCCGGTCCGGCTTTTGAACACGATCATGGGAGAGAACAAGAAAATGTCGCATGATCTGTTCGAGGCGGCGAAGGCGGCGATGGCCAAGTCCTATTCGCCCTATTCGAAGTTTCCGGTCGGTGCAGCACTGCGCACCGAGGACGGACGCGTCTTTACGGGCGCCAACGTCGAGATGGCGTCCTACCCGGAAGGCTGGTGCGCCGAGACGACGGCGCTCGGTCATTATGTCATGGGCGGCGGTGGCAGGATCACCGAGATCGCCGTGCTCGCCGAGCGGATGCCGAGATGCTCGCCCTGTGGCGGCTGCCGGCAGCGGCTGGCGGAGTTCTGCCGGCCGGACACCAAGGTTTATCTGTGCGACAATGGCGGCGTGGTCGAAACGGTGACCATGGGCGAGATGCTGCCTTACGGCTTCAGGGGCGACACACTGAAATGATGGAAGCGCTGGATCATCTGGTCGAAAAGCTGGACGGGCTGGCGCCGACCGCCGCCCTGGTGCTGGGCTCCGGCCTTGGCGGGTTGGTCGACCAGGTCGAGAACGCCAGGCGCATTTCCTATGCGGCGCTGCCGGGTTTCCCCAGAAGCGGGGTCAGCGGCCATGCCGGCGAGGTGGTGGCCGGGCATTTCGCCGGCATGCCGGTGCTGATGCTGTCCGGCCGGGCCCATTATTACGAGCACGGCAATGCGGCGGCGATGCGCCCGGCGCTGGAGGTGCTTGCCGGGATCGGCATCTCCCATCTGATCCTCACCAACGCCGCCGGATCGGTCGACCCCGACATGGGACCGGGCTCGGTGATGCTGATCACCGACCACATCAATTTTTCCGGCTCCAACCCGCTGATCGGCGAGCCGAGCGACCGCCGCTTCGTCGGCCTCACCGAAGCCTATGATGCCGGCCTGCGCGGCGCGATCGAGAAGGCGGCCAAGGCCACCGGCACGGCGCTGCACCAGGGTGTCTATATGTGGTTTTCGGGACCGTGCTTCGAGACGCCGGCCGAGATCCGCATGGCGCGCATCATGGGTGCAAATGCGGTCGGCATGTCGACGGTGCCGGAGGTCATCCTCGCCCGCTTCCTCGGCCTCAAGGTGGCCGCCTGCTCGGTCATAACCAACCTGGCAGCCGGCATGACCGGGGCTGAGCTGTCGCACCAGGAAACCAAGGACATGGCGCCGGTCGGCGGCGCGCGGCTGGCGACGATCCTGCGGCGGGTCTTCGAGGAAGGTCTGCCGGAAAGCTGATGCTCCCCCAGGAAACCATCCGCCGCAAGCGCGACGGCCACAAGCTCTCGACGTCCGAGATCGCCGCCTTCATCGAGGGGCTGACCGCCGGCAGCATTTCGGAAGGGCAGGTCGGCGCCTTCGCCATGGCTGTGTTCCTGAACGGAATGAGCCGCGAGGAAGCGGTGGCGCTGACGGTCTCGATGCGCGATTCCGGCGACGTGCTCGACTGGTCCGATCTGCCGGGGCCGGTCACCGACAAGCATTCGACGGGCGGCGTCGGCGACAACGTCTCGCTGATGCTGGCGCCGATCGTCGCCGCCTGCGGCGCCTATGTGCCGATGATCTCGGGGCGCGGCCTCGGCCACACCGGCGGTACGCTGGACAAGATGGATGCCATTCCCGGCTACGCCAGCCAGCCGGACCTGGCGCGCTTCCGCAAGACGGTGCTCGAAACCGGCTGCGCCATCATCGGCCAGACTGCGGATCTCGCGCCCGCCGACCGCCGGCTCTACGCAATCCGCGACGTGACGGGGACCGTCGAGTCGGTACCGCTGATCACCGCCTCGATCCTGTCGAAGAAGCTCGCCGCGGGGCTCGGCTCGCTGGTGCTCGACGTCAAGGTCGGCAACGGCGCCTTCATGGAAAAATCACGCGATGCGGCGGCGCTGGCGAACAGCCTGGTCGAGGTCGCCAACGGCGCCGGCCTGAAAGCCTCGGCGCTGGTCACCGGCATGAACGAGCCGCTGGCGTCCGCTGCCGGCAACGCGGTCGAGGTGAAGAATGCGGTCGATTTCCTCACCGGCAAGGTCCGCGACCGCCGGCTGGAGGATGTGACGCTGGCGCTGGCCGCTGAAATGCTGCAATCGGCGGGGATCGTCTCGTCCAATCAGGATGGCATGCGACGCGCCGCCGAGACGCTGGCCGGCGGGCGCGCGGCGGCCATTTTCGCGCGCATGGTGACGGCGCTCGGCGGTCCCGCCGATTTTGTCGAGAACCCGGAAAAATACCTGCCGAAGGCGCCGGTTGAATTGGCGGTGAAGGCTGCGGAGGATGGCTTCGTCACCGGTATCGCGACGCGCGAAATCGGCCTTGCGGTCGTCGCCCTTGGCGGCGGGCGCACCCGTGCGGACGACAAGATCGATCACGCCGTGGGCATCACCAGGCTGCTGCCGGTCGGGGCGGAAGTGCCGGCCGGCGAAGCGCTGGCGCTGGTCCATGCGCGCAGCGAGGCGGATGCGGAAGCGGCGGTGTCGGCGATACTTGCCGCCTATACGATCGGCGCGTCGAAACCGGCCGCGGAGAAAACCGTGCTCAGGCGGATATTGCCGCGTTAAGGGAAGGCTTACTGCACTAGCAGCAGCGCGCTGTTCTGGACCTCGTATTTGTGCAACCGCTGCAGAAAACTCATGCCGATCAGGTTGGTCTGCAGCGCCCTGTCGTCGAGCACGACGGCCTGGACGTTGTCGACGGAGATTTTGCCGATCTGCAGGCGGTCGATGGTCACCACAGCGGCCTTGATGGCGCCGTTGGCGGTGTTCACCTGATGGGTGAAATCGGACTGGTTGAGCGAAATGCCGATCCGGCGCGCCGTCGAGATGTTGATGGCGACCAGCGTCGCGCCGGTGTCGATCATGCCGTCGATCTGGCGGCCATTGAGCTTGAATTGCGAGGTGAAATGACCGCGCGCATCGGCGTTGACCAGCACCTTGCGGCCAAGCGGCATCGGCGTGGCCGGCTTCTCCGGCACCGAGGCGAGTTTGACGTCCGGCTGCGCATCGGATGCAACAGGCTTTGCAGCGACAGCCGATTTCAGCAGGCTGTCCACCAGTCGTGGATTCGATTGGTAGATGACCGGGATCGATGCCGAGGTTCCGGCACAGACGCCAAGGATGAGAAGCTTGCGCAGCATGAATGGCGGACCTTGCTGAAGGCCCCATTCCTACACCGACATGGTGTTTTCAGCTTTAACGCGCGGCGAAACCCCGCCTTTTCGTAAACGACGGGTAAACGAGATCGCTCACTTCGTCCCGTACATGCGATCGCCGGCGTCGCCGAGGCCCGGCATGATATAGCCCTTGTCGTTCAGCTGGCGGTCGATCGAGGCGGTGAAGATGGGAACATCCGGATGCGCCCTGGTGAAGCGCTCGATGCCTTCGGGCGCCGCCAGCAGGCAGAGGAAGCGGATGTTGGTGGCGCCGCGGCCCTTCAGCTTGTCGATCGCCGCGATCGCCGAATTGGCGGTCGCCAGCATCGGATCGACGACGATCACCAGCCGGTCGGCGAGGTCGCTCGGCGCCTTGAAGAAATATTCGATCGCTTCCAGCGTCTCATGGTCGCGATAAAGACCGATATGGGCGACACGCGCTGCCGGCACCAGGTCGAGCAGGCCTTCGAGCAGGCCATTGCCGGCGCGCAGCACGGAGGCGAAGACCAGCTTCTTGCCTTCCAGGGTCGGGGCCTCCATCTCCTCGATCGGGGTTTCGATGGTGGTCGTCGTCAATTCGAGGTTGCGGGTGACCTCATAGCCCAGAAGCAGCGAGATCTCGCGCAGCAGCCGCCGGAAGCCGGCCGTCGAGGTCTCCTTCTTGCGCATGATGGTCAGCTTGTGCTGGACAAGGGGGTGGTCGACGACGGTGACGCCCTGCATGATCTGCTCCGATGGTTCTAGTGAGTAGTGAGTAGTGAATAGTGAGCCGATTTGCGAGTCCCCTGACTCGGTTAAGCGACGGCTTGAACCGATCGATGCGCCGGCGGCCAGCCGTTCACTACTCACTACTCACTACTCACTAGCCACTGCTCACCGAACCCTCGCGTCGAGCCGGCCTAGCAGCATCGCCTTCGTCTTCCTGTCGACGAAGGCGGCTTCAATGGCCGTCCTGGTGACGGCGGTCAGCGCCTTGTCGTTCATCGCAAAATGCTCAGCGGCGATATCGTATTCGCGCTTCAGCGAGGTCCAGAAATAGGGCGGGTCGTCGGAGTTGAGCGTCACCTTGCAGCCGGCCGCACGCAGCGCCGGAAAGGGATGGTCGGCGAAGCTGTCGAACACCTTGAGCGCAATGTTGGAGCCGGGGCAGCACTCCAGCACCACGCCCTCATCGGCGATGCGGCGGACAAGGTCGGGGTTCTCGATGGCGCGCACGCCGTGGCCGACGCGCGACGGGCGGATGTGGTCGAGCGCAGCCTTGACACTCTCCCAGCCCATCAGCTCTCCGGCATGGATGGTGATGCCGAGGCCCGCCTCGCGCGCGATCTCGAAGGCGCGCACATAATCCTCGAAATCGCCGATACGCTCGTCGCCGGCGACGCCGAAACCGGTGACCAGCGGATGGCCGCAGCGGGCCGCGAAACGCGCCGCCTGCTCGATCGCTTCGACGCCGACATGGCGCACGCCGGTGACGATCATGCGCCCCTCGATGCCGGTCTTGGCTTTGGCGCGGGCCATACCCTCGCCGAGAGCATCCGTATATGCCTTGGGCGACAGGCCCGCCTTCTTCGCATGGTCCGGCGAAGTGAAGACCTCGGAATAGATGGCGCCGTCGCGGGCGAGGCTGGTCAGGTAATGGTCGGCAAGGCGGGCGTAATCCTCCTCGGTACGGAACAGGTCGGAGGCGAAGTCATAGGCGGCGAGGAAGGAGGTGAAATCGTGCCAGACGAAGGAGCCGTTCTGGATGTAGGGCGAGGCATCCTTGCCGTATTTGCGGGCCTGGCTGATAACAAGCTCGGGCGCCGCCGCCCCTTCGATGTGGCAGTGCAACTCGGCTTTCAAGATCATGCAGTCATCCCGTCAGGTCGGTCCAGGTCGCATAAATCCGCCACCCTGGAGCGCGGCCGAAAACCGCGCCTGAAACAATAGCGTCCGCACCATCGATCGGCTATGGTCCCGCCGGTTTTATGGCGGATCAAAATAATGTCAGTTGAGAGAACCACGGCCACGGGCGGCATGGAAACCTCCTACGGGTTCAAGAGCGTGGGGGCGGGCGACAAGCAGCTTCTCGTCAACGATGTCTTCCATAAGGTTGCCAATCGCTACGACCTGATGAACGACCTGATGTCGGGCGGGTTGCACCGCCTATGGAAGGACGCAATGGTCGCCTGGCTCAATCCGCCGAAGCGGTCGGGCTGGAAGGTGCTCGACGTCGCCGGCGGCACGGGCGACATCGCCTTCCGCATCGTCGAGGCCAGCCAGCGCAATGCACACGCCACCGTGCTCGACATCAACGGCTCGATGCTTGCCGTCGGCCGTGACCGCGCCGAGAAGAAGGGGCTCTCGGAAAAGACCGATTTCGTCGAGGCCAACGCCGAGGCGCTGCCTTTCGAGGACGATACCTTCGACGCCTACACGATCGCCTTCGGCATCCGCAATGTGCCGCGCATCGACATCGCGCTCAGCGAGGCCTATCGGGTGCTGAAGCGCGGCGGACGGTTTCTCTGCCTCGAATTCTCCGAGGTCGAAATGCCGCTGCTCGACAAGGCCTATGAGGCTTGGTCATTCAACGCCATCCCCAGGATCGGCAAGGCGGTGACCGGCGAAAGCGAGCCCTATTCCTATCTGGTGGAGTCGATCCGCAAATTCCCCAACCAGGTGAATTTTGCTTCCATGATCGCCCGCGCGGGCTTCGATCGGGTCACCTTCCGCAACTATTCGGGCGGCATCGCGGCACTGCATTCGGGCTGGAAGCTTTGAGGCAGGAAGCTTTGAAGCAGGCCGGGCGATGACCAGCGTCGGCGCCGCCTTCAGGCTCGCCAGGGCCGGCTGGGTGCTGGTGCGCGAAGGCGTCGTCGCGGCGCTGCCGGGCGACGAGCTCTCCGGCATGCCGAAGTTCGGCTGGCAGCTGGCGCGCCTGCTCACCCGCCGCCGCGCCAGGACCTACCAGCGCGGCGATCGGCTGGCGCGGGCGGTGGTGCGGCTGGGGCCGTCCTACGTCAAGCTCGGCCAGT
This sequence comes from Mesorhizobium sp. B1-1-8, assembly GCF_006442795.2. Taxonomy (NCBI): domain Bacteria; kingdom Pseudomonadati; phylum Pseudomonadota; class Alphaproteobacteria; order Hyphomicrobiales; family Phyllobacteriaceae; genus Mesorhizobium; species Mesorhizobium sp. B1-1-8. Next base: position 1,735,522 of record NZ_CP083956.1, read on the forward strand.
TCCTGGCGACACGGCCCGACGTTGTCGGCAACGACATGGCGCTCGACCTCGCGCTGCTGCAGGACAAGATGCACACCTTCCCGAAGGCGGAGGCGGTTCACGCGATCGAAGCCTCGCTCGGGCGCAGGATCGACGATCTCTATGCGAGCTTCGGCGAGCCTGTGGCTGCCGCTTCGATCGCCCAGGTGCACGGCGCTGAAATCGTTCGTGACGGAAAGGCCTCGCGTGTGGCCGTGAAGGTCATCCGCCCCGGCGTGCGCCATCGCTTCTTCCAGGATCTCGAGAGCTACTTCCTCGCCGCCCGCCTGCAGGAAAAATATATTCCCTCCTCCCGCCGGCTGCGGCCGATCGAGGTAACCCAGACGCTGGCGCAGACCACCAAGGTCGAAATGGACATGCGGCTCGAGGCGGCCGCGTTTTCCGAGCTCGCTGAAAACACGAAGGACGATCCGGGCTTTCGCGTGCCGGCGGTCGACTGGGAGCGGACCGGCCGCGACGTGATCACCATGGAGTGGATCGACGGCGTCAAGATGAACGATATCGCCGGCCTTGCCGCCGCCGGCCACGATCTCAGGGTGATCGCCGCCAACCTCATCCAGTCGTTCCTCAGGCACACATTGCGCGACGGCTTCTTCCATGCCGACATGCATCCGGGCAATCTGTTCGTCGAGGCCGACGGCACGATCGTCGCCGTTGATCTCGGCATTGCCGGCCGGCTCGGCAAGAAGGAACGGCGCTTCCTGGCCGAGATCCTCTATGGCTTTATCGTGCGCGACTATCAGCGCGTCGCCGAGGTGCATTTCGAGGCTGGCTACGTGCCGCGCCAGCACAATGTCTCTGCCTTCGCCCAGGCGATCCGGGCCATCGGCGAGCCGATCCACGGCCAGTCGGCCGAGACCATCTCGATGGCCAAGCTTCTGACGCTGCTGTTCGAAGTCACCGAACTCTTCGACATGGCGACCCGGCCTGAGCTGATCCTGCTGCAAAAAACCATGGTGGTGGTCGAAGGCGTCGCCCGCACGCTCGATCCGGCCTTCAACATGTGGAAGACCTCGGAGCCGGTGGTGAGCGAGTGGATCGCCGGCAATCTCGGACCGCGCGGCCTGCTCACCGACGCCCGCGACGGCGCCAGGGCGATGCTGGCCCTGGCGCGCCAGGCGCCGGACCTCGCCGCCCGCACTGAGCGGCTGTCGCGCGAGATCGACCTGATGGCCGAGCACGGCCTGCGCTTCGACGAGGCGACGGCGCGCTCGATCGGCAAGGCCGAGGCGCGCCATACCCGCTCCGGCCGCGTGGCTCTGTGGGTGATCGCGCTGACGCTGATTTATGTCGTATGGAAATTGTTTTGATTGCTCTTAATGACAGCAGTGCAAGCGTTGCTTTCATTGAAAGCAGCTCTTTCATAGACTACGTTGAGGCAAGGAGCAAAGATATGGGCACACTTACGATCCGAAATCTCGACGACACCGTGAAGCAAAAACTGCGTGAGCGCGCTGCAGTGAGAGGAGTTTCGATGGAAGAGGAAGCACGTAGCGTTCTCGCCAGGAGTGTTCTGTCTGAAGCGGCGGACTATGAGCCTCGGGGTGAGTCACTTTACGCGGCGATTCGCCGGTTGGTTGCGCCTTATGGCGGTTTCGATATCGAACTGCCGGAGCGCGGCCCTACGCGCGATCCGCTGAAATTCGATTGACCATGTTCGTGCTGGATACGAACGTTATTTCGGAAACCTTCAAGCCACGGCCAGACGCGGGGGTGGCCACTTGGATGGAGAGTTCATTTGGGAATCGCTTTTACGTCACGGCGATGACCAAGGCAGAGCTGCTCGTGGGTCTTGCCAACATGCCGGATGGGAAGCGTAAAGCTGAATTGGGTAGCGCAATCGGGGCGTTTTTCACCACAGAGCTCAAGACTCCCGTACTTGCCTTTGGAGACCGTGAGGCCGAGGCATATGCAGAGATTGTCTCGAAGAGACGGTTTCTAGGACGTCCTATCCGTGAATTTGACGCGCAAATTGCCTCGGTTGCTCGCTCGCGGGGCTTTGCTGTGGTGACCAGGAATGTTGCCGACTTTGCAGACTGCGGCATCAACATAGTCAACCCCTGGGAGGGAGCATGACCCTCTCCGGCAAGCGCATCCTGCTTATCATCGGCGGCGGCATAGCGGCCTACAAGGCGCTCGACCTGATCCGGCGACTGCGCGAGCGGGGCGCTACGGTCAGGGTCGTCATGACCGCGGCCGCGCAGGAATTCGTCACCACGCTGTCTGCAGGCGCGCTGTCCGCCGACCATGTCTTCACCGAACTGTTCGACCGCAAGGACGAACACGATATCGGCCATATAAAGCTGTCGCGTGAGGCCGATCTGCTGGTGGTGGCGCCGGCCACCGCCGACCTGATGGCAAAGCTCGCCAGCGGCCATGCCAACGACCTTGCCTCGACGGTGCTTCTGGCTACCGACAAGAAAGTGCTGATGGCACCGGCGATGAACCCGAAAATGTGGGCGCACGCCGCCACGCGCCGCAACCGGGCGACGCTGCAGAAGGACGGCATCGCCTTCGTCGGCCCCGGCAGGGGCGAGATGGCGGAAAGCAATGAGGCTGGCGAGGGCCGCATGGCCGAACCGCTGGAGATCGTCGCGGCGATCGAATCCATGCTCGACGAGCGGCCGAAGCCGCTTGCCGGCCGCAGGATCATCGTCACCTCCGGGCCGACGCATGAGCCGATCGACCCGGTGCGCTACATCGCCAACCGCTCGTCAGGCAAGCAGGGCCATGCGATCGCATCGGCGCTGGCGAAGCTCGGCGCCGACGTCCGGCTGGTTTCCGGTCCGGTGGCCATCGCCGATCCAGCCGGCGTCACGACCACGCATGTCGAGACGGCGGCCGAGATGAAGGACGCCGTCGAGCGGCTATTGCCGGCTGATGCGGCGGTGTTCGTCGCCGCGGTCGCCGACTGGCGCACGGCGAACACTGCCGGCGAGAAGATCAAGAAGGTGACGGGCAAGGGGCCGCCGGCGCTGCAGATGGTCGAAAATCCCGACATCCTGGCCGATATCGGCCATCACAGCCGGCGCCCGGGTCTCGTTGTCGGCTTCGCCGCCGAGACGCAGGATCTGATCGGCAACGCAGAAGCCAAGCTCAAGAAGAAGGGCGCCGATTTCATCGTCGCCAACGACGTCTCGCATGAAAGCGGCATCGGTCCGTCCGGCGTCATGGGTGGCGACCGCAACAAGGTGCGCATCGTCTCCAGAACCGGCGTCGAGGAATGGCCGGAAATGGACAAGGATGAAGTGGCGGCACGACTTGCCAAGTTGATCGCCGAACGGCTGCAGACGATCGTGGCCTAACCGACTGCTTCCTGTGATCGCACTGAGGGCAGCGCGATCCTCAGCGCGGCGATGCATCCGACAATCCCGAGCGGCACGAAGGCGAGGAACAGCCAGCCGGCGACGCCGGCCGCGGCCTCGCGGTTCAGGCCGCCGGAGAAGCCGCTGGCATTGGCGACGATGCCTGCAAGCGCGGCGCCTACAGCATAGCCGATCCGCTGCATGGTCGGCACCGCGGCCGACGCAATTGTCTGCTCGTCGCCCCGGGCCGAGGCGACGATGACACGGGTCAGGAACGGCCAGGCAACGCCAAAGCCGCCGCCTTGCAGAAGAGCGCAAAGCAGGATGAGCGGGATCGAGCCGGCAGGGATCGTGTAGGCGAAGCCGGCGAGGCCGGTGGCGATCATCAAGGCGCCGATGACGATGATTACCCGCTCGCGTTCCAGCGGCGCGTTGGCGACGAGGATCGACAGGATCGACCAGGCGATCGATTCAGCGGCTATGATGTAGCCGGTGGTCAGGATCGGGACGCCGTGCAGCGTGGTGAGCAGCAGCGGTCCGTAAATGGCGAAGGTGCAGGTCGCCACCGAAAATGCGGCGACCATGGTCATGCCGTTGCCGAGCGGCGACCGCCAGGAGAAGAGCTGTGAGGGGAACAGGCGTGAGCCCGGCCTGAGCGCATCGACACGGAAGAATAGCGCCAGACCGACCAGGCCGAGGCCAAGCAGCAGCGACGAGCGCAGCAGGGCGATGTCGACGCCGGCGGTGGCGATCAGCACCACGCTGATGGCGAGACAGCCGAGTGCCAGATAAGGGAAGGGCGGCGCCGTGCCGGTGGCTGCCTGCGGCCTCTTCGCCCCGAGTGTGTCGAGCACGATGAAGCTTGCCAGCGCCATCGCCGCGCCGCCCAGCGTGAAGGCGCCGAAGGCCCAGCGCCACGACAACAGATCGACCATGATCGCGCCGAGCAGCGGGCCGCTGAAGGCGGCGACGCCCCAGATCGCCGACATGATGCCGAAGAGCTGCGGCCAGATGTTGCGTGGAAACAGCCGCTCGACCGAGACGAAGGCCAGCGACACAAGCGCGCCGCCGCCCAGGCCCTCGATCAGCCGGCCGGCAAGGAACGCGGGCATCGATGGCGCCGTGGCGCAGACCAACGCCCCGACCGCGTAGAGCAGGGCGGCGACCATCATGTTGGAGCGCAGCGCGACATAGCTGACCAGCCTGCCGGCGGCCGCACCGGCAACAATGGCGCCAAGTTCATAGACCGCCAGCGACCAGCCGACGAATTCGACACCGGCAAGGTCGCCGACCATTGCCGGCATGATCGTGGCGATCATCGTCTCATTGGTGGCATGCAGCAGAATGCCGAGGCTGATGAAACAGAAGCGCGCCAGGTCGCCGCTTGCCCACAGCGCCCGCCAATCCACCTTGTTGCCGCCCATTTTGTCGCCGCCTGCTGCCGTCACGTCGATCTCCTGCTGCCGTTCGCAGCCTGACCGCGTTGCGGTCGAGGTGCCAGGTCCAGTTCGGCGGGGCTTGTAGAACCTCAACCGCGGTTGAGCTCAAGCGACTTTTTTCAGCAATGTCGCGGCCGCTGAGAGAGCCGCGAATTCATGCGCAAGCGATCAGCGCGCCAAAAAAAGCGGCCCGGAACGAGTGTCCCGGGCCGCATCCGTTCTGATCGAATGGCCGATCGAAAGCTTCACTTGTAGGAATGGACGAGGTCAAGCGAGGCCACGGTGACGGCCAGATTGACGCCGGTCTGCGCCTGGACGCTGAGCGGCTCGAGCATGAAGGCGCTGTTCCATCCGCCGACCAGGACGTTGGCACCTCCGCCGGTCACCACGCTCGCCTCGGCATTGACACCGTAATAGCTGCCGGCGAGATCCCCCGCGTCATGACTGGGGGTAGCTGCCAGGACTGCCCAGACAAGCTGGCCCTGATGCGTCTTGCCGACATCGACGCCGAGCTTGGAGATCATCCCGGTGTAAATCTCGGCAGGCCCGTGATGAGAAGGCCGGAAGACGCAGGACACGCCCTTGTTTGACGAGATGATATAGCCGATGCCCCCGTCAATGGAGCAATCGAGTGTGCCGAGCCGGAGCGTGCCGGCGCTTACGGGAAAGGCGAGCACGGTGCTGGCAAGCGCGGCGGCATAGGCAAGTTTCCTGATCATGGCAAAGGTCCTTTTGCAAATTGGCCCCGGTAAACGATCGAGGTGCACGGAGCGTTCCGCCGAAAACCTGGCGCCAGCAAGGGAAGAGTTAACGCATTGCTATCGGCGTTTTTTGACCACAGCACGGGCCGGCCGGACCGTCGCCGGCGGCGGAGCCAGGCAGATCGGCTTGTGTTGAACGCGGATCAGCTGGCGCTGGAGGTGCGCGACAGGCCGTCCTTGGCCGGCTGATAGTTCGGGTCGAGGTGAACGGCTTCGCGGTAGGATTTGGCCGCCCTGACCTTGTCGCCGCGCCGCTCGTAGATCAGCGCCTGGTTGGCCCAGGCCTCGGCATTCTTGCCGTCGAGCTTGATGGCCATGTTGAAGTCGGAGAAGGCGTTGTCCTCGTCATTCATGGCGAGGTAGGAGAGGCCGCGGCCGTTATAGGGCTCGGCGGCGTCAGGCGCCAGCGAGATGGCGGTCGAGAAATCCTCGATGGCGAATTTGTGCTGGCCCTGGCTCTGATAGATCAGGCCGCGATTGTGATAGGCGCGCGCATCGGTGGTGTCGAGCTGGATCGCCTTCTGGAAGTCGTTGAAGGCATCCTGGGTGCGGCCCGCCTTGCGATAGAGATTGCCGCGGCCGATGTAAGCGGCGTCATAGTTGGCGTTGATCTGGATCGAGCGGTTGTAGTCGGCGAGCGCTGCTTGCTGGTTGCCGAGGAAGCGCTGGATGAGGGCGCGGTTGGAATAGGCCTGGTAGAAATTCGGATTGAGCTGGATGGCGGAGTCGAAATCCTTGAGCGCCGCCTGGTACTGGCCGCCGCGGCCATAGGCCGAGCCGCGCACGTTGTAGCCCTCGGGGTCCTGCGGATTGCGCTGGATGACCGCCGACAGCGAGGAGATGTTCTCGGTCGACCCTTGCGCCTTGTCGATATTGTTGAACTCGCCGGTCGGGGTCGTCTGGCACGCTGCTAGGGCCAGGCCCGAAAGCAGGGCCGCAGTCAGGGCGAAGCCGCGAAAAGCGGTCCCGCGCTCCACGGAAATTGCATTCATCTTTGTCCTCACTGCCGCCGCGCCGTCAGGTCCGTTCCCTCTCCGAACCGGGGTCGAATATAAACAAAAAGGTGGCGGCGATTCCGCATCGCGCCACCCTCGGTATCCTTCGAAAAGGACGAAAAATTGGCGTTATGAGCGCGGCGAGCGCGGCGCGCCGGCGGCACCGGCCGGAGCCGGGCGCGGGGTCATCGGCAGCAGGCCTTCGCGCTGCGCGCGCTTGCGGGCCAGCTTGCGGGCGCGACGAACGGCTTCCGCCTTTTCGCGAGCACGCTTCTCCGACGGCTTCTCGTAGTGACCGCGCATCTTCATCTCGCGGAAAATACCTTCGCGCTGCATCTTCTTCTTCAGCGCGCGAAGCGCCTGATCAACGTTGTTGTCGCGGACGAGTACCTGCACGGGCAATCCTGTCTTCGGGTTTGAAATCCATAGGCACGCGGCCATAGCCACCATGCCTCCGCGGCGGGTTGCACCGCGAATTGTGGCGGCTGATAGCAGAATCAGCCTGGGATGTCCACTGCCGATTGCAACAGGCGCGATCAAAAACTGGAGCGCCGTGCCTTGCCCTTGTCTCTGCCTACGCTGTCGCCAAATGGAGGCGCGCGAAATCCTCGAAGAACTCGCCGTAGTCGCAGGTGATTTCCTCGCCGGCGGCGATGTCGCGGGTAGCGGTGGCGCCGCCATATCGCGAGAAATCCGTGTTCGGCCGCTCGGCATGGTTCATGAAACGGCCATTGTCGACTTCATAGACCATGAAGCCCGGCCGGTCCGGACTGGGATAGGCGTAACGGTCGAGCAATTCCTTCAGATGCGGCGGCGCCGTCTCGTATTTTTCCATCGGGATCAGCCGGTCGAAATCGGGATCCAGGCGCCAGATCGAGGCGCCCTTGCGGATCGGCTCGGCGGCGAAAACACCGACGCCTTCGATTGCGCTCTGGGCGACGTAGGTTCTGATCAGCAGCATCTTTCCCGTCCGTTTTCGACGGGAAACGAAAATCGTCAAAACGGACGGGAATGCAAGGCCGTAGTCGCAACATTTTAGCGGATGGGCATATCGGCCGTCTGCAAATGGATCACGTCCGGTTGATCGAGACGCCGCCATCGGCAAACAGCGCCGTGCCGGTGGTGAAGCTCGAGGCGTCGGAGGCAAGGTAAAGCGCCGAACGGGCGATCTCTTGCGGCTGTGCGACGCGTTTCAAGGCATGCAGGTTTTCGACGAAGGCTCGCGATTCGGGCGTCTTGAAGGTCGCGGCAGGCGTATCGGTGCCGCCAGGCAGCAGCGCGTTGACCCGCAGCCCTTTCGGCCCGTATTCGGCGGCCAGCACCTGCGTCAGCCCGATCAGGCCGGCCTTGGCCGCGGCATAGGCCGCCATGCCCGGCATGCCGGCGGTGTAGCCGACGAAGCTGGAGGTGAAGATCAGCGAGCCGCCGCCGCGCTCCAGCATCGCCGGTATCTGGTGCTTCGCGCCGAGGAAGGCGCTGGTCAGGTTGGTATCGAGCGTTCCATGCCATGTCTGTGCCGACATGTCGGGAACCGGACCCATGATACCGACCGAACCGGCATTGTTCAGTGCGATATCGAGCCCGCCGAAGGCGGCGGCCGCCAGTTCGACGAGAGCTTTCGCATAGGCTTCGTCGGTGACGTCGCCGGCAAGCGCGACGGCCGTGCCCTCGGCTGCCTCGATTTCGGCGACGAGTGCGTCAAGTTCTGCTTGGCGACGGGCGGCAACGACCACCTTGGCGCCTTGCTCGGCGAACAGTTTTGCGGTGGCGCGGCCGATGCCGGAACTGGCGCCGGTGACGATGGCGACCTTGTCTGTCAGTGCGAACATCTTTTTGCATCCTTGCTTTGAGCCGGGCTTGCCGACGGTCGGATGCTTCGTCGCAAATCGGCATGGCCGCAGCCACCCGAAACCCGCTAAAGCCCTGCGGGACTACTGCCGCAGCAGCCACGCCAGGCGATCGAGCGAAAAGACGTAGCTGATGGCAATGAGCACAGCGATGACGATGCCTGTGGTGGTATAGCCGGCCAGATGGTATCCGGCCGCACCGCCGAAAAGGATGATAAGTTCCAGCGCCAGCCTGACGGCCCCTGGCACCGGAACCGGCGCGCGACCCGACCGGCTTGGGTCATCGCGCACTGCAAAAGTCCCCCAAAGAGCTGCCGCAACGAGCGGCAATCCTGGAGCGAGTATCCAACGCAACCATCCGTCCGACAAACTCCAGCCGGCCATGCCGAGCCCGAGCAGAGCGGCAAGCTCGAGCAGGAAGCGCAATGTCAGGTTCCACCAGGCGTTGCCCACCATCGTCCTCCGAATCCCCAGGCCACAGGAGTGTGATCGAAGGCGGCGGCCTCAGCCAGTCTTGATCTGTCTTTCCGTCACGGCGCAAAACGGCAAGTGCCGTCGCAAACAGCGCAAGGGTGACAGCGCGGTTTCGCTAGTGATACACCTCGCGCGCCGGGGAAACCCGCGCGAACTCCGCGAGATTTTGGGCGAGGCTGGAACGTGAAGAAATACTCGGTATTCGCCATTGCCCGCGAGGCCATGCGCGGCCACAAGGGCTGGGAGGAGCAGTGGTCCTCGCCCGAACCGAAAAAGGAATATGACGTCGTCATCGTCGGCGCCGGCGGCCATGGCCTGGCGACCGCCTATTATCTGGCGTCCCAGCATGGCATCACCAATGTCGCGGTGCTGGAGAAGGGCTGGCTCGGCGGCGGCAACACCGGCCGCAACACCACCATCATCCGCTCCAACTATCTCTATGACGAAAGCGCCGGCATCTACGACCATGCGCTGAAGCTGTGGGATGGGCTGAGCCAGGAGCTCAACTACAACGTCATGTATTCGGCTCGCGGCGTCATGATGCTTTCGCACAATGTCCATGACGTCCAGGTGGCGAAGCGCCACGTCCATGCCAATCGCCTCAACGGCATCGACAATGAATGGCTGACACCGGAGCAGGCGAAGGCCTTCTGTCCGCCGCTCAACATTTCCAAAGACGCGCGCTATCCGGTGATGGGCGCGGCCCTGCAGCGGCGCGGCGGCACGGCGCGCCATGACGCGGTCGCCTGGGGCTATGCGCGTGGCGCCTCGGCACGCGGCGTGCACATCATCCAGAATTGCGAGGTCACCGGCATCAAGCGCGCCGCCAATGGCGCGGTCAGCGGCGTCGAGACGACGCGCGGCTTCATCGGCGCCAAGAAAGTCGGCGTCGTCGCCGCCGGTCATTCCTCGGTAATCATGGACATGGCCGGCGTGCGCATGCCGCTGGAAAGCTATCCGCTGCAGGCGCTGGTGTCGGAACCGGTCAAGCCCGTGGTGCCCTGCGTGGTGATGTCGAACACCGTGCACGCCTATATCTCGCAGTCCGATAAGGGCGAGTTGGTCATCGGCGCCGGCACCGACCAGTATGTTTCCTATTCGCAGACCGGCGGGTTGCATATTCTCCAGCACACGCTCGATGCAATCTGCGAGATGTTTCCGATCTTCACGCGCATGAAGATGCTGCGCTCGTGGGGCGGCATCGTCGACGTCACGCCCGACCGCTCGCCGATCCTGGCCAAGACGCCGGTCAAGGGGCTCTACGTCAATTGCGGCTGGGGCACGGGCGGCTTCAAGGCGACGCCCGGTTCCGGCCACGCCTTTGCCCACACCATCGCCCGAGACGATCCGCATCCGATCAACGCGCCCTTCACCATCGAGCGCTTCCGCACCGGCCGTCTCATCGACGAGGCGGCTGCGGCGGCGGTGGCGCACTGATGCCGACATTGAGGCTTTGCGATCAACCGGCCGGCGCTCGCGTCGGCCATGGCGAATTGTAGGATCGACCGAAAATGCTTCTCATCCGCTGCCCCTATTGCGAGGAAGAGCGTCCGGAGCTCGAATTCCGCAACGCCGGCGAGGCGCATATTGCGCGCTCGGCCAACATCGCCGGAGAGAGCGACGACGACTTCGAGAAGTTCTTCTTCATCCGCTCGAACCCGAAGGGCGTCATCTATGAACGCTGGCGGCACATCCATGGCTGCGCGCGCTTCTTCAATGCCGTGCGCGACACCGTCACCGACAAGTTCGTCATGACCTACAAGGCCGGTGAGCCGAGGCCCGCGAAGCTGCCTGGAGCCTCGAAATGAACGCCGCGTTCCGCATCCCCGGCGCCGGCCGCCTGAAGCAGGCAAAGACCGCCTCCTTCAGCTTCGACGGCAAGTCCTATGTCGGTATCGAGGGCGATACGCTCGCTTCGGCGCTGCTTGCCAACGGCGTGCATCTGGTCGGCCGGTCGTTCAAATATCACCGGCCGCGCGGCTTCCTGTCGGCCGGCGCGGAGGAGCCCAATGCGCTGGTGCAGATCGTGCGCGACGATGCACGCAAGACGCCCAACGTGCGAGCGACCGTACAGGAGCTCTATGACGGTCTCACCGCCAATTCGCAGAACCGCTGGCCGTCGCTTGCCTTCGACGTCGGCGCAGTCAACGACGTCGCCTCGCCGCTATTTTCGGCCGGCTTCTACTACAAGACCTTCATGTGGCCGAAGTCGGCCTGGAAAAACCTCTACGAGCCGAAGATCCGTGCTGCTGCCGGCCTCGGCGTTTCGCCGGACAGGCCCGATCCGGACCATTATGCGGCACGCTACGCGCATTGCGAGGTGCTGGTGCTGGGCGGCGGCGCCGCCGGCATTGCCGCGGCCCTTGCGGCGGCCGAAGCAGGCGTGCGGGTGATCATCTGCGACGAGCAGGCCGAATTCGGCGGCAGCCTGCGCTTCGAGAGCGGCGCCAGGATCGACGGCGAGCGCGGTTATGCCTGGGCGCAAGCCGCGATCGCCAGGCTGAAGGCGATGGAGAATGTGCGCGTGCTGTCGCGCACCACTGCTTTTGGGTATTATGCGCAGAATTTCGTCGGCCTGGTCGAGCGCGTCAGCGACCATCTGCAGAGCCCCGGCGGCGGGTTGGCGCGCGAGCGCTTGTGGCAGGTCCGCGCCAAACGCGTCGTGCTGGCGACCGGCGCCATCGAGCGGCACATGGTGTTCGCCGACAACGACCGGCCGGGCATCATGCTGGCGTCGGCGGCGCGCACCTATCTCAACCACTACGGCGTGGCAGTTGGCAAAAATGTCGGCGTCTACACCGCCAATGATTCGGCTTACGCAGCGGCGATCGACCTCAAGAGAGCCGGCGTCAATATCGCGGCCATCGTCGACCTGCGCGACAACCCGACCGGACCGATGATCGACGAGGCGCGGTCGCTCGGCATCGAGATGAATTTCGGCCGCGCCGTGATCCGCGCCGGCGGCAAGCTGCGGGTGTCGTCGATGACGGTGCAGCCGAAGAGCGGCAGCGGCGAGCGCACCATCCCCGTCGACGCGATCCTGATGTCGGCCGGCTGGACGCCGTCGGTGCATCTGTTCTCGCAGTCGCGCGGCAAGGTCGCGTTCGACGACGAGACGCGGCGCTTCGTGCCGGGGACATACGCGCAGGACTGCGTCTCGGTCGGCGCCTGCAACGGCACCGATGGCTTGTCGGCGACAATCGAGGAAGCCTTTGCGGCCGGCGCCAAGGCGGCCAAGGATGCGGGCGGCAAGGATTCCAGCGTCAAGACGGGCAAGGGCGCAAAGCCGAAGGTTGACGCCTCGGAGAGCTGGTCGCGCGGCATGCTGGGCGCCGCTCCGGGTGCCGGACCGGACACGACGGTGAAAGCCTTCGTCGATTTCCAGAACGACGTCACTGCCAAGGACATCCGCCAGGCGGTGCATGAAGGCATGCACTCGATCGAGCACGTCAAGCGCTTCACCACCAACGGCATGGCCACCGACCAGGGCAAGACCTCCAACATGCACGGCCTGGCGATCGCCGCCGAGACGCTCGGCAAGCCGATCCCGCAGGTCGGCCTCACCACTTTCCGCGCCCCTTACACTCCGGTGACCTTCGGCGCGATCGTCGGACACGCGCGTGGGCCGCTGTTCGATCCAACCCGGCGCACGGCGACGCATGGCTGGGCGGCTGCCCATGGCGCGGTGTTCGAGGATGTCGGCCACTGGAAACGTGCCTGGTATTTCCCCAGGACGGGCGAGGACATGCACGCCGCGGTCGACCGCGAATGCGTCACCGTGCGAAAGGCGGCCGGCCTGTTCGACGCCTCGACGCTCGGCAAGATCGAGGTGGTCGGGCCGGATGCGGCAAGGTTCATGGAGCTGCTCTACACCAATCCGTGGGAGAAGCTGGAAACCGGCCGCTGCCGCTACGGCATCATGCTGCGCGAGGACGGCTTCATCTATGACGACGGCGTCGTCGGCAGGCTGGCGCCGGACCGCTTCCATGTGACGACGACGACGGGCGGCGCGCCGCGCGTCATGCACCACATGGAGGATTACCTTCAGACCGAATTCCCGCACCTCAATGTCTGGCTGACCTCGATCACCGAACAATGGGCGGTGATCGCGGTGCAGGGCCCCAGCGCGCGGAAAATTATCGAACCCTTGGTCGAACACATCGACATGTCGGACGCGGCGATGCCGCATATGTCGGTGCGCGAGGGCAAGATCTGCGGCGTGCCGACGAGGCTGTTCCGCATGTCGTTCACCGGCGAGCGCGGCTTCGAGGTCAACGTGCCGGCCGACTATGGCGAGGCGGTCTGGGAGGCGCTGTGGGCCGAGGGGCAGAAATATGGCGCCACTGCCTACGGCACCGAGGCCATGCACGTGCTGCGCGCCGAGAAGGGCTACATCATCGTCGGCCAGGATACTGACGGCACGGTGACACCGAACGATGCCGGGCTCGACTGGGCGGTCGGCAAAAAGAAGACCGATTTCGTCGGTATTCGCGGCCTGATGCGGCCGGACCTTGTGGCCAAGGGCCGCAAGCAGCTCGTCGGGCTCAAGACCAAGGACCCGAAGGTCGTGCTGGAGGAAGGCGCGCAGATCGTCGACGATCCGAAACAGCCGATCCCGATGAAGATGATCGGCCACGTCACCTCCAGCTACTGGTCGGAAAATTGCGGGCGCTCGATCGCGCTGGCGCTGGTCGCCGGCGGCCGCGACCGCATGGGCCAGACGCTCTATGTGCCGATGCCGGACGGCACCATCGAGGTGGAGGTCACCGGCATGGTGTTCGTCGACGAGAAGGGGGAGCGCCTCAATGGCTAAGGCTGCCGCCAAGACAAATGTCGCTGCGCCCTCGGTCGAGCGGCGCCCGGCGCTCGCCGGCCGCACACTATCGGCGCCGGGCGTCAAGGTCGAAATGCTGCCGCCGGCCGAACGCATCTCGTTGCGCGCGCCTGAGGATTCCGTGGCCGCGCTGTCCAAGGCGCTCGGCATGACCTTGCCGGCAAAGCCAAAGACATCGGCGGCAAAGGGCGGGCGCACGGCGCTTTGGCTCGGTCCGGACGAATGGCTCATCATCGACGAGGCCGGCAAGGATCCGCTCGCCGATTGCGCCATGGTTTCGGCACTGCATTCGGCGGTCGGCATCGCGCACCGCAACGTCGCCATCGCGGTCACCGGCCCGGCAGCCGCGGTGACAGTCAATTCGGGCTGCCCGCAGGATCTGTCGCTCGAGGCGTTTCCGGTCGGGGCCGCCTCGCGCACCATCCTCGGCAAGGCCGAGATCGTGCTGTTGCGGACCGAGGCGGAAACGTTCCGGATCGAGTGCTGGCGTTCCTTCGCGGACTATGTCTTTACTTTCCTGTCGGAAGCGGCCGGCGACGCGGCGCATTAGGAATATTGGCCGAGCACGTTCGCTTTCCGGCGGCGAACCGAGGGAGAGTGCCGATGCCGTCGAAACCTTCGCCCAAGTCGCCCAAGAAGACGCCGGCGGTCCGTTCGCTCGAGCGGGAAATACATCGCGAGATCGAAGAAGAAGAACTCGAGGAAGGCCTCGAAGATACGTTTCCGGCCAGCGATCCGGTGTCGATCACCGGCACCATCATCCCAGGCGCCCCCGCCAAGCCCGGCAAGGCCAAAACCGCGCCGGGGAGAAAACCGCGCAAGACATAGGCGCAGTCGCCGATCGTTTCAGCCGGCGCGACACAGACGGATGCGAAACGGGCGGCCAAAAGCCGCCCGTTTCGATTTGAAATCTTATCTGTCGTGTCGGCGCTCAGAGGCCGGGCACGAACCACGGGCTGACATCGATGCCGAGACGCGGGCTCTTGGTCGTCTTGTTGGCGTCTGCCTTTTCCACCGAACCGGTAGCTGTGCAGTCGAGCTTCACATTGGCGTTGGTCTGGGCGCAGGCTGCGGGGGCATGCTTGGCCGGCTGGTTTGCGCCAGCGAAAGCGGCACCCGAGAAAGCCAGCATGGTGGTGAGAGCGAGAAAGGTCTTCTTCATTTTCCGTCTCCAGTCAATCGTTTTCGTACATGTATAATGTAACGTACAGATACGGCTGATGGCGTCGGAATTCAACGGGAATCTGTACGCGTACGATAAAATTTTATTGAACGTGGGAAATCGCCGCCGCAAATCACCCGATCGGCGGTGGGGAACGACGGCGACAGCGGTCAGCAGTTGATGGTTTGTTCGGGGAGCGGGGGAATGTCCTGCGCCTGCAATCCTGCCAGCGTGAAGTCGCACATCCGCTTCACATAAGCCTGGGGATCGCCGAACGGATAGAAAGGAAAGGAAATTAGCAGCGAGATCGTGCCGTGGCCGACCGTCCACAGCATGGTGGCGATGGCGCGCGGGTCGCCCTTGAGCTTGCCGGCGGCGACGCAGGCCTCGACCCTTTTGATCAGCACCTTCATGGCCGGATTGCCTTCCTCCATGTCCTCGTAGCTGCGGCCTTCGGGCAGCCTGGTCTGCTCGGTCATGAAGACGGTGCGGTATTCGTTGGGATTGCCGAGACCGAAGGCGGCGTATTCGGTCATGACCGCCCGCAGTGCCTCGATCGGATCGTCGGCGGGGTGTTCCTCAATGCGCCTGGCAAGCGTCTCGAAGGCATCTTCGGCGAGCGCGAAAAGGATATCCTGCTTGTCGGCGAAGTAGGAATAGACCGACATCGGCGCGTAACCGACCCGCTTGGCGAGCTTGCGGATGGTCAGGCCCTCATAGCCCTCCTCCTGCACGAGCTTGTGAGCCGCATCGACCAGTTCGGAGCGAAGCTCGGCCTTCTGCTTCTCGCGGCGTTTCTGAACGCTCAGCGCCAATGTTGTCTGCCTTGGTGAGTTGGTTGCCTGACTAAACTATATACGCTGTACGGAAACGGACAAGAGAGCGGGCTGGTTCCGCAGCGTCCGCTTAAAGCGCATCGCGCCTCATCGGATTCGGGCGACGTGCTTAAGTTTTTGTTTCGATGCACGTCGTTCGGCGACGAAGGCTCTTACTGCGCCGCGATCGAGTCCGCCGGTCGCGCCGGTGATCAGCACCGTCGCGGCATTGAAACAGCCCATCGCTCAGCCCTCTCTATCGATTAGTTCCACAGCCAGCGCTGCGAGCAGTTTCACCATCTGACTATAGGTCTGGGCCTTTTCCGGATTGGAGGCGTTGCCGTCCAGCGCGCGGCGATAGACGCCCTGGCAGATCGCCGCCAGCCGAAAGAACGAGAAGGCCAGGAAGAAGGTCCAGTTGCCGATGCCGTCAAGTCCGCGCCGCCGGCAATAGTCGGCGACATAGGCCTGCTCCGAAGGCAAGCCGATCGCCGCGCGGTCGACGCCGCCAAGGCCGCGAAGTCCGGACGCCGGCGGCAGGCGCCACTGCATGCATTGATAAGCGAGGTCGGCAAAGGGATGGCCGAGCGTCGACAATTCCCAATCGAGCACGCCAATCACCTTCGGCTCGCCAGGCGCGAAAACCATATTGTCCAGCCGGTAATCGCCATGCACCAGCGAGACACGGCCGTCGTCGGGCGGCATGTGCATCTCCAGCCAGACAATCAGCCGCTCCATGTCGGCGATCTCTCCGGTTTCGGAAGCGCGGTACTGGCTGGTCCAGCGGGCGAACTGGCGCTCGAAATAGCTGCCGGGCCTGCCGAAATCGCCGAGGCCTACGGCCTCGACATTGACGTCGTGAAGGGCAGCGAGCGTCACATTCATGGCATCGTAGATCGCGGCGCGCTCATCGTTGCTCGAAATATCCGGCAATGACGGGTCCCAGAAGATGCGGCCGGCGAGGAATTCCATGACATAGAACATGCGGCCGATCGGGGATTCATCGCCTGACAGATGCAGCATGCGCGGCACCGGCACGGCCGTGCCGGCAAGCGCCCGCATGACCCGGAATTCGCGGTCGACCTGGTGGGCGGATTTCAGGAGCTGGCCGGGCGGCTTGGCGCGCAGCACGTAGCGGCCGCTTGCGGCAGTCAAAAGATAGGTCGGGTTCGATTGCCCGGACTTGAATTTCTCGACCGCGGAAAGCCCGGCAAAACCGGGAATATATACTTCCAGATAGGGCGCAAGTGCCGCCTGATCGATCGCAGTGGCGTCGATGCTCATGCGGTCTCTGGCTGGCGCTCGATGAGCGTCAACGTCAGCCAGCGTGCGGTCAGCGCCGGCTTCTTCGATCCCTCGATCTCGATGGTCACGTCGTGGGCCGTCTGCACCCATCCCGAAGGCCTGACCTTGACGTCGGCCAGCACGAAGCGGGTCCGGATGCGCGCGCCGGTCTTCACCGGCGCCAGGAAGCGCAGCGAATCGAAGCCGTGATTGACGCCCATCTTGGTGTTCTCGATCGGCGGCATGGTCTCGAAGGTCATCGCCGACAACAGCGACAGCGACAGGAAGCCATGCGCGATGGTGCCGCCGAAAGGCGTCTCGCGCGCGGCGCGCTCCGGATCGCAATGGATGAACTGATGGTCGTCGGTGGCGTCGGCGAACTGGTCGATCATGCGCTGCGTCACCGTTCGCCACGGCGATACGCCGACCTCCTTGCCGACGCTCGCCAGAAGCACATCGAGACTGATCGGTTCCACGCTGATGTTCTCCATTTCACCCACCTGGATGGCGAACGTCTTCATTCCTTGAACAGTGTCAACCCATGCTGCACCGACTGGCCACCGTCGATCGGCAGGATGGCGCCGGTGACGTAGCTGCCGGCACGGCTGCACAAATAGAGCGTTGCGCCGGCAATGTCATCCGGCACGCCGATGCGGCCGAGCGGTACATGGCCGCCGACGTGTTTCGCCTGCTCCTCGGTCGCGGTGGCGAAGGCCGTCATCCGACTCTGGAAGGGCCCGGGTGCAAAGGCATTGACGGTGATGCGGCGGCCGGCAAATTCGAGCGCCAGCGTTCGCGTCAAATGGTGCACCGCGGCTTTCGAAGCGGTGTAGGAATAGGCGTCGTCGGCAAGCGGCTGCGTGCCCATTACCGATCCCAGATTGATTATCCGGGCCGGATCCTCGTCCTTTGCCGCGGCATCGAGCAGCGGCAGGAGTTCGCGTGTCAGATGGAAGACGGCGGTGACGTTGACTCCGAACACCTTTGCCCAGGCGTGGTAGGGGAATTCCTCCAGCGGTGCGCCCCAGGAGACGCCGGCATTGTTGACCAGAATATGCAGCCGGTCGGTGCGCACCTTCACTTCGGTTACGAGCGCGGCGATACCCGCCTCGCTGGAGACATCGGCGGCAAAGCCCTCGGCCCGGCCGGCGCCGCCCTGCGCATTGAGCTCGCTGGCAACGCGGACGCAGTCCTCGCCCTTGCGCGAGGCGATCATCACGGTGGCGCCGGCCCGCACCAGGGCGGTCGCCACCATGCGGCCGATGCCGGTCGCCGCTCCCGTCACCAGCGCGGCCTTGCCGGCGACCGAGAACAGCTTGTCCAGATAGCTCATCGCATTTCCTCCGCATCCGCTGTCCCGCGCCGGCCCGCGGGACTCGCGTTGACAAGGCTAGCCGAAGTACGGTCATCCTTGCCATGAATAAAGATGCATGCGGAAAGGGTCTGGCGATGGCGGACATGAACCTCGGCATGACCGAGC
Organism: Mesorhizobium sp. B1-1-8; assembly: GCF_006442795.2. Taxonomy (NCBI): domain Bacteria; kingdom Pseudomonadati; phylum Pseudomonadota; class Alphaproteobacteria; order Hyphomicrobiales; family Phyllobacteriaceae; genus Mesorhizobium; species Mesorhizobium sp. B1-1-8. The sequence continues at coordinate 1,753,957 of NZ_CP083956.1, forward strand.
GGCTGAAGCCGATCCACACGCGTGTCGCTGCGATGGTGCGCGACGAGATCGCGCCGCTCGGCGAGGAGTTTCTGGCCGAAGTCGGCAGGAACGGCGACCGCTGGACCTACAGCGCCAGACAGACCGAGATCCTCGAAGGCCTGAAGCAGGTGGCGCGGGAGCGCGGCCTGTGGAATTTCTGGCTGACTGATTCCAACCGCGGCTACGGCCTGTCGACGGTCGAATACGCCTATCTGGCGGAGGAGATGGGCAAGGCGCATCTCGGCGCCGAGACCTTCAACTGCTCGGCGCCCGACACCGGCAACATGGAAGTGCTGGAGCGCTATGGCTCGGAAGAGCACAAGCGGGAATGGCTCGAACCGCTGCTCGAGGGGAAAATCCGCTCCGCCTACCTGATGACCGAGCCGGACGTCGCCTCCTCGGATGCCACCAACATTTCCATGCGCTGCGAGCGGCGCGGCGACGATTATGTGCTCAACGGCGAGAAATGGTGGGCGTCGGGCGCCGGCGACCCGCGCTGCGCCATCTATATCGTCATGGTCAGGACCGGCTCGGACGACGAGCCGCAGCATCGCCGGCATTCGATGATCCTGGTGCCTTCCGACAGCAAGGGCATCACCAAGCTGCGGCCGATGCAGGTCTATGGCGACGACGACGCGCCGCACGGTCATATGCATCTCAGATTCGACAATGTGAGCGTGCCGGCGGCTAACCTGATCCTTGGCGAGGGCAGGGGGTTCGAAATCGCGCAGGGGCGGCTGGGGCCGGGCCGCATCCACCACTGCATGCGGGCGATCGGCCAGGCTGAGATGGCGCTTGAGATGCTGTGCCAGCGCTCCATGCGGCGCGAGGCCTTCGGCCAGCCCTTGGCGAAGCTCGGAGCCAATTTCGACACGATCGCCGAATGCAGGATGGAGATCGAGATGGCGCGGCTACTTTGCCTCAAGGCGGCCTGGATGATCGACCAGGGCGATGCGCGCGCCGCCGCCCCCTGGATCAGCCAGATCAAGGTCATCGCGCCGCGTGTCGCGCTGAAAGTCACCGACGAGGCGGTGCAGATGTTCGGCGCGCAAGGCATCAGCCAGGACACGCCGCTCGCCCGCTCGTGGACGCACCTGCGGACCCTTCGTCTTGCAGACGGACCGGACGCCGTGCACCGGCGGCAGGTGGCGCGCGCGGAACTGAAGAAATACACGCAGGAGAAGGTCTGACCGCAATGCCGCTTCCGTTGGAAATGAAGGCCTTACTGCTTGTCGGCGACGGCTATGCGAGAACGCCTTCGGCCGGCGCGCTGGAGGCGATGGAGCCTTATCTCCAGCCGGGCCGCATCGGCGTGCCGGCACCGGGGCCGACGCAGGCGCTGATCAAGGTCAGCCTTGCCTCGATCAACCCGTCCGATATCGCCTTCATCAAGGGTCAATACGGCCAGCCGCGCGTGAAGGGACAGCCGGCCGGTTTCGAGGGCGTCGGCATCGTCGCAGCGACCGGCGACGATCCTTACGCCAGGAGCCTGGAGGGCAAGCGGGTCGCTTTCGCCACCGGCCTGTCGAACTGGGGTTCGTGGGCCGACTATGCGGTCGCCGAGGCGGCGTCCTGCATTCCGCTGCTCGACACGGTGCGCGACGAGGATGCGGCGGCGATGATCGTCAATCCGCTCACCGCGCTCGCCATGTTCGACATCGTCAAGCAGGAAGGCGAGAAGGCCTTCATCATGACCGCCGGCGCCAGCCAGCTCTGCAAGCTGATCATCGGTCTTGCCAGGGAAGAAGAATTCCGGCCGATCGTCACCGTGCGCCGCGACGAGCAGATCCCGCTGCTGAAGGAGCTCGGCGCCGCGCATGTCCTCAACGAGAAGACGGCTGATTTCGAGACGGCACTGCGCGCGGTGGTCAAGGCCGAGCAGCCGCGCATCTTCCTCGATGCGGTGACGGGGCCGTTGGCTTCAGCCATTTTCAACGCGATGCCGAAGCGCTCGCGCTGGATCATCTATGGCCGGCTCGACGCCGAGCCGACGGTGATCCGCGAGCCCGGCCAGCTGATTTTTCAGGACAAGCATATCGAAGGTTTCTGGCTGGCCGAATGGATGCGCCGGTTCCGCGACCGGCGCGGCCCGGCGGTGCTGGAGGCGCAGCAGCGCTTTTCCGACGGGCGCTGGTCGACGGATGTCACTGCCGTAGTGCCGCTGGACGAGGCAATGGCCAAGGTGCCGGCGGAGCTCGCCAGGCCGAACGGCAAGGTGTTTATCAGGCCGTAAGCCAATACCCTGTTTTAGCGAAGGGCCTCCAGGTCGCGGATGCGTTTGGCGCCATCGGCTTCAAGCTGCCGCGTTACGGCGCCGATAATCGTTTCGGCGACGACGAAGAGGGCGGCCGAGGAATCCCACGCCGAGGGCACGGCGGTGCGCCCGGCAATCACATGGCGGGCGAAACGCGCGATCGGCGACAGCCACTGGTCGGTGAACAGCACGATCTGCACGCCGCGCTGATGCGCCTTCTCGGCAAAGCGGATGAGGCTTTCCTGATAGCGCCTGATGTCGAAGATCACCAGCACGTCGCGCTTGCCCATGTCGATCAGCCGATCCCGCCAGATGCTTTCCTGGCCGGCGAGATGGTAGACATCCGGCTGGATGATGGCGAGGTGGGCGGCCATGTAGCGGGCCAGCGGATCGGTGAAGCGGCCGCCGATCAGGAAGGTCTTGCCGCGCCGCTCCGCAAGCCGCGCGGCGATGTCGGCCAATTGCTTGTCCGAGAGGTGCCGGAATGTCTCGCGCATGTTGTCGAGGGTCGCCTCCAGCATCGGGGAGACGGCGCTGCCGGCCGAGGACGGGTTGAGCGTGCGCGATGCCGGCGACTGCAATTGCGCGGCCAACTCATCCTGCAGCGCCGACTGGAATTCGGGGTAGTTCTGGAATCCCAGCCTGGCGACGAAGCGCAGGATTGTCGGCGAGGAGACGCCGGCGGCGGTCGAGAACTCGGCCACCGTCTTCAGCCCGGTCAGCGGATAGTTGGCGATCAGCGTCTGCGCGGCGCGGCGCTCGCCGGCCGGCATCGTCGCGATACGATCCGAAATCAGTTCGGCAATGCTGGAAATCATCGTTTTCCCCCACTCATTGGCCCGGCCGACGCTCATTTGCCGAATTCGCGTTTGACAAAGGCGGTTAAACTGTATGAAATCATCCACAGGGACGCAATGAGACAAAATACGTAACATAAGATACAGCGCTTCCCAGGGGACAGGTATGGAGACAGCACGGCCCGCGAGCCTTGCGCCGTCCGAGACCGTAAGGGTGACCAACCCCGGCGGGTCCAGCCCTTTCGTCTTCACCTGCGATCATGCCTCGAACTTCTTGCCCGCCGAATTCGGAACGCTCGGCCTGCCTGTCGAGGACCTCTCCCGCCACATCGCCTGGGATCCGGGCGCGCTCCCGGTGGCCAGCCGTATGGCCGCGGCGCTCGACGCGACGCTGGTCGAGACCCGCATCTCGCGTCTCGTCATCGACTGCAACCGGCCGCTCGATGCACCGGACCTGGTGCCGCCGGTCAGCGAAACCACCGCCATTCCCGGCAATACCGGCCTGTCCGAGAAGCAGCGTGCGGCGCGGATCGACCTGTCCTGGCGTCCTTTCCATGACACGATCGCGCATATCATCGACAGGCGGCTGGCCCGCAGGCAGGAGACGCGGCTAGTTTCGGTGCATTCCTTCACGCCGGTCTATAAGGGCAGGAGCAGGCCCTGGCATATCGGCATCATCCACGACGACGACCGCCGGCTGGCGGCGCCGCTGATAGCGGCGCTGCAGCGGCTGGCCGGCGTCATCGTCGGCGTCAACGAGCCCTATTCGCCGGCCGATCGCGTCTATTTCACGCTTGAACGGCATGCGCGCTCGCGCGGCCTTGCCTGCGCGATGATCGAAATCCGCAACGATGAAATCTCCGGCGAGGCCGGGCAGCGGAAATGGGCGGATCTGCTCACCGGCATCTTTTCGAATCTGGAGCCCGAGGAGGCCAGGGGCTCCCGACAAAGCGCAATGGAAAAGTCAGTTCAAACGGCCAGCTAAGAACACAAGGGGACTTCAAATGGCAGCACCTGATCACACAGACAAGTCGGAGGACGTAAAGATCCTTCACAGTATGGGCTACGCCCAGGAATTGGCTCGCCGCATGAGCGGCTTTTCCAACTTCGCCATTTCCTTCTCTATCATTTGCATCTTGGCTGGCGGCATCACGTCGTTCCCGCTGGCGATGGGCACCGGCAGCGGTTTCGAGGCGACCCTCGGTTGGGTCATCGGCGGTCTCTTCGCCCTTGTCGTCGCTACCTCGCTCGGGCAGATCGGCTCGGCCTACCCTACCGCTGGGGGCCTCTACCACTGGTCCTCTATTCTCGGCGGGCGCGGCTGGGGTTGGGCAACAGCCTGGATTAATCTGCTCGGTCTGATCTTCGTCGTTGCTTCGGTGAATGTCGGTGTCTATTTGCTGTTTTCAGGGCTTGTCGCAGGGCCGATCCTCGGCTTGGACACATCGACATGGGGCTTTTGGCAGCAGACGACGGCAGTCGTCATAATTACCGTTACCCAAGGTCTGTTCAATCATCTGGGCATCAAGACGACGACGAGGTTGACCGACTTTTCGGGCTACCTCATCCTCGTTGTAGCGGTCGTGCTGACGCTGACCTTCCTGATCTGGGGGGCGCACAGCTTCGATCTTTCGCGGTTGACGACTTTCGTCAACACGACCGGTGAGCCTGGTGGTGGCTATGTTCCGACCGCCCGCACGGGGCTGGTGGCCTTCCTGATCGGCCTTCTCTACCCGCTTTATACGATCACCGGCTTTGACGCCTCGGCGCACACCGCCGAGGAGACACACAATGCTCGCACAGCGGTGCCCAGAGGCATGATCCATGCCGTTCTGTGGTCTCTCGTCTTTGGCTTCGTCATGGCGGTCTCCTTCGTCCTCGCGAGCCCCGATCTTGCGGCGACCGCCAAGGACGGCGGCAATGCCTGGTTCAACCTGTTCAACAATCTACCGGCGCCCACCTGGCTGAAGGATCTCCTCGGCATCTGCATTGTGCTGTCGAATTACCTGTGCGCGCTGGCCGGGCTCACTTCGACCTCGCGTATGATCTTCGCGTTTTCGCGCGACGGAGGTCTGCCTGGGTCCTCTTTTTGGAAGCAGGTTTCGCCGACATGGCGCACGCCTGTCCCGGCCATCTGGCTCGGAGTGGTGCTCTCGGTCGCGGCGACACTGTACTCGCCGGCCTTCGCCGCATTGGCGGCCGGCTGTGCCCTGTTCCTCTATGTGTCCTATGCAATGCCGGTAGCGGCCGGTCTGCTGGCAGAGGGCAAGAGCTGGACCGAATTCGGTCCGTTCCGTCTCGGCATGTGGTCCAAGCCGTTCGCCGTCATCACCATCCTCGGCGTTCTGATCCTGATGTATGCCGGCATCCAGCCGCCGTTCGACATCCTGATCAACTACGCCATCGGCTTGATAATCCTGCTCACGGTACTGTGGTTCGGCATCGAATCCCGGCGCTTCAAGGGTCCGCCGATCGGCGCCGACATTGCTCGCCGCCAGGCGGAGATTGCGGCAGCCGAAGTGGCGGTCGGCGAAACCGGCCACTGACAACTAGCCTTAAACCCATGGCCGGTCTTAGCGCCGGCCATGGTTTTGTTTCCCCTTCAAATCGACAAGCGCTGGGAGCGCCAAAGGAATGGCCGGGAATTTCTCGTTCGATCAGTTGAAGAAGGCGGTCTCCGGCGGCGAGATCGACACGGTGCTGGCCTGCATCGTCGATATGCAGGGCCGGCTCGCGGGAAAGCGCTTCCTGGCCCAGTATTTCGTCGATTCCGCACATGACGAAACGCATGGCTGCAACTATCTGCTGGCTGCAGACATCGATATGGAGCCGGTGCCAGGCTACAAGGCGGCGAGCTGGTCGAAGGGCTATGGCGACTTCGTCATGAAGCCGGATCTTTCGACGCTCAGGCGCATTCCTTGGCTGGAAAAGACGGCGCTGGTCATCTGCGACGTGCTCGACCACCACGACCATGAGGATTTGGCACATTCACCTCGCGCGATCCTGAAGAAGCAGGTCAAGCGGCTGAAGGAGCGCGGCTATATCGGCTATTTCGCCTCCGAGCTCGAATTCTATCTGTTCAGCGAAACCTACGATTCCGCCCGCAGGAAGCACTGGCAGGGCCTCGACACCGCCTCGCCCTATATCGGCGATTACCAGATCGGCATCACCAGCAAGGAAGAAGGCGTCATGCGCCGGCTTCGCAACGAGATGGAAGCGGCAGGCATCCCGATCGAGAATTCCAAGGGGGAGTGGGGGCCGGGCCAGGAAGAGATCAACGTGCGCTATGCCGAGGCGCTGGAGATGGCCGACCGCCACGTCATCCTGAAGAACGGCGCCAAGGAGATCGCCGATTCCGAAGGCAAGGCGATCTCCTTCATGGCCAAGTACAATTACGGGCTCGCCGGCAATTCCAGCCACATCCACAATTCGCTGTGGAGCGCTGACGGCGAGACGCCGCTGTTCTTCGACAAAAAGGCCGAGTGGACGCTGTCGAGCCTCGGCCAGCAATGGGCGGCCGGCCAGCTCAAATATGCCAACGAATTCACTTGGTTCCTGGCGCCCTACATCAATTCCTACAAGCGCTTCCAGGCCGGCACCTTCGCGCCGACCAAGATCATGTGGAGCGAGGACAACCGCACCGCCGGCTTCCGGCTCTGCGGCGAAGGCACCAAGGGCATACGCATGGAGTGCCGCATCGGCGGTGCCGACCTCAACCCCTATCTCGCCTTCGCGGCGCTGATCGCGTCCGGCCTTGCCGGCATCGACGAGAAGCTGGAACTGCAGAAGCCATTCGTCGGTGATGCCTATCAGGCGTCACAACTGCCGGAAATCCCGAAAACGCTGCGCGACGCCACCGAGACGCTGGCAAAGTCCACGATGCTGAAGCAGGCCTTCGGCGAGGACGTGATCGAGCACTATGTGCATACCGCCCGCTGGGAGCAGTTCGAATACGACCGCCGCATCACGGACTGGGAACTGCACCGGGGGTTTGAGCGGTACTGATGGCGGCGAGGCCTGCGCTGCCCCTCGCCGCAAGCAACGGGAGAGGGCACTGCAACCTCTGGCGACAGACGCATGAGGCAACGCTACGCCGCGCGATTTCCATTGTTTAAAAGACAGCGAGGAAGAAATGACCGAAATGGTCAAACTCAAATCCCCCATCGACGGCTCGATCTATGCGGAGCGGCCGGTCGCGACCGACCAGGCGATCAACGCGGCGGTCGAGCGCGCCAAGGCGGCGCAGGAGAAATGGGCCGAGACGCCGGTCGTCGAGCGCGGCAAGTACATGCTGGCGATGCTGGAGGCGCTGGTCGGCATGAGCGACGAGATCGTGCCGGAGATCGCTTGGCAGATGGGCCGGCCGGTGCGCTACGGCGGCGAGTTCGGCGGCGTCAGGGAGCGCACCAACTACATGGTCGAGATCGCCGAACAGGCGCTCAGGCCGGTCATGGCCTCCAACCCCAAGGACGGGTTCCGCCGTTATGTGAAGAAGGTGCCGCTCGGCGTGGTCCTGGTGATTGCGCCGTGGAATTATCCTTATCTCACCGCCGTCAACACCATCGTGCCGGCGCTGATGGCCGGCAGCGCCGTCATCCTCAAACATGCGGCGCAGACGCTGCTGGTCGGCGAGCGCTTTCAACAGGCTTTCGACAAGGCCGGTCTGCCCAAGGGCCTGTTCCAGAACCTGGTCATGAACCATGGCCAGACCGAAAAACTGCTCGGCTCGGGAAAAATCGACCACGTCAACTTCACCGGTTCGGTCGCCGGCGGGCGCGCCATCGAGAAGGCGGCGGCCGGCACCTTCATGACGCTCGGCCTCGAGCTCGGCGGCAAGGATCCAGCCTATGTGCTGCCCGACGCCAAGATGGACCATGCAGTTGCCAATCTGGTCGACGGCGCCTTCTATAATTCCGGCCAGTGCTGCTGCGGCATCGAGCGGGTCTATGTGCATGAGAAGATCTATGACGAGTTCGTCGAAGGTTTTGTCGCCGAGACCAGGAACTATGTCGTCGGCAATCCGCTGGACCAGGCGACCACGATGGGGCCTATGGCGCAGGCGCGCTTCGCCGACCTGATCCGCGAGCAGAAGGCCGAGGCGCTGCGCAAGGGCGCCAAGGCGCATATCAATATGAAGGTGGCTAACGACACTCCCGGCTCGCCTTACCTGGCGCCGGAAGTGCTGACCGACGTCGACCATCAGATGAGCTTCATGCGCGAGGAAAGTTTCGGCCCGATCGTCGGCATCATGAAGGTGCGCAACGACGAGGAGGCGATCGCCCTGATGAATGACAGCCCCTACGGCCTGACGGCCTCGATCTGGACCAGCGACACCGAACATGCGGTGGCGATCGGCGACCGTGTCGAGACCGGCACCCTCTTCATGAACCGCTGCGACTATCTCGATCCGGCACTGGTCTGGACCGGCGTCAAGGATACCGGCAAGGGCGCAGCGCTTTCGGCCATCGGCTACGACAACCTGACCCGGCCGAAATCATACCACCTGCGCGAAGCCATCTGATTTTTCGAAAGGCAAACATGTCCAAGCTGATTTCCAAATGGAACTATCCCACCACCGTCCGCTTCGGCGCCGGCCGTATCAAGGAACTGCCGGATGCGCTGGCGGCTGCCGGTATCAAGCGGCCGCTGTTCGTCACCGATCCGGGCCTGGCGAAATTGCCGGTCGTCGCCACTGCGCTGAAGATCCTCGACGACGCCAAGGTGCCTTATGCCGTGTTTTCCGAGGTCAAGCCCAACCCGGTCGAGTCGAACCTGACCGCCGGCATCGCCGTGTTCAAGCAAGGCAAGCATGACGGCGTCATCGCCTTCGGCGGCGGCTCGGCGCTCGACCTCGGCAAGCTGATCGCCTTCCAGGCCGGGCAGACGCGCCCAGTGTGGGATTTCGAGGATATCGGCGACTGGTGGACCAGGGCCAATTCCGACGCGATCGCGCCGATCATCGCGGTACCGACGACGGCCGGCACCGGCTCGGAGGTGGGTCGCGCCGGGGTCCTCACCAACGAGGCGACGCACACCAAGAAGATCATCTTCCATCCGAAGCTTTTGCCGGCAATCGTTATCGCCGATCCGGAACTGTCGGTCGGCATGCCAAGCTTCATCACCACCGGCACCGGCATGGACGCACTCGCCCACTGCCTCGAAGCCTATTGCGCGCCGGGCTATCACCCGATGGCCGACGGCATCGCCGTGGAAGGCATTCGGCTGGTGTTCGAGAACCTGCCGAAGGCCTTCGCCGACGGCAAGGATCTCGTCGCCCGCGCCCATATGATGAGCGCCGCCGCGATGGGTGCCGCGGCCTTCCAGAAGGGGCTGGGTGCCATCCATTCGCTGTCGCATCCGATCGGCGCGCTCTACGACACCCATCATGGCATGACCAATGCGGTGTTCATGCCCTATGTGCTCGCCTTCAACCGCGAGGCGATCGAGGACCGTATCGCCCGGCTCGCCGCCTATTGCGGCATCAAGGGCGGCTTCGACGGCTTCGCCAGGGCGATCATCAAGCTGCGCAAGGAGCTCAAGGTGCCGCATGCGCTGCCCGGCCTGATCAAGGGCCTCGACATGGACAAGAAGCGAAAAGGCCTGATCGCCGACATGGCGGTGGTCGATCCGACCGCCGGCAGCAACCCGGTCAAGCTGACCAAGAAGGCGGCGATCACGCTGCTCGAGAACGCCATCGCCGGGTCTGTATGACAGCCGGTTTTCGATGCCGAGGAGTTGAATAAGGGAACATTCGAGGAAAGGGAGAAGGGGGCAAAAATCAAGGCAGCTAACTATTAGCCGGAAAATTAAGTGGGAGCTAATTGCTACAGTCCGTTAAAAAGAGTTAACTTTTCACCCTGCGGGGCTCGGTTTCAAAAAGCTTTCATCTGGCTGTCACACGAAAACGATACCGGCATCGAAGGCGTCCAACGGCGCCAGTTCAACGGAGAGAACAAATGTTCAAGTTCACGGGGAAAGTGCTTTCCCTTTCGGCCGCGGCGCTTTTCGCGTCGACGGTGATTTCGTCCGCAGCTTCGATGGACGATCTCGTCAAGGCCGCTAAGGCGGAAGGCCAGCTCACTGTCATCGCGTTGCCGCATGACTGGTGCGGCTACGGGGCAGTGATCGACGCTTTCAAGGCTAAGTATCCGGAAATCAAGATCAACGAACTCAACCCGGACGCCGGCTCGGGCGACGAGGTCGAGGCGATCAAGGCCAACAAGGGCAATACCGGTCCTCAGGCTCCCGACGTTATCGACGTCGGCCTGTCCTTCGGCCCGACGGCCAAGGACGCCGGCCTGATCCAGCCGTACAAAGTGTCCACCTGGGACTCGATCCCGGACTCCGCCAAGGATGCCGATGGGTTCTGGTATGGCGATTACTACGGCGTTCTGGCGCTCGAGGTGAACAAGGACATCGTTAAGGATTCGCCGAAGGATTGGGCCGATCTTCTGAAGGCTGACTATGCCAACACGGTGGCGCTTGCCGGCGACCCGCGCACGGCAAACCAGGCCATCCAGGGAGTCTACGCGGCTGGCCTTTCGGCCGCTAAGGGCGACGCTTCCAAGGCTGCCGAGGAAGGTTTGAAGTTCTTTGCGGAACTCAACAAGAAGGGCAATTTCGTTCCGGTCGTCGGCAAGATTGCTTCGCTGACCCAGGGCGCAACGCCGATCATCATCCGCTGGGACTACAATGCTCTGGCCGATCGCGACAATGGCAAGGGCACCAACATCGACGTCGTGGTGCCTGAAACAGGTGTCGTTGCAGGCGTCTACGTTCAGGCGATCAGCGCCTTCGCTCCGCATCCGAATGCCGCCAAGCTGTGGATGGAATACCTCTATTCCGACGAAGGCCAGATCGGCTGGCTGAAGGGCTATTGCCACCCGATCCGCTTCAACGATCTGGCCAAGAACGGCAAGGTCCCGGCGGAATTGCTGGCCAAGCTGCCGCCAGCTGAAGCTTATGCGAAGGCCGTGTTCCCGACGCTCGACGAACAGAATGCCTCGAAAGCTGCAATCACCAAGGATTGGGACGCTGTCGTGGGTGCTGCCGTCAAGTAATTGACTGTGGCGATAGAAAGAGATGCGTTGGGCTCGGCCTTTGGTTGAGTCCAACGCCAAGCCTTTCCTCTGTTCCGGTATTGGTGAGATGGCCGAAGCTACATTGATGACCGCACCGCCCGCCGGTGTCGTTTCAAAGCGCCAGCGGACTGTTTCATTCGCCGTGCTCGGCCTGGCGCCGTTCGCCATTTTCGCAGCGCTTTTTCTCATTGTGCCGACTGGCTTGTTGCTCGTCCGTGCCTTCGAAACCCCAGATGGCGGGCTGACGTTCGACAATATCCTTGAAATCTTCCGACAGGGATCAATCGTAAAGTCGTTCCTGCTCAGTATCGAGGTCAGCGCCGTCTCGGCCGTAGGCGGAACGTTCTTCGGCTTCTTCATCGCTTATGCCATCACCCTCGGTGGCTTGCCGTCCTGGGTCCGCAGCGCCGTGATGACTTTTGCTGGCGTTGCATCGAATTTTGCCGGCGTTCCTCTGGCTTTCGCGTTCATCGCGACCTTGGGACGCGTGGGACTTGTCGCTTTCGTGCTGCGTGATTGGTTCGGCGTCAATTTCAACGCCACCGGCTTCAATCTTTACAGCTTCGTCGGTCTTTCGATCGTCTACCTGTATTTCCAGATCCCGCTCATGGTACTGGTGTTCGTGCCGGCGCTGGAGGGTCTGAAGCGCGAATGGCGAGAAGCGACCGCCGTGCTCGGAGGCACCAATTCCGACTATTGGCGCTACGTCGCGATCCCGGTGCTTTGGCCCAGCATTCTGGGTTCGGCATTGCTGTTGTTCGCCAATTCCTTCGGTGCTGTCGCCACGGCCTACGCGCTCACCGGCTCATCGCTGACGATTGTCCCTATCCAGCTGTTTGCGCAGATTCGTGGCGACGTGCTGAACAACCCGGGCCTTGGCTATGCCATTGCTCTTGGAATGGTGGTGATCACCAGTATTACCAGTGGCGGATATATTCTCCTGCGTAGCTGGAGCGAGAGGTGGGTTCGATGAAAACCAATTCGCTTTTCGCCTGGATCATCGTAGCTCTCGCAGGTATTTACTTTGTGCTGCCGCTTGTCGCGACGTTGGAATACGCGATGCGCCAGTTGCCTGCCGGCGCCGCGCCAGGATGGTTCTTCCTGGGCAAACCGCATAGCTTTGATGCGTTTATATCGTCGGTCGTCAGCCCGCGCTTCCAAGTCGATTTTCTGCGCTCCATAGTCCTCGCCATCGCCGCGATATTGCTCGGAATACTTCTCGTCGTTCCGACCGCTTATCTTATCCGGCTAAAATTTCCAGGCTGGAGGTCTCCGGTCGAGTTCGTGACTTTGCTTCCGCTGGTCATTCCGGCAATTATCATCGTCTTCGGTTATAGTCGCCTGTATCTCGCGACGTCGCTGTCCCCATTCAACAAGTCGCCTTTTGCTACAGATATCCTGCTGACATTCGGTTATGTGACGCTGGCATTGCCTTACATGTATCGCTCGGTCGATACGGGTATGCGAGCAATCGACGTGAAGACATTGACCGAAGCCGCGCAGATTCTGGGTGCGGGAAGTTCGAGCATCCTGTTCAAGGTGGTGCTGCCAAATGTGCGCTCGGCCGTGTTGAGCGGTGCCTTCTTGACGTTTGCTATCGTCATCGGTGAATTTACCTTCGCCAGTCTGCTTGCGCGCCCGGTCTTCGGCACGTACTTGCAGGAAATCGGGGCCAACCAGCCGTATGAGCCGTCGGCTTTAGCGTTGATTGCCTTCTTCATTACCTGGGCTTGCATGGGCCTGATCCAGGTCGTCGGCCGCGCGCGGAAATGAGATTTTTGTTTGAATTGGGGCTAGAGCTGTAATGGCATTCCTTGACGTTGTGGGAGTCGAAAAAAGCTACGGCTCCAACCAGGTTGTGAAGACGTTCAGCTTGAGCGTCGAATCTGGCGAGTTCGTCTCGTTTCTCGGACCATCGGGTTGCGGCAAGACGACGGTGCTGAGGATGATCGCGGGCTTCGAAGAGCCCTCGGCTGGCAAGATCGTCATCGGCGGTAAGGACGTAACGCAGCTGAAGCCGAACCAGCGCAATGTCGGTATGGTCTTTCAGGCCTATGCCCTGTTTCCGAATATGACTGTCGCCCAGAATATCGGCTTCGGGCTGAAGATCGCCGGCATGCCGAAGGCTGACGCCGACAGGCGCGTCGCCGAAATGCTCGACATGATCAAGCTGCCGCAGATGGCCGACCGCTATCCCTATCAGCTCTCCGGCGGTCAGCAGCAGCGCATCGCCCTGGCCCGCGCCATCGCGCCGAAACCGAAGCTGCTGCTGCTCGACGAGCCGCTGTCGGCGCTCGACGCCAAGGTGCGCGTGTCGCTGCGCGAGGAAATCCGCTCGATCCAGAAGAAGCTCGACATCACCACCATCTTCGTCACCCATGACCAGGAAGAAGCGCTGTCGATCTCGGATCGCATTGCGGTCATGTATGGCGGCATAGCCGAGCAGGTCGGCACTCCGTTCGAGATCTACAACCGGCCGGCGACCAAGTTCGTCGCCAACTTCGTCGGCACGCTCAACGTGCTCGAAGGCACCGTCACCGACGCCACGTCCGGCACGGTGCGGGTCAACACGCAAGAACTCGCCCTCAAGAGCAAGCTCAACGGGTCGAAGTCCGGCGATACGCTGTCGCTTGCGCTGCGGCCGGAGGCGATTTCGCTGGCAAAGCAGCCCGGCCACGACGCCAGCCTTTCCGGTGAAATTGCGGAAGTGCATTTCCTCGGCTCTGTCATCCGGGTGCGTGTCGGCATCGGCGGCAACATGGTGTCGCTCGATACCTTCAACAATTCGACGACACCGCCGCCGGTCGTCGGCCAGAAGGCGGATATCTCCTTCTCGTCGGGCGACATGCTGGTGCTACACTAGGGAAAAAGTGAATGGTGAATGGCGAAGAGAGCACTTTACGTGCTTAAATTCTTATGGTGATGCCCATTCACCATTCACTTTTTGCAGTGCCAAACGCGTGGTTCCATCGCTACGATGAGCCATGGCCCTTTTCGAAATCACCCTCATTCTGCTCCTCACCGCCGTCGCGCTGACGGCGCTGTCGCGGCGGCTCGAAATACCCTATCCGTCGCTGCTGGCTCTGGCGGGAGCCGGACTTGCCTTCGTGCCCGGCGCCCCGATGATCGAGATCGATCCGGAACTGGCGCTTGCCCTGTTCATCGCGCCGGTGCTTCTCGACGCCGCCTATGACACCTCGCTGCGCGACCTGAAGCGCTACCGGCTGTCGCTGGTCATGCTGGCGCTTGGCGCCGTCGTCTTCACCACTGTGGTGGTCGCTTTCGTCGGCTGGAAGATGGCCGGCCTGCCGATCGCGGCGGCGATCGCGCTCGGCGCCATCGTTGCACCGCCGGATGCGGTGGCGGCGAGCGCGGTGCTCAATCAGTTCAAGGTACCGCACCGCATCACCGCCATCTTGAAGGGCGAGAGCCTGCTCAACGATGCCACGGCACTTTTGATCTACCGGATATCGGTTTCTGCGGCCATTGGCTCGCTGATGCTGAAGGATGCAGTGCCGGTGATCCTGCTGGCGACGGTCGGCAGCGTTATCGCCGGCTATCTGTTCGGCCGCTTCTCGTTGGTGGCGCTGTCGCGCATCGAGGATGCGGCAAGCAGTACGGTGGTGCAGTTCGCGGGAACCTTCGCCGTCTGGATCATCGCCGACAGGATCGGGCTGTCAGCCATCATCACCATCGTCGTCTATGCCATCACCATAGCGCGTACAGCGCCGCGCCGAATGTCGGCAAGACGGCGCGTCAGCACCTATTCGGTCTGGGAGTCGGCGGTGTTCGTGCTCAACGTGCTGGCCTTCGTGCTGATGGGCCTGCAGGCGCGCTCGATCGTCGGCCGGCTCGCCGGCGACGGGCAAGGCGACGCATTTCTCTTTGCCGCAACGGTGCTGATCGTCGTCATCGTGGCGCGCCTTGTCTGGGTGCTGGGTTATGTCACGGTCATACGGCGGTTTTCCCGCTACGACAGCGAAGTGCAAAAGCGAGATGCGCCGACGTTTGCCGGTGCCGTGCTCGTCGGCTGGTGCGGCATGCGGGGATTGGTGACGCTGGTGGTGGCCATCGCCCTGCCGGCCGGCTTCCCCGGCCGTGACCCGATCGTGCTTGCGGCCTTCGCGGTCGTGCTCGGCACGCTGGTGCTGCAAGGCATGAGCCTGAAGCCTCTGCTGCGGGTGCTCAATTTCGAACGGGATACGACGATAGACCGCGAGGTAGCCCAGGCGCGCGTCGCCATCATGCAGGCCGCGCTCGACGTGCTGAGCCGCAAGACGACGGCCGCGGCGGCTGTCGTGCGCGAGCAGTATGAGGCCCAGCGCCTGATTGCGGAGAACCCGGAGAATGCACAGGCGGCGACCGAATACGACCGGCTGCGCCTCTATGCCATCAACCGCCAGCGCGATACGCTCGAGGAATTGCGCAGCAACGGGACGATCGGCGACGAGGCCTATCACCGCCTGGAAGAGGAGATCGACTGGTCGGAGCTTGCCGCGTCTCCGGCCGGAAGCTTCCAGCCGCTCACGACGTATTGAACCCCCCGTCACCGAGTATTGAGCCGGTTCATCAATGAAGCTGATCAGCTACAACATCCAGTACGGCTATGGCAGCGACGGCCGCTATGACCTGACACGCTGCGCCAAGCTGGTCGAGGGCGCCGACGTCATTGCCTTGCAGGAGGTCGAGCGGCACTGGCAGCGCAGCAATGGGGACGACCAGCCGGAAATCCTGTCGCGGCTGCTGCCGGACTATCACTGGGTCTACGGCCCGGCCTACGACATGGACGCCAGCGAAAAGCGCGACGGCCGCGTCATCAATCGCCGCCGGCAGTTCGGCACCATGGTGCTGTCCAAGCAGCCGATCGTCTGGTCTCGGCTGCACACGCTGCCGCTGCGTCGCACGCTGCGTCCGCTCAACACCCGCAACGCCGCGCTCGAATGCATGATCCGCACGCCGGCGGGGCCGGTGCGTTTTTTCTCGCTGCATCTTGCCCATATCGCGGCGGAGGAGCGGCTGGAGCAGATCGACTATCTGCTCGCCGAGCACCGGCGGGCGCCTTCCGATGGCGGCCCCTGGAGCGGCGCCGACGACGAGCCGCAGCGAAACTGGACGAATGGCGAGCCCGAGCCGGAAAGCCCGCAGGCGGCGATCTGGCTCGGCGATTTCAACACGGAGCCGGGCAGCGCGGAATACCGGCGCATCGCCGGCAGCACGCCTTATCATCGCGGCGCCGCCTATATCGATGGTTTCGTCGATGCCGCAGCCGTGGCCGGTGAGCCGACAGGGGACTTCCACACGCATGAGAAGATCATCGACGGACGGCTGGCGAAACGCCGTCTCGACCATTGCTTCGTCGGCGGCATGCTGGCGGGCCGCGTGCGCTCGGTCGGCGCCGATATCGGCGAGGTCGCCTCCGACCATTTTCCGCTCAGGGTCGATATCGATCTCGAAACGCCGTTCGGCTCACCCGCCGGGTGAGCCGACGGCCGAGCGCATGCCGCCGGCGCTTACCGGCACCAAACACGTCAGCCCAGCACCGTCATCACCTCGCCGCGTTTTTCCGGGCTGAAGCGGATGACGACGATGATGCAGACGGCAACCACGCCGGCAAACAGCGCCAGCGCGTAGCCGTAGCTGCCGCCGGGAGCCTCGGCGATGCCGGCCTGGTAGGGGCCGCCATAGGATGCGGCGAGATTGCCGGCCTGGTAGATGAAACCGGGCAAGGTCGCCCGCACCGGGCCCGGCGACAGCTCGTTGAGATGCGCCGGCACCACGCCCCAGGCGCCTTGCACCGCGACCTGCATGACGAAGGCGCCGATCGCCAGCATGAACGGCGTCGTCGAATAGGCCCAGAGCGGGATCGACGGCAAGGCGATCACGCAGGCGATGGTGATGGCATTGATGCGGCCGATCCTCTCCGACAGCGCGCCGAATGCCAGGCCACCGACGATGGCGCCGATATTGGCGACGATGGTGATCCAGCTCACCGTGTGCGGGTCGAAGCCGTGCTCCTTCTTCAGGAAGGTCGGGTAGAGGTCCTGCGTGCCATGGCTGAAGAAGTTGAAGAACATCATCAGCACCACCGCATAGAGCGCGATGCCCCAGTGTTTCCGCAGCGTCTCGATCAGCCCCGGTCTCGCCTGGGCTCGGCCTTCGACGAAAGCCGGCGATTCCGGCACATGCGAGCGAATGAAGAGCACGACCAGCGCCGGCACGAAGCTGAGCAGGAACATGGCGCGCCAGCCGATGGCGTAGCCGCCGATCGTCTGCCCGTAGAGCAGTCCATAGACCGCCGCAGCGAGCAGGTAGCCAGCCGGATAGCCGCATTGCAGGATGCCCGAAACCGTGCCGCGGGCGCTCGGCGGAATGGATTCCATGGCAAGCGAGCTGCCGAGACCCCATTCGCCGCCCATGGCAATGCCGAAGAGCGCCCGCAGCGCCAGGAAGATGCCGAGATTTGGCGAAAAGGCGGCAAGCGCCCCGATCACGGAATAGCTGACGATGTTGAGCATCAGGATGGGCTTGCGCCCGTATTTATCGGCAAGCATGCCGAAGAAGAAGGCGCCGATGAAACGCGTCGCCAAGGTCAGGAAAAGCGCCTTGGAGACTGCCGGCACGTCTGTGTGGAATTCAGTTGCAATATCGGTGAGCACGAATGTCAGAAGGAAGAAATCGAAAGCATCGAGTGTCCAGCCAAGGAACGATGCGATTACGGTTTTCTTCTGCTCGGTGGTGAGGTTCAAGGCGTTGCTCCTTTGCATCCCCCAAAAGCAACGATATGTCGCCCGGCCCGCAAAAGAGAACGGCCGTCAGCCGGCTTTCGAAAAAACCGGCGGTCACTTTTTCGTAAGATCGAGATCGAAGACCATCAATCCATCCGTGCCACCCTCAAGCGCCGCGACAAGCCTGGCGCCGGCGCGCTGATGCGCCTCGTGCACAAGATAGGCGTCGCGGGCGACGGCATCGCGGAAGTCGATGGTAAAGCCGTGATTGAAGCCCCGCGCGAAGGGTTCCGGGCTGACATTGGCGCTGAAGTGCACCCTGTCCATGCCATCGATGACGGAGCGCAGCGCTTCGAGGTCGGCGTGGATCGCCGCGCGCTCGGCAGCGGCAACATTGTTGCGAAAGCGGACAAAGACGCAATGCCGGATCATAGCCGGCTTCCCTATGCTGCGCGATTGCCGGAAAATACCGCGGGCGGCAGCGGCTCGCGGCCAAGGATCAGGTCGGCACCCTTTTCGCCTACCATGATGGTTGGCGCGTTGGTGTTGGAGGAGGGGACGCGCGGCATCACCGATGCGTCGCACACCCGCAAGCCCTCTATGCCACGCAGCCTGAGGTCCGGGGTGACCACGGCCATCGCGTCATGGCCCATGCGGCAGGTGCCGACCGGATGGTGGTCGGTCTTGGAGCTGCGGCAGGCGTAGTCGATCAGCTCATCGTCGCTGGCGAGTGCCGGGCCGGGCAGCACTTCACGCAGCACGTAAGGGGCAAGCGCCTTCTGCCGCATGATCTCGCGCGCCAGCCGCAGTCCCTTGATCGACATGTCGCGATCGTAAGGGTCGGACCAGTAGTTCGGGTCGATCAGCGGATGGTCGGCGGGGTCGGCGCTCTTCAGCCGCACCGTGCCGCGCGAGCGCGGGCGCAGGAAGGCCGAGTTCAGGGTGACGCCCGGGTTCTTCAGCTTCTCGACGCCGGCCTCGATGCCGGAGCCGAGGCCGAGATGGAACTGGATGTCGGGCGAGGCAGCCGTCGGGTCGGCGTACCAGAAGCCGCCGGTCTCGAACAGGCTGGAGGCGACCGGTCCTTTCTTCAAGAGCAGGTATTGCAGGCCCGCCCAGGCCGTGCGGTGCAGCTTGGCGTAATTGTCGTAGGTGTGGTCACCGGTGCATTCGGCAATGACGAACAGGTCGAGATGATCCTGCATGTTCGAGCCGACACCGGGCAAATCGTGGACGGGGGTCACGCCGACCGATTTCAGATGGTCGGCCGGGCCGATGCCCGATTGCATGAGGAGCTTTGGCGAACCGATCGCGCCCGACGAGACGATCACCTCGCGTTCGGCGCGCAGGATCGACTTTTCGCCGCCGGGCCCTTCGACGATTTCGACGCCAACGGCGCGGCCCTTCTCGACGACGACGCGCGTCACCAGCACGTCTGTCCTGACCGTCAGATTCTTCCGTTCGCGGATAGGCCTCAGATAGGCGACCGAGGCGGATGAGCGCCGGGCGTCCTTCTGCGTGAGCTGATAATAGCCGACGCCTTCCTGGCTGGCGCCGTTGAAATCCGGATTGAAGGGGATGCCCATTTCCTGCCCGGCGCGGAAATAGGCCTCGCAGATCGGCAGCGGCGAAATCGGGTTGGAGACGCCGAGCGGCCCTTGGTCGCCATGATAATCGTTGGCGAAGCGCTGGTTATTTTCCGCGCGCTTGAAATAGGGGAGCACGTCGCGGTAGCCCCAACCGGTCAGCCCTTCCTCCTTCTCCCAGGCGTCGTAGTCGCGAGCGTTGCCGCGCGTATAGATCTGGGCGTTGATGGACGAGCCGCCGCCGACCACCTTGGCCTGGGTGTACCAGAAGATGCGATCCTTCATGTGCTTCTGCGGCACGGTCGACCAGCCCCAGGAGGCGATGCCCTTGGTCATCTTGGCGAAGCCCGCGGGCATATGGATATAGGGGTGCCAGTCCTTGCCGCCGGCTTCCAGCAGCAGCACCGAATTCGCCGCGTCCTCGCTCAGCCGGTTGGCCAGAACGCAGCCGGCCGGACCGGCGCCAACAATGATGTAGTCAGCCATTGTCCCTCACAAGCGCGGCACGGAAAGCGCGCCGTCGACATTGATGACCGATCCGGTCGAAAAGCCGAACTTGCCGGAGGCAAGCGCGGCCACCACTGCGCCGATATCGGCGGCTTCGCCCCAGCGCTTCGCCGGCACCAGTCCGCCATCGATCAGCGCGTCGTATTTGGCGGTCACGCCCGCCGTCATATCGGTGCGGATGATGCCCGGCCTGACCTCGAACACGCCGATATTCTCGGTGGCGAGCCGCAGCGCCAGGTTCTTCACCCACATCGAAAGGCCGGCTTTCGAGATGCAGTAGTCGGCGCGTTCGGGCGAGGCCATCGCGGCGCTGACCGAGGTGATGGTGATGATCGATTTTGCGTGGTCGCCCGGTGTTGCGAGCATCGCTTTGGCGACGGCCTGGCTGAGGAAGACGGTGCCGCGCAGGTTGATGCCCAGCGCGCGGTCGAAATTCTCCGGCTTCAATTCCAGAAGGTCGCCGCGCATGGCGGCGCCGACGCCGGCATTGTTGACCAGACAGTCGATGCGGCCGAAGGCATCCGTGGCTGCTTCGACCAGTTTCGAATGGCGGGCGACATCGGCGATATCGCAGCGGGCGTAGGCAAATTTCGCGCCGCGCCCGGCGATGTTTTCGGCGAGGCCGCCGGCGGGTTTGTCGGCAAGGTCGGCGACGAGGAGGTCGAAGCCGGCGTCAGCAAGCGCCTCGGCGCAGGCCAGCCCGATGCCACGCGCGCCGCCGGTGACGATGGCCGCCGGACGGGTCATGCGTCAAGCTCCGTCCTGCGGATATGCTCGGCCACACGCAGCGCTTGTGCGGCAATCGACAATGCCGGATTGACCGCCGCCGAGTTCGGCAAAAAACTGCCATCGACGACGAACAGGTTCCGGTGGTCGAAGGCGCGGCAGAACGGATCGAGCGGCGATGTCGCAGGGTCGTCGCCCATCTTCACCGTGCCGCACTGGTGCGAGGGCGTGCGCTTGTCGAAGGGCCGCGACAGCACGATCGGATAGCCGCAGGCGCGAAAATTTTCGCGCATCACCTTGGTCAGGCCGTCCAGCGACTGCATGTTGGAGCGCCGCCATTGCATGACGATGTCCTTGCCGTCGACCATGATACGGCTTTCGGGATCGGGCAGGTCCTCGCACATCAGGTACCAGTCGACGGCATGGCCGGCCATGTAATCAAGCGCGAATTTGGGCATCAGCTTGACGTTGGCCTTAAGCATGTTGCCGTCGATCTTGCCGAGCAGCTGCACATTGCCGAGCGGCTTGCCGCCCTTGCCGTCCGACAAATAGTAGTCGTTGAGCATCAGCGTCTTCTGGTAGACGGAATTGTTGCGGCGGCGCGGATCGATCGCCAGCATGGCGCTCGAATTGTGGTTCATGAAATTGCGGCCGACCTGGTCGGAGCGGTTGGCGAGGCCCTTGCTGCCTCCCTTACCATTGTCTGCTGAAGGGGAGCGCAGCAGGATGACGGCCGAGTTGACCGCGCCGGCCGACAGGATGACCAGTTTCGGCGCAAGCTTCTTCCTGGAACCGCCCTGCGTGTAGTGGATGGCGGCGATAGATTTGCCGTCGGGCGCTGCTTCGAGATAGTCGACATAGGCGCCCGTCTCGAGCTTGATATCGGCGTCGGCGAGTGCTGCCGTCAGCGGACCGGTCTGCGCGTCGATCTTGCCATGGCCGGTGTTCGGGAAAGCGTCCCAGCCGGTCTTGCCTTCCCTCAGCCAGGTATCGATGTCGACGCCGAGCGGCAGCGATGCCGGATGCAGGCCGAGGCCTTTCAGTTCGGCGCGGGCGCGCGCGATCGGCGGCTCGTCGGGCACCGGCTTGAAGGCGTAGGGGATCGAGTGAAACGGCTCGGTCGGGTCCTCGCCAAGCGCGCCGCGCACGCGAAAGAGCTGCTCGGCTTTCGAATACCACGGCTCGAACTCGTCATAGGAGAATGGCCAGGCCGGCGACACGCCGCCAAAATGCTCCATGGCAGAAAAGTCTTCCTTGCGGTAGCGAATCAGCACCGCGCCGAAGAATTTCGAATTGCCGCCGACATAGTAGTAATTGCCGGGGTTGAAGGTCGGGCCGCCGGCCTCGCGCCACATCTCCTTTGGCCTGTAATGCTCGTCGAGGAAGATCGCGCGGGTGTCGCGCGCATGCGGCGTCGCGGGCAGCGGCTCGCCGCGCTCTAGGATCAGGATCGAGGCGCCGCTGCCTGCCAAGCCGGAGGCGATCGTGGCGCCGCCGATGCCGGAACCGATGATGACGATATCCGGGTTTGCCATAGCTTTTTAAAGGATGCGCTTCTCGGTCGCCGGGTCGAAGAACACCGCCTTGCTGAGGTTGAAGGCCAAAGGCGTGCTGGTGCCCGGCTGGATCCTGGCATCGGCGCGCAGCCGCGCCACCACGCCCTTGCCGCCGAGATTGGTGACGGCAAAGGTGTCGGAACCGGCGGGCTCGACCACTTCGATGTGGCAGTCGGCGGTGGCGATGTTGGAGCCGTTGCGTTCGGCGCCTTCGGGGTCGGTCAGCGCCTCGGGGCGGACGCCGAAGATAACCGGCTTGCCCTGGAAGGCCGATAGGCCCGACGGTGCGCCCGGCATGGGCAGCACGATCGGCTGGCGCGTCTCGCGGTCGAGCACCACCGACAGCCCACTGCCATTGCCATCGATTTTGGCCGGGATCAGGTTCATCGCCGGCGAGCCCATGAAGTCGGCGACGAAGACGTTGGTCGGATTGTTGTAGATCTCGGCCGGGGTGCCGAATTGCTGCACCTCGCCGTCACGCATCACTGCGATCTTGGTCGCCAGCGTCATCGCCTCGATCTGGTCGTGGGTGACATAGACAATGGTCGTGCCGGTCTTGGCGTGCAGGCGCTTGATCTCGATGCGCATGTCGACGCGCAATTTGGCGTCGAGGTTGGAAAGCGGCTCGTCGAACAGGAAGAGCTTGGGGTCGCGCACCAGCGCCCGGCCCATGGCGACGCGCTGACGCTGGCCGCCGGAGAGCTGGCTCGGCTTGCGCTGCAGGAGATGGCCGATCTGGAGAGTCTTGGCCACCTTGTCGATCGCCGCCTGCCGCTCCGCCACCGGCACGCCGCGCATCTCCATGCCGAAGGCGATGTTTCCGGCGACCGTCATGTTTGGATAGAGCGCGTAGCTCTGGAAGACCATGGCGATGTCGCGCTTCGAAGGATGCAGATCGTTGATGGCGCGGCCGTCGACGCGGATCTCGCCCTCGGTGATCTGCTCCAGGCCGGCGATGGTGTTGAGCAGCGTGGACTTGCCGCAGCCGGACGGACCGACCAGCACCAGGAAGCCGCCCTTTTCGAGCTCGACATTTATGCCTTTCAGGATCTCGACACTCCCGAAGCGCTTCTTCAGCCCATCAATTTCCAGAAAAGCCATGGTCGTTCCTTCCGAATGTGGTCAGCCCTTGACCGCGCCCGCCATCAGCCCGCGCACGAAATAGCGTCCGGCGACGATGTAGACGATCAGGGTGGGGAGCGCGGCGATCATCGCCGCCGCCATGTTGACGTTGTACTCGACGACGCCTGTCGAGGTGTTGACGACATTGTTCAGCGCCACCGTCATCGGCATCACGTCGCCTGAGCCGGCATAGGCGGAGGCGAACAGGAAGTCGTTCCAGATGTTGGTGAACTGGTAAATCACCGTCACAACGATGATCGGCAGCGAATTGGGCAGCATGATGCGCCGGAAGATCTGGAAAAAGGAGGCGCCGTCGACCTGTGCCGCCTTGACCAGCTCGGTCGGGAAGGCCTCGTAATAGTTGCGGAAGAAAAGCGTGGTGAAGCCGAGGCCGTAGACGACGTGGACGAAGACCAGGTTGACCGTCGAATTGCCGAGACCGAAGTTGAACCCGGTGGCGTTCTGCAAGGTGACGCCGAAGCGGCCAATGCTGCCGAGGATCGTCGCCATCGGCAACAGCACCGACTGGAACGGGATGAAGCAAGCAAACAGCATCATCGCGAAGACCAGCGTGTGGCCGCGGAAGCGCCATTTGGTCAGCACATAGCCATTGAGCGCGCCGAGCAGCGTCGAGATCAGCACCGCCGGCACGACCATCTTGATGGAGTTCCAGAAATAGCCCTTCATGCCGACGCAGGTCAGGCCCGAGCAAACTTCGCTCCACGCCTTTATCCATGGTGCGAAAGTCGGCGATTGCGGCAGCGCCAGCATGTTCCCGTTCTGGATTTCGTCCATGGTCTTGAACGAGGTCACCAGCATGACGAAGAGCGGCATCAGGTAGAAGATCGCGAACAGCGCCAGCAGCCCGTAGACGAAGATGCGGTTGACCATTTTCGCACTGACGCCGCCGGAGGCCGGCCGCGCAGGTGAGGTGACGGCGCTCATCGCGGTCTCTCCCTGAGCTCGGAATAGAGGTAAGGCACGATGATTGCGGTAATCGTCATCAGCATGATCACCGCGCTCGCCGAGCCGACCGCCATCTCGTTGCGCTTGAAGGTGAACTCATACATGAAGTTGGAGGGCAGCCAAGCCGAGCCGCCAGGGCCGCCGCTGGTCAGCGCCACGACCAAGTCATAGGACTTGATGGCCAGATGCGCGAGCACGATGAAGGCCGAGAGGAACACCGGCCTGAGCAGCGGAATGACGATGCGGCGGTAGAGCTGGAAGGTGGTGGCGCCGTCGATCTGCGCCGCCTTCATGATCTCGCCGTCGATGCCGCGAAGCCCCGCCAGGAACATCGCCATGACGAAGCCCGAGGCCTGCCAGACGCCGGCGATCACCACCGTGTAGATGACGAAATCCTTGTTCTTGATCCAGTCGAAGTGGAAGCTCGTCCAGCCCCATTGATGCAGCGTCTGCTCAAGGCCGAGGCCGGGGTCGAGGAACCATTTCCAGGCAACACCGGTGACGATGAAGGACAGCGCCATGGGGTAGAGATAGATCGGGCGCAGCACGCCCTCGCCGCGGATCTTCTGGTCGAGCAGGATGGCCAGGAACAGGCCAAGCGCCAGGCAGATGAAGATGTAGAGGAAGCCGAAAATGCCCATGTTGGTGATCGAGGTGTACCAGCTCGACGGCGGGTCGCTCTCGAAAGTCCAGCGCCACAGCCGCTGATAGGCGCGGCCGCCGGTGATGGCATAGGAAGGGAAGGTCTTGGAGTTGGTGAAGGACAGATAGATCGTCCACAGGATGAAGCCGTAGACGAAGACGATGGTGATGGCAAAACTCGGCGCCAGAACGATCTTCGGCAGCGCATCCTGCAGGCGCGAGCGCACCGTGGCACGCGGACGGGCCTGTTCGGGCGTCAGCTTGATCTGGCTTGTCGCAACAGTGCTCATGAACTCCTCCCGTCGACGCGAGGTCGACCGGCCCGGCGGGCCGGAAACCTTCCCCGCCGGAGCGGGGAAGGCGCTTTCTTGGCGCGTGGCGCTTACTTGGCGTCGTCGATTGCCTTGACCAGTTCGGTGACGGCCTCGTCGGAGGTCTTGATCTGACCATGGACGAACTTCGACACGACGTCCTTGTAAGCGTTGGCGACCGCCGGAGGGGCGCCGTAGCCCTGCGCCAGCGAGCCGAACAGCGTGCCGCCTTCATTGGCCTTCTTCAGGTCGGCGATGCCCTTCTTGCCGCAAGCGTCGAAGTCGGTATCCGGCACGTCGGTGCGGGCCGGAACCGAACCCTTCACCACGTTGAAGGCCGACTGGAAGCTCTTCGACAAAGTAGCGGTGGCAAGCGCGACCTGGGCGGCCTTGCGGTCCTCCGGAACGTTGAACATGCCGAACATGTCGGAGTTGTAGATCACCGAGCCGTCGGTGCCCGGGAAGCGGAAGCACAGGAAGTCGGTGCCCGGGGTCTTCTTGGCGGCGTGGAACTCGCCCTTGGCCCAGTCGCCCATGACCTGAACCAGCGCGTCACCCTTGATGACCATGGCGGTGGCAAGGTTCCAGTCGCGGCCCGAGAAGTTCGGGTCGACATATTTGACGAGCTTGGCGAGGTTGTCGAACGACTTCTTCATCGTATCCGACTTGAGCGACTCCTCATCGAGGTCGTTCATCGCCTTCTTGTAGAACTCCGGTCCGCCGGTCGACAGCACGACCGAGTCGAACATGGTCGCTTCCTGCCAGTTCTGGCCGCCGAGCGCAAGCGGGATAACGCCGGCCGCCTTGGCCTTGTCGAGCAACGCGACGAAGTCGTCGAAGGTCTTCGGCTCGGTGCCGCCGATCTTGTCCATCACCGCCTTGTTGATCCATAGCCAGTTGACGGAGTGGACGTTGACCGGAGCGGCCACCCATTTGCCGTCATAGACGGAGAACTTCTGCAGGGCCGCAGGAACCGACTTGTCCCAGCCTTCCTTCTTGGCGGTCTCGGTGAGATCGCCCATGACGCCGGCGGCGGCATAGTCGAGCACGGTGTAGCCGAGCATCTGCGAGGCGGTCGGGTAGTTGCCTGCCGCGACCATCGCCTTCAGCGCGGTCATGGCCGCGTCGCCGCCGCCGCCGGCCACCGGCACGTCCTTCCAGGCATAGCCTTCCTTGGCCAGATCCTGCTTGAGCACGTTGAGAGCGGCCGCTTCGCCACCCGACGTCCACCAATGCAGCATCTGCACTTCCTTGACGTCCGCGGCATGCGCCGAGAACGCAAAGCTCGTCGCAAGAGCCGTTCCGATAAGCAGTTTGCGCAACATGTACTACCTCCCTTGTTGCATTCACATAACCGGCATATAGGCCGGGGTCTCCCAACTCAGCCGACCCACCATCCGGTGCGCTGGCCGCGATGAAACTGGATTGTCTTTTCCTCGGTATAATCCTCGACGGCGCGCTTGCCGAGTTCGCGTCCGAGACCGGACTGCTTGTAGCCGCCGAAAGGCAGTTCGGGGTAACCTTCCATGAACGTATTCACCCAAACCGTCCCCGAACGCACACCCCGCGCCACCGACATGCAGGTATCGATGCTGGCGCTCCATACCCCTGCGGATAAACCATAGGGCGTGTTGTTGGCGATGTGCAATGCCTTTTCAATCGTTTCAAAAGTGAGCACGGACAGCACCGGCCCGAACACTTCCTCGCGGGCGATGGCCATCTCCTCGGTGACGCCGCGCACGATGGTCGGATCGAGATACTGGCCGGCGTTGGAGGTCAGTTGGCCACCGCCGCTGTAGACGCTGCCGCCGTCCGTTTTTGCGGCATTCACATAGCCGGCTACCTTTGCCAAATGATCCGCGGAGATCATGGCGCCGACCTTGGTGTGGTCGTCCAACGGATCGCCGACCTTGACCTTGTCGGCCAGCGCCTTGACGGCAGCGAGAAAGTCGTCGGCGATCGCCTCGTGCACGATTAGCCGGCTGCCGGCATTGCAACATTCGCCGGCGTTGAAGAAGCCGCCGAACACCGCGGCGTCCGCCGCAGCTTCGAGGTCGGCATCAGGGAAGACGATCTGGCCGTTCTTGCCGCCGAGCTCCATCGAGACCTTCTTCAAGGAATTCGAGGCTGCCGCCATGGTCATCTTGCCGACGCGGGTGGAGCCGGTGAAGGACACCATCTCGACCAGCGGGTGACTGACCATCGGCGCGCCGACATCGGCACCGAGGCCTGCCAGGATGTTGACGACGCCGGCAGGAACGCCGGCTTCCAGCAGGATGTCGCCGAGCACGAAGGTCGAGGCCGAGGTCATCTCGCTCGGCTTGACGACCGCCGTGCAGCCGGCGGCGAGCGCGAAGGGCAGTTTCTGGCTGACGATCAGGAATGGGAAATTCCACGGCGTTATGATCGAGACGACGCCGATCGGTTCGCGCAGTACGACGCCCAGCATGGCATCGCCGAGATTGGCGTAGCTCTCGCCATGCAGCGTGCGGGCGAGCGCTGCGGCATAGCGCCAGATGTCGACGGCACCGACGATCTCGCCGCGCGCTTGGGCGATCGGCTTGCCGGATTCCAGCGCGTCGAGCCGGGCGATTTCTTCCAGCCGGGTTTCGATCAGGTCGGCCGCCTTGAGTAGCACCGCAGCGCGCTCCGAGGCCTTCATGCGCGGCCACGGGCCGGTCTCGAAGGCCTTGTGCGCGGCCTGCACCGCAGCCTCGACTTCCGCTGCGCCGGCTTGGGCATAGCGTGAAACGGCAAAACCATGACCGGGGCTGCTACGCTCGATCGTGCGGCCGTCACGAGCGTCGACATGCTTGCCGTCGATCAGAAGCTGGTAGGTCTTCGGTGCCTTGGACGCCTCGGCCGGCATGGAAATCTTGAGGGGTGCGTTCATCGTATCTTCTCTAGGATCTCGAAAAGGCCGGCTTCTGCTTGGCCTTGAAGGCGCCGACGCCGGCCTTGAGGTCGGCTGTCAGCGCGATGAAGCCGCTGGCCAGCGCTTCCGTGGCGGCAGCGCTTTCCTCACCTTCAGCGACCGCGATCATCAACTTTGCGGCCTCGGTCGCCAGCGGCCCACGCTCGGCGATCTTTTCCCCCCAGGCTTTCGCCTCATCGAAGGCCTTGCCAGTCTCGACGACACGATCGACGACGCCGTGCGTCAGCGCGTCGGCTGCCAGGAAAATCTCGCCACCAACTGCCACACGGCGCACGATTTGCGCGCCGAAGCGGCGTACGGCGCGCTGCGTGCCGGACCAGCCGGGCACCACACCGATCGAAGTTTCGGGGAAGCCGAGCTTGATCTGGGTCTCAGCGACACGGAAGTCACAGGCCGCCGCCAGTTCCAGTCCGCCGCCCAGCGCGTGGCCCGACAGCACCGCAATGGTCGGCTGTCTGAGCCGCGCCAAGCGGTCGAAAACGCGGTGACCGTAGCGGACCCATTGCACCTGGAAATCGGCGGCGCTCATGGCGCCCCAGGCCTCTACGTCGCCGCCGGCGCAAAAGCCCTTGCCTTCGCCGCGGATGAGCACGACGTGCACGCCCTCGGCCAGTTCCGCCTCGTCAAGGGATGCTTCGAGCGCACGCAGCATCGGAATGTCGAGCGCGTTGAACTTTTCCGGGCGCCGCAGCGTGAGGATGCCGATCGCGCCATCCTGCTCGAAGGTAACGAGGCGCTCAGCCATGCGGGCCTCCAAGCGAGGCGCCGCCATTGAGCGACAGGCCGATCGGCCTGTCCTGATAGAGCGCCGCAGGCGTGACCTTGAGGTCGTTCGCCACAGCGAGCGGAATCTCGGCCTGCGCCAGTACATCGCGTTCGAGGTCGATGCCGGGCGCGAGCTCGGTCACCATCAGCCCGTCCGGCGTCAGCTTCATCACGCAGCGTTCGGTGACATAGGTGATGTCCTGGCCTTGCGCGACGGCGCGTTTTCCCGAGAATGAGATGTGCTCCACCTCTTCGACCACCTTCTTGACCTTGCCTTCGTGGTCGATGCGGATGGCGCCGTCGGCCAGCGAGAGTTTTGCGCCGGCATTGAAGAAGCCGGAGAATACGATCTTCTTCGCCCGCGCCGTGATGTCGACGAAGCCGCCGGCGCCGGCCGTCACATGCGGCCGCGCCGAAAGCTTGGAGACATTGACCGAGCCGTGACGGTCGATCTGCAGGAAGGACAGCAGCGAAGCGTCGAAGCCGCCGGCCTGGAAATAGATGAACTGGTGCGGCGAAGGCATGATCGCTTCGGCGTTCGAGGCGCAGCCGAACTTGAAGTCGAGCAGCGGCACGCCGCCGACCGCGCCCTGCTCGATCACCCAGGTGACCTTGCCGTGCTGGCCTTCCTCAAGAAGGATGCGCGGCACATTGGCCGAGATGCCGAAGCCGATGTTGACGGCCATGCCGTCGCGCAATTCCATGGCGACACGGCGCGCAATCACTTTCTGGATGTTCATCTCCGGCGTGCGGAAGGTCGACAGTGGACGGAAGATCTCGCCGGAAATCGCCGGATCGTAGGGCGTCTGCGTCGTCTGCAACTGGTCGGGCGCGACCACGATATGGTCGACCAGCACACCGGGCACGCGCACGTCATGCGGCTTCAGCGTGTCGTTCTCGACGACGCGCTTCACCTGCGCAATGACGACGCCGCCATTGTTGCGGGCTGCGAGCGCCTGTTCGAGGCCGCCAAGGTAGGCGCCCTCATGCTCATAGGTGAGGTTGCCGCGCTCGTCTGCCGTGGTGGCGCGGATGATCGAGATGTTGGGCACGATCGAACGGAAATAGAGCCATTCCTCGCCGTCGAACTGCTGCACCGAGACGATCGGCTCGCTAGCGGCGGCATTCATGGCGCAGCCCTGGTGGCGCGGATCAGCGAAGGTGTCGAGACCGACCTTGGTCAGCACGCCCGGGCGCTTGGCGGCGGCCTCGCGATGCATGTCGAACAGGATGCCGGACGGCACGTTATACGCGGCGACCGAATTGTCGCCGATCATCTTCCAGATCTGCGGCGGCTCGGCGGAGGACGGGCCGGACGGATAGGAGCCGCAGAGCGTGCGCTTCAGCAAGCCGGGCTTGGCGAGATGGTCGATGCCCTTGATGCCGTACATATCGCCGGCGGCGATCGGATGCAGCGTG
Source organism: Mesorhizobium sp. B1-1-8 (assembly GCF_006442795.2). Classification (NCBI taxonomy): domain Bacteria; kingdom Pseudomonadati; phylum Pseudomonadota; class Alphaproteobacteria; order Hyphomicrobiales; family Phyllobacteriaceae; genus Mesorhizobium; species Mesorhizobium sp. B1-1-8. The sequence continues at coordinate 1,784,370 of NZ_CP083956.1, forward strand.
GTGATATTCTTCGGATGGCCTTCGGCGTCGAAGCGTTCGCCGATCGCGGCAAGCACGGCGTCGGGGCAGCCAAGCCCGCTCGACGACGACACCGAGACGACCATGCCGTCCTTGATCAGGCTGGCGGCATCAGCCGCCGAGACCAGCTTGCTCACGTAGGGCTCCCGAGTTGTGGATCAATCACGACCGCCTGGCCCGTCTTCGATGATTGTAGTGCTGCTTCGGCCGATGCCAGCGACCAGACACCGTCCTCGCCGGTGGCCGACGGCTGGCCTTCGCCTCGGATCGCGGCATGCAACTGGCGCAGCGAGCGGGTGTAGAGGTCCTCGCGGTCGAAGCTCAGTTCTTCCTCGCCGGCAGCAGTCCGCAGCAGCACCGAGCCGACCGGCTTCTGCGTCATCACATTGGTGGCGATCAGCGAGCCTTCCGATCCGTGCACCTCGAAGCCGGTGCCGGCGAATTTGGTGGTGAACCCCTCATGCGACTGGGCGATGGCGCCGGACTTGAAGCGCCAGATGCACATGGCGCCGTCCTCCAACCCGCCGCTGGCCATGCCGGCGGCTTGCGTGAAGGCCGAAATCTCGACGGGGTCGTCGCCGAGCACGAAGCGCAGCGTGTCGGCATCGTGAACGGTGATGTCGAGCACCACGCCGCCGCCGGCCTCCGGCTTCGTGATACGCCAGCCCTGAAGATTCTCCGGCAAATAGACGGAATGGAAGACGCGCGCCGCGATCGGCCTGCCGATGCGGCCGGCGGCGATCGCGTCGCGCATCGCCCGATGCGCGCCGGCATTTCGCAAATGATGATTGGTGCCGAGCACGACGCCTGCCGCGCTAGCGGCGGCGACCATCTTGCGGGCATCGGCGCTGGTCAGCGCCAACGGCTTCTCGCACAGCACATGCCTGCCGGCCTTGATGGCGGCTAGGCCCTGCTCGAGGTGCAATTCGTTGGTGGTAGAGATGTAGACGGCGTCGATGTTCGAGTTGAGCAGCGTGTCGAGAGACGAGACGGCGCGTGCGATGCCGTTTTCCCTCGCATAGGCCTCGGCCCGTTCCGGGCTGGAGCTCATCACGGCGGCGATCTCGCCATCGGCCTGCGCGCGGATGGCATCAATCATGAACTGTCTGGCGATCGTGCTGGCGCCGATCAATCCCCATCGCACGCTCATGCCGCGTCTCCCACTTGGCTATTGCGGTCCGGACCGCTGCTTTCGCGAACGACGAGGCTGACGGCGCCGATATGGTCCTCGGCGCGCGTGGTGCGCGACTGGATCATCTTCAGCATGACGTGGGCGGCACGCTCGCCGAGGCCCGCGGTATTGACGGCAACGCTGGTCAGCGCCGGGCTGTAGTGCTCGGCCTCGGCGACATCGTCGAAGCCGACGACGGCAAAGTCCGTTCCTGCTTCCAGATTGCGGCGGCGCAGTGCCAGCATGACGCCGAAGGCGACCGCGTCGTTGAAGCACAGCGCCGCCGTCGGCGGCTGTGTCGTGGCAAGCGCCGTCTCCAGGCAGGCCATGCCGCCCTTGCGGCTGGTCTCGCCCTCGACGATCAGCCGGTCAGCGGTCGGAATGCCGAGCGTTTCGCAGGCTTCGAGGAACCCGCCCAGTCGCTGGTGATAGACAACAAGGTCGGACGAGCCGCCAAAGAACGCAAGGCGGCGATGGCCCCTGCGGATCAGATGCTCGGTGGCAAGCACAGCGCCGCGATGATTGTCCGGCGCGATCACCGGGATGCGGCTTTCAGGCAGCCGGCGCATGGTGAAGACGATCGGCACCCCGGCCGCCTCGATGCGGCGGAAGGCGCCCGACGTGGTGCCGCGCGCCGGAGAGACGATGAGCCCAGCTACGCCTTGCTCCATCAGCGACTTCAGCACCTCTTCCTGTCGCACCGGGTTTTCGGCCGTGTTGGCGATGAAGGGCACGACGCCTGCCGCCTGGAAGACGCGCTCCATGCCGACGGCAAGCTCGGCGAAGAACGGGTTGGTGAGATCGTTGATCACCATGCCGATGACATTGGAATGGGCCTTGCGCAGATTGGCGGCGCCGCGGTTGTAGACATAGCCGACATCCTCGATCGCCTTGCGCACCCTGACCGCGGTTTCCGGCCGGATCAGCCCGCTGCCCTGCAGCACGAGCGACACCGTCGATTTGGACACGCCGGCTTCACGGGCGATGTCCAGGATCGTCGCCTTGGCCCGGCTGGCCATGTCCGCTTCATCCTCCGCGTTGAAATGGCAAATCCATTGGAACGTTCTAAACCTGCAGCCAAATCAGAGTCAATCGGGATTCTCGCGCAATCGAAAAATTGACAGCCGGTAGTTCAAATGCAAGGGCTGGCGGTGTGGTGCAGCATTGAATCGCTTCAGGCCACCCGGAACCATAAAGGTTCTTGATTTATTGGAACGTTCCATTTACAGATAGCCGCAAGGGAGAGTTTCATGGACATCACCTTGCCTGCGCAGGATGGCGGCCGCGCCAGCTACCGGCTCGTCGGCGAACCGGTGGAGCCCAGGATCGGCGCGCGTTTTTCGCGCATTGCCTATGCCGCCGCCCATGTCGTCGTAGACCCCATCGCCATGACCAATCCGTGGTCTCGGGCCGCCGTCGACTGGGACAAGACGATGGCGTTCCGCCATCATCTTTGGGCACTCGGCTTCCGCATCGCCGAGGCCATGGACACCTCGCAGCGCGGTATGGGTTTCGACTGGACGAGCGCGCAGGAACTGATCCGGCGCTCGATCGCCGAGGCGCGCACCGTGCCCGGCGCCGATCTCGCTTCGGGCGCCGGCACCGACCATCTGGCGCCGTCGGCGGCAAGAACGCTCGAAGATGTGATCCATGCCTATGAGGAGCAGTTCGCCTTCATTGAAGGCGAGGGCGGCAAGGCGATCATGATGGCGAGCCGCGCGCTGGCGGACGTGGCCCAGGGGCCGGACGATTATGCCAGTGTCTATGACCGCATGCTTAGCCAGGCGTCTGGCAAAGTCATCCTGCACTGGCTGGGCGACATGTTCGATCCGGCGCTGAAGGGATATTGGGGCAGCGCGGATTTCAAGCCGGCGCTCGACACGGTCGTCGCCATCATCGAGCGCCACGCCGCCAAGGTCGAGGGAATAAAGATATCGCTGCTCGACGCCGGCAAGGAGATCGAGCTCAGGAACCGACTGCCCGACGGGGTGGTGATGTTCACCGGCGACGATTTCAACTATCCCGAACTGATCGCCGGCGACGGCAAGCGGCATTCGCATGCGCTGCTCGGCATTTTCGACGCCATCGCGCCGGTCGCCAATGCCGCGCTGGCGAAACTCGCCGAGGGCGACCGTGCCGGCTACGACGCGCTGATGGCGCCGACCGTGCCTTTGTCGCGAAAAATCTTCGAGGCGCCGACCGAATATTACAAGGCCGGCATCGTCTTCATGGCCTGGCTGAACGGCCATCAGGATCATTTTGCGATGGTCGGCGGCATGCAGTCGGCGCGCGGCATCTGCCACTACGCCGAAATCTTTCGCCTTGCCGATCAGGCCGGGTTGCTGGCCGACCCTGGACTTGCCGTCGCACGGATGAAAACCCTCTGCGCCGTCGTTGGTGCCTGAGCCCGATCGAGCAGGCGGCTGAAAAGCATTCCCCGCGTGGGGTTTGCGTTCCGCCGGCAAATCTGTATTCGGTTGCCGGGTTTCATGCGGACGAGCGGCAATGACGGACAAAGTGGCTCTGATTACCGGCGTGACCGGGCAGGATGGGGCCTATCTGGCGCAACTGCTGTTGCAGAAGGGCTATATCGTCCACGGCGTCAAACGCCGCTCGTCCTCGTTCAACACCGAGCGCGTCGACGACATCTATGTCGATCCGCATGAGAGCGGCGCGCGGTTCTTCCTGCATTACGGCGACCTGACCGACGCGACCAACCTGATCCGACTGGTGCAGGAGACGCAGCCCGGCGAAATCTACAATCTCGGCGCCCAGAGCCATGTCCAGGTGAGCTTCGAGACGCCGGAATATACGGGCAATGCCGATGCGCTGGGCACGCTTCGGCTGCTGGAAGCGATCCGCATCCTCGGCCGCGAGAAATCGGTGCGCTTTTACCAGGCCTCGACGTCTGAGCTCTACGGCAAGGTGGCGCAAATCCCGCAGAACGAGATCACGCCGTTCCGGCCGCGCTCACCCTATGCCGCGGCCAAGCTCTATGCCTACTGGATCACGGTGAATTACCGTCAGGCCTATGGCATGTTCGCCGCCAACGGCATCCTGTTCAACCACGAAAGCCCGACGCGCGGCGAAACCTTCGTCACCCGCAAGATCACGCGCGCCGTGGCCGCGATCCATCACGGGCTGCAGGACACGCTCTATCTCGGCAACATCGATGCCAGGCGCGACTGGGGGCATGCGCGCGATTATGTCGAGGGCATGTGGCGCATCCTGCAGCATGACGAGCCGGATGATTTCGTGCTGGCGACCGGCGAGGCGCATTCGGTGCGCGAATTCGTCGAACTGGCCTTCGCCGAAACCGGACGCGCCATACGCTGGCACGGCGAGGGCGCCGATGAAGTGGGCATCGACGCCGGGTCCGGCGCCGTGCTGGTGCGCATCGATCCGCGCTATTTCCGGCCGACCGAAGTGGATACGCTGGTTGGCGATGCTTCCAAGGCAAGGACCAGGCTGGGCTGGTCGCACACGGTCGGCTTCAAGGATCTGGTGGCGGAAATGGTTCAGGCCGACCTGGCGCGCGCCGCCGGCGGCACATGGCGCAATGGCCATTCCGCATAGGACGTGCCGATGGACCAGACCTTCGACCTCAAAGGCAAGCGGGTTTTCGTCGCCGGCCATCGCGGCATGGTCGGCTCGGCGCTGGTGCGCCGGCTGGCAGGCGAGGACTGCGAGATCCTGACGGTGGCGCGCAGCGAGCTCGACCTTCTCGACCAGGCCGGCGTGCGGCGCTGGATAAGCGAGCATCGGCCCGATGCGGTGGTGATGGCGGCCGCCAAGGTCGGCGGCATCCTCGCCAATGACCGTTTTCCGGTCGACTTTCTCTACGAAAATCTTGCCATGCAGACCAATGTCATCGAGGCCGCGTTCCGCAGCGAGGTCCAAAAGCTCCTGTTCCTCGGCTCTTCCTGCATCTATCCGAAACTGGCGCCGCAGCCGATTCCGGAAGACGCGCTGCTGACCGGTCCGCTCGAGCCCACCAACGAATGGTATGCGGTCGCAAAGATCGCCGGGCTGAAGCTCTGCCAAGCCTATCAGCGCCAGTACGGGGTCGACTACATCTCGGCGATGCCGACCAACCTCTATGGTCCCGGCGACAATTTCGACCTCAACGGCAGCCATGTCGTGCCGGCCCTGATGCGCAAGTCACATGAGGCGAAGCGCACCGGTCAGAAAACACTGCAAGTGTGGGGGTCGGGCAGGCCGATGCGTGAGTTCCTGCATGTCGACGACGCCGCCGATGCCCTGGTCTGGCTGCTGAAGAACTATGCAGGAGATAGCCACGTCAATGTCGGCTCCGGACAGGACGTCACCATCGCGGATCTGGCCCGCACCATGCTGTCGGTCGTCGGCTGCGAGGCGGCGGTCGCCTTCGATCCGACCAAGCCCGACGGCACGCCGCGCAAGCTGATGGACGTGTCGCGGCTGTTCGCCACCGGCTGGCGGCCGAAATACTCGCTTCGCGGCGGATTGGAACAGACCTATGCGTGGTTTCTCGACCATGTCGAGAAGGGGCAGATACGGTTTGGACAATCTCGTTAGACGGAGCCAGCGAGGGCGACAGCGCTTGAGCGACTTCTCCACCAAGATATTTGCAGCGACCAGAACCGATGGCCTGGGCGGACGGCTGCTGGCGATGGTCAATGCAAAAAGCCTGGCCGACAGGACGGGATGCCGTTTCGGATTTACCTGGAATGGCCAATCCGTCACGCAAATGCAATTCCACATGGTGGAATGCGTCGACAAGGTGTTTTCCGCCGACTTCGTGGAAAAGCACTGGCTGGGCGAGGAGATCGACATCAACCGGTTCAGCGTTCTCGGCGGGGCGTTCACCCGCGGCAGCCTCGAGGCGGATGCCAGGCGAACCGACCTGCAGGGGTGGACCTGCGACGACTTCAATGTTCTGGGCTCATGGCGACAGGGCTGGTTCAAGGCGCGGCTGCCGGCCAACAGGCCGGCCATCATGAGACATCAGGCGTTCGGCGGGTTCGGCTTTTCTGCGGCCATCAAAGCGGCCATTGCCGCCGCCGGCGAATATCGGTTTTCGCGACCCGCGGCAGCGCTGCATCTGCGCAGCGGCGACATTGTCTACGGCACCTACCGATCGCGGCTGGAATTCGGGGAGAAGGTCATCCCGGCTCCGCTCGCGAGGCAGATCGTGTCGAAACTCGCATCGAAGGGTCTGGCGACCCTGCTTATCGGGCAGGACCGGGCGATGCTCGACTATCTGAAATCGGAGACCGGCGCCCTGCTGAGCGAGGACTTTGGCGTCAACGAATTTACCGATCAGACGAGCAGGGCATTTTTCGAGATGGGGTTGATGGCGCGATGCCGCCAAATCTACGCCGGAAGCAGCGTTTTCGCGACGATCGCCTCTGTCATGGGCAATGTGCCGGTCTTCAGGACCAAGGCGTTGTTCAACCAGGGCCGGACAGCACACATTATCCTTGAAGAATTGAGGATCAGGGAAGCCGATTACCGTCCAATGGAGGCAGCGTTCGGCTATCAGCGGGCCTTCTGCCTGCTGGAAAACAGGATCAGTCCTGCTCGCGCCAGAGGAATCCTTGAAAAGGCGCTCGCGCTCGACTTGGAAAATCGGGTTTACATCCTAAAGATTGTAGCGAGCCATTTCCGCGAGAAGAACTACGCGGCCGGCGAGGCGATGCTCAGGGCGTTCATGACCAGGGAATTCGACGCTTCCGGCAAAATTCCGACCGGTATCATGCAGCTTCTGATCAGCCGGTCGTGGCGCGGCCTCGTCATGAGCGGCGATTTCGGTCTTTACCTCGCGGCCGCCAGGGCCGGTTGTGCCTATGCCGCCGCATGCGCGGCGCACATACTTCACGCGGCTCTGGGCAGAACTGAAGCCGCGTTGGCGATGGCGGCCCTATCGCTGAAGGCCGACCCCGGCAACAAACTTTTCCAAGAGAACGAGTTCGTGATCCGGTCGGGTACGAGTGCAAAGTCCAGCCAGGCGTGAGTGCCTTGCTCGGCTGAGGTCAGGGCCGCCGCCATGTCCAGAATGGCGCGATCGCGCAGTCCGGATGGAAGATTAGCGACCTCGACCCTGCTTCCGCGTTGGCGGATGCGGGCCAGTCGGGATCGTGGCGCGCGAGATCGTCCAGCAGTGGGCGGATGCGCTGCGCGTCGAAGCGCTCGCCAGGAGACGTGGCCAGCGTGCCGGCATGCACCGCCAGCCAACGCAAGGCTCGCACCAGAGCTTGGCCCTCGCGATGCTGCCAAAGATCATCGCCGCCCGAGGACAAAAGCCGCGCCAGCGCGGTCCATCCCTGCAGGGCGAACATGACATAATGTCTTGGATTGGCGCGGGACAGTTCACGCGGCAGCGAACCGTCGGCTGCGACCTGCTCAACCAGCCGCTCGCGCGCGTAGAGCCCGGTGCGGGCCAGCGTCGCGCTGTCGCCCAGATAGGCGGCAATGGCCGCCCGTTGCAGGTCGAAGAAAACGCCATGGTTGTTGGGCCGGCGGAATTCCAGCCTGGCGGCGGGCGCGGTATCCAGCCATTGGCCATATGAGCCCAGCCAGGACCGGAAGGCCAGCCTGTCGGATTCGTCCAGTGCGCCTGTACGCTCGACCAGGCGGACGGCGTCGAGAAAGAAATAGAGGTCCTTGAGCTCGATGACGCCATAACCCACCCCCTCATGATCGTTGTGGCCGAACCGCACCTGCGCGTAACGCATGTGCGGGTTCATTCGTGTCGCAGGGTCGACGAACCAGGTTCGGACCAGCCGCGCTGCGTGGCCGGCAAAACGCTGGTCGCCGAGCACGCTCGCCGCCAGCGCCAGCACCGTCGTGTCGTCCAGCATCCGCTGCAGTCGCGTGCGGTCGTAGGCTTCGCCTGCGGGGTCGTGCAAGCCGGTGCCCGGCGCGCGCCCGCCATCGCGCCGGATGAAGGGGAGGCCGTCGGGTTTGTCCGGGTCGGGCCACCAATAAGGGGCGGGCTGAAAATAGTCGTGCGGATCGCCGCTTGGCGCCCGGCCGCTTTTGTCCGTGACGCTGAACGGACCACGCGAAAGCGCCTGTTCGGCGGCAGCCCGGAGCTCCTGCCGGCCGTAAGCGTGCTGGTCTGCCCGTGCGGCGACGAGCGCGTCCTCGTCATAGTAGGTCAGGCGCGACGGGTCGAGCCGACTGGCGACAGCCCTGGCGTCACAGCGGTCGAGCATGTCGACGATTGCCTGGTCGCGGCTTGCCCAGCGGGCACGCGGACCGGTCTTGCCGGTTTCCAGATGAGCGTATCCCGAATCGAGGCGCGCCACCCAGCCCGCCTTCCAGAAAAGCCCGCCGTCCGCCGCCAGGGACGGACGCGGGAAATCCCATGGGTCGTCGCGGAACCTGTCCCAGAGCCCCGACACACCGAGCCGCCACAGCATCTCGATCTTGGGCCGGCGGCCATAACCATAGTTTTCGTCGAACAGCTCTGTGGTGTCGCCGCGAAAGATGATCTGCGGCTCTTCCTTCGCCTTCGGCCTGAAATTCCCGTCGAGCAGCACGGCGTTGTCGACGATGCGGGCCATGGGAACGACGAGGTAGTGGAGATAGTGCTTCACCGCTACAGCCCTGCGGATCTCATCGAATGCCTGCCGCGTCAGATAGCAATTGCCATCCCAGGGCATCAGCCATTTGGCGCGTCCGCGGGCGATCTCCAGCGCCTTGTTGCGGGCGCCGTTGTTGTTCATCGCATAGCGGTTCTTGTGGAGACGGATGCAGGTTTCGTAACGCGCCGCATCCTGCCCACCGGGCCATCTTTCACTGTTGGAGAACCTGGTCTCGCCAGGCGACAGCCGATCGGTATTCCAGGGCATCCGCCGGTACTCGTCGAACTCGAAGGCGATCCGGTGGAAAGCCTGGCCGCGGCTCTGCAGCAGGGCGACGACGCGCGCTTCCTCGTCCGGATCGATGATCCGGTTGACGATCCAGAATTTCTCGCAGCCGGGAAAGGCCGGTTCGTTGTCGAGGATGAACAGGACATTGTCGTGTGCCTGGCCCTTCCTGTGCCGTGGCTCGAGGTCGTTGCCGATGACGCGGACGAGCATGAAGCTGTCCCTGACGGTCGAGAGCGGCGAGGTCTTGTGGCTCTTGCGCGCGGCCCTGACCCGCTGCCTGACCAGGCAGCCGTGATCGATCTTCCGTCTTGCCCAGGCCCGCACCCGGGCAAGCGTGGCTAGCGGCGCGCCGGCGTGCTTGCCCGCCCGCCGCAACTCGAGATAAACGCGCAGCCAGACGGGGCGACGCCCTGCCGAACCGGGCGTCGTGGCCGCAGGCGCGCGCCCGGGTATTTCAGGCCGCATGTCGCCGGCGCCAGACTGGCGCGCTATGTCCTCTGTCAGAAACGTTCCCCCGGAATATCAGGAGTTTCGTATCCTTTCGCGCCGGCTATGTCACGGCCGTTCGGGCTGTGGCGCAAGCAAAGGCTTGCCGATCGATGATGCTGAACGGCGCACGGACCGCTCGTCGCAACGGCTTCCGACTTCAACGAAGGTGGTTCAAATCGACTGGATTGGATGGTGGGCGTGACAAGGATTGAACTTGTGACCCCTGCAATGTCAATGCAGTGCTCTCCCGCTGAGCTACACGCCCATCCGAAGCCGCGCATACACCACTTTTGGTCCGACGCGTCAATAGCTTGAATGTTGAATGAAGGCTTCTCTTTGCCGCATCGGCGCAGCACGCGCCAACGCTTCCGGCAAGAACGGCTCAGGCCGCCTGCAGCATCTTCTCGACTTCGTTGACGAGATCGCGCAAATGGAACGGCTTCGACAGCACCTTGGCGTCCTTGGGCGCCTTGGAATCCGGGTTGAGCGCGACGGCGGCGAAGCCGGTGATGAACATGACCTTGAGGTCCGGATCGATCTCGGTGGCGCGGCGAGCGAGCTCGATGCCGTCCATCTCCGGCATGACGATATCGGTCAAGAGCAGCGAGAAGGGCTCCTCGCGCAGCCGCTCATAAGCGCTGGCGCCGTTGTCGAAATCGCTCACCTGGTAGCCGGCCCGCTCCAACGCCTTGACGAGGAACCGGCGCATGTCGTCATCGTCTTCCGCCAGCAGAATGCGTGCCATCATATCCCGTCCGAATCACCCGCCCCGAGGCTGCCGCCGGGCAAGCCCGTTAACCATCCTGTATATGAGGAGGTGACGGTAAACATCAAGTGAACGATGGCCGCATTATCCGCAGTTCGGCGACCGCCCAATGGGCTGAAATGCTGGACATGCCGGGCACAAGATGGCAGTTTTGCGTCATGATGCAGTGCTGTTTCCTGGTTCGTTCAAATTGAAGACGGCAGCCGAGGATTTTTCGGTCATACCACCCTTCGAAATCCGATCGGGCGCCGAGCAACGCGTACCCTTCCTGTTCAATTCGCCGCATAGCGGCCGCCACTATCCCGAGCGCTTCCTCGCCATGGCGCGGCTCGACCGCAATGCCATCCGCCGCTCGGAGGATTGCTATGTCGAGGAGCTGTTCGGCGGCGCCGTCGCGCTCGGCGCGCCGCTGCTGGCGGCGAACTTTCCGCGCGCCTATCTCGACGTCAACCGCGAGCCCTGGGAACTCGACCCGCGCATGTTCGCCGAGCCGGTGCCGTCCTTCTGCAACATCCGCTCGGCACGCGTCGCGGGCGGCCTGGGCACCGTGCCGAAGCTGGTCGGGGAGGGGCTCGACATCTATCCCGGGCGCCTGCCGCTGGCCGAGGCCGTCGGGCGCATCGAGGCCGTCTACAAGCCTTATCACGAAACGCTGAAGCGGCTCCTGACCAGAACCCATGCACGGTTCGGATATGCGGTGCTGATCGACTGCCATTCGATGCCGGCAAGCATCCGGGTCGGCGACAACGGGGTGCGGCCGGACTTCATCGTCGGCGACCGCTTCGGCATTTCGGCAACGGCAGCGCTCACCGAGACGGCGATCAGCCTGCTCGTCGGGATGGGCTACACGGTGGCGCATAACAAACCCTATGCCGGAGGCTTCATCACCGAGCATTACGGGCGGCCGGCGCGCCACCTGCACGCGCTGCAGATCGAGGTCAACCGCGGCCTCTACATGAACGAGCGGACGTTCCACAAGGCGGCCGGCTTCGACGCGCTTGCCGCCGACCTGAGGCGCTTTTCGGCCGAACTGATGGCGATGCCCGACCATCATTTCGTCGATTTGCCGCTCGCCGCAGAGTGATGGCGGCGCCGAGAAATGGCGGCGTGGTGGGGGGCCCGCGCGCTAAAAAAAGACCGCATCGTTTTCACGACACGGTCGAAGTCTAGGGAGGAAACGCCCAAGGAGGGCATGGACAGGATAAGCTGTCCGATGACAAAACTATTGTGCGACGCACAAATGTCAATTGGCTTCAGGCTTTTTTAATTCAATATGATGTGGAAATTCCGCTTCGGCGGCTGAAGTGTGACATTCAGGCAACAAGAATCGGGCGCTTGAAGGGCTCTTACGCTCGTGTTCAGATAGAAAAACTGCGGTTGGCGACGGCTGCCGCAACGGGGAGAACGAGTTGGACATCAGTATCGATTTCATGCGGCGCATCGCGCATGCCGCCGCCGCCGAGACCCTGCCGCGCTTCCGCAGCCAGGGCGCGGTGGCCAACAAGCTGGTGGAGAGCTTCGACCCGGTCACAGAGGCCGATCGCGAGGCCGAACGGGCGATCCGGGCATTGATATCGGCGCACTATCCCGATCACGGCATTCTCGGCGAGGAACATGGCAGTCAGAACATTTCCAGCCGGCATGTCTGGGTGATCGATCCGATCGACGGCACGCGCGCCTTCATCTCCGGCCTGCCGGTCTGGGGAACGCTGGTCGGCTTGACGGTCGATGGCGATGCGGTGGCCGGCATGATGTCGCAACCGTTCACCGGCGAGCTGTTCTATGCCAACGCCTCGGGTTCGCACTACGAAGGGCCGGGCGGCCCGCGCAGGCTCGCAACCCGCAAGACGACCGAGCTTTCGCAGGCGACGCTGTTCACCACCACGCCGGCATTGTTCAAGGACCGGGCGCGTGATCGATTTGACGCATTCGAGACGCAGGTGCAACTCGTCCGCTACGGCGCCGATTGTTATGCCTTCGCGATGATCGCTTCAGGCAGTGTCGACATCGTCGCCGACCCCGGACTGAAACCCTACGACATCGTGGCGCTGATCCCGATCATCGAGAAAGCCGGCGGCGTCATCACCACCTTCGATGGCGGACCGGCAGAGAGGGGTGGCGACATATTGGCCGCGGCGACACCTGAATTGCATGCCGCTGCGATGGCGGCACTGCGCGGCTGAGCATCCCCTGCCGATGTGCGCCTTTGATTTTAAGCATGTCTTTGTCCCGAAAACGCTGCACACTTTCGGGAGACATGCTCTAGACTCTGCCGCAGGATCACGCTCTCTGGAGACGCAGGCCCCACAAAATCAGCGCGAAAGAGATGAGACCGGTCGGCGCGGATGAATATCCTACGCCTTTGATCACGCCCTCCTGAAAGGCGTTCCCATGGGCGCCTGCCGCCGCCAGCGGCATTGTCTCGTTGCCGGCGCCCCAGATGCTGGCCAGCACATAAGCGGCCAGGATAGCCACATCAGAATAGATCAGCAGCCAGAACGCAACCCTCGACAGCACGGCGCCAAGGTTGAGCCTGGGCCATACAAGACCCAGCGCCAGCAGGAGGACACTTTGCAGGGCGCTGAGCGTGTGCACGGACAGCCCGAGCCGCGGTGCGGCAAGGTACGGGATCGCAAACCCCTCGATCGACGAAAAAAGCAGCAGGGCAACGCCGATCTGCAGGAGGCGATGGCCCTGGCGGGCCAACATGCTCGATGCGTTCATGCGCGCTTCTCCAGATCCCTTTAGATCGGCACAAGCCCCTTCGGACCGTAACCTAGCGCTCGGCAGCTGAAACGGAATGAGGGGACACGAACCGGGATTGTTTGCCAGCACCTGCGAGGCATGTTCGCCCGCCTTGCGCGAAGCCTCGCTTAAGCTACGTCGCCGGTGCCGGGAATGAAGGCGTCGAAGGCGGCGAGAAGCTGTTCGCGATAAAAGTCTTTCTCCTGCAGGATCTCGTGACGCGCGCCGTCGATCATCAGCAGCGAGCCGACGCGCAGCCGCCTGGCATAGGCTTCCACCGCCTTGGTCGAGACGACCTGATCGGCGCCGGCGGCGACAATCAGCGTCGGCACCTGGATTCTCGCCATGAAATCGGGATTGCTAATGGCCCCTGAGGCCGCGGCGGCGGCTCTCAGCCAGCGGATGGTCGGGCCGCCGAGTGCCAGCTGCGGCCAGGCCTCGTAGATGCCGATGTTGCGCCGATAGCGGTCGGGGTCGGACGTCACCTTGTTTTGCTCGAAAGGCAGCGGCGCTTTCGGCCGTGGGCCCCAGGCAGCGTATAGCCGGCCAAGGCCGAGCGCGCAGAACACCGAGCAGACGCGGCGGACGGCGGTTATCGAAAACGGCAGGTCCGGCAAGGTGAGGAATGGCGCGATCAGCACCATGCGCCGCACCCGGTTGATCATGGACGGCGAGGCAAGCAGCGCGATCACCGCTCCCGTCGAATGGGCGAGGATATAGTAAGGCCCTCGGCAATCGGGCAGCACGATCTCCTCGAAGAATTGCTCGAGGTCGTTCGTGTAGTCGCGGAAGCTGCGGACATAGCCGCGCTGCGGATCGCGGATGAGGCGGCTGGAGCCACCCTGGCCACGCCAGTCGAGAATGGCGACGGCGAAGCCGCGGTCGGAGAGATTGCGGATGGTCTCGAAATATTTCTCGATGCACTCGTTGCGGCCGGCCAGCAGCACCACCGTGCCTTGCAGCGGCCGGGCAACGGCGGCGAAGACGCCATAGCGGATCTTCTTGCCGTCGCGGGTGGCGAAAAAACCGCCGGTCGCGATCTCCGGCGGTGGATTGCCTTCGGTCTGGTGGAAAAGGTCCGTCATTCGGCGCTTCGTTGTTGTTCTTCACCCGGGCGGCAAAGCGTCGGCATGGTGATAAACGGCCATGCGGCAAAAGCAAAGGCGTTGCGGAATTGCCAGACGAGCCTGAAACGGGGAAGGCCGGAAATGCTTGCGGCGCACTTCCGGCCTCGTCGATCCGGGAGGAAGGGACGTTGACACCCGGTTCGGCCTCGTGGCGGCGCCAATCATGGGCGCCGCTTATCGGTTATCTTGGCCGGAGCCTAGCGGCGCCAGGCTGAACGGATGCCGAAGCGATGGTTCATCTGCCGTTCATCGAACGGGCAAATTGCCAAGGATTTTCAGCCCGCGGAAAACCTTGAAATGGCTTTGACTGCTTCCCAAATGAACATTGCGGCCGCCAATCATGGGGTCGCTGGCCCATCCGGAACGCCTTCAAGGGTTTCGTGCCGGTCAAACGCAAACCATGTTGCTCAACAGGAGAACACACCATGCGTCATGTTGATTTTTCCCCGCTTTATCGTTCGACCGTCGGCTTCGACCGGCTGTTCACCATGCTCGACTCGCTCGCCCAGCCCGACGGCGCGCAGACCTATCCGCCCTATAACATCGAGCGCACCGGCGAGAACGCCTATCGCATCTCGATGGCGGTTGCCGGCTTCTCGGAAGACGAGATCTCGATCGAGGCGCACCGCAACGTGCTGACCGTCAAGGGCGAGCGCAAGGAAGAGGGCAACGGCGAGGGTTCGGAGCTGCTCTATCGCGGCATCGCCTCGCGCGCCTTCGAGCGCCGCTTCCAGCTCGCCGACCATGTCGAGGTCGAGGGCGCCACGCTGAAGAACGGCCTGCTCTTCGTCGACCTCAAGCGCAACATCCCCGAGGAGCTGAAGCCGCGCAAGATCGCGATCACCGCGTCCTCGGACAAGGCCAAGCAGATCGAGGCCAAGAACGCCGCGTAATCCGCGCGTTCGCTGCGCAATACCAGTCTCCTCCCGAGACGAAAGCGGCGCCGCAAGGCGCCGCTTTTTTTACGTTCGGCTGGTGGATTCCAGTGCAAGCACGGCTTGCACATTCTCGCGGTGGACGGCCTCGTATGGCGCGAAATAATTGATCGTCCCTGATGCGAACGCTTCCGCGGCGAACAATTTGAGATCCTGTGCCACGAGGCCCGGCTCATTTGGGCAGCGAGGCAGTTTTTCGACATAGGCCTGCGTTGCCGTGATGAAACCGCGCCCGTAGCCGCCGGCTTCAATCATTTCAAGTGAACCGTGATTGGGCAGGATTCGGTCGAATGTCCATCCGGCCATGCGTTCGAGGTCGCGCAGATGCTCGGCCAGGCGATCCGGCTCGGCGACGTAGGTGACCGGATCTTCAAGCGTATCGCCGGCAAAAAGCAGGCCGGCGCCGGGCATGATCAGCACGGTACCATCATGGCTGTGGATTTCGACATGCTGAAGCTCGACCGGGATCGATCCCACGGTCAAATGCAGGCTGCCGTCAAAAATCCTGTTTGGGAGGACGAGCGGCCTGATCGGCGGGTTCTCGTTCTCCAGTTTGACACGGTTCTTCGAAAGCGCCGCCGCGGTCAGGCGATTTGCGATGATCTCGCAGTCCTGGAATACTTCATTGCCGGCAACATGATCGTCGTGCCAATGGCTGAGCACGACTTGAATTGAGGTGACGCGAAGCTCCTCAAGGGTTCGCCGGATGATACGGGCATGCGGCAGCGAGACATGCGTGTCGTAGACGAGCGCCTGATAGCCGTCGACGATCGCATAGGTGCAAATGCCGAGCGCATAGGCGCCATCGTCCAGCCAATTCGGGCCATCGGACCAGGCGCGGGCGCCATCGACGCGGCCATCATAGAAGGCAAGCACATTTGGCGCCGGGCGCACCAGCCGCATGGTCGAGCCGAGGGGCGGCTTCGTCATCTGTTTGCAGGCGCTGTCGAGGCGAGCAGCCCGCCGAGACGATCTATCTCTTCCGTCGTCGTGGCGAAGCTGGTGACAAAGCGGTAGAGCAACTCATCCTCGCCGATGTGGCCGTCAAAGCCACGCGGCCTGTGCCAGTCGTAAAAAGCGGCGCCGGCAGCCTGTAACCTGTCTGCTTCAGCTTTCTTCATCACCGCGAAGACTTCATTGGCCTGCGGCAGCCAGGCCAGCCGCGCCGTGTCGGAATCCTCAAGCATCGCGGCGAGGCGCGCGGCCATTGCGTTGGCGTGGCGGGCGGTGTCGAGCCACAGGCCGTCCCTGAAATAGGCCTCGAACTGGGCAGCGATGAAACGCGACTTGGAGAGCAGCTGGGCGGCGCGCTTGCGCAAAAAGGCGAGTTCGTTGGCGCGGTCGAGATCGAACAGCACGATCGCCTCGGCGCACCAGCAGCCATTCTTGGTGCCGCCGAAGGAGAGAATATCGACACCGCGCTTCCAGGTCATTTCGGCGGGCGTGGTGCCGAGCGCCACCAAGGCGTTGGCGAAGCGCGCGCCGTCCATATGCAGCGGTATCTTGTAACGCCTCGCGATCGCCGAAATCGCCGCGATGTCATCGAGCCCGTAGACGGTGCCGACCTCTGTCGACTGGGTGATCGAGACAGCCATTGGCCGACCCCAATGGACAATCTCGGAGGCGAAGCGGCCCACGGCCCTTTCCAGATTGCGCGGGTCGATCCTGCCCAGCGCGCCGTCGACAGGGTTCAGCCGCGAGCCGCCGGAGAAATATTCCGGCGCGCCGCATTCATCCTCGATGACGTGCGATTCGCGATGACTGAAGGAAATGCCGCCGGGCTTATTGTAGGCAGTCAGCGACAGCGAGTTGGCTGCGGTACCGGTGGCGACAAAGAACACCGCGACCTCGCGCTCGAAGATTTCGCTGAAGCGCTTGCAGACGGCCTGGTCGAGGGCGCCGTCGCCATAGGCTGTCGAGAAGCCGCCGGCATGGGCAGACAGGCTGGCCGCGATATCGGGATGGACGCCTGCCCAATTGTCGGAAGCAAAGAACATCGAGAGGTCCATGTCTGATCTTGCGGTAACGGGCGCGACTTGACCGCTTTGGCCTGCCAAGTGCAAGACCAATGATCCGAAAATCGCTGAAGCCAGCATGCGGCCGAAAAATGGCCGGGACTGAAGCTTGCGTCCTGCGGGTTTCTCACGAAATTTTGTGTCGTGGCTGGGCCAAGATTTTTGTGAATCGGTCTTGTGTGATTTCCTAATTTCTGCCATAAAAAATTTAGGACAGTAGTGCTGTCTTATTTTGTCGCGCAAAACAGGCCGAGCTGGCGTATCATCATGCCATTCCAGCCATTGTCGCGAGCGACGGGTAGACGACTCGGCTCTGGCCTGTACGATACCGGATGCGAACCGGGCGGATACCGCAGGGTTCGGCAAGGATTTCGCAAGACGTGCAGCAAGGTGAAGGGGAAGCAACGCGCTTCCCAAGGCAAACCGGCGACCAGGCAGAACCCAGGCGCCGCGGAACGGAGGACAGGACGATGACGGAACTGACGCCATCTGCGATCAACGGCCGGGCCGCGCAGACGAAAGCGGCAGCCGTTAAAAATCCGACTCGCACCGCCACCGGCATGACCGCCCAGGGCCTCTACGATCCGCGCAACGAGCACGATGCCTGCGGCGTCGGCTTCATCGTCAACATGAAGGGGGTGAAGTCGCACCAGATCGTCATGGACGGCCTGGCGGTGCTTGAAAACCTCACCCATCGCGGCGCCGTCGGCGCCGATCCGCTGGTCGGCGACGGCGCCGGCGTGCTGGTGCAGATCCCGGACCAGTTCTTCCGCGAGGAGATGGCGGCCAAGGGCGTCGAACTGCCGCCTGCCGGCCAATACGGCGTCGGCCACTGGTTCATGCCGCAGGACGCAGCGTTTCGCGCCCATGTCGAGGAGATCATTGCCGAATCGGCGCAGTCCGAAGGGTTGCCGCTGCTCGGCTTCCGCGACGTTCCCGTCGATAATTCGTCGCTGTCCAAGGCGCCGGAGATCGCGGCGTCCGAGCCGTTCCACCGGCAGGTCTTCATCGGCCGCACCGCCGACATTCCCGACGACGAAGAGTATGAGGCGAGACTCTATCTGCTGCGCAAGGTGATTTCCGGCCGCATCTACGCCGAGAACGACAACAAGGACATCGGCGCCTATTGCGTGTCGCTGTCGGCGCGCACCATCGTCTACAAGGGGATGTTCCTGGCCTACCAGGTCGGCGCCTACTACAAGGACCTGACCGATCCGCGCTTCGAGACCGCGCTGATCCTCGTCCACCAGCGTTTTTCCACCAACACCTTCCCGTCGTGGAAGCTGGCGCATCCCTATCGCATGGTCGCGCACAACGGCGAGATCAACACGGTGCGCGGCAACAACAACTGGATGGCGGCGCGCCAGGCCTCGGTCGATTCCGAATTGTTCGGCAACAACATCTCGAAGCTGTGGCCGATCTCCTATGACGGCCAGTCCGACACGGCGTGCTTCGACAACGCGCTCGAATTCCTGTTCCAGGGCGGCTATTCGCTCAGCCATGCCATGATGATGCTGATCCCGGAAGCCTGGGCCGGCAACAAGCTCATGGATGCCGATCGCAAGGCCTTCTACGAGTACCATGCGGCACTTATGGAACCGTGGGATGGACCGGCCGCGGTGGTCTTTACCGACGGGCGCCAGATCGGTGCCACGCTCGACCGCAACGGCTTGCGTCCGGCGCGCTACATCGTCACCGACGACGACCGCGTCATCATGGCCTCGGAGGCCGGCGTGCTGCCGGTGCCGGAGGAGAGGATCGTCCAGAAGTGGCGGCTGCAGCCTGGCCGCATGCTGTTGATCGACCTCGCCAAGGGCCGCATCATTTCCGACGAGGAGATCAAGTCGGAGATCGCGCACAAGCACCCCTACAAGACCTGGCTCGCCAACACGCAGCTCATCCTCGAAGATTTGAAGCCGGTTGAGCCGCGCGCGCTGCGCAAGGACGTCAGCCTGCTCGACCGCCAGCAGGCCTTCGGCTACACGCAGGAAGACACCAAGCTTCTGATGGCGCCGATGGCCACGACCGGCCAGGAAGCGGTGGGCTCGATGGGCACCGACACGCCGATCTCGGCGATGTCGGACAAGTCGAAGCTGCTCTACACCTATTTCAAGCAGAACTTCGCCCAGGTCACCAATCCGCCGATCGATCCGATCCGCGAGGAACTGGTGATGAGCCTGGTGTCGTTCATCGGCCCGCGGCCGAACATCTTCGACCTTGTCGGCACATCGCGCCGCAAGCGGCTCGAAGTGCGCCAGCCGATCCTGACCAATGGCGACCTTGAGAAGATCCGCTCCATCGGCCACACCGAGGACCGCTTCGACACCAAGACGATCGACATCACCTATGCCTCGAACGAAGGGGCGGGCGGCCTGCCGGGCGCCATCGACCGGCTCTGCGAACGGGCCGAGGCGGCGGTTGCCGGCGGCTACAACATCATCATCCTGTCCGATCGCCAGGTCGGGCCGGACCGCATCGCGATACCGGCACTTCTGGCGACGGCGGCCGTGCACCATCACCTGATCCGCAAGGGGCTGCGCACCGCGGTCGGGCTGGTCGTGGAATCAGGCGAGCCGCGCGAGGTGCATCATTTCTGCTGCCTGGCCGGCTACGGCGCCGAAGCGATCAACCCCTATCTCGCTTTCGACACGCTGCTCGACATGCACAAGCGCGGCGAACTGCCGGAAGAGGTCGACGAATACGAAGTCGTCTCCCGCTACATCAAGTCGATCGGCAAGGGCATCCTCAAGGTGATGTCCAAGATGGGCATCTCTACCTACCAATCCTATTGCGGCGCGCAGATCTTCGACGCCATCGGGCTGAAGTCTGATGTCGTGCAGAAGTATTTCACCGGCACCGCGACGCTGATCGAAGGCGTCGGGCTGGACGAGATTGCGGCCGAGACGCTGAGCCGCCACACCGATGCCTTCGGCAACGATCCGGTGCTGCGCAACAATCTGGAAGTCGGCGGCGAATATCTGTTCCGCATGCGCGGGGAAGCGCATATGTGGTCGCCCGACGCGGTCGCCACCTTGCAGCACGCCGTGCGCCAGGGCTCGTGGGACACGTTCAAGGAGTATTCGGCGCAGATCGACAGCGAGACCGCACGCGCCCAGACCATCCGCGGCCTGTTCAAGATCAAGCTGGCGGACGAAACCGGCCGCAAGAAGGTGGCGCTCGACGAGGTCATGCCGGCGGCCGAGATCGTCAAGCGCTTCTCGACCGGGGCGATGTCGTTCGGCTCGATCTCGCGGGAAGCGCACACCACGCTGGCGCGCGCCATGAACCAGATCGGCGGCAAGTCGAACACCGGCGAGGGCGGCGAAGAGGCCGACCGCTATCTGCCGCTGCCCGGCGGCGGCAAGAACCCGGAACGCTCGGCGATCAAGCAGGTCGCGTCGGGCCGGTTCGGCGTGACGGCCGAGTACCTCGTCAATTCCGACGTCATGCAGATCAAGGTGGCGCAGGGCGCCAAGCCCGGCGAGGGCGGCCAGTTGCCCGGCCACAAGGTCGACGCGACCATCGCCAAGGTCAGGCACTCGACGCCCGGTGTCGGTCTGATCTCGCCGCCGCCGCATCACGACATCTACTCGATCGAGGATCTGGCGCAGCTGATCTACGATCTGAAGAACGTCAACCCGGCGGCTGACGTCTCGGTCAAGCTGGTGTCTGAGGTCGGCGTCGGCACGGTCGCGGCGGGCGTCGCCAAGGCGCGCGCCGACCACATCACCATCTCCGGCTATGACGGCGGCACCGGCGCCTCGCCGCTGACCTCGCTCAAGCATGCCGGCAGCCCATGGGAAATGGGCCTTGCCGAGACGCATCAGACGCTGGTGCTCAACGGCTTGCGCTCACGCGTTGCGCTGCAGGTCGACGGCGGCCTGCGCACGGGGCGCGACGTCATCATCGGCGCGCTGCTCGGCGCCGACGAGTTCGGCTTCTCAACCGCGCCGCTGATCGCGGCCGGCTGCATCATGATGCGCAAGTGCCACTTGAATACCTGCCCGGTCGGCGTGGCGACGCAGGATCCGGTGCTGCGCAAGCGATTCAAGGGCACGCCCGAGCACGTCATCAACTTCTTCTTCTACGTGGCGGAAGAGGTGCGCGCGCTGCTTGCCGACATGGGCTTCACCCATCTCGACCAGATCATCGGCGACACCGACCTGCTGGAAAAGCGTGACGTGATCCAGCACTGGAAGGCGCGCGGGCTCGATTTTTCGAAGATGTTCTTCAAGCCCGATGCACCGCACGAGGCCGTGCACTGGACCGAACGGCAGAAGCATCCGATCGACGACGTGCTCGACCGCAAGCTGATCGAACTGGCGAAGCCGGCGCTGGAAACCAAGCAGCCGGTGACGATCGAGCTGCCGATCCGCAATGTCGATCGTTCGGCAGGCGCGATGCTGTCAGGCGAAGTGGCCAGGCGTTTCAGGCACAAGGGCCTGCGGGAGGACACGATCCAGGTGAAGCTGACCGGCACCGCCGGCCAGTCCTTCGGCGCCTTCCTGGCGCGCGGCGTCTCGTTCGATCTCATTGGCGCCGGCAACGACTATGTCGGCAAGGGCCTGTCGGGCGGCCGCATCGTCATCCGTCCGCCAGAAGAAGCGAAGATTGTCGCGGCCGACTCCATCATCGTCGGCAACACCGTGCTCTATGGCGCGACCGAAGGTGAGGCCTATTTCGCCGGCGTCGCCGGCGAGCGGTTCGCGGTGCGCAATTCGGGCGTGGCGGCGGTCGTCGAAGGCGTCGGCGACCATGGCTGCGAATACATGACCGGCGGCATCGTCGTCGTGCTGGGAAAAACCGGCCGCAACTTCGCCGCCGGCATGTCGGGCGGCGTCGCCTATGTCCTTGATGAGGCCGGCGATTTCGCCGAGCGTTGCAACATGGCGATGGTCGAGCTGGAGCCGGTTCCGGAAGAAGACGATCTGATGGAGAAGCTTCTGCATCACGGCGGCGACCTCGACCACAAGGGACGCGTCGATGTTTCCGGCGATATGACCAGCCATGACGAGGAGCGCCTCTATCAGCTGATCTCGAACCACGTCCATTACACGGGCTCGGTGCGCGGCCGCGAGATCCTCGACAACTGGCAGAGCTTCCGGCCGAAATTCCGGAAAATCATGCCGGTCGAGTATCGCCGCGCGCTGATCGAGATGGAACGCATGCGCATGAGCGTGGCGGCGGAATAGGCTTCGGGCACGGCCGGGAAGACGACTTTCCGGCCGGCATCCTCACCACAATCCTGACCTCGGACTAAAGGTTGTCATAGCGGCCTTATGAGGTTAACGGGTGCGCCGAGAAGCGTGCCTTCGGACAGCAGGGACTGGACTATGGGTAAGGTAACAGGCTTTCTCGAAATCGACCGGCAGGTGCACAAGTACCAGCCGGCCTCCGACCGCATCCGGCATTTCCGCGAATTCACGCTGCCGATGTCGGACAAGGAGGTCGAGAAACAGGCCGCGCGCTGCATGGATTGCGGCATTCCATACTGCCACGGGCCGACCGGCTGCCCGATCCATAACCAGATCCCCGACTGGAACGACCTCGTCTACAATGGCGACTGGGACAATGCGATCCGCAACCTGCATTCGACCAACAATTTTCCGGAGTTCACCGGCCGCATCTGCCCGGCGCCTTGCGAGGAAGCCTGCACACTGAACCTCGAGGACATTCCCGTCGCCATCAAGACGATCGAGCAGGCGATCGCCGACAAGGCTTACGAGACCGGCCATATCCGGCCCTATCCGCCGGAGAAGAAGACCGGCAAGCGGGTTGCCGTCATCGGCTCCGGGCCGGCCGGCATGTCGGCGGCGCAGCAACTCGGCCGCGCCGGCCATGACGTGCATGTCTATGAGCGCGAGAGCCGGCCTGGCGGGCTGATGCGCTACGGCATTCCCGACTTCAAGATCGAGAAGCACTATATCGACCGTCGCATCGAGCAGATGCAGGGCGAGGGCGTGACCTTTCATTGCGGCGTCAATGTCGGCGTCGACAAGCCGGCGGCGGAACTGCTCGCCGAATATGATGCCGTGCTCTATTGCGGCGGCTCGGAAACGCCGCGCCCGGCCAATATTCCGGGCGACGACCTCGGCGGCGTCTATGACGCCATGCCCTATCTGGTGCAGCAGAACCGCCGCGTCGGCGGCGAGCCGATCCAGACCGTGGCATGGCCGTCGCATCCGATCATCGCCGGTGGTCAGCATGTCGTCGTCGTCGGCGGCGGCGACACCGCCTCCGACTGCATCGGCACCGCCTTCCGGCAGGGCGCGGTGCGGGTGACGCAGCTCGACATCCGCCCGCAGCCGCCGGAGAAGGAAGACAAGCTGGCGGTCTGGCCCTATTGGGCGACGAAGATGCGCACCTCGTCCTCGCAGGCCGAAGGGGCTGAACGCGAATTCCAGGTGGCGACGCTCGAATTCATCGGCGAGGAGGGCCAGCTGACCGGTGTGAAGTGCTGCGAGGTCGACGAGCAGCGCAGGCCGGTCGCCGGCACCGAGTTCGTCATCCGCGCCGATCTCGCCTTCATCGCCATCGGCTTCGCCGGACCGGCCCCGGACAGTGTGATGAAGGAACTGGGGAACGAGATAAGGGTCGTCACCGACAGTCGCCGCTCGAAGAATGTCGAGGCCAACGATCGCGACTACCGGACCAGCGTCGACAGGCTTTACGCCGCGGGTGACGTGCGCCGCGGCCAGTCGCTGGTGGTATGGGCTATCCGCGAGGGCCGCCAGGCGGCGCGCTCGATCGACGAGGCGCTGATGGGGTCGACAGTTCTTCCGCGTTAAGATTGTTTGGAAACTCTACTCGCCGGCCGAAGCCTTCATGAACGTCTACGCCTCGGATTGGCTACGGCCGGCATAGGCCGGCCTATGCCGGCCGTAGCCTTCATGAGCGTCTACGCACCGGATTGGCTACGGCCGGCATAGGCCGGTGCTCATGGGTGGACGGCACCCTGACGGCATTACCCACAACGCGCTCCTGCGACGCTGGCCGTTCCGCTCGCCTGCCATTTTCGGGTGCAGGCTCGACGATGTCGCCAGCCACGACGGCGCGCGTCCGCTCCAGCATTGCGGGAATTTCCTGAGCAGGTAACGGCCGACTGAGCAGAAAACCCTGTGCTTCGGTGCAGCCTTCTCTTCGCACCCGCTCGAGCTGCTCCGCTGTCTCAACTCCTTCGGCGGTGGTCTGCATTCCGAGGCTGTTGCCAAGGCTTGTGACGGCCCGGATGATGGCGACGGAGCTATCGACGTCGTTGGCATCCTTCACGAAGGACTGGTCGATCTTGATCTTGTCGAACGGGAACGAGCGCAGATAGCTCAAGCTCGAATATCCGGTTCCGAAGTCGTCCATCGCGATATGCACGCCCAGCATGTGGATCTGTTGCAGCATCGCCAGGGTCGCCTGGGTGTTGGCCAGCAGCACCGTCTCGGTGATTTCAAGCTCGAGCCGGCTCGGGGGCAGCCTCGAGACATCCAATGCCTCGACGATCGCCGAGAGCAAGCGCGTGTTGCGAAACTGCGTCGGCGACAGATTGACGGCAACCTTGATACCATCGGGCCAGCGTGCCGCGTCGAGACAGGCCTGCTTGATCACCCATTCGCCGATCGGGACGATCAGGCCGATCTCCTCGGCCAGGGAAATGAATTCGACCGGGGAGACGATGCCGCGCGTCGGGTGATGCCAGCGCAGCAGCGCCTCGAAGCAGCTGACCTCGCCACGGCCGAGATCGAGGAGCGGCTGGTAGTAAATCTCGAATTGCCCCCGTTCCAGCGCTTCGCGCAGATCGAGTTCGAGAAACCGTCGCGCCTGCATGCGGGCATCCATTTCCGGCTCGAAGAACCTGTATGTTCTGCGTCCCTCCGCCTTTGCCCGGTAGAGCGCCATGTCGCCGTTCTTGAGCAGCTGGTCGGCGTTCCTGCTATCGTCCGGCGCAATCGAGATGCCGACGCTGGCGCTGATCACAACCCCATGACCATCGACGACATAAGGCGCGCTCAGCGCATCGATGACCCGTTGTGCGAGGGCGGTGGCCTCGACCGGCTGACCAGCTTCGCTTTGAATGATCACGAACTCGTCGCCGCCAAGCCTGGCCACTGTGTCGTCTTCACGGACGACCTGCCTCAGCCTGGAGGCAACCTCCTTCAGCAAGGCGTCACCAACCGGGTGCCCCAGCGTGTCGTTGACCATCTTGAAATGATCGAGATCGAGACAAAGGAAGGCGACCTTGCCATCCTTCTTTCCCATCTCGACCAAAGCTTCCTCGGCGCGTTCACGAAACAATATGCGGTTTGGCAGATCGGTAAGCCCGTCGTGGCGCGCCATGTGCGAGATGCGCGCCTCGCTGCGCCGCAAGTCGGTCACGTCGTGATGCGTGGCAAGCCAGCCGCCGCCTGGCAGCGGCTGATGGATGAGGTTGATTGTGCGCCCGTCCCTGAGCTCCACCAAACTCACGACGCGCTCGGCGCGGTCGATGATCGCCGAGAGCTCTTGCAGATACCTGTCCGGGTCGAGGCCGACATAGAGTCCCGCAGCGATCCGGAACCGCATCAAATCGGCCCACTGCGAGCCTGGACGGGTCAGGGCCTCCGGCAGGTGGTAGAGGTCAGCGTAGGTCTGGTTGCAAAAAACCAGCCGCCGGTCGGCATCGAACATGCATAGGCCCACAGGCATGTTTGCGGCGGCCGCGGCCAGATGTTGCCGTTCCAGCTCCGCCTCACGGGCCAAGGCGTCACTGCGCTCCAGGCTGGCACGGTAGCCGGCAAAGGCCGAGAACAACATTCCGATTTCGTCCCGGCGCTCCCTTTTCGGTGCAACGAGGGTTGAGCGGCGATCTCCCAACGTCAGGCGATGCATCGCCTCGCTCACCGTGAGGATCGGCTTGCTGACATTGTGTCGAATCCAGGCGACAAGCCCGCCGAGGAATGCGGCGGCAAAGAGGATCGCGGCCCAGGTCAGCCGCTGCGCGATGATGTAGGTGCGATCCGCCATAGCTGCGACCGACGCGCTGCGCTGATTGGTGAGGGCCAGCAAGCCGTCCAGCCGCTGCGCTGCCTCGGCAGCGGTTGGCAGCGATACCGTCTCGAATTCTTTAAGCGCCTTCGTTCGTCCCTCTGTTTCCAAGAGCGGGAAAATCGATGTCAGGGAGTCTTGATAGGCCGTCCACAGATAAACGAACTGATCGAACAGTTCCTGCTCGGCTCGCGACCCGGCGCTCCTGCGATAGGCACGCCGACCTCGGAGTATCTCGTCGCTCTCGCTCGCCATCTCGTCATCGATGCCCGGCAGCTGTCGGGCGTCGTCGGTGCGCATGCGCAATGTCGCATAGAGCTGGTGTTCCGCGAGGTTGCGTTTCATCTCCTCCACGACCTGGACCTGCGGCAGCCAAACGCCGGTGATCTCACGTGTGACTTCATTGAGAGATCGCAGCTGAGCCACTCCAAACAGCCCTACTGCCACGATGCACAGCAACGCCAGCCCAAAGCCCAGCGAGAGCTTGGTCCTGACGCTCACGTCCTTCAACGGCTTCATGCAAAACATTGGTGCAGTAAGACCAATCCCGCCCGCCTATCTGATTCCGCGGGAAATAAGGAAGAATTTCCTCAATTTCGCACCCGACGTATTAAGGCTGACTTAAGATTGCACTTAGCGCTATTATCCGCTCACATCCGACCCGACCCCACCGAGTACCGGGACTAAACATCTAGCAGGAGCGAGTTTCGAACGGATTTTGGAGAAGCTTGGCCGGCATCAACGGCTGATCGCCGTCGTCGTGTCGGTGGCCGCGGCTGTTGCCGGCGGCGTCTTGCGCTGGCCTGAAAAATCGTCGGCGCGGCCGGGCGAGGCATTCGGCGCCTTGCCCTCGAGGATGAGCTTTTCGCCGGGCAGGTTCGGATTGGCCTTGGCTGGCGGCGCCGCGCCAAGCAGCTCCGAGCCGCCGTCGAGCGCCGGGTCGCCGAGCAGCATCGGCGCGGTGCGGTCGACGATGACGGGGGCAGGGGCCGGCGCCGGCGCCTCGACCGGGGCGCCGGCCGGCGCCGAGACGGTGGTGATGCTTCCCGGCGCCGCCAGACCGAGGATCTTGGCCAACGGCTTTTCGGTGTAGAAGGCGAGCTTGCGCTTGCCGGCCTTGGTCACGTTGATGCCGTCGTCGGAGCGCAGGCGCACAGCCTGGCCGTTGATGTCGGGGCCGGAGGTGACGAAGGCGCCGTTCTCGTCGACGAAGCCGTCCCAGACATCGACGAATTCGCCGCCATGTTTTTGCGCGGCCGAGTGGTAGATGTCGTTGAAGGCAAGCATGTCCGAGTTCATCTTTGACACCCCGAACGCCGGCATGCCGACCCACAGGAACGGCACCTTTGCGTCCTGCATAGCCTTGCCGAACGCATCGGTGCGGCGCTCGTATTCCTTGGTCCAGTTCTCGGAGCGCGGCTGTTCGCGCACGTCGCCTACCTTCATCTGCTGGCGGTCGTTGGAGCCAAGCATGACGACCACGACAGACGGCTTCTCGGTCTCAATCAGCGACTTGATCTCGACCGGCCAGTTGTAGAAATCGTCGCGGACGAAGCCGGACGAACCATTGCTGCGCACGACGATCCTAACCGCCGGATTGTCGGCAAAGGCGGTATCGAGACCCTCGGCCAGCCCGCCCGCCAGGAAATCGCCGACCACCAGCACGACGCGCGAATCCGGCGCCTTTTCGACGATCGGCGTTTCCGGCTCTGCCGGCGGGCGCGGCTTGGGTTTCTTCTTGGGCTTCGGCCTTGCCGTCTGGACATCGGCCGGCGGTTCGATGCGCTCGCTGCGGCGCGGAAACAGGAGGTCGCGCAGCGACCAGCCGCGATGTTCCTCCTCCTGTGCGAAGGCCGGTGTATGGAAGGCGCCGGCGGCGGCGACAGCAAGCATAGCGATGGCCACAACGAGAATTGGCATGCGGCAAGCAATCATCAAGATACGCGCAACCGAGGCCAATCACCTACTCCATCCCTGGCGCACGGCCCGCAAACTCAAAAAGGCTGTGCGCAAGCCGAAGCGCTACCGCATCCCTTCTGCCTGCAACAGGATGCCCGGCGCCACGGATGGCCCTATTTCTTCCTGAGCCATTTCAGCACTTCCATGCTCGGATAGCCATCCTGGGTCAAGCCGACCTTGGCCTGGTAAGCCATGATGGCGCTTTTCGATCCGTCGCCGATCTTGCCGTCGAACTTGCCGTCATAATAGCCGTGCTCGGAAAGCCGCTTTTGCAATTCCTGCCGCTCTTCGAAGGTGAGCTTGGTGAACGGCCGCTGCCAGTCCTGCACCAGGCCGCTGCCGCCGGCGATCTCGTCGGCGAGAAGGCCGACGGCAAGCGCGTATTTGTCGGCGTTGTTGTAGGCCTTGATGACCGAAAAATTCCGGATCATCAGGAAAGCCGGTCCGCCCCTGCCGTCCGGCACCTTCAGCGTCGCCTTGTCGGTCAGGTTCCTGAACGGCTTGCCGTTGGCCCTGACGACGCCGAGCGCCTGCCATTGTGCCAGCGTCTTCGATCCGGCCGGCAGCTTGCCGGGCGGCAAGGTCACTTCATAGCCCCAGGTCTTGCCGGCCTGCCAGCCGTTCTTCTTGAGCAGATTGGCGGACGTCGCTAGCGCATCGGGGATCGAATTCCAAATGTCGCGCCGGCCGTTGCCGTCCATGTCGACAGCATAATGCTGATAGCTGGTCGGGATGAACTGGGTCTGGCCCATTGCGCCGGCCCAGGAGCCCATGAGGTGGCTTTCGTCGATGTCGCCGGTCTGCAGGATCTTGAGCGCGGCGATCAACTGGGTGCGGGCGTATTGCGACCGTCTGGAATCGCCATAGGCCAGTGTCGCCAGCGAGCGGATGACGTTGCGCATGATGTCGTCACGCTTGAGGATCTCGCCATAATTCGATTCCATCGACCAGATGGCAAGTAGGATGTTGCGGTCGACGCCGAACCTCGATTCGATCCTGTCCAGCCACGGCTGGTATTTGCGCGCCATCTGCTTGCCCGTGGCGACCGATTGGTCATGCACACGGTTGTCGAAATAATCCCAGGCCGGCGCGGTGAATTCCGGCTGGGTGCGGGCCTTTTCCAGAACCACCGGGTCAGGCTCGTCGATACCCCTGAAAGCCTGGTCATAGACAGCGCCCGAAACGCCGCCCTGCACCGCGGTGGCGCGGAAGCCGGCGATCCATTGGCGGAACCCGGCGTCGGCGAAAGCCGGTCCGGCTGGCATCAGCAAGGCGAGCGTGAGGCCGGCGGCCGTCACGAGCGCCGTCAGGCGCCTTGCGGTGTTGCGAACCGACATTTTTTCCTCCTTCGTCAAATCAGGAAGAATCATTCAACGCCGAACCAGGTTAGTATTTAGTTTACCATAGGTGCTGCCGGGAACGAAAAGAGACGTCGCGGCTTTTAGCCCTGCAACGCCCAGCCCGGCTGTCCGGTAATCCAACATTCCGGCGCGAAAATGTCCGGGGGGATTGCCGAGCGCGTCGGGGAGCGGATAATTGGCGCAAAATGGATGGGTGGCAGCATGAAGCGAGTTCGCAAGGCAGTTTTTCCGGTCGCCGGCCTCGGCACGCGGTTTCTTCCGGCCACCAAGGCCATTCCAAAGGAAATGCTGACCGTCGTCGACCGTC
The DNA here is from genome assembly GCF_006442795.2 of Mesorhizobium sp. B1-1-8. NCBI lineage: Bacteria > Pseudomonadati > Pseudomonadota > Alphaproteobacteria > Hyphomicrobiales > Phyllobacteriaceae > Mesorhizobium > Mesorhizobium sp. B1-1-8. The sequence continues at coordinate 1,814,134 of NZ_CP083956.1, forward strand.
CGGTCATCCAATATGTGGTCGACGAGGCACGCGAAGCAGGCATCGAGCATTTCATCTTCGTGACCGGCCGCAACAAGGCGGTCATCGAGGATCATTTCGATGTGCAGTTCGAGCTCTATGACACGCTTGCCCAGCGCGGCAAGGACGACCAGCTCGCCCGCCTGCAGCGGCTGCAGCCGGCACCGGGGCAGACCAGCTTCACGCGACAGCAGGTGCCGCTCGGCCTCGGCCACGCCGTCTGGTGTGCGCGCGAACTGGTCGGCGACGAGCCGTTCGCGCTGCTCTTGCCCGACATGATCATGCAGTCGGAAAAGAGCTGCATGAAGGGCATGGTCGAGCTTTACGCCGAAACCGGCAACAACATCATTGCGGTGCAGGAATGCGACCCGGCCGAGACGCACAAATACGGCATCGTCGGCCGCGGCGAGGACACCCATCACGGTTTTCACATCACCGGCATGGTCGAGAAGCCGAAGGTCGGCACGGCGCCGTCCAACCTCTTCATCAACGGCCGCTACATCCTGCAGCCGGAGATATTCGCCATCCTTGAAGGCCAGGAACGCGGTGCCGGCAACGAGATTCAGTTGACCGACGCGATGCTGAAACTTGAGAAGCAGCAGCCCTTCTATGGCTATCATTATCGGGGACGCACCTTCGACTGCGGCGCGCCGGAAGGGTTCGTCGAGGCCAACGTCGCCTTCGCGCTGTGGCGCAGCGACATGAACCACAGCATGGCCGGCACCATCCGCACGCTGCTGGATGAAGTGCAGCCCTTAGAGAGGAGAGGCGCCGCTTCATAGGGATGTGTTCGGGTGATGCTGCCCGGCGGTGATCCGGTCGTAGGCTGCTATCGCTGCACCTTCAGGCCGAGATAGACGCTGTTGGTGACATAGTCGCGGCCGGGCAGGTTGCTGGTCAGCTTCTCGGTCCTCACCCTCGTGGTGAGGCCGGCATAGCGGTTCAGCCACCATGTCAGTCCGGCTTCGGCGCTCAAGATCAAGTCGTGGCCGTCGGAACCGGTGTAATCGCGCCAGTCGAGGCCGAGCGCCGCGTTCGTGGTCAGATTGGCGCGGACCTGCCGCTCCCCGGTCAACCGGCCCGAATAAAGGATGTCGCCACTTTCACCGGGCGCCGTCGTGGTTTCGATTCCGGTCTTGCCGGTGAGCCCGATGATGGTGCCGCGTTCGGGCGACCATTTGAGGTCGGCGTCAATGCTCGGGCCGGCGATTGCCGGGAGGCGGTCGTCGTCGATTGCCTCGCGCAGCCAGCCGGCCGAGAACTCGCCCGACAGCTTCTCGCCCATGTCGAGCTCGAGGCCGGCACGTGCGCCGAGCCTGTTCGAGGAGCGCGCAAAACCGCTGCTGTCGAGACGCAAATCATAAACCCGCTTGCCAATTTCGATCTCCGTGAAGGGCGTCAGCGCGGGAGATATCTGATAGCCGGTGCGCAAGGTCGCGGTGTAGAGCGTGGAATCGCGATCCTTCAGCGACAGCGTGGTGCCGTTCGAGAGCTTGGCGTCGCCGAAGAAGTCATGCGTGACCGCGCCCGTCAGCCTGTAGCGCATCTTGCCGGCATCCTTCTCGATGCCGAGGCTGCCGTCCACGGTCTGCCTGATCGGCTGCGAGGTGACGCCGGCGATGGCGTCCGGCGAAGAGGCCGATTCCGGCACGGCCTCGTAGCCGAGCTTGGCGATGGCACGCAGCTCGTTGTCGAGATCGACATTGAGCTGGCCCTCGATGCGGCCCTGCGCATCGTTGACCTTCTGGCCCGAGATGGTGTTGCGGAAAATCCCGTAACCGTCGATGACGGCGGAGTTCTCGCGCCAGTCGGAGGTGGCCGAGAAACGCAGGTTCGTTTCCGACAGCAGCGCCGATTTGCCGCCGCTGCTGGAATCGGCGTTGGAGGTTGCGGTAAGCCCCTGCTCGAGCGTCGGGCGGAAGACAAAGGTGCCGACCTCGATGCCGGAGGCGGCGAAGGGATCGTCCTCGGGCTTGATCTTCTGGCCTTCGATGGATCCGGTGCGCTCCGCACCGGGATCGAGCTTCTGCCTGTCGACGCTGTCGATGGTGACGGCGCGGCGGTTGGCGGTTTCCTCGTCGGCAGCCGCGGCGTCGCGTGACGTTGTGGCGTTCGTGGTGCTGGGGTCGGTGGCCGTCCCGGCTTTCTTCTTCTTTTTCTTATCGGCCGCCTTGGTGCTGCTCGTCGTGGTGGTGTCCGCAGTGCGCCGTGTGGTGGTCGAGGACCGGCGCGGCTGGGCAGGCGTCGGATTGCCGGCAACGAGGGGATCCTCGGTCGCTGTGGGCTGGTCGAAAATGCTTGCCGTTGCGCCCGCTGGCTGATCGTCGGGAACCGCCCCGGGACTCACCGGCTCGTAGGCGGTCGTCGGCGTCGTGTCTTGAGGAGCGGTGGCCGATGGGGTCTGGTTCTGCGATTGGGTCGCCCGCAACTGCCTGGCCTTGCGCTGCTGGTCCTCCAGGATCGCATCCTCGGAGACCTCGCCGCGCAGTTCGGTGTCCTGGGCAAAGACCGGCGCAGGATGGTGCAAAATGAGAACGCTCGCCGTCAGCAGCAGCGCGCTGACGGCTTTGCCCTTGCGACCTCTTTTCGTTTCATGCTGGGGCCCGGACATCGTCACCACTGCTTGCGCGGCGCAGGCGCGCCATACTTACCGAACCGTAAATGCGGATGGTTAACGGAGGGTTGAAACGGCCGCTTGCAAAGCCGATGCATGAGCCCGTCGCGGCAATTCTGTTGGACAGGCGCGCGGCAAAGCGCTAATCGCATCAGCCATGCATGCGGGGTCCCCAAAAAGAGAGCAGCCGGACGGGCGGGCCGCGATCGAATCGGCGCTCAGAACCGTGGCGACGGAACAGGCCGGTGTGACGGCTCTGGCCGCCGCGCTGGAAAACGGATTGGCCGAACCGTTCGCGCGGTCGATCGAGCTCATCGCGCGGATCGAAGGCCGCGTCATCGTCACCGGCGTCGGCAAGAGCGGCCATATCGGCTCCAAGATCGCCGCCACGCTCGCCTCGACGGGGACGCCTGCCTTTTTCGTCCATCCGGCCGAAGCCAATCACGGCGATCTCGGCATGATTGCCAGGGATGACGCCATCATCGCCATGTCGTGGTCGGGCGAGAGCAGGGAACTGATGGGCATCGTCGCCTATTCCAGGCGTTTTTCGATCCCGCTGATCGCTATCACCTCCGGCGAGAGCTCGGCGCTGGCGCGCGCGGCCGATGTCGTGCTGCTTTTGCCGTTGGTGCCGGAGGCCTGTCCGCATGGCCTCGCGCCGACGACGTCGACCTTGCTTCAGCTGGTGATGGGCGATGCACTGGCGATTGCGCTGCTCGAGGCGCGCGGTTTCACGCCGGATCATTTTCGCACTTTCCACCCGGGTGGCCAGCTTGGCGCAAACCTGACGCAGCTGCGCGAGATCATGCATGTCGGTGAAAAATTGCCGCTGGTGCCGACAGGCACAGGCATGCAAGAAGCGATCGCCGAACTGTCGCGCAAAGGCTTTGGCTGCGTGGCGATTACCGACGCCAATGGCGCGCTGATAGGCATCATCACCGATGGCGATATCCGCCGCCACATCGCCAACGACCTTCTGGCGATGAGCGTCGATCAGGTGATGACGAAGAAGCCAAAGACCGCCAGACCCGAGACGCTGGTAGCAACGGCGCTGCAGACCATCAATGAGTCAGCCATCACCAGCCTGATGGTGGTCGAAGGCCGACGCCCTGTCGGGCTGGTGCACCTGCATGACCTGCTGCGCATAGGCGCGGCCTAAGGGCTACCGATATTCAGGTGAGGCCGGCCTGCGAACGGTGGCTTTCTGCGCTTCCGGTGCTCACGTAGTTTAAGTACGCTCCGCTCCGGCCTTCGCCGGACGAAGCCCTCATAAGTGTCTCCGTCCTATGAAGGCTACGGCCGGCGTAGGCCGGTTCTCGAAAGCCATCGTTTTCGACTCGGCCTGACCTGAATCTCAGCAGCCCCCAAACCGTTGGCTCAAACAGCTTCGACCGTCAGCTCAAGATCGGTATCGGCAGCACCAACGACACGCACCTGGGTGCCGGCCGGCAGATCGGGACCGGAGACGCGCCACAGCGTGTCGCCGAGCTTGATGCGACCACGGCCGTCCCGGATCGGCTCGGCAAGCGTCGCCGTCCGGCCGATCATCTGCGCGCCGCGGAGGTTGAGCAGCGGCTGGTCGGTCGGCTCTCGGCGCCCGCCTACCAGCTCTTTGCCGGCAAGTGCCGAGACCAGCGACAGGACCAGGAAAGCCAACGTCTGGGCCTGCCAAGTCCAGAAGCTTGCGTCCCAGATCTGCATGGAGATGGCGCCGATCAACAACGCGGCAATGCCGATCCACAGCATGAACACGCCGGGCGCGATCACCTCCATGATCAGGAGGATGAAGCCGAGGACTATCCAGCTCCACGGGCCAAGTTCCGAAATGATGTGGGCGATCATGGGAGTGCGCTCCTACGATCTCAGGTCTCGCCAGGCCGAACCACCGGCGGACGTGCGACCTGCCGCTGTGGGCCGGTCGAGCCATCGCCCTTGAAAACTTCCCTGGCGATCTCACCGATGCCGCCGAGCGTGCCGATCAGCGACGACGCTTCCAGCGGCATCAGCACGACCTTGCTGTTGGTGGCCGAGCCGATCCTGGTCAGGGCTTCGGTGTATTTCTGGGCAACGAAGTAGTTGAGCGCCTGCACGTCGCCCTTGGCGATGGCTTCGGACACGACCTGCGTCGCGCGGGCTTCTGCTTCGGCCGAGCGTTCGCGTGCCTCGGCATCGCGGAAGGCAGCTTCCTTGCGGCCTTCGGCTTCGAGGATCTGCGACTGCTTGAGGCCTTCGGCGGCGAGGATCTGGGCGCGCTTGTTGCGCTCGGCCGTCATCTGCCGTCCCATCGATTCGATCAGGTTGGCCGGCGGATTGATGTCCTTGATCTCGACGCGGGTGATCTTGATGCCCCAGGGATGGGCGGCCTCGTCGACAACGCGCAGCAGGCGCTCGTTGATCGCGTCGCGGTTGGACAACAATTCGTCGAGATCCATCGAGCCCATGACGGTGCGGATGTTGGTCATCGTCAGGTTGAGGATGGCGTTCTGCAGCCCGGAGACCTGGTAGGCGGCCTGAGGGGCATTGAGAATCTGGAAGAAGGCGATACCGTCGACGCCGACAATGGCGTTGTCGCGGGTGATGATTTCCTGGCTCGGGACGTCGAGCACCTGCTCCATCATGTTCATCCTGGCGCCGATGCGATCGACGAAGGGCACGATGAGGTTGAGGCCCGGGCTCAATGTCTTGGTGTAACGGCCGAAACGCTCAACCGTGTAATTGTAGCCTTGCGGGATCGTCCGGATGCCCCTGAAAAGCACCAGTACGACCAGTGCGACAAGAACAATGATGGCAATATCGAAACCGCTGAAGCCCATTTCGTTTCTCCCTCAAAAGGCCGACGACCTCACGGAATCACTTAAGTGTATTTCCCCAGTGTTACAATCAGGTGATCGCGAATATTGGTTAGCGAAGGCTTCTGCGCACCGCCGGCCGCCTCAAGCCGTTAAACCCACCCCGACAGTTCCCGCCGTACCATCGCCTCGATCACAGCCATGCCCTCGGCGCTGTCGTTGAGGCAAGGGATATGGGCGAAATTCTCGCCGCCGGCATGGTGGAAGGTCTCGGCCGCCTCGCGGCCGATCTCGTCCAGCGTCTCGATGCAGTCGACGGAAAATCCGGGATTGACGATGGCGATGGATTTGACGCCGTCCTTGCCCAGCTTCTCTACCGTTTTGTCGGTATAGGGCTGCAGCCATTCCTGCGCGCCGAAGCGCGACTGGAAGGTGGTGATCAGCTTCTTCTCGTCCCAGCCGAGCTTTGCGCGCAGCAGCCGGGTCGTCTCCAGGCAGTGCGACCGGTAGGGATCGCCCTTGTCGGAATAGGGTTTGGGAATGCCGTGATAGGAGGTGATGACCACCTCCGGCTCGAAGTCGAGGTTGGCCAGATGCCGTTCGATCGACTGCGCCAGCGCCTCGATGTAGACCGGCTCGTCGTAATAGGGCGGCACGCTGCGGATCGCCGGCGCGCGCCTGATCTTCATCAAGGCGCGGAACAGCTGGTCATTGGCGGTCGCTGTCGTCGTCGCCGAATATTGCGGATAGAGCGGAAAGGAGAGAATGCGGTCGCAGCCCTGCTCGACCAGCCTGCGGGCGACGCTTTCGGTCGAGGGATTGCCGTAGCGCATCGCCCAGTCGACGACGACATTCGGCAGGTCGCCGAGCGCCGAAGCCAGCTTCTGACCTTGAGCGCGGGTAAAAGTGCGCAGCGGCGACTCGTTCTTCTCCCGGTTCCAGATCCTGGCGTAGTTGGCGCCGGATTTCTTCGGCCGGGTTGTCAGCACGAGCCCGTAGAGGATCGGATACCAGATCGCCTTGTTGAGCTCGATGACGCGCGGGTCGGAGAGGAATTCCCTCAGATAGCGCCACATCGGCTTGAAGTCGGTGCCGTCGGGCGTGCCGAGGTTGACCAGCATGACGCCGATCCTGCCCGTCTTGGACGACGCACCTGCCTGCAGCGGGGCGAGGGCCTTCGCGGCTTCGGGATCGGCAGGCGTGGCAAGCGTCATCAATTGTCTCCGGACACCGCAAATGCGCAGCGTCGCGAAAACTAGCGATGCCCTGCCGGTTTTAAAATGCCGCGCGTGGCCGCACCTTACCGCGTTCCCATCTGGGAACGGAACACCCGTCTGGTTCGCGGACGGGTGCCATGAATTTCCCGGGTGGGACTATTTTGCCGCCGGGGGGATGGTCAGCGTCGCGCCGAGCGGCAGCCGACGCGGTCTGTAGTCCTTGTTGGCGTCCGAAATCAGCTTCCACTTGGTGGCGTCGCCATAGGCCTTTTTGGCCAGGTCCCAATAGGTGTCGCCGGCGGCTATCACATGGTTGGTTTCCGGGGCGGTCTCGGCCGGCTTGGCCTCGGCGGGCGCCGTCTGCGCAGGTTTCGCCGGTTCGGCTGAGGGGGCGGGGGCGGGCGCCGCCGTCTCGGCGGGCTTTGCCGGTTCGGCCGCGGGCGCCGCCGGCGCAGCCTCGGCCGGTTTGGCCGGCTCTGCCGGTGCCGACGCAGCGGGGGCGGTTTCTGCCGGAACGGTCGGCGGCGTGCCCGCAATGTCGCCGGAATTGGCCGGCAGTTCGGGCATAGCAGGCTGCGAGGCCGCTGGCGCCGTCTCGGCCGGCTTTGCCGGCTCGGCGGGCTTGGCCGGCTCCGCCGCCGGTGCTGCTGCTGTCGTTGCCGCAACCTCGGTGATGCGGCCGTCGAGCTTCGGCGTATAAGGCCGATGCGCGCTGAGATAGTCGGCTAACACCTGCTCCAGGCCCGGGCCGTAGTCATAGGCGTCCGTGGCCCTGTCGGCAAAGACCTTGTAGCCGTCGCCGCCCTGGCGGACATAGTTGTTGGTGGCGACCAGATATTGCTTGTCGGGATTGATCGGCGTCCAGGCGCCGTTCTCCATCACCTCGACCGATTTGATCCGGCCGGCATTGGGCGCGACCGATTTGTCGAAGGAGTATTTCAGCCCGGCCACCTGCGGGAACCGCCCGGCGCCGTCCTCGATCTGGCTGACGCCGTTTTCGAGGCCGGCAACGATATCCTTGCCCGAGATCTTGAATGTCGCCAGCGTGTTCTGGAACGGCAGCACCGTCAGCACCTCGCCCATGGTCACGACGCCCTGGTCGATCGAGGCGCGCAGGCCGCCGCCATTCGAGATGGCGATCTCGACGCCCTGGGCCTTGGTCCGGTCAAGAATGGCGTCGGAGACGAGATTGCCCATCTCGCATTCATGGGCGCGGCAACTGTCGCGGCTGCCGTCGATCGGCTTGGTGGTCTCGGCGACCTCCTTGTTCTTCAGCGCCTCGATCGGCGCGCCGAGTTCCTTGATGCGGGCGAGCACCGCCGGATCGGGCGTAATCGACTTGTCGAGAGAGATCGGCGCGCCGCTGGCTTCCTTGACGACGCCATTGTCGTCGAACACGACCTTGAACTCGCCGAGATATTTCGAATAGGACGCCGCCTGTACGACCGGCACCTTGTAGCCATCGGGGTTGTCGACCATCGTCGGATAGGGGCCTTCGGCCTTCGGGTCGGTGTTGGACAGAAGCGTATGGCTGTGGCCGCCGACCACAACGTCGATGCCAGGGATCTTGGCGATGACATCGCGCTCGCGCCTGTAGCCGATATGGGTCACCGCGATGATCTTGTTGATCCCTTGGGACTTGAGTTTCTCGACCTCGGCCGTGATCGACTTGACGTCGTCGCCGATGGTGATGTTGGGACCGGGCGAGGAGAGTTCCGGCGTGTCGTTGGTGACGGCGCCGATGATGCCGATCTTTTGCCCGCCGACCTCGACGACGATCGAGGGCTTGACGCGGTCGCCGAGCTTGGACTGCGCGTTGGCCTTCACATTGGCGCCGAGCACCGGAAATTTGATCATGTCGAGGAATGGCGCGAGCGCCGACTCGCCGTCGTCGAACTCGTGATTGCCGAGCGCCATGGCGTCGAACTTCATCTCATTGAGGAACTCGCCTTCCACCTTGCCCTTGTAGGTCGTGTAGAAGAGCGAGCCCTGGAAATTGTCGCCGGCGCTCAGCAATAGCACGTTCTGGCCTTCGAGCTTCTTGCGCTCCTGCGCGATCGCGGTAATCAGCCGGCCGGCGCCGCCGATGCACTCGCCCTTGGTCTCCTCTTGGGCCGAGCAGGTCGACTCGTATTTGTTGTTGCCTTCGATGCGGCTGTGCCAGTCGTTGATGTGCAGGATGTTCAACGTGTAGTCGGCAAAGGATGCTTCGGCCGACAGGCCAAGCGTCGAGGCCGACAGGGCCAGAATGGCGGCAATCTTCTTCATGTTCGTCTCCCGGATGAGCTGACCTGAAGGTGCTTAATGCCCTCGCTTGACTGAAAGATAACAGCCAGCTTCGGGTCATGTTCACATCGCGTTTCAGCCGACGCAAGCGGAAATCAAGGCACGGTTTGCCGGCGCAAAAAAGGGACGGCGGCTCGAGCCGCCGTCCCTTTCAAAGTCGGTGTCTGTCTCGGTTCAGGCCCGGCGCGTCAGCACGAAATTCTGGCCGCTGGCGCTGGTGCAGTTGAGCTGGCTGGTCGAGATCATCAGGCAGTTGAAGCTGACCGGCGTCTGGCGGATCAGCGAGGTGCCGTGGATCTCGACCGATGTCGGGCCGGTCATGGTGTAGCTGCCTTCGGACAGCTTTTGGCCGGTGTCGGTCGCGACAGTAGCGAAACTGCCGGCCTTGAAGGTCGACAGGCCGGTACCCTTGGCGTCGATCCATGAGCCTTCGACCCCCTTGGGTGCAGCCGCCATTGGTGGGGCTTCAGGGCCGCCCGTCATACAGCCGGCAAGCAGGGTGGCCAAGGCAATGGCAGCGCCCACAGAAAGAACTTTGCGCGCAATGGTCATATGAAAACCCTCTCCTCAGTCCGCGCCTTTTCAATCGCCCGATTTCCGGGCGATTGCAAGGTGGTGAGGGCTGTTGATCCGGCTGCTATCGCACGAGGATGTTGCGGAATTGCCACGGGTCGTTCTTGTCCAGATCCTCGGGGAAAAGGCCGGGACGGTTATCCAGCGGCGTCCAGTCGGTGTAGTAACCCTTGACCGGTCCGAGATAGGGCAATTGCACGTCGAGGCAGCGCTTATAGTCCATCTCGTCGGCCTCGACGATGCCGGCGTCTGGGTTTTCCAGCGCCCAGACCATGCCGGCGAGCACCGCCGAGGTGACCTGCATGCCGGTGGCGTTCTGGTAGGGCGCCAGCTTGCGTGCCTCGGCCAGCGACAGCTGCGAGCCGTACCAATAGGCGTTCCTGTCATGGCCGTAGAGCAGCACGCCAAGCTCGTCGACGCCGTCGACCAGCTCGTTCTCGTCGAGCACGTGGTGCACCGGCTGCGGCTTGCCGGCGGCGCCGAACATCTCGTGCAGCGACAGGATCGCGTCGTTGCAGGGATGATAGGCGTAGTGGCAGGTCGGGCGGTACTGCACCTTGCCCTTCTTGGAGCGCACGGTGAAGAAATCGGCGATCGAGATGGACTCGTTATGAGTCACCAGCAAGCCGTATTGCGGACCGGGCGTCGGGCACCATGTGCGCACGCGTGTGTTGGCACCGGGTTGCTCCAGGAAGATCGCCGCCTTCGAGCCGTGCTTGTGCTTCATGGCGTTCTTTGGCATCCATTTCTCATGCGTGCCCCAGCCGAGCTCCGCCGGCTGCAGGCCTTCCGAGACGAAGCCATCGACCGACCAGGTGTTCCAGAATACGTCCATCGGCTTCGGCTTCTTGGTGCGCTGGGTGTCCCGCTCGGCGATGTGGATGCCTTTGACGCCGGCCTTCCTCATCAGCTTGGCCCAGCCTTCGTGGTCGTGCTGCGCAGGCTCGGAAAACTGCAGGCCGAGATCGGTGGCGAGGTTGACCAGCGCCTTCTTGACGAACCATGAGACCATGCCGGGATTGGCGCCGCAGGTCGAGACCGCCGTCGCGCCGCCTGGCTTGTCTTGCTTTTCCTTGATCATGGCTTCGCGCAGCGCATAGTTGGTGCGGCTGGCATTGTCGGCCTTGGTGTCGAAATAGAAGCCCAGCCACGGTTCGACGACCGTGTCGATGTAGAGCACGCCGAGCTTGCGGCAGAGCCGCATCAGATCGACCGAGCCAGTGTCGACCGACAAATTGACGCAAAAGCCCTGGCCAACGCCATTGGTCAAGAGCGGCGTCAGCAGCTTCTTGTAGTTCTTTTCGGTCACGGCGTCCTGGACGAAGGTGATGCCGCGTTCGTCGAGCAGCTTGCGGTCGGTGTCGCGCGGATCAACGACCGTCATGCGCGATTTGTCGAACTTGAAATGGCGCTCGATCAGCGGCAGCGTTCCCCGCCCGATCGAGCCGAAGCCGATCATCACGACGGGACCGGTGATTTCACCGTAGACCGGCCAGTTTTCATTCGCCATTTTTTCGCACACTCCTTCAAAACACCTGCAAAACCGGGCGTTTCCGCTCGACGGCCAAGCGCTACACCACAGTTTATTGTCATAAACCAGTGAAAAGCGCCAACCGCCGGCTAAGTGGCTATGGAGGCGTGGTTAAGCCGCCTTGGCCATGTCGTGGAGGAAGGCTACGAGCCGGTCGCGGTCGGCGGTCAGACCCTTGTAGTCCAATTGCGCCTGGTCCAGCGCATCGAGCTGTCCGGCGAAGGACGCGGCCAGCGTCGCCCTGTCGGGGTGTCGCGCCAGCACCGCCAGCGGGTCGAGGTGGATGCGGATGGTGAACAGGATGTCGCCCAACACAGGCAGCTTGCGTAGTGTCTGCCGCTCGACGCGGATAAAGGCGTGGGCATTGATGTCATCGCCCGGGAAGCGGCTGGGGCGGCTGATGGCGCGGTCGATGCGCTGGACGTTGGAAAGCGGATGATAGAGCGCGTCGCCGGCCTGGATCGACCAGTTGAAGCGTTCGACCGCCTGGCCCTGCAGGCCGTCGAACATGCGGTTGATGAGCTCGGCCGGACGCGTGCCGGGGCCGAAGCCCGGCACCGGCGCATGGATCTCTTGCAGCGGCTTGCCGAACTTTTCGAGCAGCGACCAGGACGAGGGAAAGCAGAGCGAGCCGGCGGCGAGCCGCCAGCCGCGCTCGTCGCGGCGCATCAGGATCAGATCGTCCTGGACAAGCAGGGACGCCCGGACAAGCGGCGCTTCGCGCAATTCCGCGGCAAGCTGGTCGATCGCACTTTCGAAGCCGATCGCCTCGATATCCGGGCCAGCGCCGCGATGCGTGCCGGGATGCTTCGCCGCGAGATGCGCGGCGAGCAGCTCGAGCACTTCGCGCTGTGCCTCGCGGGTGCCAGCCTCCTCGACGAAGACCTTTTCTGGAATCTCCGCGTAAAGCCGTTGCTTTTCGGCAAGGTGGGCCAGAAGGAATTCGTCGATCTCGATCCATTTGCCGAAGTCGAGCGGCTTCAGCCCGATGGTGAAGAGTTTTGAAGACCCGTCATAGGGCGTGTGGGTCGGCCGGCGAATAGTCATTTCTTCTTCAAAAAACAAAATCGGGTCTTCTTCAAAAACAAAATCGGGCTCCAGTGTCAGGCCAGCCGCGCCGGGATCAGCCCGCGCAAGGAATTGCCGACGAAGATCGCCTTCGCCGACTTCAGGTCTTCAAAGCTGTAGATCGCTTCGACAGCGCGGCCTTCGTCCAGAAGCTCGCCGCGCAATATTCCAGGCAGCAAGCCGCAGTCGAGCCTGGGAGTGGCAAGCATGCCGTCGCCGAAGTCGGCAAACAGATTGGTGATCGTGCCTTCGCAAAGTTCGCCGCGTTCGTTGGCGAGCAGCACCTCGTCGGCGCGGGTGGCGAGATACTCGGCGCGCGCCTGCTGGTAGGTGTCGCGGCGGCTGGTCTTGTGGCGCAGCAGCGTATTGCCGGAATCGAGCCTGACCCTTGCCAATTGCAGCCGCCAGACCTGTTCGGCGGCGAGCGGTTCGTAAGCTTGCGCCGCGGCCGCCGCTTCGCCATTGCGTGACAGGACGAGGCGCACCCGCAAAGCGACCCCGTGTGTGCCGACGGCGTTCATCAGGGTCTCGCCGATCCGCTGCGGATCGCAGGCAAAGCCGAGTTCGGCGGCCGAGGCATAGAGCCTGGCAAGATGGCGATCGAAGCGCAGGAAGCCCGAACCCGGCTCCCAGCGCATGGTCTCGATCAGCTCGAAATCGGCACGGTTCCCGTCGCGAAGCGCGCTTTCAACAGACACTCCCGGTACTCCTCCTCGGCGGTGGAATCGAAGACGACGCCGCCGCCGACATTGTAGACGGCCTCGCCATCGGCAAAGAGCGAGATGGTGCGGATCGCCACGGAAAAGCGCATCGTGCCGCCGGGCGCGATCCAGCCGATGGCGCCGCAATACACGTCGCGCGGCTTTTCCTCCAGATCGTGCAGGATTTCCATGGCGCGGATCTTCGGCGCGCCGGTGATCGAGCCGCAGGGAAACAGCGCCGCAAAAACCTGGCGGATGCCGATATCGGGCAGCAGCTTCGCCCGCACCCTACTCACCATCTGGTGCACGGTCGGATAGGTTTCGATGCGAAACAGCTCCGGCACCTCCAGCGTGCCGACCTCGCTGATCAGCGAAATGTCGTTGCGCAACAGGTCGACGATCATGCGGTTCTCGGCCTGGTTCTTCTCGTCGTTGCGCAGGAACGCCTTCAGCCGCGCATCCTCGGCTTTAGTGGCGCCGCGCGGCGCCGTGCCCTTCATCGGATGAGTCTCGATCATGCCCTCGGCGTCGACCTCGAAGAACAGTTCGGGCGAGCGCGACAGCACGATCGGGTCGCCAAGCGAAATCAGCGCGCCGTATTTCACCGGCTGGCGCGCGACCAGCGCGTCAAAGGCGGCGAGCGGATCGCCGGACCATTGCGCATTGACGGGAAAGGTCAGATTGCCCTGATAGCAGTCGCCCTTGCGGATATGGTCGTGGAGGCGGTCGAAGCGGCTTGCATAGTCCTCGGCCGACCATGCTGCCCGGGCATCGAAGATCGGGCCATTGCTGGCCACCCCGTTGCCCTTTGGCACGGCCTGTTCGAGCGGCGCGTCGAAAACGCCGAGGCAGATCAGCGGTGCGCGGCGGCCTTCAGGCAACAGCGGCACTAGCTTCGGCTCGAGCAGGTAGCCGGCTTCGTAGGAGAAATATCCGGCCAGCCATTTGCCGGCGTCCGACGCGGCCTGCGCGGCTTGCAGCGCCGGCAGGAATTCATCGGCGCTGCGCGCCGCGATGATCTCGTACGGCTGGTCGAAGACAAGCTGGCGGGCGGTCTCGTCGTTGCGGAAGATTGCAAAGGGCAGGGACATGAGCCTCGGTATGCGGTCAATGGCGCCGTGGATGGCTCTATATGGGAGCTCGGCGCGCTGCAATCGAGACAACGGCGTCGGGCGACGCAAAGGCGTCCAGTTAGAGCGGAAGCTTTTCGGTAACGGATTTTGCAGGGATTGGCGGAAACCCCCGAACTTCGTCATCCACGGGCGGAGCGGAAGCGAAGCGGACGCGTAGACCCGAGGATCCCATTCCGTGACTTCGCACGAAGGGTAAAGGCGGTGCAGAAGGAAAGCTTTTCTGCACCGCCGCAGCGTTTGTAGGTAACGGAATGGATCCTATGGTCTGCGCTGCGTCGCTTCGCTCCTCGCTGCGCCATAGGATGACGAAGTGACGGGTGTCTCTGGCCAACCTCCGTCGTTTGCGACGCCGGCGAGATGTTCAGGTGTTGCTGGCAGTTCCCGCTGTCGGGAACTGACGGGCGAATTCCTTCTCGTCGCCGGCAGCCAGCAATTTCGCCTGCTCGATCCATTTCTCGCGCGCGATGCGGCCGTCGAAATTCAGCACCTCCTCGATGCGCTTGACGTCGGCTTCGGTCCAGGCGGCGATCTGGGCGTAAGTGGTGATGCCCTGGCCCTTGAGCAGCCTTTCGTTGACCGGGCCGATGCCGATCAGCCGGCGCAGATTGTCCGCCTTACCGGCTGCTGCTTTCGGGGCCGCGGCTTTTGTCGCCGGGGCGGCTTTGCTTGGTGCGGCCTTCGGCGCTGACGATTTGGCTGCGGTCGGCTTTGGCGCCGCGGTCTTGGCCGCCGCGGGTTTCTTTGCGGCGGCCTTGGCCGGTGCCGATTTTGCTGGTGCCGATTTAGCGGGGGACGATTTGGCGGCCGCGGGCGTCGACGTCAGCGTCGCCGGCGCCGGCGCGGAGGCCTTGTCGGCGCCAGCCCTGGCGGCGGGCGCGTTACGCAGGCGGCTTTCGAGATCGGCGCGGGCGCGGGCGCATGCTTCGAGTTCGCCCTTCAGGCGATCGCCATCGGCACGCAGCCTGTCGCGTTCGCCCTTTGTACGATCGAGATCGCCGCGCAGGCTGTCGAGCTCGCCGCGCAGGCGGCCCCAAATGAACCAGCCAACCAGAACGCCCACAATGAACGCCAGGAGCATGTAGAAGAAAGTCATTTCTCTCTCCAGTCCGATCTGCCGGCGGTGGCCGTCAATGGCGAGCTTGCCGCAAGGATCGTCAATCGTTCCGCGGTCGGCGGAACAGCCGGCTTCAGTCGAGCTGTCGGCTACCGGCTTTGCGCCGATGGCCGACGGCCATCATCGCTTTCGCCGAGGCGCCACCACCGGCCCGAGATTGCCTCAGGCTTGCGCTCCGGCTGAGCTTGGGAGCGGACGCTACCATAAGGCTTGCCGAAAGCTAACCGAAAAAGTCCGCACAGAGTTGTTCAAGAACAGATATTTAGAGCAAGAACAGGGCCGTCATAAACATGCGATCCGGCTAAACTATTCTGTCCCGTTCCCCGCCATAAGCGCCATCACTTGTCGAGCGTTTCCAACTCGTCGATCAGGGCGCTGATCACGCCGAGGCCGATCTGCCAGAAGGCGGGATCGGTGGCGTCGAGGCCGAAGGGCGCCAGAAGCTCCGAGTGATGCTTGGTGCCGCCGGCGCGCAGCATCTCGAAATACTTCTCCTGAAAGCCGCGTTCGGCGTTCTGGTAGACGGCATAGAGCGAGTTCACCAGGCAATCGCCGAAGGCATAGGCATAGACGTAGAAAGGCGAATGAATGAAATGCGGGATATAGGTCCAGAAGACCTCATAGCCCTCGCGCAATTTGATCGCCGGCCCGAGGCTCCCGGCCTGAACCTCCAGCCAGAACTCGCCGAGCCTGTCCGAGGTCAGCTCGCCGTTGCGGCGCTCGGCATGCACCTTGCGCTCGAATTCGTAAAAGGCGATCTGGCGCACGACCGTGTTGATCATGTCCTCGACCTTCTGCGCGAGCATCGCCTTGCGCTCGCGTTTGTCGCTGGTCTGGTCGAGCAGCGAGCGGAAGGTCAGCATCTCGCCGAAGACGGACGCCGTCTCGGCCAGCGTCAGCGGCGTCGAGGCCATCAGCGCGCCCTGGCCGGCAGCCAGCACCTGGTGCACGCCATGGCCGAGCTCATGCGCCAAGGTCATAACGTCACGCGGCTTGCCCATGTAGTTGAGCAGCACGTAAGGGTGCACCGACGGCACCGTCGGATGCGCGAAGGCGCCTGGCGACTTGCCCGGCCTGACAGGGGCATCGATCCAGTTGCGGTCGAAGAAGGTCCGCGCGATCTCGGCCATGTCGGGCGAGAAGCGCTGGTAGGCCGACAGCACGGTATCCCTGGCGTCGCCCCAGCGGATCACCGCCTGCGGCGTTTCCGGCAAGGGCGCGTTGCGGTCCCAGTGGTTCATCACCTCCATGCCGAGCCAGCGCGCCTTCATGGCGTAATAGCGGTGCGACAGGCGCGGATACGCCTCGCGCACGGCGGCAGCCAGCGCGTCGACCACGCCGCGCTCGACGCGGTTGGCGAGATGGCGCGAATCGGCGATGTCCTCGAAACCGCGCCAGCGGTCGGAGATTTCCTTGTCCTTGGCCAGCGTATTGGTGATCAGCGTGAAGGTGCGCAGGTTCTTGCGGAAGGTCTGGGCAAGTGCCTCGGAGGCACGGCGGCGCACTTCGCCGTCGGCGTCCTGCAAGCGGTTCAGCGCCGGCTCCAGCGTCAGCTCCTCGCCGTCGACATCGAAGCGCAGGTCGGTCATGGTCTCGTCGAACAGCCGGTTCCAGGCGCCGCGTCCAGTGACCGATTTTTCGTGGAACAACTGCTCGACGCGATCCTCGAGCTGGAAGGGCTTGTCCTTCCTGAGGTCGAGCACCCAGGGCCGATAATGGCCAAAGGCGGCATCGGCGTTCAGCGCATTTTCGATGACCGCATCGTCGATCAGGTTGAGTTCCAGCGCAAAGAATAAAAGATGCGCGCTGGCGTCGGTCATCTTCTCCTGGACGTCGCCATAGAGCTTGGCGCGCTGCGGATCCGCAGTGTTACCGGCGTAGACCAAGCCAGCATAGGAGACAATGCGGCCGATCAGCTCCTCGAGCGCCTCGTAGGCCTGCAGCGCCTCGCCCAGCCTGCCGGCGCTGCCGCGTGCGGCCTCGGCGGCAAGCGTGCCCTTCCAGCGGGTTTCGAAGGCGATCGCATCGCCTGCAGCTTGCGCGATGTCGCGCTTCAGCTCCGGCGCTGCCATGCCGGTGTAGAGATCGGCGAGATTCCATTCCGGCAGATCGCCAATCTCCGCCGCGCCCTGACCGGATGCCGTCGCTGCAAGCCGCCGACCAAACATCATGCGCATCAACAATACCTTCTGTGCATCAAGGGGCCAAAATCAAAGGGAAAGGAGAAGCCGGTCAAATCCTAAGGAATTCGTTCACCGGGTTTTTTGAAACCTTATTTAGAACCCTGTGCCAAGATGATCCATGGGGTTTCTCGGGCAGGCAACTCGAAACAGTCATGACAGGTTCCATACTCATAGTCGATGACGATCCCGTGCAGCGCAGGCTGCTCGAGGCGGCGGTGACCAAGTTCGGTCACACCGCGATCGTCGCCGATGGCGGCGAGGCGGGTCTCAACGTGCTTGAGGGACCGAACGCCCGCGAAGTGTCGGTCGTCATCCTCGACCTGATGATGCCCGGCCTCGACGGCATCGGCGTCCTCAAGGCGATGCGGGAGCGCGACATCAACCTTCCGGTCATCGTGCAGACGGCGCAGGGCGGCATCGAAACCGTTGTTTCGGCAATGCGCCACGGCGCCTTCGACTTCGTCGTCAAGCCGGCCTCGCCGGACCGGCTGCAGACCGCAATCGGCAACGCGCTCAAGGTCGAGGCGGTCGAGGACGAGATGAAGCGCTCGTCGCGGCGGCGCGGCGGTCACCTGACCTTCAAGGATATGATCACCCACAGCCCGGCGATGGACCGGGTCATCCGCCTCGGGCAAAAGGCGGCGGCCTCCCACATCCCGATCCTGATCGAAGGCGAGTCCGGCGTCGGCAAGGAACTGGTGGCGCGCGCCATCCAGGGCAGCGGCGACCGCCGCTCAAAGCCCTTCGTCACCGTCAATTGCGGCGCCATCCCCGACAATCTCGTCGAATCGATCCTGTTCGGCCATGAGAAGGGCTCGTTCACCGGCGCCTCCGAAAAGCACACCGGCAAATTCGTCGAGGCGCATTCGGGCACGCTCTTCCTCGACGAGATCGGCGACCTGCCGCTCGATGTGCAGGTCAAGCTGTTGCGCGCCGTCCAGGACGGCGAGGTCGATCCGGTCGGCGGCCGCTCGACAGTCAAGGTCGACATAAGGCTGATCTCGGCGACGCACCGCAACCTGTTGCAGCAAGTCAAGGACGGCAAGTTCCGCGAGGATCTGTTCTACCGGCTCAATGTCTATCCGATCTTCGTGCCGCCGCTGCGCGACCGCCGCGACGACATTCCCCATCTGGTCCGGCATTTCATGGAGAAGGTGGCGCCGGCCGATCCGCGCCGCCGCCTCAACGGGATTTCGGCGAAGGCGCTTGCGATGCTGCAGGCCTATGACTGGCCGGGCAATATAAGGCAGCTGGAAAACGCCGTGTTCAGGGCATCGGTGCTGGCCGAAGGCGACTTTTTGACCGAAGAGGAATTCCCGCAGATCCGGGCGCAGGTGGACGGCATCGTCAATCTCGATGCGGAACCCGCATCTGCAGGCGCCGGAACGGCCGAGGGTGAGCCGCGACCGGCCGATCGCGCCGCCTCCAACGGAACCGGGCATGGTTTGCCGGAGAGCGAGGCGCCGGCATGGCCGCAGCATCGTTTCGGCACGCTCAGGGCTCTCGACGAGCGCGGCAATGTGCGGGCGCTTGCCGATGTCGAACTCGAGATGATCAGGCTCGCCATCGACCACTATAACGGCCAGATGAGCGAGGTCGCGCGCCGCCTCGGCATTGGCCGCTCGACCCTCTACCGCAAGTTGAAGGAATATGGCATTGATCCCGAAGCGGGTCGAATCGACCGGCTTGCCTCTTGAGGCGCCGGCCTCAGCCCGACTTGCCGGCTTAAAATCCAAAGTCAAATTGTCGCTTCTGTCTGGAAGGCGCGGATTTTCAGCGGCTTGCGCGCTGGTGATCACACATTAAGGCCGACGGTAACAGATCGTGTTCCGGCCGAAGCCGGATTCGTGATCTAAACCAGCGATTTACCAAGAAAGGCGGTACATTGTTTTTGACGGGATATCGCCACCGTGTTACCCCATTTTGGCTTCAATAAGCGGTGATTAACCATTAGGATCGATATTCGGATGTGAAAACCACACATCCGTTTGGGCAAATCCGGGGACAAACGGCAGCCTGCAAGGCCTTTTGATTTGAACCAAGTCGAACGACACACAGACGGGCGGCATTTTCACATGAGCGTCTGGCCGAGATGGCTGGCTGCTGTGATTTTGGCCGTTGGGTTGCTGTCGGGGGCCGTCTCCGGGGCCAAGGCCGAAGTGCGTACGCTGAAGCTCTATCACCTGCACACGCACGAAAAGGCCGAGATCGTCTACAAGCGCAATGGCCGCTACGATCCGGAAGGGCTGCGCAAGATCAACATCATCCTGCGCGACTGGCGCCGCAACGAGCCGACCAAGATGGATCCGCGGCTGCTCGACCTGGTCTGGGAAGCCTACCGTGAAAGCGGGGCGACGGATTATATCCAGGTCGTCTGCGGCTATCGCTCGCCGTCGACCAATGCGCTGCTGCGCAGCCGCAGCCGGGGTGTGGCCGAAAAAAGCCAGCACATGCTCGGCAAGGCGATGGATTTCTACATCCCCGGCGTGCCACTGAAGAAGCTGCGCAACATCGGTCTCAAAATGCAGGGTGGCGGTGTCGGCTACTATCCAACCTCCGGTTCGCCATTCGTGCACATGGACGTCGGCAATGTGCGCCATTGGCCCGGCATCAGCCGCCAGGAACTGGTGAGCCTGTTCCCGAACGGCAAGACGTTGCATGTGCCGAGCGATGGTCGGCCGCTGCCGGGCTATGAGCAGGCGGTGGCTGCCTACCAGGCGCGCAAGGGCTCCGGCACTCCCAACATCGAACTGGCCAGCGCCGGCGGCTCGACCAAGCGGTCCGGCGGCCTGTT
The DNA here is from genome assembly GCF_006442795.2 of Mesorhizobium sp. B1-1-8. Lineage (NCBI taxonomy): Bacteria > Pseudomonadati > Pseudomonadota > Alphaproteobacteria > Hyphomicrobiales > Phyllobacteriaceae > Mesorhizobium > Mesorhizobium sp. B1-1-8. Next base: position 1,834,155 of record NZ_CP083956.1, read on the forward strand.
TGCCTGGTTCCGCGGCGGCGGCGCCGACGAAGCCGACGACGAGGCCGATGAAAGCGGCCCGGCGCCGCAGCAGAAAGCCGTGAAGCAGGTCCAGGTCGCGAGCGCCGCCACGGCCCGCAGCAGCAACCTTCCGGGTATCGCCATCGTGTCGCCGAAGGACGCCAAGCGCGCCAACATCCCGCAGATGGCCGATGACAACGCGGACGATTCGCAGCCGCAGCAGGACACGCCGGAAACGATCATCGCCGCGTTGCCGCCGAAGGAAGTTCCTCTGCCCGCCTTCGCGCCGCGGCCGAAAGCCGATGTCGGCCAGCAGACGCCTGAGAACGTGCCGTTCGCCATGGCCGACGCCTCGGCCACGACCGAACAGGCGGTGGCGACGGCGCATGCGCCGGTTCCAGTCAACGTTCCGTTCGGCATGGCCAACGCCGCCGCGGCCGCGGCCGTCGATCCTGCTCAGGTGGCCGTCAACAACATCCCGCTGCCGACCTGGCGCCCCGACCGCTCCACCACGCCGGTCGACCTCGCGCCCAAGGACAAGAACGTGCTTTTGGCGCTGGCCGAGACGGCCTCGCAGGACAAGAGCGCGACCGATGCCTTCTCGGTGCTGCCGACGGCGCGGCCCGAGGCAAGCAAGCCGGACGAGATCAAGGCCGTGCTGGAACAGGCGAGCGCGACGACGGAGGCCGACACAGGCGGCGCCGGATATCAGGTCGCGTCGCTGAGCGAGCCGCAGCCGCCTCGCTCGGCGTTCAACGATCCGTCGGGCCTCGATGCGGCGTCGCCGCGTCAAGCCATCGCCGCCCGTCCGGCCGGCACCGATCCGGTCACGGCGATCGGCGCCGGCGTGAAGACGACGCGCAAGGAGGCAAGGGCCTCGGCCCGCGATCTGAAGCCCGGTCCGAAAGCGGTGGTGGTGGCCGCAGCGCCGCAAGCGGCGCGCTGGGCGCTGGGCAGCGGCGGGACCGTTGCCACCGTCTCGGACGCAACGACGGCGCCGCGCTATGCCTACAACATCGTGCATACGCCGCCGAGTGAGGTCTACACCGTCGGCTTCCAGCCTGATGGCGAGATGCCCGATCCCAACCGCTTCAGCGGCAATGCGGTAAAATTCCTTTCGGTGGCACGCTTCCAGACGAAATAACCGGGCGGCGAAGGCATTCATAAAAGCCGCGTTGGACAGCAGCGCGGCTTTTTTCTTTCATGTACGATAATGTATCGACTGCCCGGCTTTCCCGCTTCGTCTAATGGTAGGACAGCGCCCTTTGAAGGCGTGAATCGTGGTTCGAATCCATGAGCGGGAACCACTTGGCGATCACCCCATCGGGGTCGGCCCGGGTCCGTCATCTCGCCGGAATGGGATCGTTGCCTCAGCGCTTCAGCTTGCTCGCTTCGCGCGCGAGCGCTTCGATTTCGTCCCACTTGCCGGTCTTGACCAGATCGTCCGGCGCTACCCATGAGCCGCCGACGCAGATGACGTTGGGCAGGCTGAGGTAGTCGGCGGCGTTCTTGCCGGTGATGCCGCCGGTCGGGCAGAATTTCACATCGGCAAGCGGCGAGGCAAAGGCTTTCAGCGAAGCGATGCCACCGGACTGCTCGGCAGGGAAGAATTTCAGGAAGCGCAGTCCTGCTTCCCGCGCGGCCATGATTTCGCCGGGCGTGATGGCGCCGGGCAGCAGCGGCACGGGACTGTCCTTCGCCGCATCCAGAAGCTTAATGGTGATGCCGGGGCTGACGATGAATTTCGAGCCGGCGGCAGCCGCCTCGTCGAATTGCCTGGTATCGAGAATGGTGCCGGCGCCGACGATGGCCTCCTCGACCTCGGCCGCGACGCGCCGGATCGCTTCCAGCGCATCGGCGGTCCTGAGCGTGATCTCGATTGCCGGCAGGCCGCCGCGCGCCAGCGCGCGGGCGAGCGGCACGGCGTCGGCGACATTGGCGATCTTGAGCACCGGGATGACAGGCTGGCCGTTGAGGAGCGACAGGAGCTTTTCGGTCTTGGTGGGCATGGTCAGTCTCCGTTGCGGTCGATTTCAACCGATTAGCAGAAGGGGTATGCCAAGTCCACGAAAGGGCGACATGCGGTGATGTCACCCGGTCGGCGGCCGCCGTCTCTGCCTTGAAACGGCTTTCAGCACGGTCTAGAGCGGTTCACCGTTTCACGGAAATGGCCAACCACTCCATCTTTTTGGTTTACGCAATTCCGGACGGAAAACCGTTTCACACTTTTCCTGGAATTGCTCTATGGCATGGAGATGACAACAACCGCACAAATTCCGGTCCGCGTCGCCGCGCTTTACAAATTCGCGCGGCTCGACGGCTTCGAGGCGTTGCGCGCGCCGCTTGCCGCCTTCTGCCGCGGGCGCTGTATCAAGGGCACGCTGCTTCTGGCACATGAAGGCATCAACGGCACGGTCGCCGGCAGCGAGGAGGCGATCGCCGCCTTGATCGACCATCTGCAGGCGATAGAAGGACTTGCCGGCCTCGAGGTCAAACACAGCAGCGCCGCGGAAATGCCCTTCCATCGCATGAAGGTGCGGCTGAAGCGCGAGATCGTCACCATGGGTGTCGAAGATCTCGACCCGGCGGCGAGCGCCGGCACCTATGTCGCGCCGGCGGACTGGAATGCGCTGATCTCGAATGCCGACACCATCGTCATCGACACGCGCAACGCCTATGAAGTGTCGATCGGCACTTTCAGGGGCGCGGTCGATCCGGCGACCGCAAGCTTTGGCGAATTTCCGGCCTGGGTCAAGCAGCACCGCCAAGAGCTCGAAGGGCGCAAGGTAGCGATGTTCTGCACCGGCGGCATACGCTGCGAGAAGGCGACGGCCTATGTGAAGTCGCTCGGCTTCAGCCAAGTCTTCCACCTCAAGGGCGGCATCCTGAAATATCTCGAAGAGGTGCCGGCCGAAGAGAGCCTGTGGCACGGCGAGTGCTTCGTGTTCGACGAACGGGTATCGGTGTCGCATGGGTTGGCCGAAGGCGAGGCAGAACTCTGCCGCGCCTGTCGGCATCCGCTGACCGCCGAAGACCGGCTTTCGCCGCGCTACACCGCCGGCGTCGCATGTCCGCATTGTTTCGAAGCGCGCTCCGACGAGGACCGCGCCCGCTACGCCGAGCGCCACCGCCAGGTGGAACTGGCGCACGCGCGGGGCGGTCGCCGCCACATCGGCAGTTGAGGGCGCGTCGCGAGACGGAGGCGGTTCAGGTCACCGAATAGCGATCGATCGCCCAGAGCCATGTTCCGTCTGGCTGCCGGCGGGCCACCTCGGTGGTTATGCTGCCATCGGGAAGCCTGGTAGATGTCAGCGCCAGATCGCCGTTGACGATGGCAGGGCGCTGCTTGCCGCGCTGGAATTTCCGTCCGCTGGCGAAGCTCTGTTCGAACAGCGCGCGGATCGCCTGCCGGCCGCGGATGAGTTCGCCACCGCCGCTGTCGACGATTGCGTCGGGCTCGAACAGCGCCAGCATGCCCTCGATATCGCCGGCCCATTGCCGGTCGATCAGCAAGCGCTCGAGATCCTGGGGATCGCGTGCCGGTTCGCGGGCGGTCTCATCCGACATGACATGGCTCCTCAAGAAAAACTGACGGCGACCTTATCCGAAGCGCTGCCTGCTTTCGACACATCGGCTGCTGTTTCCGATGCCGGCAGGAGGCGAGGAAGGGTTCGCCCGTCATTGTAATGTCAAGGCGCGGAGCCTACGTCTTGCCGGTCCGAAACCCTGCCCGGGCGTATCCGGCCGGGCCAATTCTGGAGGCATTGATGCTCGACCCCAAGAAGCTGCTCGACGACCTTCTCGGCTCGCAAATTCCTGGCACGGGATCGACTGTCCGCGACAAGGCGGGGCAAGCGGTGCAGATGGCCAAGGACAATCCGCTCGCCGCCGGCGCGCTGGCCGCTGTCCTGCTTGGCACAGGCACCGGCCGGCAGGTGACGGGTGCCGCCATTAAGCTCGGCGGCCTAGCAGCCATCGGCGGCCTCGCCTACAAGGCCTATCAGAACTACAAGGCCGGCAATGAGCCGGCAAAGGCGCCGCCTACTGGCGAGCCGGAGCTGCTGCCGCCGCCGGCCGACACCGCCTTCCATCCCTCGCAGGCGCCGCAAGGCGAGGACGAATTCACGCTGACGCTGGTGCGGGCGATGATCTCGGCGGCCAAGGCAGACGGCCATGTCGATGACGAGGAGCGGCAAAAGATCGCCGACAGGCTCAAGCTCGCCGGCATCGGTTCGGAGGCGGAAAAGTTCCTGATGGCGGAACTGGAAAGACCGCTCGATCTCGACACGCTGGTTGCCGGCGCCAGGACCGACGCGCAGAAACTCGAACTCTACACCGCCTCGCGTCTCACCATCGATCCCGACACCCGCACCGAGCGTGGCTATCTCGACATGCTCGCCGGCCGTCTCGGCCTGCCGGACGCGCTGGTCGATCATGTCGAGGCGACGGTTTCGGCGGCGAAGGTTTCGGCTGGCGCCTAGGCCAATCCGAGCTGCAAAACAGGAGGATCAGCGCTTCGGATTACCTTTAGGATTTCGTTAACCCAGCAAGCGCATGATTCTAATCAGTCGGGCCGCCTTTCCTCCTCCCAAGCGCGGTTCAGATCGGGGCGGTCGCCAATGACCGCCCTTTTTGTTGGCACCCTCTTTTGTCGACAAGACCGGCTTGCCACGATCGCCATCATTTGCGATGCCAAATGTTCTTCCAGCAACGACCGGGGAGGAACAACGATGACAGCCATCTCTGACAAAACCGCCATCGTCACCGGCGCCGGCACCGGCATCGGCAAGAGCGTCGCCACGGCATTGCTCAAGGCAGGCTGGAACACGGTGTTCTGCGGCCGCCGCAAGAAAGTGCTCGAGGAGGCGATCGCCGATGCGGGCAAGACCCAGGCCAGGGCGCTGGCCGTCGCCTGCGACATCAGCAAAGCCGGTGAGGTCGACGACCTGTTCGAGACGGTGGTGGAGGCGTTCGGGCGCGTCGACCTGCTCTTCAACAATGCCGGCATGGGCTACAAGTCGACGCTGATCGACGAGATCCCCGTCGAGGTGTGGAACGATGTCGTCGGCGTCAACCTCACCGGTTCGTTCCTGTGCGCGCGCGCCGCCTTCGGCGCCATGCGCCGGCAAAAACCGATGGGCGGCCGCATCATCAACAACGGCTCGGTCTCAGCCTACGCGCCGCGTCCCGGCTCGGCGCCCTATACAGCGACCAAGCACGCCATCACCGGTCTCACCAAGACCCTGGCGCTCGACGGCCGACCCTTTGACATCGCCTGCGGCCAGATCGACATCGGCAATGCGCTGACCGAGATGGCGCAGCCGATGACGGTCGGCGTGCCGCAGGCGAACGGCTCCATCGCGGCGGAAGCGGTGATGGATGTCCAGCGTGTCGCCGACGCGGTGCTTCACATGGCCAGCCTGCCGCTCGACGCCAATGTGCTGTTCATGACGGTGATGGCGACAAAGATGCCGTTTGTGGGACGCGGGTGACGTCTTACTTTTGGTGACTAGACACGACTCTCGGATAGGCTGGGCGTGCAAGAAGGGGGCAGAATTGTTATGGCCGAACACAGCCATCCGCCAATGGCCAAAGGCGTTTTGATCGCAGTAGTGCTTCTTGGCAGCTTTTTCGTGGCCAGTTCCCTCTGGACGGGAAGGATCAGATTTACAGATCATTTCGTGGATCGGGTCCGGGACCCGTATCTCTATTGGGTCGAGTTGATTTTATTTTTATGCGGTCTCATAGCGTTGCCGCTCTGGCTCCTCTACCGGGGGCCGCGAAAGCGCTAACGGGGCCTACTTCGGCCCTGACCCAAACCACCTTACTTCTTCAGGAACGCCTCGATCCGCTCCAGCGCACGCAAAATGTTCTCCTCGGAATTGGCGTAGGAGAGCCTGATATAGCCCTCGCCTAGGATGCCGAAATCGGGGCCGCCGATCAACGCGACGCCGGCATCCTCGAGCAGTGCGGAGGCAAGTTTCTTGGCCTTCCAGCCGGTCTTCAAGACATTGGGGAAGGCATAGAAGGCGCCCTTGGGCGTGATGCAGGAAACGCCGGGCAGCGCATTCAGCCCTTCGACGACGATCTTCCTGCGGTTGTCGAAGGCGCGCATCATCTTGTCGACATCGTCCTGCGGGCCGTCGATTGCGGCGATGCCGGCAAACTGGCTCGGCGCGTTGACGCAGGACCAGCAATTGACCGCCAGCTTGCGCACCTTGTCGTAGAGGTAGGCGCCTTTTTCGCCGTTCGGCCAGATCGACCAGCCCATGCGCCAGCCGGTCATCGCCCAGGTTTTCGACCAGCCGTTGAGCACGATCAGCCGGTCGCGGAGCTCCGGAAAATTGAGCAGCGAACAATGCGTCTCGCCGTCATAGGTCATGACGTCGTAGATCTCGTCGGAGAGGATGGCGACTTGCGGGTGCGCCGCCAGGCCCTTGACCAGCTTTTCGATCTCGGCCCGCGGCGTGACGCCACCGGTCGGATTGGCGGGCGAGTTGAGGATCAGCAGCCTGGTCTTCGGCGTGATCAGCGCCAACGTCTCCTCGGCCGAGAAGGCAAAGCCGTTCTCCTCGCGGATCGGCACCGGCACCGGGGCGGCACCGGTGAACTCGATCATCGAGCGGTAGATGGGAAAGCCGGGATCGGGATAGAGGATCTCGGCGCCGGGCTCGCCGAACATCAGGATAGCGGCAAACATGGTCGGCTTGCCGCCTGGCAGGATCATCACGCTCTCCGGCGACACCTCGACGCCGGTGGTGGTCAGCGTGCGGCGCACAACCGCCTCGCGGGTGGCAAGCAGGCCGTTGGCGGGGGTGTAGCCGTGGTGGCCGTCGCGCAGCGCCTTGATCGCCGCCTCGACGATATGCTGCGGCGTCTTGAAGTCGGGCTGGCCGATGCCGAGATTGACGATGTCGCGGCCCTGATGGGCCAGCGCGGTCGCCCGCGCGAGCACCGCAAACGCATTTTCCTCGCCGAGACGGTCGAAGGCGGCGATGGTGTGGAGCATTTTTCCCGTCCCTGTGGTTCTTTCTGTGGGCGAGCGTTTTTGTGAGCGTCCGCCGACAAAAGTCAAACAGATTGGAGCTTTTAGGTGTCGGAAAATCTCAAAGACTGGCAGCCGCGCCCGCGTCCGGAACGCAAGGTGCTGGAGGGGCGTTACGTCAGGCTCGAACCGCTGAGCGCGGCAAAGCATGGCGACGGCCTCTACGAAGCCTCGTCGGTGCCGGATGTCGACGGGCGCTTCGCCTGGCTGCCGGACTATCCGCCCGAGAGCCGCGCCGCCTTCCAGCCATGGCTGGACAAGGCCGAGGCGAACGCCGACCCGCTGTTCTTTACCGTCATCGACATGGCAAGCGGCAAGATCGCCGGGCGCCAGACGCTGATGCGCATCGATCCCGCCTATGGCGTCATCGAGATCGGCAACATCTATTGGGGCCCTCTGATCTCGCGCAAGCCGGCTGCGACCGAGGCGCAGTTCCTGTTCATGAAGTACATCTTCGACGAGCTCGGCTATCGCCGCTACGAGTGGAAATGCAACAACCGCAACGAGCCGTCGAAGCGCGCGGCGGAGCGTTTCGGCTTCAAGTTCGAAGGCATCTTCCGCCAGCACCTTGTGGTGAAAGGTGAAAACCGCGATACGGCGTGGTATTCGATCATCGACAAGGAATGGCCGGCTTTGCGCAAAGCCTATGAGGCCTGGCTCGATCCGGCCAATTTCGATGGCGAAGGCCGCCAGAAACGGCGGCTCGAGGATTTCCGCGCCGCGTTCGGCGCGTAACAGGAGTTCGGCGATGGCGCAGGGTCATGGCTCGCATGATCACGGTTCGGCCGGGCACAGCCACGGCGCCGGCGATGTGCATGGCTCGACCGACAAAGGCAGGGTGCTGATCGCTGCCTGCCTGACCGCCGGCTTCATGGTCGCCGAGGCGCTCGGCGGCCTGCTTACCGGCTCGCTGGCGCTGCTTGCCGACGCCGGTCATATGCTTGCCGACGCGATCGCGCTCGGCCTCGCCTGGTATGCCTTCCATCTCGCCGGCCGTCCCGCCACCGGCCGTCTCACCTACGGCTTCGGCCGGGTGAAGACGCTGGTCGCCTACACCAACGGCATCGCCATCTTCATCATAGCGCTGTGGATCGTCTACGAGGCCTGGGGACGGCTGATCAGTCCGGCGCCGGTGCTGGGCGGGCCGATGCTGGTGGTGGCGGTCGCCGGCCTTTTGGTCAACATCGCCTCCTTCTTCGTGCTGCATGGCGGCGACCGTGAGAGCCTCAACATGCGCGGCGCCATGCTGCATGTGCTGGGCGACCTGCTCGGCTCCGCCGCGGCCATCGCCGCGGCGATCGTTATCCTGGCGACCGGCTGGACGCCGATCGATCCAATCCTTTCCGTGCTGGTCGCGCTGCTGATCCTGTCGACGGCATGGTCGCTGATGCGCGCGGCGGCGCATGTGCTGCTCGAAGGCGTGCCGGCCAGCCTCGATCGCGACATGATCGCCAAGGACCTGGAAGGCGCGATCAAGGGCGTGCGCGAGGTGCATCACATGCATGTCTGGTCGCTCGACGGCACCAGCAACATGGCGACATTGCATGCCTGCCTGAACGAAGGCGCCGATGCCTATGCGGCGGTCAGCGCCATCAAGAAGCGGCTCGCCGCCAAGCATGGCATCGATCACGCTACGGTCGAGCCTGAATTCGGCCAGTGCGCGGATGGTCATGACGAGCACGACCATCATCATGACCGTGATCACGCGCATGATGCTCCTCCCGACCGCCGTCACTATCATTGAATGCGTGCCGGGTGATGTCGTTGAATAGCTCTGAACCGAGGAACGCATGATGGATCGCGAAACGCGCAACACCGCGATCGCGGCGGCCTGGGTGCTTATCCTGTTCGGCCTCGCCGCCTATTATCTGCCGGCTATAATGCTGGCCGTCGGCAAAGTGTCGACCGTGCTGGCGGGTTTGATCGCCGTCATCTTCATGGTGGCGCTGTTCGTCGTTTTCTGGCTGCGTGGCCGCAGCCAGCGCAAGAAGGGTCTTTAGAGATGCGAATTCTGATCACAGGCGCGGCCGGCATGGTCGGCCGCAAGCTGATTGCACGGTTGGCCAAAGACGGCGCGTTGCGCGAGCGCAAGATCACGGCGCTCGACCTGCACGACATCGTGGCGCCGCAGGCGCCGGCGATCGACGGCGTCGATGTCGCGATCCAAACCGGAGACCTGGCGGCGCCCGGCGCCATGGCCAACCTCGTCGCCTCACGTCCGGATGTGATCTTCCATCTGGCCGGTATCGTATCGGGTGAGGCCGAGGCCAATTTCGATCTCGGCTATCGCGTCAATCTCGACGGCACGCGGGCGCTGTTCGACGCCGTGCGGCTGGCAGCGTTTGTGCCGCGCATCGTCTTCACCTCGTCGATCGCCGTCTTCGGCGCACCGTTCCCGGACGTCATCCCGGATGAGTTCCATCCGACGCCGCTGACCTCCTACGGCACGCAGAAGCAGATGAGCGAGGCTTTGCTGGCAGACTACACCAGGCGCGGCTTCTTCGACGGCATCGGCATCCGGCTGCCGACGATCTGCGTTCGCCCCGGCAAGCCGAACAAGGCGGCGTCAAGCTTCTTCTCCGGCATCATTCGCGAACCGCTGAGCGGCCAGGAAGCGATCCTGCCGGTGCCGCGCTCGGTGCTGCACACACATGCCCAGCCGCGCTCGGCGGTCAATTTCCTGATCCATGCCGCAGGCATCGACGGCGAGGCGGTGGGGCCGCGCCGCAACCTCACCATGCCGGGCGTTGCCGTCACCGTCGGCGAACAGATCGAGGCGCTGCAACGCATTGCCGGTTCCGATGTGGTGAAGCGCATCCGCGAACAGCCCGACGAAACAATCTGGGCGATCGTCAAGGGCTGGCCGACGCGGTTCGAAGCGCGCCGCGCGAGGGAGCTGGGCTTCGCCGCGGAGAGCAGCTTCGACGAAATCATCCGCGCCCATATCGAGGATGAGCTGGGCGGAAAGATTTCCTGAAAGGGCTCGGTCCGGCTTCAGACGCCGCCTGACAGGCTGGCGGACAAAAGCAGCAGACCGACCACGAAGATGAAGGCCGCGCCGCCGATCTCGACGATCGAGTGGATGCGGTTGCCGAGGCGTCCGTCGCCGGCGAAATAGACCGCCCAGTTCTTGGCGGTCACGGCAAGCGTCGCCAGCGCCGAGACGGTGATGGCGGTGCCGATCGACATGGCCAGCACCGACAGCAGGCCGCCCAGCCAAAGCCCGTTGAGCAACGCGAAGCTCAGCACGATCAAGGCGCCGGAGCAGGGGCGAATGCCGACGGCGGCTACAGCCGACCAGGCCGTGCGCCAGTCGAAACGGTCGCCCGACAGCAGCGCCGGATCCGGCGCGTGCGAATGGCCGCAGGTCTCGCAGACCTCGCCGGCGGCATGATCGTGGTGATGATGTGCGGCATGGTCGTGGTCATGATAATCATGCGCACCATGGCCATGCGCATGCGAATGGTTCGGCCCATGATCGTGGTCATGCGCGGCGTGGACATGCGCCAGGCGAGCAGGCCCGGAATGCGAATGGCCGTGTGAATGTCCCGCATGCGAATGTCCCCCATGCGAGTGCCCGGCGTGTGCCGCCGAGAGGCTGTATGCGGGGCGGGGGCCGAACAGGCGCAGGACCGCCGGACCCGCTTTGCGCCACAAAAGCCAAGCGCCGAACAGGGTAACCAGCACATAGCTTGCTATTTCCAGGAACCACGTGGCATCTGTCATCGACAAAGCGGTGCCGCGCAGCACGAAATAGGCAAGCATCATGACGACGACCGCCATCAGCCCCTGCAGCAGCGCCGAGACGAAGGACAGCATGATGCCGCGCCTCAGCGCCACTTCGTTGGCGACCATGTAGGACGAGATCACCGCCTTGCCGTGGCCGGGGCCGGCGGCGTGGAAGATGCCGTAGGCGAAGGAGAGGCCGATCAGCAGCCAGAGCTTGCTGCCGTCCTGGCGCATCGCCTTCATGGCGGTTGCCAGCGAATGATAAAATTCCTGCTGCCTGAGATTGATCCACATCAGGATGTGGGCGAACGGCCCGCTGGTGCTGGGCGCCATGCCGTCATTGGTGCCGATGCCGAGCGAGCTCTGGGCGTGGGCGATGCCAGGCAGATAGGCGATCACCAAAGCGGCGGCCAAAAGGCCGAGGGCCAAACGCAGCGACGGTTTCATCACCGGATCATCCTTCTGGCTGGCAGGTCAGTTCGAGCTTGGTGGCGAAAATCTTGCTCATGTTGGTGCCCGTCGGATCGTTGAAGAAAGCTTCCGTCAGAGTCTTCTGGTTTTCCTTGATCGCTTCATCCGGGTCCGGACGAATGACCTTGCTCGTGCATGTCGAGGGAAGTCCCGCGACCGTGATGTTGGAATCCTCGGTGAAATCGATCGCGGTGTAGAAGGTCGGATCATAGACACCGATGTCGATCTTGCCGGTGAGCTTGATCGGTGTCTTCGGCTGGGACTCGAACAGGATGATCAGCTGGTCGTTGTCGAAGTTGGCCATCAGATGCGGGGGCGGGACCATAGTTACGTCCTTGCCGTTCTGGGTGACGAGCTGGAAGTAGTTGAACTCCGCCAGCGAGGCATGGACGGTGTCTGCCACTTCCTTGAGCTCTTTGTCGTCAAGCTTCAGGTCGGAGTTCTTGTCGAACTCCATCATCACCGTACTCGAAAACAGGTCGTCGAACCGCCACAGATGGCGCAGCGCTTTCACACTTTGGTGATCCTCGCTCAGGATCACGTCGAGCCGGGCTTCGGCGAAGACATGCGGATGCACCTCGGCCGGCTCGACCGCGGCGAACGTCGCCGCCAGGGCCAAAGCCAGCATGGTTGCTTGCCGTTTCAAGTGCATTCTTGGGCCGCGATTCCATCGACTTCGGGGTGAAACCCGACAGTTATCAGAAAGGGGGCGAAATTGGGACCGCGACCATCAGAAAGACCTAGGCGGCGTCGCGCGTCCTGAACCAATGCACCAGGAAATCGACGAAGACGCGGACCTTGGCAGGGAGGTAGCGGCGGTGCGGGTAGACGGCGAAGATGCCGCTGCCCGACAGGATGCGATTGTCGAGCACCGTCACCAGCCGGCCGCTTGCAATGTCGGGCGCGGCGATGAAATCGGGCAGGATGGTGAAGCCCAAGCCCGAGACGGCGGCGGCTCTCGCCGCCATCGGGCTGTTCACCTCGATCGGACCCGACACGGTGACGCTGACCGAATCCTCGCCGTCACCCTTGAAGCGCCAATTGGCCAAAGAGCGGCCATTGGTGTCGACGATGCAGGGCATGTTGGAGAGGTCCTGCGGGCGCGTCGGCATGCCATGCTTTGCGATCAGCTCGGGCGACGCGCAAAGCTTGATCGAAAACGGGCCTAGGCGCCTGGCGATCAGCGATGAGTTTTCCAGCCGCGAGATGCGCACGGCAACATCAAAGCCTTCCTCGACCAGATCGACGAAGCGGTCGTCGAGATGGATGTCGAGCACGATGTCCGGGTGCTGCTTGGCGAAGTCGATCAGCGACTGGCCGATCGGCGCGTCGGCGAAGGTGCGCGCCGCCGAAAGCTTGATCCTGCCGCGCACGTCGCCGGACGATTCGCGCACGGCGTCGGCCAGACTGTCGACCTCGCGGACAATTTCCGAAGCGCGCTGATAGTAGGTGTGGCCGGCCTCAGTCATAGAGAACTGCCTGGTGGTGCGGTTCAAAAGCAGCGCGCCGAGCTCGTCCTCCAGCTCGCGCACATATTTCGACAGCAGCGCCTTTGAGCGGCCGATCTTGCGCGCGGCGGCCGAAAAGCCTTCGGCCTCGACCACATCGATGAAGGCGCGCATGCGGGTCAATGTGTCCATGATCAGATCTTTCGTGCCGCGTCGAGAATCCTGCGGCCGAGCCGTATCAGGGCAATGTCGCTGCCGGAAGGGCCCAGCAGCGACAGGCCGAAGGGCGCCCCGTCGACGGAGCCGAGCGGCAAGGTGATCTGCGGGAATCCCGACAGGCCGGCTAGGCAGAGCAGATGCAGGGCCCGTTCGCGATAGGCCTGGAACTGTTCCGGCATGCTCGCGGCTAGCGGCGCCGCACCCGGAACCGTGGGCAGCACGAGAAAGCCGTTGTTGCCGAGCAGCGCGCCCAGCTCGGAACGGAAGGCCTGTCGGCGTTCCCGCTCGGCGGCAACCGTGCCGGCATCGATGGTGCGGCCGAAGTCGAACCGCTCCTCGACACCCGGGCTGAGGCGTCCGCCGCCCGAGATCCACGCGCCATGCTCGCGCCAGGCCTCAAAGGCCTGCAAGCGGCGAAAGCACCAGTAAAGCTCGTCGGGGATCGAGGCGAAGGCGTATTCGGTCTCCGCAGGCTGGCCGATGACGGCGGCAGCCGTCGCCTTCATGCGCGCATATTCGGCGGCTTCCGCCGGACCGGCGACGAAGGCGTCCAGCCGGCGGATCGATAGCGGACGGTTGAGCGGTTGCTGGTGCGGGTCGCGGCCGAGCAAGAGCTTGCCGACCGCCTCATAGGTCTCGATGTCGTCGGCGAACCAGCCGAACGTGTCGAAGCTCGGCGCCAGCTTCATGGCGCCGTCGAGCGAGATGCGGCCATGCGTGGTGCGCAGCCCGATCAGCCCGCAAAAGCTCGCCGGCGCACGGATCGAGCCGCCGGTGTCGGAACCGGTGGCAATGTCGGCAAGGCCGCCGGCGACCGCCGCCGCCGAACCGGACGATGAGCCGCCGGTGACGCGGTCGGGTGCGGCCGGGTTCACCGGAAACGGGAAATGCGCGTTCTGGCCGAACAAAGAGAAGGCAAGCTCGTCGGTCTGCGTCTTGCCGACGAAGCGCGCGCCGGCATCGAGAATCACCTGCACGGCCTTGGCCGTCTGCGAGGCGGCGTGTCCCTCCTCGAATTTCTTCGGATTGCCGCAGCCGGTGCGGTAACCGGCGACATCGTAAATGTCCTTGACCGCCAGGCGCAGGCCGGCAAGCGGGCCCAATTCGGCATGTGCCACAGGCATTTGACGAACATCGAGGAAGGCGTTGAGAGGACCCTGGGTGCCTGGCATCGTTCGATTTCCGGATACGGTTCACAAAGATTGTTCGATGCCAGAAATTTTACAACCTGCGCTGACGATTTTTATTGATTGTGAAACCCTTCGCTCCTATATCGCGCTTGCCCAAAGTCGCACGTGCCTGTGGGTGTCCGCCGATCCTCGAATGGTGAGGGCAATCGGTAAGGTAACTGGAGCCAACCCCTCCAGTCGGTCTAGTGGCCAACCGCCAGACCGAGGACACCTTGAAGCAACGACGGTGCGGGCCTTTCTGGTTCTCTGCCGGTTGTCCAAAGACCGGGGTTACTAAAGAGGCACACCTTCATTGCCGGCAGTGCGGAACGGGGTTCTCCCAGTCCAAGCCAAGGCAGACAAAGCGAACCGGGGCCGGGCAAGGCCAAGGTTCATCGCCGCGAGACGGCGTTTCATGGTTCCGGGGTCTCCACCGGCTGGTCCCATGGATTTTCCGTCCCGCCTTTGTCCACCGCGTGTTCGCGAGGCCGACAGCCCGCGTCGCGCAGCCTTATTGCACGCCGCAAGGCGTGATGGAGAAACCCCGATGGCTACACAGCGCATCCTCGACTTCCTCGCCACCCGACGTCCGAACGGCCCCTGCCTCGTTGTCGATCTCGATGTCGTGCGCGACAATTTCCGCGCCTTCGAGAAGGCGCTGCCCGATTCCAAGATCTACTATGCGGTGAAAGCAAACCCGGCGCCGGAGATCCTGCGCCTGCTTGCTGCGATGGGCTCGTCCTTCGACACCGCATCCGTTGCCGAAGTCGAGATGGCGATGGACGCCGGTGCGCCGGCGGACCGCATTTCCTTCGGCAACACCATCAAGAAGGAGCGCGACATCGCACGCGCCTACCATCTCGGCATTCGCCTGTTCGCGGTCGACTGCGTCGAGGAAGTCGAGAAGATCGCCCGCGTCGCTCCCGGCGCGCGGGTGTTCTGCCGCGTTTTGACCGACGGCGAGGGTGCCGAATGGCCGCTGTCGCGCAAGTTCGGCTGCGTGCCGGCGATGGCCGTCGACGTGCTGCGCCATGCCAGGGGCCTCGGCCTCGACGCTTATGGCGTGTCGTTCCATGTCGGCTCGCAGCAGACCGATCTCTCGGCTTGGGACCGCGCGCTTGCAGATGCCAAGAAGGTGTTCGCAACGCTCGCCGACGAAGGCATCGTTCTGAAAATGGTCAATATGGGCGGCGGTTTTCCGACCCGTTACCTGAAGGACGTGCCGGCGGCGCAGGCCTATGGCCAGGCGATCTTCTCGGCGCTGCGCAAGCATTTCGGCAATGCGCTGCCCGAGACCATCATCGAGCCGGGCCGCGGCATGGTCGGCAATGCCGGTGTCATCAAGTCGGAAGTCGTGCTGATCTCGAAGAAGGCCGACAACGACAATGTGCGCTGGGTGTTCCTCGACATCGGCAAGTTCGGCGGCCTCGCCGAGACCATGGACGAGGCGATCCGCTACCCGATCGTCACGCCGCATGACGGCAGCGAGACCGCGCCCTGCGTGCTCGCCGGCCCGACCTGCGATTCGGCCGACGTGATGTACGAGAAGACGCCCTATCCGCTGCCCTTGTCGCTGACCATCGGCGACGAGGTGCTGATCGAAGGCACCGGCGCCTACACGACCACCTATTCGGCGGTCGCCTTCAACGGCTTCGAGCCTCTCCGATCCTACGTGATCTGACCGGTTCGAAAGAACCGCTCGGATCATCCCAGGTGGGTGCCTGTCATCCACCCGGGCTCGCTTGTGGAACAGATCTCCGCTCGTGAAGGATCGCGGATATGGACATTGCAAATTTCATCGTTGAGGGCGTCGCGCGGGTAGTCTCCCCCCTTGAGGGGGAGATGGCCGCGCAGCGGCCAGAGGGGGTCGGTTCGACCGGACTCGGCCTCCTGCAGATGTCGGCTGGCGCTTCACGCGCGGCGTCTGTCGCCTTTGGCGACATCTCCCCCTCGAGCGGGGAGATTGCCCGCGCTTTTGCCATCGTCGCCGAAACCTCGGCTGACGTCGCGGCGCGCGAGGCGCTGCTCGACCGCGCCATGGGGCCGAAGCGCAGAAAGAAGTCGTCCGAGAAGCTGCGGCGCGGCCGCCGTCCCTCGGAAGGCCTCGCGTTTGTCGCGCGGGATGCCTCCGGCTCGGTGCTTGGTACCGTGCGGCTCTGGGATGTGACGCTTGGCGAGAACGGTCCGGCGGCGCTGCTGCTTGGGCCGCTCGCGGTCGATCCGGCGTTGAAGAGCGGCGGCATCGGCTCGGCGCTGATGCAGCATGCGATCGCCGAGGCCGCGCGCCTCGGCCATGGCGCGATCCTGCTGGTCGGCGATGCGCCTTACTATGGACGGTTCGGCTTCTCCGCCGAGCGCACGGGCGCGCTTGCCATGCCCGGGCCTTATGAGCGGCACCGCCTGCTGGCGCTGGAGCTGAAGGCCGCCGCGCTTGACGGCGCCAAGGGCACGATCAAGGCCGCCGGCCGCAAGATCAAGGGGCTGGCGATGGGGTTCGTCGCCTAGTCTCGGAGACCGAGAAGCCGATGCGGCGCCACGCTCAAGAAATCGCGGCGCCGCATCATCAGTTTGGTGACTGTATTGCCGATCAGCCGAGCAACTGGCTGAGCGCCATTGCGACCGTCATGTCGCCCTCGACCTTGAGCTTGCCGGCCATGAAGGCCATGGTCGGGTTGAGGTCGCCGGCAATCAGCGAATCCAGATCGTCAAGCGATAGCTTGATGGTGCAGTCGGTCGGAGCATCGCTGGTCGAGACGGTCGCGCCGTCGACGACAATGACGCCGTCGCTGCCGGTGTCGAATTTCACCGAATGCTCGAATCCGGCGCTTGCCACGCGCGACCTGATCCTGTCGGCAATCTCCTGAACGCTCATGGCTGTTTTCCTCATTCGTTGGGTTTGGCGCGGATCGGCTCGGTTGGCCGGGGCCGCCTATGTTGCGATCACGGTCGCTGCGGCATATAGCTTCGGGTTGACGTTAACGTCAACGCGGTCGTCATGCGTCATCTCGCATCACCAAAGAAAAGGTGAACTCCGAGGCGAGGCGTGCCCGGCCGACCGAAACGATCAATGTGCCTGGAACGGCTTGGTCATCGCTTGCGCGGTGTCGCCGGCATTCTTGCGGCGTCGGATGGCATTATCGCGGATCTCGTCCTTGGACAGGAAGTTGACCTGGTCGACCAACACGTCATGCACCAGTTCGACACCGACGCGGGCGTTGACGGTGTCGCGGATGGCCTTGCGGAAGGCGTCGAGATCGATCGTGTCCTTCTTGGTGAAGTCGATTTGCGGATTGGAATAGAGGTAGGAGTAGACCTGATCGGTTATCAGCGCCGGCGCCGGGATCGACAGTTTCTTTATCTGGTCCGGTTCCACCGTGTAGACAAGCTTGGTGAGAAAATAGCCGTCGATCCTGGAATCGCGGATCAGAGGCACCGAGATGATGTCGGTCTTGACGTAGTCGAGCCCACCCAGCATCGGCTTCGGCGTCTCGCCGACGCCGCGCTCGCCCGCTGCCTGGAACGAGTAGAAAACCGCGCCGAGGGTCACGGCGCAGATCCACAGCCCGGCGGCGATGAATTTTATCACCCGGTCTTTCCTTGCGCCCTTGTCGGCCCAATCATGCGCGGGCCCATCCGAATTCGCCGGCCGAGTAGGTGCCGTCGGCATCGGCGCGCTGGATCGCGTTCTTCAAAAGCGTGGCGACCTCGGTGACGGCATTTAGGTGGGCAAGGATCGCCGCCTCGTTCTTCGCCAGCTTCTGGCGCAGCCGCAGCAGCCCCTCGCGATGCTGCTCGAGGAATTCGATCTCGTTGGCGCCCTTCAGGGCGCGCGTCAGTTCGTAAAGGTAGCGGCTCTTGCGCGCATTGGAGGCCTTGAGGTCGTAGCCGGTTCCGCCGCGGATACCCGCAGTCTCCTCATCGACCGCTTCCTCGATGCGGCCAATGATGGCCAGGAGATTGCCGGGCCGAGTGAGCGCGACCGGCGCTTCCGGCACGCTGGTTCGCGCCGGCAGATTGGAAAAGTCCGATTGGTCGGCCATGTAGGTCCCTAGATCTTGATATCCGTTTTTATGGTTGCGTCGTCCCCGGTCATCGACCGTGCAGCCTTGCGTTCAAGTTCCTCGACCATCGAGGTCGAGAGTCTGGTCTGCTGGTCGATCTCGGTCTTCAGCGGCCCGCCGCCAACCGGCCCGACGGGCACGGTGCGCTTGCCGTCGAGATAGTGGTCGGCCAGCATCGACCTGGCGATGCCGATGCCGCCATGCTTGGCCATGATGTCGGCGACCTGCTCGGAGAGCTGCGATTTCCACATGTCGCCGGCCAGCCCCTTGCCGTAAACGCCCTCGGTGTCCTTGGGCATCATGTTCTGGATGAAGGTTTGCAGCACCATCGCCTCGAAGCGCTGGAACTTCCTGGCCGGGTTTGTTGCTTCCGCCTTGTCCGCCGCGGCGCGCGACAGCACGGAGCCGGCATCGATCGAAGCAGCCTGGTCGGCCGAGAAAGATCCCGTCGTTCCGCCGGTGCGCCTCGCCAGCGCTGCCCGAGCGGCCTCGACATCGGCCGGCTCGGCCGCGCGGGCAACATCCATCACGATGTCGCTGGGAGGTGAGATCGCCAAGAAAGGTCCGCCTTTTTTGCCGGTTTTGTTATCCTCACAATGCCCCAACAAGCTTGTGGCAGGCTTGCGAGCGCGGAGCACCGGACCGCGGTCACCAAGCTTCGACGTTTTCGGATCCTGCGTTGCCGGAATCGATGATCGTTCACTTGACGAAGCTGAGGTGAGACCTTTGGTCCGAAGATGCGTATAGTCGAGCGATTTCAAATTACCGGACGAGGCGTTGTCGTCATACTCGACCGACCGACGTACCTTCCGGTGCTCACGACGCTGCATGCAACTATCGTGCGGCCCGATGGCTCCAAAGTGTCGACGACCGCCGATAAGGAGTATGCTCTCCGGCGGAACGGCGACAGCACCCCTAATGAGTTCGAAGCATTTGTGCTGCGACACGTCGATCTTCCTGACGTGCCAGAGGGCAGTACTGTCGATCTGACTTTAGACCCGGCGTCTTAACAAGCAAAAGAACTGGCAGGTACTAAGGCTGGGCCACGACAGTGTTAAGAAACCAGGAGACGCAGCGGATGCTATCAAAGCGCCTGACGTCCTGGGCCGAGGAGCGGTCGCTTTATTGGTGGCTTCCGGTCTCGCCTCGAACAAAGAATAATCCTTTCCAAAAGGCTGGATGATTTGTTCGTGTCGTATTATGCTTTTCTGCTGGCTAATTTCTTAGGAGGGGTTCATGAAACTGCCATTCAAACCTTGGCTTGACCAAGCTGGGAAGTTCTCGATCGCGCACATTCCTGGGATACCACACTATAACACGGCGGTATCGGCAACGTCGCCGAGAACTGGCGTTCTTCACACGACCGAAGGAGGATGGCTTAGTAGTCTTACTATCTTTAAGCAGCATTACGCTCCGCATTTCATGCTCGGATATGATGCCGCCGCGAAAGAGGTCCGTATTGCCCAATTAGTGCAAATCGGAACAATTGGAGCTGCTCTCAAAGCCCACAATAGCAAGGCCCTCGTCCAGATTGAAATGATCGGCTTTTCGAAAGAAGCGCCTTGGCTGCCCGACGACGAAACATCTGAGGCGTTGGCCTCGCTGATGGCAGTGTGTAACGTCGAATACCAAATACCCCTCTCACGTCCTTGGAAGGATGGAGATTTCGGAAAAGCGGGCAACAACCCTCATCGCTCCTCAGGGAAGTTTGGTGTTGAGCCCGGCTGGTATGGTCATGGGGACTGCCCCAACCCAGATAGTCACTGGGATCCCGGCAATCTTAAGTGGACAACCATTTTCGCTCGGGCAGGGGTAATAGCGGAATCCATGAGTCCATCTTCGTTCGAAGTTGGGCCGATTGCGATGGCTGGCGTTAGGGCGGGATTCCCATTGCAAGGACTAGGGTGAGGTCAAGATCAAATTCGGATCGGGTCGCCGATAAGGGCTCGTATGTGCGCATGCTGTGTCTGTGTGCGGCGGCCGGCCAGGAAGAGTTCTTTGCCTGGGTCGGCACGCGGTCGAAAGCCGCACTGCCGCCGCGCCGGAGCTAGGCAAGGAGGCGTTCGCCGCATTCCTCGCATGGCCGCCGCGCTGGCCCGCGAATTTCGCACCGAGTTGCCTTAGGTTCTCTCGGCAAGATCGGCGCCTTCTTCGAATGGCCGAAATGACTGACCTATCCGTCTCCACGCTTGTGCGCGATCAGGTCGAGGCGCTCGCGGTCAGCGCGTTCGCGCTCGTCGCGGCGGCGCACGTCCTTGTAGGTGCGCTCGACCATGTTGGTGCGCGCCGTCGCCGTGGCGATCAGGGCCGCCTCCTGCCGGGCGCTCTCCAGGCTGGCCTTCTGCCGCTCGAGCGCGTTGGTGATGCGACGATGGTAAAGTTCGGGGAACAGGGCGGCCAGCGAGCTGTCGGTGTCGAAATGCTCGACCAGCGCCCTTGCTTCGGCTTCCGCCGCCGCCGCGGCGGCGAGGAAGCCGGCATGGCGGGTCTCGTGCAGCGCCTTCAATTGCTCCTGCACCTTGACCAGTTTCTTCAGGCGGTCCTTGCGCGGGGTCATTTCACCTCGCGAGCGTCAGGTCGACAAAGCCGTCGACGAACAGCGACAGCAAGGTGCCGATGGCGAAATAGAAGATGATCAGGCCGCCGGCGATGACGAAGGGCAGCGAGATGAAATAGACCGGGATCTGCGGCGTCAGCTTGTTGACGAAGCCGATCGTCAGATTGACCAGTATGGCATAGGCGACGAACGGGCTGCCGAGGCGCAGGACCAGGAAGAAGGCGTCCGATACCGTGTCGGTGACGTCGACAAGCGCTGCCTGCGGGTTGAAGAAGACGTTGACGGGAGCCACCGTGTAGGAGGCAACCAGCGCCCGCACGATCTCGTGGTCGAAGTCGAAGACGAAGAGCAGAAGCAGCGCCGAGAACGAGATGATGGCGGCAAGCGCGGCCTGCGGTTCCGGCTCCTCGATTGCCGGTCCGCCGGTGCCGCCATAGCCGATCAGCATGGCGATGGCCGAGCCCATGAAACGCAGCGCTTCCATGTAGAGCCTGGTCATGGCGCCGATCAGCCCGCCGACGAGCAGCTCCGAGACGATCATCGGCGCCAGGATCTGCGGGCGCGGGTCGACAAAGGGATAGATGCGGTCCCACAGGAAGGCGAGCAGGCCGCCGGTTGCGGCGACAGCGACGAACAGACGGACCTGAAGCGGCACGCGCGCGCTCGACAGGCCGGGCATCAGCATGAAGCACGCGCCGATGCGGCAGAAGGCGAGGAAGGCGGCGATGACGACGCCTTGCGAGAGCGCGTTCACGAGATGGTTCCGAGCACCTTGATCTCGACGCCCTTGGCGATCTCGACATGGGAGAGAACGGGCAGCGTTGTGAACAGCCGCTCGATGATCATGCGCACATAGGGGCGCGCGTCGGGTGCGGTGACCAGCACGAAGCGCTCGCCGGCTTCGAGATGCTTGCGGATCGCCTTGGTCGCATCCTGGCCGAATTCCTCGAGCTGGCGCGGATCGATGTCGAACTCGCGTACCTCGCCCTTGGCATCGCGCTTGAGGCTCTGATGGAAGGCGAGGTCCCAGCGGTTGCCGAGGCGCAGCACCTTGAGCGTGCCGCCTTCCGAAAGGTCGCCGCAGATCTGCTGGGCCATGCGGATGCGGACATGCTCGACGATCTGCTCGGTGCGGCGCACATGCGGCGCGATCTCTGCGATGGCCTCGATGATCAGATGCAGGTTGCGGATCGAGACGCGTTCGGCAAGCAGCAGCTTCAGCACCGCCTGCAGACCCGGATAGGAGATGTGCGAGGTGCAGATCTCGTCGGCGAGCTTGCGGTATTCGGGATCCAGCCGCTCGAGCAGCGCCTTCATGTCCTTATAGGACAGAAGCTGCGGCAGGTTGTTGCGGATAACTTCGGAAAGGTGGGTGAGCAGCACCGACATATTGTCGGCAAAAGTGTAGTTCTCGCGCTTCAGGTCCTCGGCGAAGGTTTCGAGCACCGAATAGGCGCGCATGCCGAAGGCCGGCTCGCGGATCTCCTCGCCCGGGATGTCCGGCACGCCGCGCGTGCCGAGCAGCACCATGATCTCGCCGACACGCATCTGGTATTCGGCAACGACGGTGCCGTGCACCTTGATCTGATAGCTCTTCGGCGGAATGGCGTAATCATCGGCGACGCGCACTTCCGGCACCACGAAGCCGTATTGTTGGGCGAATTTCTTGCGCATCTTCGACATGCGGAACACCAGTTCCTGATGCGCCACCAGCAGCCTGGTCGAGAGCTGCTTGCCGATCAGCAGCTCAATCTCGGCGGTGGCGAGCGATGCCTTGACCGAGTTCTTCTCCTCCTCGGCCTTGTTCACCTTCTCCTGGGTCTTCTGCGCCTCGGCCGCTGCCAGCGCCCGGTTCTGCCGCAGCGGAATGATGTAACCGAGGCCGGCCATGGCGCCGGCAAGCGTGAAGAAGGGAAACAGCGGCAGGCCGGGCATCAGGCCCAGAACGACCAGCAGCGAGGAGGCGACATAAAGCGCGCGCGGATGGGCGCCTAGCTGGCCGAACACCGCCTGGTTGGCCGAGCCGCGAGTGCCGCCCTTCGAGACGAGCATGCCGGCGGCGAGCGAAACGATCAGCGCCGGGATCTGGGTGACGAGGCCGTCGCCGACCGACAGCTTGATGAAGACATCCGCCGCCTGGCCGAGGCCCATGCCGTGGCGCAGATAGCCGATGGCGATGCCGCCGACGATGTTGATGGCGGTGATGATGAGGCCGGCAATGGCGTCGCCGCGCACGAATTTGGAGGCGCCGTCCATCGAGCCGAAGAAGGAGGATTCTTCTTCCAGCTCACGGCGGCGCAGCTGCGCCGTCTTCTCGTCGATCATGCCGGCGGAAAGGTCGGCGTCGATCGACATCTGCTTGCCGGGGATGGCGTCGAGGGTAAAGCGGGCGCCGACCTCGGCAATGCGGGTGGCGCCCTTGGTGATGACGATGAAGTTCACCACGATGAGGATCATGAAGACGATGAGGCCGATGACGAAGTCGCTCGACATCACCAGCTTCGAGAAGCCCGAGATGACATAGCCGGCGGCGTGCGTGCCCTCATTGCCATGCGACAGGATCATGCGCGTGGTGGCGATGTTGAGCGATAGCCTCAGCATCGTGGCGATGAGCAGCACCGTCGGGAAGGAGGAGAAATCCAGCGGCCGCTGGATCCACAGCGCCACCATCAGGATCAGCACCGAGAGCGCGATGGAGAAGGCGAGGCCGATATCGATCAGGAAGGCCGGGATCGGCAGGAACAGCACTGCCAGGATGACGACGATGCCCAGCGCGAAGAAGACGTCGCGGCCGTTCTTGGCCACTGCGCCAGTCGCTATGCTTTCACTGATCGCCATGTCGTCCCCGAATCCGGAATTGCCCAGCGCAAGGCAGGCCCTCGACCGTAACCTTCCAAGCTTGCGCGAAGGTGGGAGAGTGGCTACTTCGGATGGGCGACTGTTCAGCGATGCCGGTTCGTTCCGGCACTGGGCTGCCTTGAGGGAAAAACATGCTCCTGATCATCGGGACCGTTCGTCTGCCGCCGGACCGGCTGGCGGAAGCCAAACCAGCCATGGAGCGGATGATTTCAGGCAGCCGCGCCGAGCCCGGCTGCCTCGGATATTCCTACGCGCAGGATGTGCTCGATGCCGGGCTGATCCACGTTTCAGAGATCTGGAGCGACCGCGCCGCGCTCGACGCGCATTTCAAGTCGGCGCATATCGCGGCGTGGCGGGCGAGCTGGGCAGCGCTCGGTATCGGCGATCGCAAGCTCACGCTTTTCGAGACGGACGGCGGCGCGCCGACCTGATCGTTTGAGGTATTTACGGCTGTGCCGCCTCCGCGGTCGCGACGGCGACAAGCCAGCGTCGCACGGTGCGTTCTTCCTCGGCGGAGAGGCCGGCGGTCAACTCGCCTTCGAGCTTGTAGACGCGTTCCCGGCATTTTTTCAACAAGGCACGGCCGCTGTCCGAGAGGTCGAGATGCTGGATGCGGCCGTGGACGGCATGCGGCCGACGGATAAGCGAGCCAGCCTTTTCCAGATTGCCGACAATCACGCTGACCGTCTGCGGTGTCAGCACCGCGAGCCGGGCCAGGTCGGCGTTGGACAGGCCGGGATAGGCCGAGATCATGGTGAGGGCCGCGAACTGCGCCTGGGTGACGCCGAATTCATCCAGCGCCCTTTCCACCTTCAGGCGATAGGCGCCGGCCGCCTGGCGCAGCAGATAACCCAGATAACCTTGCTCGCCGCGCTTGCCTTCACCGGCGGACGGAATGGATGGATTCCCCTTGCGCATGATATCAGAGCTCTTATATGTTATAAGTACTCTGATATTATCGCAACAGAGAGCGAAAGACGATGGGCCATCGTATTTTTCTTGCGGGCGCTGCGGGCGCGATCGGTCGCCGGCTGGTGCCACAGCTGGTGGCGGCCGGTCATCAGGTGACGGCGACGACGCGCCAGGCGGCAAAAACGGAAGACCTGCGCAGGCTTGGCGCCGATCCGGTGCTGGTCGACGTGTTCGATGCAAACGCACTGCGCGCCGCGGTCGTGGCAGCGAAATCGCAGATCGTCATCCATCAGCTCACAGACCTGCCGGCCGGGCTCGATCCCTCCAAGATGGCTGAAGCAACAATACGCAATGCCCGCATCCGCGACGAGGGAACGCGTAACCTCGTCGAGGCGGCGAAGGCGGCCAATGCCAAGCGGCTGATCGCGCAGAGCATCGCCTGGGTCTATGCGCCGGGCGCAGAGCCGCATGCCGAGACCGATCCGCTGGACAGCGGCGCCGAGGGTGGGCGAGCCCTCAGCGTCGGCGGCGTCATTGCGCTGGAGAGGCATGTGCTCGGCGCCTCGCCGATGACCGGCATCGTGCTGCGCTACGGCCACCTCTACGGACCAGGCACCGGCACGGAGTCTGCCGGGGATCCGGCGGTGCATGTCGACGCTGCCGCTTACGCGGCGCTGCTTGCCGTCGAGCGGGGCGCGCAGGGCGCCTTCAATGTCGCCGAGCCGAACCGCCAAATCACGACCGACAAGGCAGTCAACGAGTTCGGCTGGCACGCCGGCTTCAGGCTGACAGAGTGAACGAAGGAGTTGCCGTCATGACCGAAGACGTCTCTCCGCGAAGCCTGGCGCCGCTCGGAGTCACCGCCATCGCTGCCGGGCTGCTCGGCATTGCCGTAGTCCAGCACAACAGGGCAATCACCGCTTCAGGTGGAATGGACGCGCATATCCACATGATGGGGGCCGATGCCGGGCAGGGGGCGACGGCGCGTCCGACCACCACGGTGAAGCCGCTCTCCTGCGAAAAGCTGCCGAATGTGCCGGGCCACTCGATCACCACGGCGCTGGTCGAATTCCCGCCCAATGCCTACACGCCGCGACATCGTCATCCGGGCTCCGTCACCGCTTTCGTCATCAGGGAGCGCTGCGCTCGCAGGCAGTCCGGCGGTGACCTATACGCAGGGCCAGACCTGGTTCGAAGCGCCGGGCGCGATCCACGCCTTCGCTGAGAATGCCAGCGCCACGGAGCCGGCGGAGCTGCTGGCGATCTTCGTCGCGGGGGATGACTGTGGCCCACTGACCATCCCCGTAGCTGACTAAGTCTATATCTCCGTGCAACGCCAAAATGGCGCCACAAGCGGTCGGCATTGCGGTTGCCACGCAATGCCGCCGGGCGTATCAGGCACGGCAGCTTCCCATCCCTTCGCATATCGGCGAGCCGCTCCGTTGCCTGCCAGAAACGAACCGCAAGTCTATGCCCGCCGGCTTCGCGCGGTGCTGATCAATTCGATCCCGGTGCTGGAAGCGCGGGGCATCGTCATCGTCGTCATGGCTGGCGTTGTCGGCGTGATGGCGGGCGCGCTGGTCACCGGCATGAGCGGACTGGTGCAAGGCATGCACTATCTGCTGTTCGACGTGCAGCCGGGCGGCCGGCTCTCGGCGATGTTTTCGCTGACCGATCCGGTTCAAGCGGCGTATCCGGCGATGGGCGGCCTGCTGCTCGGCCTTTCGGTGATCTGGCTGCGCAAGAGCAAATTCCGTACCCCCGTCGATCCGATCGAGGCCAATGCGCTCTATGGCGGGCGAATGTCGCTCACCGATACCTTCATCATCGTCGCCCAGACCATGATCTCGAGCGGCTTCGGCGCCTCGGTCGGACTTGAAGCCGGCTACACACAGATCGGCTCGGGTGTCGCTTCGAGGCTGGCGCGGGCCTTCAGGCTGCGCCGCAACGATGTCCGCATCCTGGTCGGCTGCGGCGCCGCCGGCGCCATCGCCGCCGCCTTCGATGCGCCGCTGACCGGCGCCTTCTACGGCTTCGAGCTGGTCATCGGCATCTATTCCGTCGCCAATGTCGCGCCGGTGATGACGGCGGCGATCTCGGCCTCGCTCACGGCGGAAGTTTTCGGCGGCGCGCCGTTTCCGCTGGAGCTGTCCGGCCTGCCGACGCTGACGCCCAGCCAGTATGTGCCGTTCCTGCTGCTCGGCCTGCTGGGCGGTGCCGCCTCGATCGCCATCATGTATCTGGTGAGCATGGTCGAGCGCGGTTTTGCAACGCTCTCGATCGACGCTTCGGTCAGGCCGTTCCTCGGCGGCATCGTCGTCGGCCTGCTGGGATTGGTGACGCCGCAGGTGCTGTCCAGCGGACATGGCGCGCTGCACCGCGAGTTCGCCATGAACTACGCTCTCGGCGCGGTGGCCAGCGTCTTCGTGCTGAAGCTTGCGGCCTCGGCGATCTCGCTGGGTTCGGGCTTCCGCGGCGGCCTGTTTTTTGCGTCGCTGTTTTTAGGCGCGCTGCTCGGAAAGCTGTTTGCCGGCGTCATGGCGCTGGCGTCGCCGGCGACCGGCATCGATCCGGCGGTCGCCGCCGTCGTCGGCATGACCTCGCTCGCGGTCGGCGTCGTCGGCGGGCCGCTGACCATGACCTTCCTGGCGCTGGAATCGACGCGCGACCTGACGCTCACCGGCGTGGTGCTGGCGGCGTCGATCATGTCGGCGATCCTGGTGCGCGAGACCTTCGGCTATTCGTTCTCGACCTGGCGCTTCCATCTGCGCGGCGAGACGATCCGCAGCGCCCATGACGTCGGCTGGATGCGCAGCCTGACCGCGGGGTCGATGATGCGCAAGGATGTCCGCACCATCGATGCCGCAACGACGCTTGCCGATTTCCGCCAGGAAGTTCCGCTCGGCTCGGCGCAGCGCGTCATCGCCGTCGAGCAGGGGCAGCATTATGTCGGCGTGCTGCTTGTGCCCGAACTGCACAGCGACCTCTCCGACGGCGGGACGCCCGTAAGCGCACTAGCCCGGTTCAAGGACGCGGTGCTGGTGCCGTCGATGAACGTCCAAACCGCCGCCGAGACGTTTCAACGCGCCGGCGCCGAGGAACTGGCCGTGGTCGAGGATTTCGACGACCGCATCGTGCTCGGCCTGCTCACCGAAAGCCATCTGATGCGGCGCTATGCCGAAGAACTCGACAAGGCGCGCCGCGATCTTTCTGGCGAGGGGTAGCGAGACCTCCCGCGCAGTCGATCCGCCGCCGCGTCTTCCCACAGATATACCCTCCAACTCGCAAGCCTGGCCCAAACGCTGACGCAGGCCTGGCGCCGTGCCAGTTGTACAGTGGTACTGTACAAATCGTTAAGTGGAGGAAGACGCGGTGCCCAAGGCTTCGGATGATGGCCAGGCTACGGCAGCAAACGGCGCCGGCTCGGCCGCGATACATGCGCAACAGGTGCTGGGCATGCGGCTCAAGAGCCTTCGTCTTGCCCGAAGGCTATCATTGCGTGAGCTCGCCGAGGCGACAGGGACCAGCGCCAGCTTCATTAGCCAGCTCGAACGTGGCCTGACCGGCGCCAGCACCGCATCGCTCAACCAGATGGCCTCCGCGCTCGGGGTCAGCGTTGCAATGCTGTTCGAGGAAAGCGCCACGCAAAGTCATGGCGTGCTCAGGCGCAGCGAGCGGCCAAGCCTGCCGCCCAGCGACGGCTGCCGCAAGATGCTGCTTTCGCGGCCTCCGTTGAGCGACATGGAAGTTTATGTCGGGGAGTTGGAAATCGGCGGCTCGACCGGCTCCGGCCAATACACGCATGGCGATGCGCATGAAATGCTGGTCGTGCTGCGCGGCATCGTCGAGGTCTCGCTCGGCGAGGCTCGCCATGTCCTCGAAGAGGGCGACAGCGTCGAATACACGACCTCGACACCACATCGTACTGAAAACATCGGCAGCGGCCGGGCCGAGGTGATGTGGATCATCGCGCCGCCGACTTCGGCGCGTGCCGAACTCGATCAATACACGGCCTGGAAACCGCTCGCGGCCAGGTAGTCCGATCAAACGCGAGCATGAATGGGAGGAGTTACGATTATGCTGAAATCGAGATATGGCATCGGCGCCGTTCTGGCGCTCGGCATTTTGACAGGCGCGGCCTTCGCGCAGGACAAGCCAGTGGCGGGTGAGGTCAAGGAAGGATCGCTGAAGGGCAAAACCCTGACGCTCGTCTCCTATGGCGGCATCTACCAGGACGGCCAGGCGGCGGCGCTGAAGGAGTTCGTCGACAAGTCCGGCGCCAAGCTGCTCAACGACGGTCCGACCGAAATCGCCAAGCTGCAGGCACAGGTCGAATCCGGCAATGTCACCTGGGATGTCGTCGATACCGCCGACCTGCCGCCTTATGTCTATTGCGGCAAGCTGTTCCAGAAGCTCGACCTGACCAAGCTCGACGTTTCGAAGGTGCCCGCGGGCCAGGTCGGCGAATGTTCGGTGCCGGCGATGAACTATGGCGTCGTGCTGATGTACAACAAGGAGAAGTACAAGGATAACCCGCCCAAGAGCTGGGCCGACTTCTTCGACACCGAAAAATTCCCGGGTGTGCGCGGGCTCGACGGTTCCGGCGATCCGACCGGCGGCCTGCTCGAACAGGCCTTCAAGGCAGCGGGCGGCGATCCGAAGGCGATGACGGTAGCCGATATCGACAAGGCCATCGACGTGATCCGCAAGCTCGGCCCCGACACGATCTACTGGAAGACGGGTGCTGAGTCGCAACAACTCGCCGAATCCGGCGAGGCCGACATGTTGATGATGTGGACCGGCCGCGCCATGACCGCGGTCAAGAACGGCGCCAAATATGCGCCCGCCTGGCAGGACTGGCTGGTGGTGATGGACCAGATGACGATCCCGGTCGGCGTCAAGGACACGGACGCCTCCTACGCGCTGCTCAATGCCTATCTCGGCAAGAATGCCCAGGAGGTATTGACCGAGAAGACCTCCTACACGCCGATCAACAGCGATGCGCAGCCGAAGGTCGATGCCTCCGTCGCCGCCTTCCTGACCAACACGCCCGAGCGCCAGAAGCAGGGCTACAAGCAGAACGTCAAGTTCTGGGTCGAGAACTTCCCGGTGGCGCAGGAAAAGTGGTCGGCGCTAATGGCCGGCAACTGATCGGCCGACGGAGAAACGAACCGTGAGCGCGATCGAGCTGACGACGCCTGCCGCCGGGAGACGGGCAGAGTGGGCATGGCGGCCGTTCGCGCTCACCTTGCCGGCACTCATCCTGCTGGCCGCCGTGATCGGCTATCCGCTGGTCACCATCGTGCTGCGCAGCCTGTCGGAACCGCAATGGGGCGTGCAGAACTACACCTGGTTCTTCGGCGCGCCCGTCAACCTCGCAGTGCTCCAGCGCACCTTCGCCATCTCGGCGTGGGTGACGCTGGTCTGCGTGGCCTGCGCCTACCCCTATGCCTATCTGATGACCGCGGTCGGGCCGCGCGTCCGGCTCGTGCTGGTGCTCTGCGTGCTCATCCCGTTCTGGGTGAGCGGCGTGGTGCGGACCTTGTCCTGGGTGATCCTGCTGCAGGATTCGGGCGTCATCAATTCGCTGCTCCGCTCGGCCGGCTTGTCGGGCATCCGACTGATCCGCACCCAGACCGGCGTGGTGATCGGCATGGCGCAGGTGCTTTTGCCTTTCATGATCCTGCCGCTCTATTCGGTGATGAAGGGGATCGACCTCAGGCTGATGCGGGCGGCGCAGAGCCTGGGTGCGAGACCGTCCCGTGCGTTCTTCACGGTCTATTTGCCGCTGTCGCTGCCGGGCGTCTATGCCGGCGCGATCATCGTCTTCATCCTGGCGCTCGGGTTCTACATCACGCCGGCGCTGCTCGGCGGACCGCGCTCGACCATGCTGTCGACGCTGGTGCAGACCCAGGTGCTGAGCCTTCTGCAATGGGGACGCGGCGGCGCCATGGGCGTGGTGCTTCTGGTCACCACCTTCGTGCTCTTGGCGCTGGCGGCACCGGTGATGCGGTCACGGCACAGGGAAGCGGGGCGGCGCTGATGGAGATGAAGCCGCTCACCCGCGTCATTCTCGGCCTCGTCTGCCTGCTGGTGGCGATATGGCTGGTGGCGCCGACGCTGGTCGTGGTGCCGATGTCCTTCAATGAGAACAAGTCGCTGGCATTTCCGCCGCAAGGCTTCTCATGGCAGTGGTACCAGAATTTCGTCACCAATCCGGAATGGTTCAACAGCTTCCTGAATTCGCTGAAAGTCGCCTCGCTGGTGGCGGTGCTGGCGACGGCGCTAGGCACGCTCGCCGCCTTCGGCATCGACCGCATGAAGGCGCGGCCGGCCAATTTGTTGCGCATGCTGATGCTGACGCCGATGGTGGTGCCGGGCGTGGTGCTTGCGATCGGCATCTACGCCGTCTATCTCGACGCCCATCTCGTCGGAACGCTGCCGGGCTTCGTGCTTGCCCACACCATCCTGGCGCTGCCCTTCGTGCTGATCGCCGTCTCGGCCAATCTCGAAGTGTTCGACAGACGGCTCGAGACGGCGGCGGCAAGCCTCGGCGCCGGCGCGCTCACCACCTTCCGCACGGTGACGCTGCCGCTGATCCTGCCAGGCATCCTGTCGGGCCTGCTGTTTGCCTTTGCGACGTCGTTCGACGAGATCGTCGTGTCGCTGTTCATCACGAACCCCTATCTCAAGACCTTGCCCGTGCAGATTTTCTCCTCGATCACGCGTGACGCCGACCCGACGGTCGCGGCCGTCGGCACCATCCTGCTTTGCGCCACGACACTGCTGATCGGCGGCGGCATGTTGCTTCTTGGCCACGACCGGAAGGGAGCCTTATGAACCCGAAGCAGGAAAATCGCGGCGCGGCGATCGACCTTGAGGCCATCACCAAGGCCTATGGCGCGTTCAAGGCGCTGGACGGCGTCTCGCTGCGGATCGAGCCCGGCGAATTCATGACGCTGCTGGGGCCTAGCGGCTCGGGCAAGACGACGACGCTCAATGTGATCGCCGGCTTCACCGACGTGACCAGCGGTACGCTCCTGGTCGGCGGCAACAACGTCGTCGGCGTGCCGGCGCACAAGCGCAACATCGGCGTCGTCTTCCAGCACTATGCGCTGTTTCCCCACATGACAGTCGGACGCAACGTCTCCTATCCGCTGACGCTGCGCGGCATCAAGGCGGACGAGCGCAAGGCGCGTGTCGCGAAGGCGCTCGATATGGTCAAGATGGGCGACTTCGCGCATCGCTATCCGAGCGAATTGTCGGGCGGCCAGCAGCAGCGCGTGGCGCTGGCGCGCGCCATCGTCTTCGACCCGCCGCTGCTTCTCATGGACGAGCCGCTCGGCGCGCTCGACAAGAAGCTGCGCGAATGGCTGCAGCTGGAAATCAAGCGTATCCACCGCGAGCTAGGCACCACTTTCGTCTATGTTACACATGATCAGGAAGAGGCGCTGGTGCTGTCGGACCGCATCGCCGTGTTCAACCGCGGGCACATCGAGCAGGTCGGCACCGGCCGGCAGCTCTATGACGAGCCGGCGACGCTGTTCGTCGGCCGTTTCGTCGGCGATTCCACCGTGCTGCGCGGGCAAGCCAGAAGCGATGGAACCAGCACCGCGCTGACCGTCGCCGGCGAGACGGTGACGGCGCCGCGCCGGATAGCGGGAGAGGCCAGCCCCGTCATGCTGCTGCGGCCCGAAAAGCTCGCCATACGCCGGCCTGGGCAAAACGGAGCAAATGGCGCCAACCGGTTGTCGGGAACGATCGCCGAAGCGATCTATCTCGGCTCCGGATCGAAATATGAAGTGAAGCTCGCCGATGGCTCGACAGCCATCGTGCGCTCCCCGCTGACTGGCGACAGTTTTAACCTCGGCGAAAAGGTGGAGCTTTGCTTCGACGGCGCCGACGCCAAGCTGCTGGCCGACGACAGCACGGCCGATACCACGCTCACCTGAACATCTCTTTGTTTTAACGCAATTCCGGACGGAAAACCGTTTCACACTTTTCCTGGAATTGCTTGGCGGAAACCATCCCATGCAAGTCAAGCGCAACGGCGACATCTCGTTCTGGTATGCGGATCTCGGCGCGGTTCCGGCTCCGCGTCCGCCTTTGCCCGGCGACCTCGAAACCGATGTCGCGATCGTCGGCGCCGGCTATACGGGGCTTTGGACCGCTTACTACCTGAAGAAAGCGAAGCCCTCGCTTCGCATCGTCCTGCTTGAACGCGAGTTCGCCGGTTTCGGCGCTTCGGGACGCAATGGCGGCTGGCTGTCGGGCGGCTTCGGCTGGTCGCGCGACAAATATCTCAAGACCTCGACACGGCAAAGCGTGGCCGCCATGCAGAAGGCGATGGCCGAATGCGTCGACGAAGTGATCCGCGTGGCGACGGCGGAAGGCATCGATGCCGATATCCGCCGGGTCGACAATCTCACGGTCGCCACCAATCCAGCGCAGCTCGAACGTGTGCGCGAGGACTGCGAGACCATTCGCTCCTGGGATGCCGACCCGGATCGTATCGAATTGCTCGACGCTGCGGCCACTCGCGCCCGCATCAATATCAAGAATGTCTTGGGCGGCTTCGTCGTGAATGGCCAGGCGCGGGTGCAGCCGGCCAAGCTGGTGCGCGGGCTGGCGGAAGCGGTCGAGCGGCTCGGCGTGCCGATCTACGAGAAGACCACCGTGACATCCATTGCCGAAGGCAGGGTGATTACGGACCGCGGCACCGTGCGCGCAGAAACCATCATTCGCGCGACGGAGGGGTTTACCGCCGGCATTCCGGGCGAGGAGCGGACATGGCTGGCGCTCAACAGCGCGCAGATCGTCACCGAGCCGCTGTCGCCCGAGCTTTGGCGCGAGATCGGTTGGGAAGGGCATGAACTGCTCGGCAATGCGGCGCACACCTATTGCTATGCACAGCGCACGCGCGAGGGCCGCATCACCATGGGCGGACGCGGCGTGCCCTACCGCTACGGCTCGCGCACCGACATCAACGGGCAGACGCAGCAGGCGACGATCGACCAGCTGCACACGATCCTGACGACGCTCTTGCCGCAGACCACGGCGTGCCGCATCGAGCATGCCTGGTGCGGCGTGCTCGGCGTGCCGCGCGACTGGTGCACGACGGTCGGCCTCGACCCCGGGACCCGCATCGGCTGGGCTGGCGGCTATGTCGGGCTCGGCGTCTCCAGCTCCAACCTCTCCGGGCGCACGCTGGCTGACCTGATCCTCGGCCAGAACACGGAGCTTACGAAGCTGCCCTGGGTTAACCGCAAGGTCAGGCCATGGGAGCCGGAGCCGTTCCGCTGGCTCGGTGTGCATTCGATGTACCAGCTGTACCGCATCGCCGATAGCCGCGAGGCTGCGGGACTTGTGCACACCTCGAAGCTTGCCGCCCTGGCCGACAGCATCACAGGCCACTGATCCATGGAGACCAGCTTGATCGACCTTTGGACTTTCCACGACCTCGCCAAGGCCGATATCGGCGCCTTTTCACCGAAGCCGACCTCAGTCGAAGGGGATCAGGTGGAAGCTGCCCGCTCCTTCTTCCAGTCGCCGGACGGGACCATCGATATCGGCATCTGGGAATGCACGCCCGGCCGCTTCACCGCCGACCGCTCGGGCTCGTCGGAGATCTGCCACATCATTTCGGGCCGGGCGGAAGTGAGCCGCGCCGATGGCGAAATGCGCGAATTGGGACCGGGCGATCTGCTTGTCCTGCCTCGCGGATGGAAGGGCGAATGGCTGATCCACGAGACGACGCGCAAGCTCTACGTGATCCAGTCCGGAAACTGACCCGTCTCAGTGATCAATCGGTCCCTTGGGTGAAACAAGCGCCGTGCCGGCCGTCGTCGGGCGTTCGATCATGCGGCGCACCCGCGGCGGACTCTCGCCGCTGTGCAATGCCCGGATACGCTCGCCGACCACGGCGTCGGCGTGGGTGGCGCGCCTGTTGTGGCGGATATACTCGACCCAGGTCGGCGTGTGGTAGTGCTCGATCCAGACGGATGGATTTTCCAAATCACGCGCCAGCGTCCAGTTGCGGGCGCCGTCGCGGCGGCGGATGCGGCCGCGCTCGGCCATGGTGGCGAGAAATTCCGGCACGTCCTCCTCGCGGATGACATATTCGATCATGATGGCGATCGGGCCGCTGCGCGGCTTCAGATCGAGCGCCAGCATCGGCTCCTTGAAACGATTGAGCGGATCGAGGTTGAGCGCGGTCTGCTGCGGCAGCGGCAGCAGGAAGCCGATGGCGCCGCCCGCCAGCATAGCGATCGCAGCGGCGATCAGCGCGGTCTGCGCGCCATGGGCGTCCGCGACGACGCCCCAGACCCAGCTGCCCAGCGCGATGCCGCCGAAGGTAGCCGTCTGATAGATAGACAGCACGCGGCCGACGACCCAGCGGGGCGTCGACATCTGCACCGTGACATTGAAATGCGAGAGCGCGATCACCCAGCAGGCGCCGCCGATCAGCAGCCCGGCCGATGTCTGCCAGGCACTGTGGCTGACGGCGGCGTTGAAGGCGCAGAGCGCGAAGCCGGTAAAGGCCATGCGCACCATCGTTTCGCTGGAGAGCAACTGCCTTAGCCGCACGCTGATCAGCGCGCCGCCGACCGCGCCTATGCCGAAAGCGCCGAGCATGATGCCGTAGGTCAGCGCATCGCCCTTGATGACGTCGCGCGCCACCAGCGGCAAAAGCGCCAGCACCGCGCCGGCGCTGAAACCGAAGGCCGAGCCTCTGACCAGCACCTTGGCGATGTTGGGCGACATGGCGACATAGCGCAGGCCGGCACCCATCGCGGCACCCAGCGACTCCCGCGGCAGCGTCTGCGCCGGCACGTCCGGCTTCCAGCGGGCGAGCACGACGATCAGACCGATATAGCTGACGGCGTTGGCGGCGAAGGCCGCCGCCGCACCCGCTGCGGCGACGATGACGCCGCCGATGGCCGGGCCGACGCTGCGCGTGATGTTGAAGCCAAGCGAGTTCAGCGCCACCGCCGCCGGCACCTTGGTGCGCGGCACCATGTCGCCGACGGAAGCCTGCCATGCGGGGCTGTTCAGCGCCGTGCCGCTGTCGATCAGGAATGTGAAGGCAAGCAGCGTCCACGGCGTCATCCAGCCGTACCAGGTGAACACCGTCAGCAAAGCCGAGACGACGAGCATGAAGGTCTGCGCCACCAGCATGACCTTGCGCCGGTTGAAGCTGTCGGCGATGGCGCCGGCGACCAGCGCGAACAGCATGATCGGCAAGGTGGTCGAGGCCTGGACCAGCGCCACCTGATAGGAGGAGGTGGCGATCGTCGTCATCATCCAGGCGGCGCCGACGCCCTGGATCAGGCCGCCGAAATTCGACACCAGGCTGGCCGCCCAGACGGCCCGGAAGATGCCGTGCCGGAACGGCGCCAGCGCCGAGGCGCGTTCGCTTTCCGGCTCGTCGTCGATCATGGCCGCTGTCCCGCCTTCACCCGCTGTCGTCCGCTCGCCGCGCCATTGGCCTCGCCTTGGCCGACTCGCCAAGGATCGCGGCCCAACAACAGGAAGGCAAAGGCGAAAATGCGTCGGCGTAGCTTTAAGCCAAGCATCTTGCCGGTCTGGACCAACCTCCGGTCATTTCGCGGCCCTGGCCTCGGCATGCAGCGCCTCGGTCAGCCGGCCTGTCGTCTCGCCGCCCATATAGAGCCTGAGCAGCATCTCCATACCAACCAGGCGCAGCCTCGACGGTTCGTGGCTCCTGGCCATGTCGACAAGATCGTCCAGCTCTGCTGCCGACCATTTCATGGCGTCGCGCAGGAAGCCGCCGCGCAGCAGGCCGTGCGTGCCGGCCGTAAAGGCATCGGACATTTCGAAGCCGTTCTTTGCCGCGTGGATATTCTCGTGCGGCAGGTGGCGCTCGGCGATCTTTTTCAGCAGCCATTTGCCGGTCCTGTTGCGGTATTTGTGCCGCCTCGGCAGATGCAGCGCGAAGTCGATCAATCGGTTTTCCAGGAATGGCACCCTGAGCTCGACGGAGGCGGCCATGCTCAGGCGGTCGTGCCGATGCAGCAGGTCCTGCAGATGCGAATAGAGATCGTAGAAGCAGCTGGCCAGGAAGGCGCGGTCGCCGGAAGGGGTCACGCCGTCGAGCCGATCGAACAATTTCGTCTGCAGGAAGTTGAGCTCCGGCGACAGGGCTCGCAGCGCGATGTTGCGGTCCCAGGGCGAGCCGCGGCCGAACGAGTTCCGGAACGGCGCATGGCGCAGCTGCCTGAATTTGCGGTCGAGACTGGCCTTTGAGCGAAACAGGCGCAGAAACCAGGGCTGGCGCCACAGCCTGATCGTCGACGCCTGCCATTTATAGCCGCCGAAGAGTTCGTCGGAACCCTCGCCGGTGAGCAGCACCTTGATGCCGTCGGCGCGGCATTGCTCGGCCAGCGCCAGCAGCCCGACATGGCTGGCGTGCCAGCCATCAGTCTCGAGATGCCAGACCGCCCGTGGCCAGAGCTCCAGATACCGCTCCCTGTCGACAGGCACCCGGCGCAGGCTGACGCAGACATGGCGGCCGGTCCGCTCGGCATCTTGCGCTTCGCTGCGGCCGAGCTGCGGGTCGACGACGTAACCGTGCATCTCAGGCCTGAAGCGCTTGGCAAGCGCCGTGATCAGGCCGGAGTCGACGCCGCCGCTGCAGGCGGTGGCGAGGCTGGTATCGGCGATGCAGTGGAGGTCGACGCTCTGCTCGAGCAGCGCCTCAAGTATCGTCATATGCTCGGCGTCGGAGCCGCGGTCATTGACGATGCGCGAGGTCTCCAGCACGTCGAGCACATGCCAGAAGCGGCGCTTCTCGATGCCGACATCGGTGACCTTCCAGAGGCCGGCGGGCGGCAGCCGCTCGATGCCTTCGAAGATGCTGTAGCTGGAATCGCGGCTTTGCCAGGCAAGCCGCAAGGTGATTTCGCGGGCATCGATCCGGCGCGGAAAATTGTGACAGGCGAGGATCGCCTTGTCCTCGGAGGCAAACAGCACCCGCTCGCCCGTCTCGGCGACCGACATCGGCTTGATGCCCAGCCTGTCGCGGGCAAGCCACAACGCGCCGTCGCGGGCATCGAAATAGGCGAAGGCAAACATGCCGTCGAACAGCGGCACGGCCTTGTCCGGCCCCCAATGATGCAAAGCCTGGAGCACCACCTCGGTGTCGGAGACCGTGCGAAATTGCAGGCCTTCGGCTTCCAGCGTCTTGCGCAGCGAGCGGTAATTGTAGACCTCGCCATTGTAGCAAAGGACGCCCTCGCCATCGGTCGTCAGCATCGGCTCGCGCGCGGCGGGCGAGGGGTCGATGATGGTAAGCCGGCGGTGGCCGAACGCCAGCCTTGAATTGTTCCAATTGTCGTGATCGTCAGGGCCTCGATGCGCCAGCGCCTGCATCATGCCGGCAATGTCGGAGAGATCGCCGGAGACGATCGGATCGCGCTTTCGCCAGACGCCGGCTATTCCGCACATGGCCCGTCGGCCGGTTTTGCCTGATGCATCGCTTCCCGAAGATAGCCTGAAGATCGAAGGCGCCGGCTAACGCCGGCGCGGCCTACAATCTAACCGCAACAAGCCTGGCCGCAAGCCACCTTCGGGCTCCCGCCAAGGCGCGCATGGCGCCGGCCGCGAACAGCGTCGCGGCTCAGAAGCCGTGCTCGATGCGCTCGAAGATGACGTTGGTGAAGGCCGAAATCTGGCTGCCGATGAATGGGCCGGTTAGCGCCACCACCAGCATGATGGCGACGATCTTGGGCACGAAGGTCAGGGTGATTTCCTGGATTTGCGTCAGCGCCTGGATGAGCGCGATGCCGATGCCGACCGCCATCGCCACAAGCACCACCGGCGCGGATGCGGTAAGCACCGTCCACACCGCGTACTGGACGATATCGAGCGCATCGGCCTCGTTCATGCGGCCGGCTTGATCGAGACGCCGGCGCCGACGGGAACTTCGGTGCCGTCCTGCAGCACCGCGATCAGGCCGCTGCTCGCGAGCTTCACGGAAGCCACGGTTCCCGTGGTCTTGCCGTCGGCCGAGGTGATCGAGCGACCGATCAGCGCGTCGGCCTGCGACAGCGCGGAGGACTGCATGATCTGGTCGAGCTTGCTGTTGGTCTGGACCGATTGCTCGACCTGCGAGAAGGTGGCGAGCTGGGCGACGTATTGCGTCGAATCCATCGGCTTGGTCGGGTCCTGGTTCTTCATCTCTGCGATCAGGAGCTTCAGGAACGACTGGTAGTCGACCGCCGTCTTCGAGGTCTGCTGGCTGGCCTGGTTGGCGCCGGTCGGAATGCTCGTCGTCATGTCCACGGTCATCGGTGCCTATGCTCCCATAGCCAGCGCGCGCGGCGCTTCCGGAATGTCGTCGCTGTCGTCCAGCGCCTGGCGCTCGAGCGGGTAGAGCGCGCGGATCGCCTTCAGCGCCTCGTAGATTTCATCCTCGCCGACCATACGGTCGATCTGCTTCAATGCATTGCAGATCTGCTGGTTGTCGAAGCTGGCGATGAGCATGGGCAGCGAGCGACGGAACATGTCGCGGGCCGCGGCGGCGCCCGACGGGTTCATCAGCATGATCTGCACGATGAAATAGAGTTGCCTGAGCGGCGTCGAAGCCTGCTCGGCCTGGATGACATGGCTTTCGAGCAGAAACTGCACGTCGTTCATCAATTCGATGGTGACCTTGCGGTCGACGCGGATGACGGCGCCGTTGATGTAGATCTTCTCGTTCGGCTTCAGCGAGATCTTCAGCGTGTTGGTCATTGGATGCCGTCTCGGATGATCTGGGAAACCTCGATCAATCCTTCGAAATTGTCGGTGCGGCCCTGCCGGATATCCTCCGTCTCGCGCAGCAGCCACAGGCCGATCGAGATCAGATTGGCGCGCAGTTCCTTTGGCAAGGCATTGTCGCTGGAGCCGAGGTCCTCGACGAAGGTGGTCCAGATGCGGTTGGTAAAATGCAGCGCCTCGACCGCTTCCATCGAGCCGTGGCCGATGGCCGCGGCCGCCGACAGCATGTCGATCGAGCGCGTCAGCAACTGACGCTCCCGGTCCTTGGCATCGGCGACGGAGTCGGTCTGGATGTCGGCGTAGGAGAATTGGTACATGGTGGAAGCTCTGGCGTTCCGGGTTGTCAGGTCAGGTAGTTCAACAGGCTGAGCTGCTGCAGGCGCGCGGTCAGCGCGAAGGATGTCTCGATATGCTGCGTCAGGTCGGCGACGCGGGTTGCGGCTTCCGCCGGATCGACGCCTTCGAGGTCGATGATGTGCTTTTCGAACAGGTCGACCTGCGTCTTCATGCGATCGCTGGCGTCGGACACGCGCTTTTGGGCAAGACCGGCCTCCGACTGCACCTGGACGATCCCGCCGATGGCCTCGCCGACGAGCTTCTGGGCGCGGCTGACGACCGTGGTCTGGGCCTGCTGGCTGATGTTGCCGGTAAACAGCGTGCTGACCATGGCGGCCGCCATGGCGAGCTTGCGGATGCCTTGCTCATTGGCGCTGACCGAGGTCTGGGCGGTCTCGCTCAACGCAATGCGGCTGGTGATCTGATCGTCGGTGGCATTCGACCAATTGGCCTGCCAGCCCGCGCCCAGGAACTGCGGCTCGACCGTTGTGGTGATGAAGTCGTCCATCTGCGCGGCGGTGATGTTGGCCGCTGCCGGATCGCTCTGGGTGAAGCCGAAATAGCTGGTGAAGGCAGTGTCGAAAGCGGCCTTGGCGGGCGAGCCGGAGGCGCTGAAATCATCGATCGGCTTGACGTCGGTATTGGTGCCGGCAAACAGATATTCGCCGTTGACGCTGGTGTTGAGAATGCCGGTCATCTGCTGCAACGAGGT
This sequence comes from Mesorhizobium sp. B1-1-8, assembly GCF_006442795.2. Classification (NCBI taxonomy): domain Bacteria; kingdom Pseudomonadati; phylum Pseudomonadota; class Alphaproteobacteria; order Hyphomicrobiales; family Phyllobacteriaceae; genus Mesorhizobium; species Mesorhizobium sp. B1-1-8. The sequence goes on from NZ_CP083956.1 coordinate 1,874,454, forward strand.
GGCGCCGGCGGTCTGCGTGATGCTGGCCGAGGAATCGCCCGATACGGCGCTGGTCAGCGCCGACAGGAAGCTTTGCGCGACATCGGAGAGCTGGCCGAGCGAATCCTGCGTCGATGTCAGGCGGGCGGCGACCAGCGCGTTGGAATCGACGATGCCGTTCAGCCGGTCGAGATCGCGCTGGAAGGTGACGGCCTGCGTCGTGCGGCCGCCGAGCGCCAGCCCGACATCGGCGACCTTGCCGGATTGCGATTCCTTGGTCGCGTTGACGAGGTCGGCCTGCATGCGCATCTGCTGATAGCGCAGGGCATTGGATATGGCAGCTGAGGAGACGGCTGTCGCTTTCATAAATTATCCTACCGCGGTCAACAGGGCATCCAGCATGTCGCTGACGGTCTTCATCATATGCGCGGAAGCCTGATAGGTATGCTCGAGATCGAGAAGCAGGGACATTTCCTGGTCGACATTGACGCCGGTGTCGTTCGACAGCGCCTCGGCGGTACGGGTGGCCAGCGCTTCCTTGGCGTCGGCATTGGTCGAGGCCTGCTGGCGCACGCCCTCGAACCAGCCAATGGCGTTGGCGGCGTAATCGGAGACGCCGGAGGTGACGCTGATGCCGGCGGATGTGTCGAAAGCCATCGGCTGATCGAGCTTGTCGCCGTAGGCGATCAAGAGGTCCGAGTAGGAAGCGCCGCCGGCGGTGTTGGCGACATAGGCCGCGCCGTTGGCGCCGCCGTCGCGCAGCAGCGAGGGGCTGCCGCCGGCGCTCGGATCAAAGGCGGCGTTGACGCCGATCGTGCCGGCAAGGCCGTTGACCAGGGTGCCGGCAGCGGGAATTGCCGGCGCGCCGGACCAGGTGAACAGGCCGGCCTTGTCGGGCTGGGCCGGCGCTGTTTCGGCAAAGGCGGTGACCAGGCCGCGCGCGATCTCGTCGAGCTGGCTCTGCATGGTGGCGGCGACGCCGTCGCGCAGCATGAGCATGCCGGCAAGCTTGCCGTCGGCGCTGGCATTGCCGCCGGTGCCGGCGGAAAGCGGGACGTTGTCGATGTAGATCGTGCTGCCGGGCGTGCCGGCGGTGTAGCCCGCGGACGGCGTGAAGGTCACCGAGCGCGGCACCGTCTCGAACAGCGTCGTGCCGTCCTTGGTGGTGATGACCATGTCGTTGTCGCCGCGCGTGAAGGTCGAGACGGGGACGTATTCGCCGATCTTCTTCAGAAGCGCGTCGCGCTGGTCGAGCGCGTCCGACACGTCCGTGCCGGATCGGGTGCCGGAGATGACGGCCTTGTTGGCATCCTGGAACTGGCCGAGCAGCGAATTGAGGTCGTCGACAGCCGTGGCGATCTGGTCATCGGTCTGGGTGCGGAAGTCCTGGATCGCCTGGGTGCCGCCGTTCAGCGAGCTGACCACCTGCTTGGCCGCGTCGATGACGCTGGCGCCGAGGTTCTGGTTCGACGGCGTCGTTGCATAAAGCTGCAGTTGCTGCTGCAGATTTGCGATTGCCGTCGACGGGGACGACGCATTGTCGACGCCATTGACCGATAGGTCGAGCTGATCCATGCCATTGTAAAGCGTGCTCTGGCCGCTCCATGCCGACAGCGCCGCGAGATTCTGCCGAAACAGAAGCTCATTTGCGGCGCGCTGTATTTCCACCGATCGGGCGCCAGGCGCCGTGCTGGTGACGACGGCGACGCGGCGGGCATAGTCCGGGTTGGAGGCGTCGGCCACATTGCGCGACACGACGCTGGTTTGCTTGGATGTGGCCAGAAGTGCCGACTGGGCGATGCTCAATGCGGTGGAAAGCGACATGCGGGTCTTTCACGGGCCAGGCGCCCGACGGTTATCTCTTCAGGTTGACTAGGACGTCCATCAGGTCGGAACCGGTCTGAAAGACCTTCGAATTGGCGGTGTAGCTGCGCTGCGCCGCGATCATGTTGGTCAATTCCTCGGCGATATCGACGTTGGAATTTTCGAGCGCGCCGGAGACGACGGAACCAAGCTTGCCTTCATTGGCAAAGCCGATCTGCACGGCGCCGGAATCGGCGCTCTGCACATAGACGTTGCCGGGCATGGCGGTGAGGTTGTCGGGGCTCTGAACGTCGGCCAGCGGGATCTTGTAGAGCGGCTTGGTGGAGCCGTCCTGGTATTGCGCGTAGATGATGCCGTCCTCGCTGATCTGCACCTTCTCGATCGCGCTCGGCGCATTGCCGTTGACCTTGGCATCGGAGACGGTGAAGCCGGTGCCGAGCTGGGTCAGCTTGGAGAGGTCGAGGTTGAGGGTCGAGCCGTTCGGCACGGTAAAGGAGATGCCCGTGGTCGCACCGGTGAGCTTGCCCGTGGTGGTGTCGAAGGTGAGGTTGGCGGTGCCCAGCGCGCCGCCGGTGTAGGGGAAGGAGGTGCCGGGCGTCGCCTTCGACTGGTCGAAGACCGAGACCTCCCAGGTGCCGGCGCCGGTGTTGGTGAAATAGACGTCGAGCAGCACCTTGTTGCCAAGATTGTCATAGGCAACCAGCGAGGATTTCGAGGTGTATTCGGCGGTCGCGCTGTTGGTGGAGGGCAGCGGACCGGCAGGCGGCGTCGCGCCGGCCGGCAGGTTGCCGGCGAAATTGCCTTCCGTGCTCGGCGTCGCCGTCATATCCTGGTCGGAGATCTGCACCGGCACCAGGCCTTCGAAGCCGTTTGCGGTCGCGGCCGGTTCGCCGTTGGCGTAGCTGTAGGCCATCAACTGGTAGCCCGCGGCATTGACCAGGCGCCCTTGAGCATCCGGAACGAAGGCGCCGGCCCGCGTCAGGTAGGGCGTGCCGCTCGGATCCTGCACGACGAAGAAGCCGTCGCCGTTGACGGCGAGGTCGGAGACCGAAGTGGTGTATTGCAAAACACCTTGCGAGTTGATGGCGGAGCGGATCGTCGTCGTCACGCCGCCCGAATTGTAGGCCCCGCCGGTGGTCGGCATGATCAGTGTCGAGAACTCGGCCGAGGAGCGCTTGTAGCCGGTGGTGTCGGAGTTGGCGATGTTGTCGGCCACCGCGGACAAGCGGTTGGCCTGCGCGTTCATGCCGGAAACGCCGGTCCGCATCATTCCGTAGAGGCTCATCGATACATCTCCTCGGTGCTTGTCTGAGAGACTTTGAGGGTATGCCTCGTGTCTTGCGCGAGGCTGGCGCGAGCGGCGTCGGCGCCGGCCATCAAAACACCAGCCGGTAGCCGAGGAACCGCTTGGAATCGATCGGATCGTGACCGAGCCGTTCGCGCAGTTTCTTGCGCAGCTTCGAGATGTGGCTTTCCACCACGTTCTCCTCGACCTCGTCGTCGAAGATGCCGTAGATGGCGTTGAACACCTGCGTCTTGGTCACGCGCCGGCCGCGGTTGCTGGCCAGGTATTCAAGGATGCGCCGTTCGCGGCGCGGCAGCGGCAGCGGCTCGCCGTCGATCTCCGGGTCGCGGCCGTCCATGAAAATGCGCATGGCGCCGACTTCGGTGTACGCCGCTTCCTCATGGGCACGGCGACGGATGGCGCTGATGCGGGCCAGGATCTCGCGGATGTGGACGGGTTTGCGCACGACGTCGTCGACGCCGCTTTCGAACAGCCGCAGCGTATGTTCCAGCGAGTGCTGTTCGCTGAGCGCGATCACCGGCGCGCCGGTGCGGTCGCGGATCTGGCGCGGCGAGATGGCGCCTTCGCGGCAATCGCCGATGAGGAAAGCCCTGACCGATCTCAGATCGGTGTCGGCGGCGGAACTCACCCACTCGCCGAATTCGCCTGGCGCGAAGCCCGCTGTGGCCACCCCCTCGCGATCGAAAAGCGAGCTATAGCCCTCTGTTACGAGCTCTCGCTCATCAACGATCACGATCATCGGCCCGCCCTCCGAATCATTTCATTTGCCCCGTGCGGAAAGCGGTATCCGGTGCCGTGAATCGTGGAAAACCGTCATTTCTTGTAGCTATTTTCTTGGGAGTTTTTTTGGGAGCCGTAATAAAAGCGGTCATGCGGGTGTAATGGCGACTGCAATTCGCCGGCGATGCCGGGCCGGCACGTACACCCCAAGACGGTGGTTCGGTTACCGATATGAGTAGCAACTATTGGTTGCAGAAGGCGGCGGCGTTGGGCGTCCATTTGCCGAAGCCGGTGGCGACCATGTTGGCGATTACGCGGCAGACATAGACCTTCTGGGCGGGGTCGTTGTCGGGACCGGCATGGTAGCGGGCGACGGCCATCGACCAGGTCATATGGCGGGCATGGAGGCTGACCAGGAAGCGCGCCGCGTAGTCGACATTCTGGTGCGGATCGAGCATGTCGGCGATGCTGCGGAAATGATCGCCGTGATAGCGATGGTTGATCTGCATGCAGCCGAGGTCGATCAAGGTCTTGCCCGCGCGGCGAGCGTTCTCGAAGGTGGCGAGGGCTTCGCCACGGCTGCGCGGGAAGACGGCTTTTCCTTCTATATTCAAGGCGTTGGGCTGAAGGCTGCCCTTTACTCCGGTCTCGGTCAGCCCGACCGCATAGAGGATTCCCGCCGGCACGCCATAGCGATCGGCGGCGCGCAGGATCTCAGGCTCGCAAGGGTTGGTGGCCGCGATGGCGGCGCCGGCGCCGAGGCTAGATATACATATCGTCGCCAGCGCACTCGCGAGGAGGCGAAGCCGCGCGGCCGAATTCCTGTGGGCCATTGCCATCATTCCTCCCCGGTTGCCGGTCGCCGCCGCTGTTGCCGCCCGAGCTCCCCGGCTGGAAGGAGGGCTGATCGCGGCTTGTCGACATCGGCAACGCGCTGTTTGCGTCGATGCGATTAGCAGCATGCACCGCTATCGAAGGTTGCAGGATGGTGACATGATTGACGTCGAAGCCGAGACCGCGAAGCGACTTGATGATGGCATCGCTGTCGGTGGTGAGACGGCGATATGCCTCATGGGTCTCGGGCTTCATCTCGATCGAAAGCTGCTCTCCGGAAAGCCGCAGGCTGGCGGTCACCGTGCCGAGCTCGGCCGGATGAAGCTCGATCTTCAGGACATGTGTCGGAACGGCAACAGCATTGGTCGCCTGCGAGGCTACCGAGGCGTTTGAAAACGCCTGCTGGACGCCCGTGTCCGAAGCGATCGCGTCAACAAGCGCCGATGCCGTCTGGCTCATGGGATTTTGCGCAGGCGCAGGGAAGCTCTGCTGGCTGACCACCTCCGTGCGCGTGGCGGACGGCTTGACCTGACCGGCCTGCGCGACGGACTGGCCAGCCTGCGCGATCTTCGACGCCGGGCGCCAGGGTTGCGGTGACGATACGGCATCAGCGTGCGTCCGATCGGCCGGCATCAGCAAGGCGGAGTTGTCACGGCGGCCGGGAAATTCGAGGCCCGGTCCGGCGCTTGCCGGTTTCTGCCCGAAATCGGGTCCGGAGGTGTCGGCCGCGATCGCCGCGCGACCGGATCGCAGCCGCGGTTCAGCGGCCGTGGAATCGTCCGTCGCTGGCCGCTTGGCCGAATGGTAGCGCGGGTCCGGTGATGCCGATCTGCCGAGGCCCTGTAGCTCTTCCTGCCCCCCGGCGGTGGAGTCCCCGTTGCCCCTGGCCGGCGACGCCGCGAAATGCCTGGCGTCGCTCAGCGCCATCAGCAAAGGCAGGCGGTCCTGGAGCGGTGCGGCATCGGTGACGGCCCCCGCATCGGCACCGGCCGCGACCTTCAGCCGATCGGCTTCGCCTTTCGTGGTCTTTCCCGCGACCGGCTTCTGCGACACCGCCTGTCCCTGCGCATCCTGGTCGAGTTCCGCTTTGCCCGGATGGGGGGCGGCGCGCCTGGCCTGAGGCGCGTCCGTTGGCGCGAGGGGAGCTGGGCGCTTGCCCGGCGGCTGAACCGGATTTTCGCCGTGCACCATCTCGTCGAAACCCTGGTCCTTCTCTTTGCCGCCGGCGGCGTGCTGCTTCGACTGGGCAGGGGCGGAAGCAAATCCCGGCAGGGCCTGGCTGACGCTGGTCATTTGGGAGCGGCTCCGAGTAGCTGGTCGATCTGGTCGAGCTGGCGGCGCGCGCTGATCATCGCGGCGTCGGTGAGGTCGTGCGGATCAAGGCCCGAGCCGGCGGCCGGCGCCGATGCAGGCACCACAGCTGCCGCATCGGCCTGTGCCGCAACGGTGGCTGCTGCTTTGGCGGATGATGGTGCCGTGGCCGGCGGGGCCGGCGGTCCCACTGCCGGCGCGTCTTTCGCGGGGTCGGCCAATGCCGCGACCGCGGGTTGTTCGGATATCGCGCCTTCCACCGGCGGCAAGGCATCGGCGTCAGCCTGGCTCGCCGACGCAGCCTCGGCAGAGGCCTTGTCGGCTTTGGCGGAGCCGGCCGGCGCGGCTTCATCTTTGGCCGTCGGCGGCACCGGCGCCACGACCTCACCGGCGACGGCTTGCACGGCATCGAGCAGGGCGCGGTCGCTTTCGGAGAGCTTGCCGCGGTCGATCCTGCCGAGCTTGGCGCGCACGTCGTCGATGGTCGGCGACGTCACCGTCGACAGGCTCGAATAGAGCTGGGCGCGTGGGTCTTCCTGATTGCCAACACCGTTGCGGCCTTGCTCGGCGCGGGTCGAAGCGAAGGCGGAGAGGTCCGCCAGTCCGTCGATCGCGGCGCGGCGGGCGATGCGCAGATAGATCACCTTCTCACGCTCGGGATCCATCATGGCGGTGATGTCGGCGAGCTTGTCCTGGCTGATCGACATATGCAGTGCGATGACGCCCGAGACGAAGGAATCGGCGAACTGGCTGGCGTATGGCGAGTAGAGATAGGCCGCCACATACTGGGTCGAGGCGAGCGCAAAGCGCGCGGCATCGCCTTGCGTCGCGGCGATGCCGATCGAACGGCGAAGCGCCGCCTCCTCGACCAGCGTGCCGGGGCTGAGCAGGCGGGCCTCGTCGAGCAAGGTCAGCGCCGCGACCGGCTCATCGGTCGCAAGCAGCGAACCCTTGACCAGGGCCAGGAAGGCGCCGAGATCGCTCGGCACGCTCATCGGGTCGATCGGCCTCAGGATTTCGATGGCGGCGTGCGGCTGACCGTTCAGATAGGCGACGATGCCTTTGGCGATGGCAAGGTTTTGCGGGTCGGTCGCGGCGCGCGAAGCCGCGGCCTCGACGGTGACCGGATTGCCGCCGCTCATGCCGTAAACCAGCAGAGCGCGGAAATTCTTCGGGTCCTTGAAATCCTCGGCATCGGCTGCACGAAGCCTGGCATCGGTCATTTCGAGGAGCTTGGCCTGCATCGGCAATGCGGCGTGGTCGCCGCCGGCGATGCGATCCTGGATCAGCTGCAGCGAACGCACCAGCTGGTAGGGCTGCAACGCGTCCTGCGCGAAAGCCGCCGATGGCGGCCCGGCGGCAAGCAGCAACAGGCCGACGGCGCGGCCGATGGCGGCTTTGCCCCTCATCCGCCGCTCGCCATCAGGATCTCGATGCGGCGGTTCGCCGCCGCCATCGGATCGGAAGCGATCTTGGGCTGGCGGTCGGCGAAACCCGCGACCTCGGTGATGCGGCTTTCGTCGACACCGCCGCGCACGAGCATGTAATAGGCCGAGTGGGCGCGCGCGGTCGACAGCCGCCAATTGTCGTAGGTGTCGCTGCGGAACGGCCGCGCATCGGTATGGCCGCCGATGGTGATGGTGCCCTTCTTCTCGTTGATGATGTGGCCGATCTTTTCCATCGCCAGCACCAGCTCGCGACGCGGCACGGCCGAGCCGATCTCGAACATGCCGAAATCGAGCTGGTCGGTGATCGAGATGACGACGCCCTTGTCGGTGGCCTCGACGGAGACGCCGTCCGCCAGCTTTTCACCCGGCGCGAAGGCCTTGGCCAGCTCCTGCTTGATCTCGGCGGCGGTCTGCAGGGCGGCGCTGGTCGGAGCTTTCTCGCCTTTGTCGGCGGCCTTGTCCGCTTCAGCCTTTGCCGCCCCAGCCTTGTCCCCCTCGGTCTTTGCGGCTTCGGATTTCGCGGCATCGCCAGTGGCGGCCTCGACTTCGGCCTTTTCGCCCGAAGCCTGGCCGCCCTTGACCTTTTCGCCACCGGCTTTCCCAGCCTTGGCATCGGCCGCGGCGGCAATCCCGGCATTCGGCTTTGCCGGCGTCGCCGATGGCTCAGGCGACGCGGCCGTCGGCGGTGGGGAAGGCGGAACGGTCTTGATCTTCGGCACCGCGACCAAGGCGACCTTGTCGCCGGGCTTGGCCGGATCGCCCTCGACCTTGGCGCGCGCGGCGCTGGCTTCGGCCTCGGGGGTAACCACCTGCTGCGACCAGAAATCCGGCGCGAACGGATCGCGATAGGATTCGCCACCGGAAGCGCCGGTCGCCGGACCGGCGTTCTGCGCGCCGCCTTCGCCCTTGGCGCTGACGTTCTGCATGACGCTGGTATCGGTGGCGATCTCGGCAAGCACTGCATAGGGGTCGGCAAACAGATGCTCGTCGGAAAGATCGGACCTCTGCGAGGCTTCCTTCGTCTGCCGGCGATCGGAGGAGCCGGCGCCGCCCTTGCCGTCCTCACCCGCCTTGCTCGCGCCGTCCTGCGGGTTGTCGGCGGTCAATCCCACCTTGCTTGGGCCGTCGCCCAAATCCTCCAGGCCCTTGCGGCTGGAGTTGCGATCGATCAGCTCGACCGGGTTGAAGTAGCTGGCAACGGCCGCCTTGGTCTGCTCGTTGGCGGCGTTGATCAGCCACATGACGAGGAAGAAGCACATCATCGCGGTCATGAAGTCGGCGAAAGCGATCTTCCAGACGCCGCCATGATGGGCCTCGTCGTGACCGTCGTGATTACGTTTGACGATGATGATTTCGTGGACGCCTTCGCCGTGGCCGACAGCGCTCATGACAAGACCTCCGACAGCGAAGCCGACCATTCGGCGATGCGGGTCTCGAACACCGCTTCATCGATGGTCACGGTAAGGTCGAAAGTCGGAGCCTCGGTGAAATCGAGGTTGGCGGCGCGTGCGCCTATCTCCTCCTTGAGCGGCTCGAACAGCGAAAGCGGACCACGCACCTTGATGCGCACGGCCTCGCTGTCGGCGACCGCGGCACTGATGGTTCCGGCAAGGGCCGCGAGCGAGCGCTTTTGCAGGCCGTCGCTGACGATGCCGCCGATGATACGGGCAATCGTGGCGCCGGAGAGTTCGGCGACGCGCGCCTCCATGGCATCTATGTGCGTCGCCACCGCTGCGCCGAGGTCGCCGCCGAAGCTTTCCAGAAAGGCCTTCGCGGCATCGTCATTGGCCTGCCGCTCGGCCTCGAGCGCCGCCTGATAAGCGAGCGCAAGGCGAGCCTCGAGCGCGGCTTCGGCGTCGGCCACCGCCTCGGCGATCAGCGCGCCGATGTCGGCCTGCGGCGCCAGCGCGTCGGCCTTGTGCCCGGTGTCGGATGCCACCGGTGCCTGGCCGGCGCGGGGTGCGGCGAGCGGGCCGAAATCTGGCAGGAGATCGAAGAGCGCTGCGGAAGCCATAGCCTAACCCGCGGCTTCGGGGGCGGCCGCCCATTTGCGCAGGATCTGCGCCGTGCGCTCCTCGTTGATGTCGACCATGCGGGCAAGCCGGTCCTGCGGGGCCGGCCTGATCTTCTGGCGCAGGTCGTCGAGCGGGCGGGTGCCGGGCAAGGCAGCGGCCGGCGCTTCGGCAGCAATCGCGGCCACCGGGGCCTCAGGCATCGGCAGCGAGCGCTGGACGTCGTCGAAGCTCGGGCCGGCAATGGCCGCCTGCTTGGCCGGCGCCGTCAGCGCGCTCGCCATCGGCCGCAAGCCGAAGACGGCGATCAGGAACACCACGACTATGAAGGCGCCGGCGTTGATGAGGGTACCGGTGTAGGTGCCGATCGAGGCGAGAATGCCAGGCTGCTCGATGGGCTCGCCGTCCAGTCCGTCGATGAACTCGACCGCCGAGACGTCGATGACGTCGCCGCGCTTGTCGTCGAAGCCGGTCGCCGAGGCGACCATCTTCTGGATATCGGCGACGCGCTTGGCGATCTGCTCGGGGGTGGCGTCCTTGCCGAGGATGGTCGCCAGGCGCTGCTGGTTGACGACGACGGCGATCGACATCTTGGTCACCGAATAGCCATTGGAGACGGTGGCGATCTTCTTGGAGTTGATCTCGTAGTTGGTGATCTCTTCCTTGCGGTCGTTCTGCGATGTGGACTGCGGTCCCTCGGTGCTGGTCGTCTGCGTCTCCGGCAGGTTCTGCTCGACGCTGGTCGGGGTCGAGGCCTGTTTCTGATTGCTGGCCTCGTTGGTGCGCACCGACTGCACCGACCGCTCGACGCGGGATTCGGGATCGAAGATCGTCTCCTCGGTCTGGCGGGTGTCGGTGTTGACGTCGGCCTTGACGCTGGCGCGGAAATTGTCGGGGCCGAGATAGGGGGTCAGCGCGCGGCGGATATTGTCGCCGATCTGCGCCTCGACCGTCTGCTCGACGCCGAGCGTGCGGGCCGCGCTGGTGTTGGAGGTATCGTCGCCGGCGGCGAGCAGATTGCCGTTGGAATCAAGCACCGTGACCTTGTCCGCCGACAGGCCGGGAACCGCCGCGGCAACCAGATGGCGGATCGACATCGCGCTCTTTTCGGCATCGACGCCGGCATAGCGGATGACCACCGAAGCGGAGGGCTGCTGCTCGTCGCGGCGGAAATTGGCGCGCTCCGACATGACGATGTGGACGCGCGCCGCCTTGACGCCGGCAATCGACTGAATGGTGCGTGCGATCTCGCCTTCCAGCGCGCGCACCCGGGTGATCTGCTGCATGAAGGACGTCAGACCGAGCGAGCCGACATTGTCGAAGAGCTCGTAGCCGGCGTTGGCGCTGGTCGGCAGGCCCTTTTCGGCAAGCAGCATGCGGGCCTGCGCGGTGGTGCCGGCCGGCACCAGCACCGAGGTTCCGTCGGCGCCGACGTCGAAGCCGATGCCGGCCTCGCCCAGCACCAGGCCGATCTGGTTCACGTCGGAGCGATCGAGCCCGACATAGAGCGTCTCGTAGGCCGGACGGTTGAGATAGACCGAGGCGACGCCGATGACGGCCATCACCAGCGCAGCGATGGCGCCCATTAGGGCGAGACGCCTGACGCCGAAGCTCTTGAGATTGGCGATGATGCTCTGGATCTGTTCCGGCACGATTCAACTGTCCCCAGCATGACTGTCCGGCGCAAGACTAGACCGCGAAGCTTGTGCGAGGATGATAGGGCGTGTCGTCGAATGGCCTCGATATTGCGGGGCCATGGAGGCTTAACCTGACGCAAGCAAAAAAGACCGCGCACGAGACGCGGCCTTTCGAGGCAAGAGATATTTCAGCCTGGAGATCAGTTCTTGAACAACGCCAGGATCGACTGCGAGTTGCCGTTGGCGATCGACAGCGCCTGGATGCCCAGCTGCTGCTGCACCTGGAGCGCCTGCAGGCGGGTCGATTCCTTGTTCATGTCGGCATCGACGAGCGCGCCGACGCCCTTGTCGATCGAGTCGCTAAGGTTCGACAGGAAGCTCTTCTGGGTGTCGATGCGCGACTTGGCGGCGCCGAGATAGGCAGCGCCGGTTCCCAGTTTGGCAAGCGCCGTTTCAACGGAGTCGAGCGCGGTATCGATGGCGGCGTCGGAAACAGCGGCAGCGCTCGGGTCGAAGAAGGTCGTGGCGAGCAGGCCACCGGCGATGCCGCCGGTGCCGGCCAAGTCGAGGACCTGCGTGTCGGCAGCCTTGACGGTTATCGTATCGATGGCGACGGTGGTGCCGGTGCGATTGTACGACGCGACGATCTGCAGATCGGACGTGGCAGCAGCGTCGTTCTGCAGCAGGTTCGAGCCGGCGTAGCTGGCGTTGGTGACCGACGACTTGATCTGGGCCTGGATGGCATTGATTTCGGTGGCGATCTTCTGCTGGTTGTCCTGGCTGGCGCCGCGGGCGGTGACCAGCTTGGCCTTGATCTCGTCGACCTGGTCCTTGATGTCGGTGATGGCGGTATAGGCGGTATCGACCTTGCCGGCACCGAGGCCGAGCGCATCCTGGACGGCCGAGAGCGCCTTGTTGTCGGACTTCATCGACGTGGCGATCGACCAGTAGGCGGCGTTGTCGCTGGCGGTGGCGACGCGGTAACCGGTCGAAATACGGGCCTGCGTGGTTTCAAGTTGCTTGTTCGTGGCATTGAGGCTCTGCAACGCCGTCAACGCCGAGGCATTCGTCATGATACTTGCCAAGATACACCCCTTCTCAAAGCAGGCATGCCTCGTGCATGCCGGTCAAACCTTCGGCGGGGGGCGTCATGCCTGTCGACCAACTGGGGTCTGCCCGTCACAGTGATTGGTTAACCATAACTAGCGCGACATCCTTAATGGCGCGTTAAAAACGTGCCTCGAGAGCGGGCATTGGTAAGTATTTCACAGTGAAAAAAGCGATGTTTCGAAAGACGGCGAGGCTCACAAAGCAAAAAACGGGCCGCGCTGGTGGCGCGGCCCGATGCAGATGCCTGAACTGCGGTAGACGATCAGCCGCGGAAGAGCGACAGGATCGACTGCGAGCTGCCGTTGGCGATCGACAGCGCCTGGACACCGAGCTGCTGCTGGACCTGGAGGGCCTGCAGGCGGGTCGATTCCTTGTTCATGTCGGCGTCGACCAGAGCGCCGACGCCCTTGTCGATCGAGTCCGACAGGTTGGACAGGAAGCTCTTCTGGGTGTCGATGCGCGACTTGGCGGCGCCGAGCGAGGCAGCGCCGGTGGACAGCTTGCCAAGCGCCGTTTCAACGGAGCCGAGCGCGGTGTCGATGGCGGTGTCGGCGACAGCGGCGCTGCTCGGGTCGAAGAACGTCGCGGCGAGCAGGCCGCCGACGATGCCGCCCGTGCCGGCGGTGTCGAGAACCTGCGTGTCGGAGGATTTGACGTTGATCGTGTCGATTGTGACGGTTGCGCCGGTGCGGTTGTACGACGCGACGATGTTCAGATCGGATGCGGACGTGCCACCGTTCTGCAGCAGGTTCGAGCCGGCGAAGTTGGCGTTGGTGACCGACGACTTGATCTGGGCCTGGATGGCGTTGATTTCCGTCGCGATCTTCTGCTGGTCTTCCTGGCTGGCGCCGCGGGCGGTGACCAGCTTGGTCTTGATCAGGTCGACCTGGTCCTTGACGGTGTTGATGGCGGTGTAGGCGGTGTCGACCTTGCCGGCGCCGAGGCCGAGCGAGTCCTGGACGGCCGAGAGCGCCTTGTTGTCGGACTTCATCGACGTGGCGATCGACCAGTAAGCGGCGTTGTCGCTGGCGGTGGCGACGCGATAGCCGGTGGAAATGCGGGCCTGGGTGATTTCGAGCTGCTTGTTGGTGCTGTTCAGGCTCTGCAGCGCGGTCAGCGCCGAGGCGTTGGTCATGATACTGGACATGGCTACTCGTACCTTGTTTTTACGCGTATTTTTTTGACATACCGGCTTTTCCGGTATGACGGTGCGGCATCATGCCAATGATCGCTGAGACCCGATCACCCGCCATCTGCAGGGACTATGCCGGCAAGTCCCTACCAAACAGCTAAATCGGACGGTTAACCGAAATTATATTGCATAAAATTTGAGCGAGATTGATCGCTGACGAACGCCGGGTCGCAGCGATGTCAGGTAAAGGACCGCACCAGGCTGCCCACCAACAGGTTCCAGCCGTCGATCAGCACGAAGAACATGATCTTGAACGGCAGCGACACGACGGTCGGCGGCAGCATCATCATGCCCATGGCCATGGTGACGGTGGCGACGATGAGGTCGATGACGAGGAACGGCAACACGATCAGAAAGCCGATCTCGAAGCCGCGCCTGATTTCCGAGATCATGAAGGCGGGCACCAGGATGCGCAGGTCGACGGTCTCTTTCGCAACGACCTGGCCGCGCTCGCGGGCGAGGTCGGCGAAGAGGTCGAAATCCTTGTCGCGCACATTGTGCAGCATGAAGGTGCGGAACGGGTCCGAAATCTTCTCGAAAGCCTCGGCCTGCGTGATCTGGTTGTCCATCAGCGGCTTGACACCGGTATTCCAGGCCTGGTCGAAGGTCGGCGCCATGACATAGAAGGTCATGAACAGCGACAGCGAGATCAGGATCAAATTGGCCGGCGTCGACTGCAGGCCGATGCCGGCGCGCAGGATCGAGAAGGCGATGACGAAGCGGGTGAAGCTCGTCACCATGATCAATAGTCCCGGCGCCACCGAAAGCACGGTGAGCAGGCCGAACATCTGGATGATGTAGCCGACCGTGGTGCCGTCGGCTTTGCCAATGCCGCCGAGATCGAGCTGCTGGGCCGCAGCAAACGAGGTGGTGGCGACGACGAGCGCCGTCGCGATGAGGGATTTTCTCATTCGAGCAGCATCGTCCTGATCAGAACCTGTTTGACATGGCCGCCGCTGCGCAGCGCCGCGCGCTCATCGAGATCGGCCTTGAGATGCTGGTAGCCGCTGGCGCCCTCGATCTGGTGCATCTTCAGCGTGCGCACGAACGCCAGCAGGTCCTGATGGATCTGCTCGGTCATCTCGGGCGGCTGCGGCGCGTCGTAAAGCACCGATGCCTCCAGTCTTATCCAGACCTCTGCCGGCGAAGCCAGATTGGTGGTGATCGGCGCCAGCTGAACCACCGTCGGTCCGGCGGCCGGTTTGCCGGATTCGGCCGGCTTCTCCGCGGTGCCTGAATTCTCCGGCGCGGCGGGCACCGGCATCGGTGCCCCTCCCTGCTTGAGATAGCCGCCGGAGACCCAGCCCATGCCGATGGCCGCAGCAGTCAAGACCAGGAGCATGGCGAGCTGGATCACCACGGAAGGTCCCTTCTTGGGCGGCGCCTGCTCGACATTTGCCACGATAGCGAATCTCCGCGCCTAGAAAGGAAGAACCTTGTCGAGGATCTGCTGGCCGTAAGCCGGCTGCTGGACCTCGCTCACGCGCCCGCGGCCGCCATAGGAGATGCGCGCCTCGGCGATACGCTCGTAGGGAATGGTGTTTTCCGCACCGATATCGGAGGGGCGCACCATTCCGGCGATTGTGAGGACGCGAAGCTCGTAGTTGACCCGCACTTCCTGCGAACCGCTGATCATCAGATTGCCGTTGGGCAGCACTCCGGTGACGACGGCTGCGACGTTGAGCTCGAGATTTTCCGAGCGCTTGATCTCGCCGTCGGCGTTAGTCTCGGTGCTGGAGCTGAGGCCGGCGTCGCCCTTGCCGCTTGTCTTTGCATCCTCCCATCCAAGCGTAATGTCATAGCCGAGCTTGCGCGCGGCAGTGCGGCTCCGGTCGTTCTGGTTCTTGAAGTTGGCCTTGTCGTTGAGCTTGATGTTGACGGTCAGGATGTCGCCTTCGCGCAACGCCCGCGGATCGGTGAACAGCCGGCTCTGGCGGTCGTCCCACAGCGAGAATTTCTTGACCGGTCGCGACGGCGGCTCCGGGTAGCTGTAAGGCGCAGCACTGCCATTGCCGATGCCGGACCCGACGGGCGACAGTGCCGGCTCCCTGCCGATTTCCTTGAAATTGGTGCCGCAGCCGGACAGCGCCGCAACCGCGACCAGGGCAAGCATGTTGACCTTCATGACGGATCGACCCTTCGCGCCGCGCTGGCCATGATGCCGGTGAGCGCTGCCGCCGCCTTCTGGTCCATTTCGTTGAGAATGACGCCGGCCTTGCGCGGATCGAGCTTCATCAGGATGGCGGCCGCGAGTTCGACATTGACCATCGCCAGGCGCTCGGCCGCGGCGTCCGGCTTCATGCCGGCATAGATCTTGACGACGCTGTCCTCGGCTCGCGCCAGGAAGACCTCGCGGCGCTTCAGCCATTGCTCGTATTCGGCCCGCTTGTCCTCCAGCGCCTTCATGCGCTGGTCGATGCCAGCCTGCAACTGCTTCAACTCCTCGGCCTGCAGGGCATAGCGGCGGTCGCGCGCGGCATCGGCGATGTTGGAGCAGAAGCGCTGGATTTCGCTTTCGTCCGGCAGCTTGTCGCGCGTGAGCTGGGTTGGCTGGGCCGGCGTCTGTCCGCCCGGCAGCACCTGGCGCACGTCTTCGGCGCGGGCGGGCGCGCTGCATAGAAGCGCTGCCAGCACCGCGGCGGCGAACACCGTCAGCGGACCATGTGCATTTGAGGAGGAGAGCTCGATCATCGGCGGCCTATTGGAGAACCAGATCGGCCTGCAGGGCGCCGGCCGACTTGATGCCTTGCAGGATGGCGATGATGCCGTCGGGCTTCACGCCCAGACGATTGAGGCCGGAGACAAGCGTTTCAAGATCGGGACCGTCGAGCACGGCAACGCGCGCGTCGGGTCGCGAAGCCTGGATGGCGGTGAAAGGTTCGACAGCGGTCTCGCCTTTCGAGAAAGGCTCGGGCTGGACCACCCTCGGCGCCTCTGTGATACGCACGGTGAGCGTGCCGTGGCTGATCGCCACGCGCGAGATCCTGACGTTGTTGCCGATGACGATGGTGCCGGTGCGCTCGTCTATGACGACGCGAGCCGGCGTATCCGACTCCACGACCAGGTTCTCGATCTCGGCGTAGAAGCGCGCGGCCGAGACGTTCTTCGGCCGCCTGATCTGCACCGTGCGGGCGTCGCGCTCGGCGGCGACGCGCATGCCGAAGCGTTGCGAGGTGTAGTCGTTGACGGCATCGGCGATGCGGATCGCGGTCGAGAAATCGGGGTTGCGCAATTGCAGCGTCAACACGCCCTGATCGTCGAATTCGGCCGGCACCGCGCGCTCGACGATGGCGCCGTTGGGCACGCGGCCGGCGGTCGGCACGCCTTGCGTCAGCTGCTGGGCCTGGCCCTGGGCGGTGAAGCCACCGACGATCACGGAGCCCTGCCCGACGGCGTAGATCTCGCCGTCGGCCGCCTTCAGCGGCGTCATCACCAGCGTGCCGCCGGCGAGCGAGGTGGCGTCGCCCATCGAGGAGACGTCGATGTCGATGCGCGCGCCCGACTGGACGAAGGGCGGCATGTTGGCGGTAACGATGACGGCAGCGACGTTCTTGGCGCGCGCGCTGCCGCCTTCGGTGGCGATGCCGAGATTCTCCAGCATGGCGCGGATCGACTGCTCGGTGAACGGCGAATTGCGCAGGCTGTCGCCGGTTCCGGCGAGGCCGATGACCAGGCCGTAGCCGACGAGCTGGTTGTCGCGCGCGCTTTGCAGCTGGGCGATGTCCTTGATGCGGGCGGCGACCTGGCCGGGCGGCAGCGTGCTCGGTCCCGTCGAGACGCGGAACATGCGCGTCGTGGTGGCGGGATCGTATTCCGGGTCGTCGTAGACGCCGCCATTTTTCAGGGCAAGCTCGCGCTTGGCTTTCGGCGTGAGCCCATCGGCCAGCGCTGGCTGGAGGCCGATGGCGGCACTTAGCAGAAGAGCAAAGGCGCGCATCACGATGCGCCGACCTTGATCGTGCCGTCGGCCATCACCGTGCCGGAGATGATCTTGCCGCTGTCGATGTTGCGGACCCTGACGAGATCGCCGGCGGCACCCGGCTGCAAGGTGACGCCGGTGGCCGAGATGGTGAGCGCGCCGGCGGTGAAATAAACCTGCACGGAGGCGCCCTGTTCGACCAGCCAGGCATCGCGGATGGCGGCGGTCGGAATATAGCGGCCGGGCAGCAGCGTGCGCTTGGCGACCTTGCCCAGGAGTTCTTCGGAACGCGTCGCCATGGCATCCGGCTTGTGCTTGCCCGGGACGAGCGTCACCTGCTTCAGCGCGGCGAGCTCGATGGTCTCGCCGGGATAGATGATCCGGTTCGGGATCAGAACGGCTTCGCCGACTGCCTGGCCGGCGGCGATCTGGTTGGCCGACTGGCCGGCCGATTCCTGCGCCAGCGCCGGCATGCCGCCGGCCACCAGCGCAAGGGCCAGCGCGGCGCGGCGGAAGACGGAGCAGGAGACCGGCATCGCCATTGTTGCGTTACCTGATGTTCTTCGAAACCACCGAGGCCATGTCGTCGGCGGCCTGGATGACCTTGGAGTTCATTTCGTAGGCGCGCTGCGCCGAGATCAGCTCGGTGATTTCCTTGACCGGATCGACATTGGACGATTCCAGATAGCCTTGCTCGATCGTCGCGAAGCCGGGATCGCCCGGCACGCCGACATTGGCCGGGCCGGAAGCCGCCGTCTCCTGGAACAGGTTGTCGCCGAGCGGCGCCAGGCCCGCCTCGTTGGCGAAATTGGCGATCTGCAGCTGGCCGAGCAGCTGCAGGTTGGTCTGGCCGTCGATGCGGGCAAAGACCTGGCCGGTCTTGTTGACGATGACCTCGACCGCGTTGGTCGGCACGGTGATGGCCGGAATGACGTTGGCGCCGTCGACGGTGACCAGCTGGCCGGTGGCGTTGGTGTTGAAGGCGCCGGCGCGGCTGTAGAGCGTGCCGCCGTCGGCGCCCTCGATCTGGAACCAGCCCCTGCCGGTCAGTGCAAGGTCGAAGCTGTTGCCGGTGCTGGTCAGCTCGCCCTGCGTGTGGACATTGCGCACCGCGGTCGTCTTGACGCCGAGGCCGATGGAAACGCCCTCCGGCACCAGCGAGGTGTTCGAGCGGTTGGGCACGCCTTGCGTGCGATCGACCTGGTAGAGCAGGTCGGAGAATTCGGCCCGTGCCCGCTTGTAGCCGGTGGTGTTGATGTTGGCGATGTTGTTGGCGATGACTTCCAGATTGGTCTGCTGGGCATTCATGCCGGTCGCGGCGATGGCAAGTGCTTTCATGACGCTAGATACTCATGCGGCTGATTTCGAGATAAGCGGAGACGACCTTGTCGCGAATGGCGATGGACGTCTGCAGCGCCTGCTGGGCGCTCATCACCGCGTCGACGACCTGACGCGTGTCGGCGTCGCCGTGCAGCGCCTGGATCGACATCTGTTCAGCGTTCTGAAGCGTGTTGACGGTTTTGGTCGCGGCCTGACTCAGGGCCTCGGCGAAGGAGCCGCCGACGCTCTCGCTGGCTTCAGGCCCGACACCGCCCTGCAGCAGGCCGGGGGCTGCTGCCTCCGCGCCATCGATTGCCGGTTTGAACTGTAGTGCGCCGATACCGCCGATCATTGCTGGTTCCTCATCAGGTCGATGGTCATGGAAATCAGATCGCGAGCCTGCTTGATGACCTGCAGGTTGGCCTCATAGGAGCGGTTCGCTTCGCTCATGTCCGCCATTTCGACCAGCACGTTGACGTTGGGCATCTTGACGTAACCCTTCGCGTCGGCGGCTTCGTTGCCTGGCTGGAATTCGATCGGGAAGTCGGAGGGATCGCGGGCGATCGAGCTCACCTCCACCATCGAGCCGCCGCTCGCGCGGTCGAGCTCGGACTGGAAGGTGATGGTCTTGCGGCGATAGGGATCGGCGCCAGGCGCAGTACCGGTCGATTGCGCGTTGGCCATGTTTTCCGACACCACGCGCAGGCGCTCCGACTGGGCGCCGAGGCCGGATGCGGCGACTTTGAGGGCTGCGGTCAGCGCATCCATGATCAGCTCTTCACCGCCATCATCATCATCGTATGGAAGGCCTTGACGATCGCCGTGTTGAGCTCGAAGGAGCGGCGTACCTCGCCGGCCTTCATCAGTTCGTTCTCGACCACGACCGTGTTCTTCGACGGCATGATCGAGCCGGTGGCTTCGTCCGGCTTGACGTTGAAGCCGGCATTGGTTTTCTCAGCGCCCAGGTGCCCGGCTTCCGTGGCTGCCAGCGTAACCGCGGTGCGGTCGAGCACCTTCTCGAACGGCTCGACGTCGTTTGCGGTGTAGCCGGGCGTGTTGGCATTGGCGATGTTGGAAGCGATCGCGGACTGGCGCACGGCCAGCCATTGCGACTGCCTGGTGGCAAGATCAAAAAGATTGACGGGTTCCATGGGAATCTCCGGGCGGGTGCGGAGAAGACTAGGCCGCCAGTCTTGCGCGGACCTTGCGCAGGCCGGGCTCGCGGCTATCTGCAAGCGCCGTTACCTGGAGAGTTGGATCACCTTGTCGGTGCTGGTGACGATCACCCATTTGGCGCCGCGCTGCTCGATCGAAGCGACGCGGCTGGAATCGGGCAGCACCGAGCCGCGCTGGACGATCCACAGGCCGGTATCGTCCTCGATCATGGCGCGGCCGTTGGCGACATGCACCATCTTGAATTCCGAAACGGGCGCGGGGAAGGGCTGCTCGTCGAGCCCGGGCACCTTGTCCGGATCCTCGGACTCGTCCGGCAAGGTGCCGGTGGCGAGCAGATCGAGATCGGGAACGCTTTGCGCCGTTGCCGGCACGCCGGCGTTTTCCATCTGCGAGCCGCCGGTGACGCGGCCTGCATTGGTGCCGCTGCCGCCGAACTTGATGGCTTGCACGCCGAACTGCTCCTGGTTGAAGAAGATGTACCAAGGGAACAACGCGCAGATCAGGCCGAGCGTGATGCCGAGCGCGGCAATGACCAAATCGCTGCGCCGGTCGGCTTTCCCGTTGGCCAGGCGCGGGAACTCGGCGCGCGGAGGCTGCGGCCATTCCACCTTCGGGAACAGGCCGTTGATCAGCGAGTCGCGGCTTACCTCAGCCTCCTCGGCCGCTTTGGCCTCGGCGATCATCTCGCGCAACAGGCGCTCGGTGTGCTGAAGTTCAGTCTCCTGGATCGCCATTCAGCTTCCCCTTGAGATGGCGGGCGAGATCCGCGAACGGATCGGCCGATGCGCGGTCCTTCGGCGATTGCGTCAGCGCTTCATAGATCAGCGGCACCTGGCGCACGGCGATGTCGAGCTCGACGTCGGCACCGCCCTGATAGGCGCCAAGCAGGCGGATGTCGCGCGTGTCCTCGAAACGGGCGATCATCGACTTCAGCCTGGTCACCAGCATACGCTGCTCGGCGCTCCAGGCCTTGTCGGCAAGGCGTGAGATGGACGACAACGGATTGACCGGCGGATAGCGGCCCTGTTCGGCGATCGCGCGGTCGAGCACGACGTGGCCGTCGAGGATGCCGCGCACCGAATCGGCGACCGGATCGTTATGGTCGTCGCCGTCGACCAGCACGGAAATGATGGCGGTGATGGAGCCCCTACCTTTAACCCCGGGGCCTTCGGCGCCCGGTCCCGCGCGTTCGAGCAATTTGGGCAGGTCGGTGAAGACCGAGGCCGGATAGCCGCGCGCGACCGGCGGCTCGCCGGTTCCCGTCGCCACCTCGCGTAACGCATGGGCGAAACGGGTGATCGAATCCAGCACCAACAGCACGCGGTGGCCCTGGTCGCGAAAGTGCTCGGCCACGCACATGGCTGTGTCGGCCGCGCGACGGCGCATCATGGCGCTCTCGTCGCTGGTGGCGACCACGGCGACGGTCTTGGCCATGTTTTGCGCGCCGATCGTGTCCTCGAGAAACTCACGTACCTCGCGGCCGCGTTCGCCGATAAGCGCCACGACGACGGTGTCGAAGGCCTCGGCGCCGGCAAGCATGGCAAGCAGCGTCGATTTGCCGACGCCGGAACCGGCGAAGATGCCGAGCCGCTGGCCGAAGCAGAGCGGAGTGAAGATGTCGATGACCCGCACGCCGGTCAGGAAGCTGGTGCCGACGCGCTGGCGCGACATGGCGCCAGGTGTCGCTGCATCGGCGCCGTCGCCGGGCCTGATCAGCGGCGGGCCGCCGTCGATGGCGCGGGTCAGCGCGTCGATGGCGCGGCCGCGCCAGGAAGCGTGCGGGGTGACGATAAGCGGGCCGCGACGGAAAACGGCATCGCCGATGCCCGCATCGGCACTGCGCTCGAAGGGTGCGACCACCACCTCGTCGCGGCCGATCCTGACGATCTCGCCGCGGCGGGTGCCGGTGGTGCCGCGCTGTTCGACGATGTCGCCCAACCTGGCGATACCGGAAAGGCCACGCACCGTGTAGTGGGTAGGCGAGATCTCGGCGATGCGGCCGCCGCGACTGAGCAATGTTTGTGGATTGTCGAAGCGCCGCCAGATGCGTTCGAGCGCGGCCAGCCGGTCGGCCGGGCCGGCATCTGCCGGCCTTTCGGACGCGCGGAGCAGGGACGAGCCGGTCGCCATGCCGCTACTTCGAGCCGAGCGTCTTGATCGCGTCGTCGGTGGAGGAATCGGTCTGCCGGATCAGCGCCGCGGTGTTCTCGAAGGCGCGCTGGACCATGATCAGCCGGGTCATCTCCAGCACCGGATTGACGTTCGATTCTTCCAGGAAACCTTGCGCGACGCCGACATCGTTGCGATCGGTGACCGGTTCGGGGGTGCGCGCGGGAACGATGCCCGAATTGCCGTAGCGGACAAAGTTCTCGCCGGGATCGAAATCGTAGAGGCCGATGGCACCGACCAGTTGATCGTTCTGCCGGAGCGAGCCGTCGGCGCCGGCCTTGGGCGGGCCGTTGCGGGGATCGAGCTGGATCGGCGCGCCACCGCCGTCCAGCACCGGATAGCCTTCGATCGACATCAGCTCGCCGTTCTCGTTCATGGAGAAGCGGCCGTCGCGCGTCATCACCGTGCCGGCCGGTGTCTCGATGGCGAACCAGGCGTCACCCTGGATGGCGAAGTCGAACGGATTGCCGGTTTCGGTCATCGAGCCATGCGCGCCGGAAAGATAGGTCTTGCCCGAGGAGGCGAAGGAGACCGATTTCGGCCCGGTCCCCGAAACCACGTCCTCGAACTTCACGCCGGTGGCGCGAAAGCCGATGGTCGAGGCGTTGGCGACATTGTCGGCAATGGTGTCGAGGCGACGCTCGAGCGCTATCTGCGAGGAGAGGGCGACGTAAAGACTGTCCTGCATGGTGTTCTCAGAACTTCAACTTCTGCATGGCCATCATCAGATCGGTCGAGATGCCGACCGTTGTCGGCTGGGCAAACAGCACGCTGACCGATGTCTGCGCCGTGGAAGTCGGGTTGTTAATCTCCCACAGGCTGGTGAAACGGGTCAGGAACTTGTTCAGCTTGTCGGGGTCCTTGAAGTCGGCGATGTCGAGCTTCTGCTCGAACGCCTGCACCTGTTTGTCGATGTCGGCGGCGGCGAAGGAATCGGGCAGGCCGAGCGCCGTGCGAACCACGCTGGAGAGCGCGGTGTCGGCGAGCACGTCGTACCAGTTGGTGATTTCGGGGGCCTTGCGCTGGAAGTAGAGCGCCAGGCGCACACCCTGATTGGTCTGTCCGGCGTTTTCCTCCAGCGTCTGGCGCATGTATTTGTCCACAGCGCCCTGCTGGGCGGAAGGAAAGAGGGTGGCGGTCGGGCCATAGGCCGCGAAGTTGAACGCCTTGACGAAATCCGCATAACGCTTGTCGCTGAGCTTGTTGGCAAAGCTGTCCTGGTCGGAGACGCCTTCCTTCAGCGCCTTGACCATGAAGGCCTTGGCATAGGCCATGTCGCTCAGGCCGTAGGCCTTCATGGCATAGTTGAACAGGCGGGTGTTGTTGACGAAATCGTCGATGGTTTTGATGCTGTCGATATTGGCGAGATAATAGTCGGTATCGCGCTTCACGACCGGCTGCGATTCGACCTGGTCGATCGCCTTAGGGATGTCCTTGGCGATGAGCTGATAGCTCGTATAAGTGTTCAACATAGGCGCCTCCAGCCGAAGCTATCCCAAGATCATAGCGAAGCTTCCTTGTGCGAGGCTGAATCGCAGCGCGGCGCGCGATTCAAGCCTCACACAAGGCACGAGGACTATCCCTGTCCACCATGTGACATGCGGAAGGACCTGCCGTGGGTATTCTGATTGGACTTGTGGTGACGCTTGGCTGCGTTCTCGGCGGCTTCATGGCCATGGGCGGCCATCTGCACGTGCTGATACAGCCATGGGAAGCGGTGGTCATCTGCGGCGCGGCACTCGGCACCTTCCTCGTCGCCAATCCGATGAAGACGGTCAAGGACACCGGCAAGGGCATTCTGGAAGCATTCAAGCAAGCGGTGCCGAAGGAGCGCGATTATCTGGAGACGCTGGGCGTCCTGCACAGCCTGATGCGCGAACTGCGCTCGAAGTCGCGCAGCGAGGTCGAGGCGCATATCGACAATCCGGAGGAGTCGGCGATCTTCCAGGCCTTCCCGACGGTGCTGAAAAACCACGACCTGACGAACTTCATCTGCGACTATTGCCGCATCATCATCATCGGCAACGCCCGCTCGCACGAGATCGAGGCGCTGATGGACGAGGAGATACAGACCATCCGCAGCGACAAGCTGAAGGCTTATCACGCGATGGTCGCGGTGGGCGACGGCCTGCCGGCGCTCGGCATCGTCGCCGCCGTGCTCGGCGTGGTCAAGGCGATGGGCGCGCTCGACCAGTCGCCGGAAATCCTCGGCGGCCTGATCGGCGCAGCACTTGTCGGCACCTTCCTCGGCATCTTCCTCTCCTATGCCGTGGTCGGTCCGGTCGCCACCAAGATCAAGACGGTGCGCGAGAAGAAGAACCGCCTCTACATCATCGTCAAGCAGACCCTGCTTGCCTATATGAACGGCGCCTTGCCGCAGGTCGCGATCGAATTCGGCCGCAAGACCATCTCCTCCTACGAGCGCCCGACGATCGATGCCGTCGAGCAGAGCACGATGAACACGGGCTCGGCCGAGAAGAAGGCGGCCTGAGCATGCGCAATTTCAGACCGGGCCGCTTGCCGTCATGACCAGTCCCGGCAGTCCGTCGCAAACACGGGCCTTGATCATCGAACGTCTCGTCGGCGACAGCGGCGAGGCGGCGCAGGTGATCGGCGTCGGCCGCGGCATGGCCGAGCGCTCGCTGCCGCTGCTGCAGAAGGCGCTGGCTGGCGAGCTCGGCGCGCCGGTGACCGTCGACCTGCAGGCAGTCGAGGTCGGCCGCGTTCCCGATGCCCGCCTGCATGCCGGCGACACCTTCGCCATGACCATCGTTGCCTCGCCGACTTCGGCCGATGCCATGACGCTGGTCATGGACGCGCCGGCGATCGCCGTCATGGTCTGCACGCTGTTCGGCGGCGACCCGGACCAGCCGGTATCGCCGATCGAGCGTGAGCTGTCGCGGATCGAGATCGATGTCGCGACGATGGTCTTCCAGGAGGTCGCGTTGGCGCTCAACGGATCGGGCAGGCGTTCGCTCGACCTGCGGCTGCCGGTGCCGAAGGCGATGTCCGGCGGCGAAGCCAAACGGCGCATGCTGCGCGACGGCGCGGCGATCCGCATCGCCTATGGCATCTCGACGCCGACCGACACCGGCACGGTGACGGTGATGATCCCGCAGCGCATCCTGATGGCGACGCGCGGCGCCACCGCCAATGTGAATGATGATGGGACGACCGAATTCGACTGGCGCGCCCGCTTCTCCGAAGAAGTGATGCGCTCGGCCGTGCGGCTTGAAGCCACCATGCCGCTCGCCCGGCTGACGCTCGGCGATCTGGCCAGCCTGCAGCCCGGCCAGGTGATCGAGTTCGAGGAGAACGCGCAGTCGCAGGCAAAGCTCAGCGCGCGCGGCAAGACGCTGTTTGTCTGCGAGTTCGGCAAGCTCGGGCAGAATTACACGGTCCGCGTCAGGCATCCCCACGATGCCGGGCAGGATTTCATCGACGGCCTGATGCCTGGCTGATGCCGGGTCCGGGATGATTGGAGACGATAAGATGGCAGCGACCAACGTTGAAATAGAAGCCGAACCCGGCCTGCCGGACGAAAAGCTGGATCGCGCCATCGAGGAACTGCGCGGCGTGCTCCGGGAAGAGGAAAAGCGCCCGGACGCGGCCCTGCAGGGCAGCGCCAATTCGAGCATCATCATGACCATCCCGGTCGATGTGCAGATCATCCTCGGCAGCACCGAGATGCCGGTCTCGGAGCTGATGGCGCTGCAGAAAGGCTCGACCGTGGCGCTCAACCGCCGCATCGGCGAGCCGGTCGACGTGGTGGTCAACGGCCGCAGAATAGCGCGCGGCGAGATCACGGTGCTGGAGAACGACCCGTCGCGCTTCGGCATCAGGCTCACCGAAATCATCGCGGCGACGAAGAGCGCCTAAGCATGAACGAGGGGCGCGCTCAGCAGGGGCAAGGGACATGACGGCATTGACGCTGACGCGCCCGCAAAAGGCGGCCGCCATATTGGTGGCGATGGGCAAACCCTCGGCCAGCCGGCTGCTCAAATTCTTCAAGCAGGAAGAGTTGAAGGCGTTGATCGAAGGCGCCCGCTTGCTGCGCACCATTCCACAAAGCGACCTGGAGCGCATCGTCGCCGAGTTCGAGGCCGAATTCACCGAAGGCGCCGGCCTGCTCGATTCCGCCGACCGGATGGACACCATCCTCAACGAATCGCTGTCGCCGGAGGAAATGAGCGCCATCATGGGCGACAAGAAGTACGAGCCGGCGCCTGAAGGGCCGCCGCCGATCTGGCCGGACCTCGAAAAGCTCGAACCCGCGCGGCTTGGTGGCTTCCTCGCCGGCGAGCACCCGCAGACCTCGGCGATGGTGCTGTCAAAGCTGGCGCCGCAGATCGCCGCCAACGTGCTTTTGACCATGGAAAAACCCCTGCGCAGCCAGATCATCAAGCGCATGGTGACGATGGCCAATATCCCTGATGCGGCGACCAGGGTGGTCGAGAACGAGCTGCGCGCCAGCATGCTTTCGCAGAAGTCGACCAAGGACACCTCGGCCGGTCAGGCGCGCGTCGCCAGCGTGCTCAATGAAATGGCCAAGCCCGAACTGGACGAAGTTATGCAGGACCTGGAAGCGGCCGGCACGCCCGACCTTGCCGGCGTCAAATCGCGGCTGTTCGCCTTCGACGACCTGCCGCTGCTGGCCCAGAAGGCGCGGGTGCTTTTGTTCGACGGATTGTCGACCGAACTCGTCACGCTGGCTCTGCGCGGCGCGCCGCCGGCGCTCACCGAGTCCGTGCTGTCGGCGATCGGCGCGCGCTCGCGCCGCATGATCGAATCCGAGCTCGCACAGGGATCGGAAGGCATCGCGCTGGCCGACATCATGGCTGCCCGCAAGACGGTCGCGGTGACGACCATCCGGCTGTCGCGGGAAGGCGCATTCGAGCTTCCGTCGATGCAGACCGACGCTGAAGCGGCCTGACGGCCCGGTCGGGCTAGCGCACCATGGCGGAGGCGGTCGACAAGGATTCCAAAACCGAGGAAGCCACAGAGAAGAAAATCCGCGACACGATCGAACAGGGCAAGCTGCCCCATTCGCGCGAGACCGCCATCTTCGCTTCCTTCATGGCCATCCTGGTGTTCACCGTCTTCTACGCCAAGGATGCCATTGTCGACCTCGGCACGTTCCTGGCGATGTTCCTTGAAAAGCCGGAAGCGTGGCCGATGGACACCGAGACGGACGTCATCGACCTCTACAAGGTGGTGCTGATGGAGGTTGGCAACGCCATCGTCAGCCTGCTGGTGCTTCTGGTGGTTGCCGGTGTCGGCGCTTCCGTGTTCCAGAACATCCCGCAAATCGTCGGCGAGCGGATCAGGCCGCAGCTGTCGCGCATCTCGGTCGCCAAGGGCTGGAGCCGGCTGTTCGGCGTGCAGGGTTTTGTCGAATTCGCAAAATCGCTGGCCAAGCTTGCCTTCGCCATCGCCGTGCTGACGTTCACGCTGTCGCAAGATCACCGCAAGCTGCTTGCCGGCATGATCACCAATCCGATGGCTTTCGGCATGGTCATCCGCGGCATCGCCGTCGACATTTTGGTGGCGATCGTCTTCGTCATGGGGCTGATCGCGGTGGTCGACATCGTCTGGTCGCGCTTTCACTGGAAGCGAGACCTGCGCATGTCCAAGCAGGAGGTCAAAGACGAGATGAAGCAGTCGGAAGGCGACCCGATCGTCAAGTCCCGCCTGCGCTCGCTGGCGCGCGACCGGGCACGGCGGCGGATGATGACGGCAGTGCCGCGCGCGACGCTGATCATCGCCAATCCGACGCACTATTCCATCGCGCTGAGATACGTGCGCGAGGAGGACTCGGCGCCGCTGGTGCTGGCCAAGGGTCAGGATCTGGTGGCGCTGAAGATCCGCGAGATCGCCCGGGAGCACAACATCCCGATCTTCGAGGACGTCGCGCTTGCCCGCTCCATGTACAAGCAAGTTTCGGTTGATAGCGTGATCCCGTCGCAATTCTATCAGGCCGTCGCCGAGCTGGTGAGGATCGTCTACTCGAAGAAGGCGGAGCGCAAAGTAACCCAATGAACGGACGCCGCTTGCAGCCATGAACCGGCAACCACACGCCAATTCCCGCGAGTTGATCGTCGCCTGCGCCATCGAGGACGTGGTGGGCGAACTCAGGCTCATTGAGGTCGCCGACTACATCGCCTTCATCCGGCTGGAGCATTTCGCCTGCCTTTCGGATCTGGTGGACTCGGCCGCCGAACTGTTCTTCCAGCCGGGCACGCTGCGGCTCGGCCATGGCGGCGAGGCGCATATCGACTGGAACGGCAGTCCGCGCATCGTGCTCGATCTGGAGCTGCGGCCGCGCGGCGTGACGGTCTATTTCCAGCTCACGCTGAGCGGGCAGGCGACGTCTGTTGTCGTGAACTACGTGTCGTTCGAGAAGCCCGGCGAAACGCCTGAGCACAATACCGCCCTGCTGCACGAGGCGATCGGGCAGGCGCGCATCCGCAAGACAGAGCCGCTCGCCTATCCCTGACAGTTTCCTGGTCGGCCTTGGCCGACGGGGCCTCGGCGATCTACTCGATCAGGCCGAGGCGCAGCGCCTTGGCCACCGCCTGGTTGCGGTTGACCGCGTTGAGCTTCTGCGTCGACTGGGTCAGATACTGGTTGGCGGTGTGCACCGATAGTTTCAGGAGTTTCGCGATCTCTTCGCTGGTGTTGCCGTTGGCGGTAAGCTTCAGGCATTCGAGCTCGCGCTTGGAGATCGAGCGCGTCCTGCCGGTATCGCCGGGACGAATGCGGGCGACTGCCGAAAACAGGGCGAAGCTGCGGGCGTGGATCTCGCAGAGCGACTCCTGCGAGAGAGCGATATCCGAGCCCATGAAAACCACCAGCCCGCACTGGCCGCGATCGGCGTGGACAGGAAAGGCGATGCCGTTGGTGCCGGGCGCCAGCGGCACTGTCGGCTCCGGCCAGGCGAGGCTCTCGAAGACCTGCCGCGAGCCGGCGACGCCATCATCCGCCCACCAGCGCGGCGTCGTCGAGATGCGGCTGTGGCGCACCATCTCTTCGCCATTGGCGCCGGCGATGAATTTTGTCGCCACTGCGGTGCCCGGATAATCGGAATCGAAGCAGGCGACGAGCCGCGCCCGTTCCAGCGACGGGCTGACGAAAAACAGCCCGAAGGCCGAAGCGTTGATGTCGATGGCGATCCAGCGGCAGCGGCGCACCGCATCGGGAATGGTGACGGCGTGATGCGTCTCGGAGCCGAGCGAGAAGGCGCCGAAGGGATTGCGCTGCTCGTTGAAAAGGGCCGCGGCGGCCGCTCTGACCTGTGCGTGTTTCAAATGATGCCGCTCCTGATCGCCGTCGCAATCGCCATCGCGCGGTTGCTGGCCGCGAATTTCTGAATGGCGTGCGTGATGTAGCTGTTGACGGTGTTCGACGAGACGCCAAGGATCAGCGCCACCTCGTCGGTGGTCTTGCCTTCAGACACCCAGAACAGGCATTCGCGCTCACGATCCGACAGCGGGTCCTGCATGGCGGCCGCCGCGATCAGTTGCGGAATGGTGGATAGCGCATAGCAGCATTTCAGCTGCGCGCGCATCAGCGCCGCCAGGTCGATCCTGTCGGGTTCCGCGGCGGAAAACAGCACGAACAGCCGCTGGCGGCCGACATTCAGCCGCAGCGAATAGATTTCGGCATGGCCGAGCACGTCGAGCAGGCGGGCTTCCTCGCCGGTCAGCAACGCGCCGGCGTCGGGCGCATGCGCAGCCACGAGAGGCTTGGGGCGCACGCCCGGCGCTGTCGTCAATGCTCCCAGCGCAAGGTTGGCGATCAGCCTTTTGCCGGTCAGTTCGATGGCGTCGAAGATCCAGTTCGACGAGACGATGCGCGCATCGTTGCGGTCCTGGTCGTGCACGATGGCGACCAGCATGTAGCTGTCGGCGCCGATGTCGGCGGTGAGCTGCATGAAGAAGCTGGTGAGGTCGCCGCGCGACGCCAGGCGCGGGCCTGATGCATCGGATTGGAGAAGCGCGGCGGGACTGCTCATTTTTGATATTCTTGCCGGAATCGATCCTTGTGCCCGGTGCTGGCATTACCAGCGGCCGAACCCGAAACGCGTCACATTCACGAAGACACACGCAAGGGCGCGCACTGCGCCCAACCGAGCCGAATCCTTGCGGGGTACGCGTTGCCGTCCGCGTCTGCTGCCGGCCTGGGACCGGAACCTGAGACTTTGGGTAGTCGCCGCGCCCCCCGAGGACCGGCTGATTCGGGTCTAATCTACCCGCAGATGAATCCGACATCAAACGCGATTTGACAAAATCGAATCCGGCCGACTCGAGTTGCGACTCAGTCGCTTGCCATGGCGTTGTTTGAGCGCGATTTCCGCTTCGAAAGCGCGCGTTTCAGCGATCCTCGAAGCCGGTCAGCACGCCGACGGCGTTGATGCCGATCTCTTCGACCGCATAGCCGCCTTCCATGACGAACAGCGTCGGCAGGCCAAGCCTGGCGATGCGGCGGCCGATCTTCGGGTAGTCCTCGCTCTTCAGCTTGAACTGGCTGATCGGATCCTTCTCGAAGGTGTCGACGCCGAGCGAGACCACGACCACGTCGGGCGCGTAGGCCGACAGCTTGGCGCAGGCGTCCTCCAGCGAGGCGTTCCAGGCACCCCAATCGGTGCCGATGGGCATTGGATAGTTGGTGTTGAAGCCCTCGCCTTCGCCTTCGCCGCGCTCATCGGCGTGGCCGAGGAAAAAGGGATATTCGACCATCGGGTCGCCATGCAGGTTGAGCACCTGGACGTCGCCGCGACGATAGAAGATCTCCTGAGTGCCGTTGCCGTGGTGGTAGTCGACGTCGAGGATCGAGACGCGCTTTGCGCCCTGGTCGCGGAACCATTGCGCGACGACGGCGGCGTTGTTGATGAAGCAATAACCGCCCATGAAAGCCGCACCGGCGTGATGGCCGGGCGGACGGCAAAGCGCGAAAGCCGTCCGCTCGCCGCCCTTGACCAGGTCGGCCGCCGTCAGCGCGACGTCATAGGAGGACTTGACCGCCGCCCAGGTGCCTTCGACGAAGGTGGCGCCGGCATCGAAGGAATAATAGCCGAGCAAGGCGTCGATGCGCTTGGGCGGCATGTCGCCGCGCAGCCCGCGCGTCGGCCAGGTGAAGCCCATGGCCGAGCCCTTGAAGCCGGCGGCGACCCATTGCGGCCACACCGTCGGCAGGAAATCGATGTAGCGTGCCTCATGCACGCGTTTGGCGGCGGCAAGATCGTGCTCGACCGGGCCGATGATCGGTCCGAGCTTCTCGCTCTCTACCCGCGCCTTGATGAATTCAGCCCGCGACGGCTTCTCGAAACCCGGCACTATTGCCGACGTCACCAGTTCCATCTGGCCGGCGTGGCCGGCGTGGAGAGGGGAGAAAACTGTTTTCATTTTGGGAGTTGGCTCGCTCTTCGGATTGCGGTTTCGCGGGTCTCAAACAGCTTTGTGGCAGAGAGTCCGGGCGCCGCCAAGAGGCATGGCAAATTGTTCACTTGGCGCAGCACGGGACGGCTTGCCAGACGCCAATACTCTGCTAGCCTAGGCACAAAGGGGAGTAAATGATGCCGCAAACGGCCGATCTGATCGTCGAGAATGCCAGCGTATTGACGATGGATCCCGATACCCCCCGCGCCGAGGCCATCGCCGTCAAAGGCGACCAGATAATTGCGATCGCAGATCGCGACAGCATCCGTGACTAC
Organism: Mesorhizobium sp. B1-1-8; assembly: GCF_006442795.2. Taxonomy (NCBI): domain Bacteria; kingdom Pseudomonadati; phylum Pseudomonadota; class Alphaproteobacteria; order Hyphomicrobiales; family Phyllobacteriaceae; genus Mesorhizobium; species Mesorhizobium sp. B1-1-8. The sequence continues at coordinate 1,906,123 of NZ_CP083956.1, forward strand.
AAGGGTCCCGGCACGCGCGTCATCGACGCGCAGGGCGGCTCGGTGCTGCCGGGCTTCATCGAAGCGCATATGCATTTGTTCGGCGGCGCGGCCGAGCTCGACAATCTGCATCTGGCAGGCGTGCACGGCTTCGATGCGCTGCGCGACGCGATCCAGGGCTTCGCGGCCAAACGTCCGAACGCCAGGCTTCTGATCGGCGCCGGCGTCGACTATGCGATCCTGCCGGAGCCGGTCACCCGCCAGATACTCGACCGCATCATTCCCGATCGGCCCTTCGCCATGTCGGCGTCCGACCATCACACGATGTGGGCGAACACTAAGGCGCTGGAGCAGGCCGGCCTGCTGCATGGCAGGCAATTGGGGCCGGGCAACGAGATCGTCATGGGCGAGGATGGACTTGCCGCCGGCGAGCTGCGCGAGGGCGAGGCGTTCGGCCCGATCCTCGAGCATTTCGGCGCGAACCGGACGCGGCTCGGCCTGACGGGACGGGAGCCGGAACCCTATCCGTCGGCGGAAGAACTGGCAGCCGACCGCGACCTGATGCATCGCGGACTTCAGTGGTGCGCCAAGCACGGCATCACGTCGATCCAGAACATGGACGGCAACCTCTATCAGCTGGAGCTGCTCGCTGGCCTGGAAGAAGAGGGGCGGCTCATCTGCCGGACCAAGATCCCGTTCCACTTCAAGAACTTCATGACGCTGGACATGCTCGAAAAAGCCTCGCGCATGGCTGCCGCCCATAATTCCGAGTGGCTGTCGTCGGGCATGGTCAAGGTTTTCTATGACGGTGTGCTGGATTCCTGGACCGCGGTGATGGTCGACGACTATGCCGACCGGCCGGGCTGGCGCGGCGAGCCGCTGTTTTCGCCGCAGCATTTCGCCGAGGTGGCGGTCGAGGCCGACAGGCGCGGCCTGCAGATCGCTGTGCACTCGATCGGCGACGGCGCCGTGCGCGCCGTGCTCGACGGCTACCAGGCAGCGCTGAAGAAGAACGGCAGGCGCGACAGCCGCCACCGGGTCGAACACATAGAAGTTATCACCCCGTCGGACGTGCCGCGCTTCGCCGAACTCGGCGTCATTGCCTCGATGCAGCCGCCGCATCCGCCCGGCGCCATGAACTTTCCGCTGGAGCCGACGATCTCGCGCATCGGCCCCGAGCGATGGCCGCTGAGCTATGCCTGGCGGACGCTCAAGGATGCCGGTGCCCGCGTCGTCTTCGCCTCCGATTGGCCGGTCTCGCCGGTTGACCCGATCCTGGGCATCCAGGCGGCGGTCATGCGCAAACCTTGGGCAGAAGGCCTGCCGGACCAGAGCTTCTCGCTGCAGGAATCGATTGCCGGCTACACCGTCGAGGGCGCCTATGCCGAGTTCATGGAAGATCGCAAAGGCCGCCTGAAGACCGGATACCTCGCCGATATCGTTGTTTTGTCGGCTGATATCGAGGCGACGGCGCCGGAAGCGCTGCATACCGTTCGCCCGGTGACCACCATTTGTGGTGGAAAGGTCACTTACCAAGCCTGAGGTGTGGCATGGGAATTGCGTTTAAAAGCCGAGTTGCAGCTCCGCAGTTGCCAAGCCCTCCGGCTTGTGGTGACAATCAACCAGGAACACACCTGCCACCAAGAGCAGGCTCTCTCAATGGGGTAATCGTGCCGGAACAACCGGGTAAGAACGCGATCGAAGTTCGCGGTGTACGCAAGGTATTTGGAACCGGGGAAAACCAGGTAGCCGCTCTTGACACGGTGTCGGTGTCGATCCGCGAGAACGAGTTTTTCACGCTGCTCGGCCCGTCCGGATGCGGGAAGACGACGCTGCTGAGGCTTATTGCCGGCTTCGATTTCCCAAGCGCCGGCGAGATCCTGCTGCACGGCCAGGACATCGCGCCGCTGCCGCCGTTCAAACGCCCGGTCAACACCGTTTTCCAGAGTTACGCGCTGTTTCCGCATATGACGGTGGCGCAGAATATCGGTTTCGGTCTGGAAATGCTCGGCAAGCCGAAAGCCGAGATCGAGGCGCGCGTCGCCCAGATGCTGAAACTGGTCAAGATGGAGGCGCTGAAGGCGCGCCGCACCAGCCAGATTTCCGGCGGCCAGCAGCAGCGCGTGGCGCTGGCCCGGGCGCTGGCGCCGCAGCCGAAAGTGCTTTTGCTCGACGAGCCGCTGTCGGCGCTCGACTACAAGCTGCGCAAGGAAATGCAGATCGAGTTGAAGCGTCTGCAGCACGAGACCGGCATCACCTTCATCTTCGTCACCCACGATCAGGAAGAAGCGCTGACCATGTCGGACCGCATCGCGGTGATGTCGGCGGGCAAGATCCTGCAGGTCGGCACGCCGCGCGACATCTACGACCGTCCGGCCGAGCGCTTCGTCGCCGACTTCATCGGCGAGACGAACTTTTTGCCGGGCACGGTGGTGTCGAAAAAGCCCGGCGTGGCGACCGTCAAATTCGCCGGCAATGCGATGATCAGTGCCGGCTACCCGGAAGGCTTCGATCCGTTGGGTGAAGTCACGCTGGTGGTGCGCCCCGAACATGCGGATCTGGTGCCCGATCCGGCCAAGGGCACGATCACCGGGACGCTGTCCAACATCGTCTATTTCGGCACCGACACCCACTTTCATGTGAAGCTCGATGGCGGCGACGACGATTTTATCGTGCGCCACCAGAACAGCCGCTCGAACCCGGCGACCTACGAGACCGGCGCCAAGGTCGGCATCCAGTTCGAGGAGGACGCTGCGCGCGTCCTGAAAGATTGATGACGACAGCCGCGCTCTCACCAACCACGATTTCCAAGGCGGCATCGTTCGAAGCCCAGGCAGTGAAAACCGGCGCCCGGCGCAACCGGCTGCTGTCGCTGCCGGCGCTGATCATCATCGGCATTTTCGGCGTACTGCCGCTTGTCATCATATGCGTCTATTCTTTTCTTGCCGCCGCTCCTTATGGCGGTGTGCAGTGGCAGTTCTCGACTGACGCCTATCTGAACTTTCTGTTTCAGCGCGACATCTTCGACGACACTCTGCAGTTCACGCCCGACTTCCTGATCATCTATCTGCGCTCGTTCCTGTTCGCGGTGGTGACGACGGTGATCTGTCTGCTGCTCGGATTTCCGACCGCCTATTTCATGGCGACGCGGACACCGGCGCAGCGCAACTGGTGGGTGCTTCTGATCACCATTCCGTTCTGGTCGAACCTTCTGGTCCGCACGCTGGCCATCATGTTCATCATCCGCGACGAGGGCCTGATCAACGATGCGCTGATGGCGCTGGGGGTGATCGATAAGCCGATCACCATGCTTTACACCAACTTCGCCATCCAGCTCGGCCTGCTCTACGCCTTCCTGCCGTTCATGGTGCTGCCACTCTATTCGAGCCTGGAGAAGCTGGATTTCCGGCTGGTCGAGGCGGCTTACGACCTCTACGCGACCCGCCGCCAGGTGCTGTGGCGGGTGATCATCCCGCTGTCCAAGCCCGGCATCATCGCTGGCTGCCTGCTGGTCTTCATTCCGGCGCTCGGCGCCTATGTAACGCCGCTGATCCTGGGCGGCGGCATCCATCTGATGATCGGCGACCTCATCGCCCAGCAATTCGGCTCCGGGCGTAATTGGCCGCTCGGCTGCGCGCAGGCGCTGATCCTGATGGCGGCGGTGCTGGTGGCGCTCTTCTTCTACGTCCGCAACACGTCGGGGAAGATGCAGCATGGCTGAGCCCCGCACCATCGACATCAAGGACCAGCCGGGCTTCGGCACGATCGCCGTCATCTGCGTTTGCGTGCTCTACATACCGGTGCTGATCCTGATGATCTTCTCGCTGAACAGCGGCTCGCTGGTCACGCATTGGGAAGGCGTCACGCTGGGCTGGTACGGCAGCGCGTTCCTCAACGAGGAATTCCACCACGCGGCCCGCAACACGATGATCATCTCGGTGACCGCGACGATCGTTTCGACCATTTGCGCCACGCTTGCGGCGATCGGCATGACGCGGGTCAAGCCATGGCGCGGGCTCGCCGCGGCCTTCATGATCATCAACCTGCCGCTGATGGTGCCTGAGATCATCACGGCGGTGGCGACGCTGTCGTTCTTCGCGCTGATCGCCGGCGCATTCGGGCTGAATTTCGGCATCGGCAATCTGATCTTCGCCCACATCGTGTTCTGCATTCCTTTTGCCTATATGCCGATCCGGGCCAGGCTCGAGGATATGGACCTGACGCTGGAGTACGCCGCCGCCGACCTCTACGCGACGCCATGGAACACGTTCAGGCGCATCACGCTGCCGCTGCTGGTTCCCGGCATCATGTCGGGCGCCGCGCTCGCCTTCATCGTCTCCTTCGACGATTTCACCATCACCCAGCTTGTCGCCGGCCCCGGCCAGACGACGCTGCCCCTCTACATTTGGAACCAGATCAGGCGGCCGATGACGCCGGAGATCAACGCCATCTCCACCATCCTGCTGCTGGTATCGATCCTGTTCGTCTCGATCTCTTTCCTGATCGCGCGCCGACGCGCCAAGTGACCCGAGAGCTCCAACACAACAATGGGAAGGCAAGGAGAACATAAAATGTCTGGAAAACTGATGGCGGCCGTCTCGACGGCCGTGCTGCTATGGACCGTGCCGGCGCTCGCCGACGGCGAACTGCATATCTACAATTGGGGCGACTACACCAACCCGAAGCTGATCGAGAAGTTCGAGAAGCAGTACAACGTCAAGGTGACGCTGGACGATTATGATTCCAACGAAACCATGCTGTCCAAGGTGCGCGCCGGCAATTCCGGCTATGACATCGTGGTGCCGTCCGATTACACCGTGAAGATCATGGTCGAAGAGGGCCTGCTCGAAAAGACCGAGCCCAACGCGATGCCGAACGGCAAGAACATCGATCCGCGCTTCGTCGATATCTATTGGGACAAGGGTCGCCACTACACCGCGCCGTGGCAGTTCGGCACGACGACGTTCTCCGTGAACATGGACAAGTTCAAGGGCAACATCGATACGCTGGCGATCCTGTTCGATCCGCCGAACGAATTGAAGGGCCAGATCAACGTGCTCGACGATGTCAACACCGTCATGCATGCAGCCGAGCGCTATGCCGGCGTGCCCCGCTGCGGCGCCGACAAGGCCAATTTGAAAAAGATCAACGACATCCTGATGACCGCCAAGCCGTCCTGGAAGACCTTCAGCTACGACACGATCACTAAGATCACTTCCGGCGACGTGATCGTGACCGAACAGTGGAATGGTGCGGCCTACCGCTCGCGCCAGAAGATTCCGGCGATCAAATATGCCTATCCGAAGGAAGGTATCGAGGGCTGGATGGACAATGTGGCGGTGCTGAAGGGGGCCAAGAACCTCGAGAACGCCAAGCTGTTCCAGGATTTCGTCATGGCGCCTGAGAACGCGGCGCTGATCTCCGAGTTTGCCGGCTATGACAACGGCATCGCCGGCAGCCACAAATTCCTGCCGCCGGAGTTCGCCAACTCGCCGGAGCTCAATCCGCCGGCCGGCGCGCCCGCGGCCGAATTCGTTCCGCCGTGCCCGCCCGCAGTGGTGGAGATCTATAACAAGATCTGGACCAACCTGCGCAAATAAAGTCGCCGGAACTCATGAGGGGGGAGGCTCCGGCCTCCCTTTCTCGTGTTCGGGCGTGTGTCCAGGGAGGATGGATGTCGTCTTACCGCAACTCTGATCCGCGGCCGGCGATCATGCAGGGCTCACCGCCCGTCATGGTGCCGCCCAAACTCGATTGGGACAGGGGCCCCTGGAACCGCTGGGCCTTCCAAAACATCCGCGAGGTCCTGCCGACCGTCGAGGTCTGGCGTGGCCACGGTCACCGCCGCCGCTTCGAGCGCGCGGAGGTCGACCTCGACGATCTGCCGGTGGTGGACAGCGCAGGTGCTGCGACAACGCTAGCCGGTCTGCTGGACGAGACCTACACGGATGGCTTCCTGGTGCTCAAGGACGGCAAGATCGCCTATGAGCGCTACTTCAACGGCATGGACGAGCGCACGCTGCATCTGTCGCAGTCGATGGCGAAGTCGGTCACTGGCTCGGTGTGCGGCATCCTGGTCGGACGCAGTCTGATCGATCCGGCCAAACTGGTGAGCGATTATCTTCCGGAACTCGGCGAGACCGCCTGGGCGGGCGCCACCGTGCAGCAGGTGCTCGACATGACGACGGGCGTGCGCTTTTCCGAAGAATACACCGATCGCTATTCCGAGATCGGTCAGGTCGATGTCGCCAGCGGCTGGAAGCCGGTGCCGCCGGGCAGCGATCCCGACTTCCGATGGCCGACGCATATGTTCGAACTGATCCTGCGGCTGAAGGACAAGGTCCGGGAGCACGGTGAGGCCTTCGAATACCGCTCGATCGAGACCGACGTGCTCGCCTTCATCATGGAGCGGGTGAGCGGCAAGCGCCTGGCACAGCTGGTCTCGGAAGAGCTCTGGCAGAAACTGGGCGCCGACGAGAGCGCCTGCTTCACAGTCGACAGCGCCGGCTATGCGCTGGCCGATGGCGGCTTCAACGCGACTTTGCGCGATTATGCACGCTTCGGCCAGCTGATCCTCGACGATGGCGGCGGCGTGGTGCCGGCCGACTGGATCGAGGCGACGCGTAATGGCAGGCACGGGCCGGATTTCAATCCGAGCCTGCCGGAGGGCAGTTACCGCAATCAGTTCTGGATCGAGGATCCGCGCTCGCGCGCGCTGATGTGCCGAGGGGTGTTCGGGCAGCTGATCCACATGAGCTGGGAACACAGAATGGTCGTGGTGAAGCTTTCGACTTATCCGGATTTCCTCAACTCCGCCTATTCGGTGGCGACGCTGAAGGCAGTGCACGCCATCGCCGCCGCGCTGGCCTGAACCATCAAAAACATCCCGGAGGACATCATGGGCGGCCAGACGGCATTCGAGAAAAGATACGGCTTTGCCCGCGACAAGGTGCTGCTTTCCAACTGGCGTGAAAGCCCGTTCAACCGCTGGGCCTTCCAGAATGTCGGCGAGCTGGTGCCGAGCACCTCCTTCGCGGCATCTGGCGGCAACGAGGCGCCGGCGGAGACGCTTGGCGGGCTGCTAGGCGAAAAGGTCGCCCCGGGAGGCGAGCCGGAAACGATCGAAGCTTTTCTCCGGCGTTCCTGCACCGACGCGCTGACAGTGATGAAGGGCGGCAAGGTGGTCGGCGACTGGCTGGCACCGCATATGGGGTTCGGCCAGCGTCACATCATCTTCTCGATTAGCAAGTCGTTCACAGCCGTGCTCGCCGGCATTCTTGAGGGCGAGGGGATGTTCGATCCAGAAGCGCCGGTGACACAGTACATTCCCGAGGCCAAAGGCTCGGCCTATGGCGATGCCAGCTGCCGGCATGTGCTCGACATGACCGTCAGCCTCGATTTCGAAGAAGCCTATCTCGATCCCGAAAGCGCCTTTGCCCGCTACCGCCGCGCCACGCTATGGAATCCGGGCGGCGGCTCGGAAAGCCTGCTCGCCTTCCTGCTGACGCTGCAGCGCCTCGCCGAGCCGCATGGCCAGACTTTCCGCTATCGCTCGCCCAATTCGGATATGCTCGGCGTCCTGCTCGAGCGCGCGTCCGGGCAGCGCGTCAGCAATCTTTTGCGCGAGAAATTGTGGCAGCCGCTGGGTGCGGCGAGCGAAGGCGCGATCGCGGTCGACATGGAAGGCACGGCGCGCACCGCCGGCGGCATTTCGGTGACGCCGCGCGACATGGCGCGCGTCGGCGAGATGATGCGGCAGGGCGGCATGGCCAACGGCCGCCGCATCATGCCGGAAGCCTGGGTGCGCGATACGACTGCCGCCGGCGGCAGCCATGAAGCCTGGCAGCGCGGCACGATGGCGTTTCTTTTTCCGAAGGGCCGCTACCGCAACAAATGGTACCAGACAGGGCATGAAAGCGGCGCCTTCTGCGGCATCGGCATCCATGGTCAGTGGCTCTACGTCAATCCGCGCGACGAGGTGGTGATCGCCAAGATGTCGTCGCAGCCGCTGCCGGTCAACGACCAGCTCGATGGCGAGATCGTCACTTTCCTCGAGGCGCTGAGCCGGATGGTCTGAGCCGGTACGCGGTTCGCTACGATGGCTGTTTTCTGTGGACCCTCGCCGTCCATTGAAATCGCTGCGGTTGGCGGAGCCTGCATCCCGGCCTATGGTCGCCGCTCTTTTCGACAGGGATCGCCATGGCATCAGACATCAAGCGCATTGCAGCAATCATCGCGGCCGAGATCGGCGCGCGGCCGGAACAGGCCGCGGCTGCAATTGGGCTGCTCGATGAGGGCGCCACGGTGCCGTTCGTGGCGCGCTACCGCAAGGAAGTCACCGGCGGGCTCGACGACACGCAGTTGCGCGATCTTGCCGAGCGGCTTGCCTATCTGCGCGAGCTCGATGCGCGCCGCGAGACGATTCTCGGTTCGATCCGCGAGCAGGGCAAGCTGACCGAGGAGCTGGAGGCCAAGATCGCAGCGGCCACCACCAAGGCAGAGCTCGAAGACATCTACCTGCCCTATAAGCCGAAGCGGCGCACCAAAGCAGAGATTGCACGCGAGCGCGGGCTCGGGCCGTTGGCCGAGGCTATTCTCGCCAACCGTTCGGCGGTGCCGGCCGAGCTCGCGCAAGCCTATGTCGGCGGCGAGATCGCGGACGTGAAGGCGGCGCTCGAAGGCGCGCGCGACATCCTGTCGGAGCAGTTTTCGGAGAATGCCGATCTGGTCGGCAAGCTGCGCGCCTACATGAAGGAACGCGCCTTCCTGCGCGCCCGCGTCGCCGATGGCAAGCAGGAGGCCGGTGCTAAATTCTCCGACTATTTCGATCATGTCGAGCGCTGGTCGGGCGTCCCCAGTCACCGCGCCCTGGCCATGCTGCGTGGCCGCAACGAGGAGGTGCTGTCGCTCGACATCGAGGTCGATGCCGACGATGCATCACCGGTGAAGCCGGTAGAGCGCATGATCGCCAATGCCTATGCGATCGGCGCCAGCCTGCCGGGCGATCGCTGGCTGATGGAGGTCGCCGGCTGGACCTGGCGCATCAAGTTGTCGCTGCATCTGACGCTGGATTTGATGCGCGATCTGCGAGAGCGGGCCGAGGAGGAAGCGATCCATGTCTTCGCCCGCAACCTCAAGGATCTGCTGCTGGCTGCACCTGCCGGCTCGCGGCCGACCATGGGGCTGGACCCAGGCATCCGCACCGGCGTCAAGGTGGCGGTGGTCGATGGCACCGGCAAGCTGGTGGCGACGACGACCGTCTATCCGTTTCCGCCGAGGAACGATGTGCGCGGCACGCAGGCGGAACTCGCGGCGCTCATCCGCCAGCACAAAGTCGAGCTGATCTCGATCGGCAACGGCACCGGCAGCCGTGAGACCGAGAAGCTGGTTGCCGACATGCTGTCGGACCTGCCTGCCGGTTCCGGACCGAAGCCGCTCAAGGTGATCGTCAGCGAGGCGGGCGCCTCCGTGTATTCGGCCTCGGCGGCCGCTGCGGCGGAATTCCCCGGCCTTGACGTATCGCTGCGCGGCGCGGTGTCGATCGCCAGGCGGCTGCAGGATCCGCTGGCCGAGCTGGTCAAGATCGAGCCGAAGTCGATCGGCGTCGGCCAATACCAGCACGATGTCGATCAGTACCGGCTCGGCCGCTCGCTGGAAGCAGTGGTGGAGGATGCGGTCAACGCCGTCGGCGTCGACCTCAACACGGCTTCGGCGCCGCTTTTGGCGCGGGTTTCCGGTCTCGGGCCGTCGCTTGCGGAGGCGATCGTCGCGCATCGCGATGCATCCGGCCCCTTCGCCAGCCGGAAGGACCTGCTCAAGGTATCGCGCCTGGGACCTCGCGTGTTCGAGCAAAGCGCCGGGTTCCTGCGCATTCCGAACGGCTCCGAGCCGCTCGATGCGTCATCGGTACATCCGGAAGCCTATGGCGTGGCGAAGAAGATCGTAGCCGCCTGCGGCCGTGACGTGCGCGCGCTGATGGGCGACAGCGCGGCGCTGAAGGCGCTCGACCCGCGAGTCTTCGTCGATGAGCGTTTTGGTTTGCCGACAGTGCGCGACATCATCGCCGAGCTGGAGAAACCCGGCCGCGACCCGCGCCCCGGCTTCAAGACTGCGACCTTTGCCGAGGGTGTCGACGACATCAAGGACCTTAGGCCCGGCATGCAGCTTGAAGGCACCGTCACCAATGTCGCTGCCTTCGGCGCCTTCGTCGACATCGGCGTGCATCAGGATGGCCTTGTGCATGTCTCGCAATTGGCCGACCGCTTCATCAAGGATGCGCATGAGGTGGTGAAGGCCGGCGACGTCGTGAAGGTTCGCGTCGTCGAGGTTGACATCAAACGCAAGCGCATAGCGCTTTCGATGCGCAAGGATGGCGACGGCGGCGCTCCCCGAAGCGGACCGCGCGACAATGGCGGCGGCAAACCTGCGCCACGTTCGCCAGCGCCGCAGCGTCAGCCCGAAAGGCCGTCGCAGGGCGCGTTCGGCGCGGCGCTCGCCGAGGCGATGAAGCGGAAATAGCTACCAGGCCAGGACAGACAGCTCCTTGCCGATCTGACCCAGCAGCCAGTCGCGAAAACTGGCGACCGGCGGGTGGCCGCACTTGTCGTGCGGCACCACGAGATAATAGGCGCTGCGGCTTTGCATCGGCGTGCCCGGCGCTGGCACCAGTTGCCGGCGCTGCAATTCTGCGGCAATCAGGATTTCCGGCAGCAGCGCCACTCCGAGGCCTGCCATGCAGGCCTGCGCGACCGTGCCGAATTGCTCGAACTGCATGCCCGGACCGGTCGGCGCCTCCAGCCCTTGGTGGTCGAACCATTCGCTCCAGGCGCCGGGGCGGGTCGCCATGTGCAGCAGCGGCAGGCGGCCGATATCGGCCGGCGTGGCGATGGCGCGGCTGGCCAGGAATTCGGGCGAAATCACCGGCATCACGGTCTCGCGCATCAAAAGCGTCGATTCCGCCTCCGGCCAGTCGGGCATGCCGTGATGGATGGCGGCGTCGAGCCGCTCGCGGGCGAAGTCGAAACGGCCGATGCGGGTGGCGAAGTTGATGGTGATATCCGGATGGCGGGCGACAAAATCCGGGATCAGCGGCATCAGCCAGCGCGTGCCGAAAGTCGGCAGGATGGCGAGGTTCAGGATGCCGCCATGCCGATTGCTCATCAATCCGAGCGCAGCGTCGCGCAACTGGCCCAGCGCTGAACGCACCGCTTCGGCGTAGATTTCGCCAGTCGCCGACAGCCTGACATTGCGGCTGTCGCGTTCGAACAGGCGGCGTCCGAATTGTTCTTCCAACAGGTTAATCTGCCGGCTGACGGCGCCTTGGGTCAGGTCGAGTTCGCGCGCGGCGGCGGTGAAGGAGCCAAGGCGCGCCACCGCCTCAAAGGCGGCAAGGGCGCTGGTGGTCGGTAACAGGCGACGCTGAACATTCATGATCCATTACTATTGCTCATTGATCGCCGACGCAATTTCGTTTGATTTTTTCCATGCGGAGGCCGATAAGCCGGGCACTGACCCTTTCCGAGGACATCGCCATGGCCGCCGAAAAGAATGCTTTCGTCTGGAACGATCCCTTCCTGATCGAGGATCAGCTTTCCGAGGACGAGCGCATGGTGCGCGACGGAGCGGCGGCATTCGCCGCCGACAAGCTCGCGCCCCGGATCGAGGAGGCGTATCTGGAGGAAAGGACCGATGCCGGCATCTTTCGCGAGATGGGCGAGGCGGGTCTGCTCGGCATCACCATCCCGGAGGAATATGGCGGCCTCGGCGCCAACTATGTGACCTATGGGCTGGTCGCGCGGGAAGTCGAGCGCGTCGATTCCGGCTACCGCTCGATGATGAGCGTGCAGTCGTCGCTGGTCATGTACCCCATCCATGCTTACGGCTCGGAAGAACAGCGCAAGAAATACCTACCGAAATTGGCGTCGGGCGAATGGATCGGCTGCTTTGGCCTTACCGAGCCGGATGCCGGCTCCGATCCGGGCGGCATGAAGACCCGGGCCGAGAAGACGGCGAACGGCTACAGGCTCTCTGGCTCCAAGATGTGGATCTCCAATGCGCCGATCGCCGATGTGTTCGTCGTCTGGGCCAAGCTGAAGGGTGATAACGGCAAGGACGAGATCCGCGGCTTCGTGCTGGAGAAGGGCATGAAGGGGCTTTCGGCGCCGAAAATCGGCGGCAAGCTGTCATTGCGCGCGTCGATCACCGGCGAAGTGGTGATGGAAGGCGTCGAGGTCGGCGAAGAGGCCTTGCTGCCCAACGCCAAGGGCCTCGGCGGTCCGTTCGGTTGCCTCAACCGGGCGCGCTACGGCATTTCCTGGGGCGCGATGGGCGCGGCGGAAGATTGCTGGCACCGGGCACGGCAATATGGCCTCGACAGGAAACAGTTCGGCAAGCCACTCGCCGGCATGCAACTGTTCCAGAAGAAGCTCGCCGACATGCAAACCGAGATTGCGCTGGGCCTGCAGGGATCGTTGCGCGTCGGGCGGCTGATGGATGAAGGCAAGATGGCGCCGGAGATGATCTCGATCGTCAAGCGCAACAATTGCGGCAAGGCGCTCGACGTCGCTCGCCAGGCCCGCGACATGCACGGCGGCAACGGCATCCAGATCGGCTATCACGTCATGCGCCACGCGCAGAATCTGGAGACGGTGAATACCTACGAAGGCACGCATGACGTGCATGCGCTGATCCTCGGAAGGGCGCAGACCGGGCTGCAGGCGTTTTTCTGAGCCGGCAAGGCTGCCTAAATTAGGTGCAGCGCAACATCTCTGCTTGGAGAATGGCCAGCATCTATGTCAGGGTTCGGCGAACTGAAACGCCGAACTTCGGGGCACCATGGCAATTCTGGCAGCCGTCCACCACCTGACCCATTACAAATACGACCGTCCGGTCGTTCTCGGTCCCCAGGTGATCAGGCTGCAGCCGGCGCCGCATTCGCTCACCAAGGTGCTCAGCCATTCGCTGAAGGTCGAACCGGCGAACCATTTCGTCAATCTGCAGCAGGATCCTTACGGCAACTTCCTCGCCCGCTTCGTCTTTCCGGAGCCGGTGACGGAATTGAAGATCGAGGTCGATCTCGTCGCCGACATGACGGTCTACAACCCGTTCGATTTCTTCGTCGAGCCGTCGGCCGAGATTTTTCCTTTCGACTATCCGGAAGAGATCCGCGACGACCTCGCCATCTACCGGACGCCGGAGCCGGCCGGGCCACTGCTTTCGGCCTTCCTCAAAACCATCGACCGCAGCCCGAAGAACACCGTCGATTTCCTCGTCGATCTCAATGCGCGGCTGCAACGCGAGATCGCCTATATCGTGCGCATGGAGACCGGCGTGTTCTCGCCGGAGGAGACGCTGGCCGCGGCCAAGGGCTCGTGCCGGGATTCGAGCTGGCTCTTGGTGCAGATCCTGCGCAACCTCGGCATCGCCGCACGTTTCGTCTCCGGCTATCTGATCCAACTCAAGCCCGATCTCGTCGCGCTGGACGGGCCGCCCGGAACGGCGGTCGACTTTACCGACCTGCATGCCTGGTGCGAGGTCTATATTCCGGGCGCCGGCTGGATCGGTTTCGATCCGACCTCCGGGCTGCTCACCGGCGAAAGCCATGTGCCGCTGGCGGCGACGCCGCATTTCCGCAACGCCGCGCCCATTTCCGGCATGGCGAGCTTCGCCAATGTCGATTTCGGCTTCGACATGCGGGTCGAGCGCATCGCCGAGCACCCGCGCATCACCAGGCCGTTCTCCGACGAGAGCTGGCAGGCGCTCGATGCGGTGGGAAACAAGGTGGATGCCGCGCTGAAGGAAGGCGATGTGCGCCTCACCATGGGCGGCGAGCCGACCTTCGTGTCGATCGACGATTTCGAGTCCGATGAATGGAACACGGCAGCCGTCGGCCCGACCAAGCGCGAAAAGGCCGATGAGCTGATCCGCCGGCTGCGCGAGCGTTTCGCGCCGGGCGGTTTTCTGCATTATGGCCAAGGCAAATGGTATCCGGGCGAAAGCCTGCCGCGCTGGACTTTTTCGTTGTACTGGCGCGCCGACGGCGAGCCGGTGTGGAGCGACCCGTCGCTGATCGCGCGCGAAAAGAGCGACGCGAAAATTGGACCGCAGCAGGCCGAAAGCCTGTTGACGGCGATCGCCGGCGAGCTCGGTATCGACAAAGCGATGGTCAGCGAAGCCTATGAGGATCCGGCCGAATGGCTGCTCAAGGAAGGCAAGCTGCCTGACAATGTCGATCCATCCAACTCCAAGCTGGAGGACCCGGAGGAGCGCAGCCGCATGGCGCACGTGTTCGAGCGCGGGCTGACCAAGCCGTCGGGCTATGTGCTGCCGGTGCAGCGCTGGAACAGCCAGGCGGAAGGCATGCGCTGGCGCTCGGAGAAATGGAAGACACGGCGCGGCCGGCTGTTTCTGGTGCCGGGCGATTCACCTGTCGGCTACCGCCTGCCGCTCGGCACGCTGCCCTATGTGCCGCCGGCGCAGTTTCCCTATATCGTGCCGGTTGATCCGTCGGTGCCGCGCGGAGTGCTGCCGGCGCGGGAAGCGATCCTGCCTTCCGCCGCCCCTGCCGAACTGGAAGGCGCCGACGAGATGGCGCGCCGCCAGCAGGCGGTGTCCTTCACCGCGGCGACCGGCCAGCAGGACCGCGTCGAGCAGGAAATCACCGAGATCGGCGGCGCGGTGCGTACAGCACTCTCGGTCGAGCCGCGCGACGGGCGGCTCTGCGTGTTCATGCCGCCGGTCGAGGCGCTCGAAGATTATCTCGAACTGGTGGCGGCGGCCGAGAACGCTGCCAAAGCGATCGGTCTTGCCGTCCATATCGAAGGCTACGGTCCGCCGCACGATCCGCGCCTCAACGTCATCCGCGTCGCGCCGGATCCGGGCGTCATCGAAGTCAACATCCATCCCGCCGCCAACTGGCAGGATTGCGTCGCCACGACCACGGCAATCTACGAGGAGGCACGGCAGTCGCGGCTCGGCGCCGACAAGTTCATGATCGACGGCCGCCACACCGGCACTGGCGGCGGCAATCATGTCGTGGTCGGCGGCGCGACCCCCAACGACAGCCCGTTTCTGCGCCGGCCGGACCTGTTGAAGAGCCTGGTGCTGCAATGGCAGCGGCATCCGTCGTTGTCCTATCTGTTTTCGGGCCTGTTCATCGGCCCGACCAGCCAGGCGCCGCGCTTCGACGAGGCGCGCCACGATTCGCTCTACGAACTCGAAATCGCGATGGCGCAGGTGCCGCATCCCGACCAAGGCGCGGCACCGTTGCCGTGGCTCGTCGACCGGCTGTTCCGCAACCTGTTGACCGATGTCACCGGCAACACGCACCGATCCGAAATCTGCATCGACAAATTGTTTTCGCCCGACGGCCCGACCGGCCGGCTCGGACTGGTCGAGTTCCGCGGCTTCGAAATGCCGCCCAACGCGCGCATGAGCTTGGCGCAACAGCTTCTGGTCCGCGCCATCATCGCGCGCGCCTGGAAGGCGCCGCTCGACGGTCGTTTCGTGCGCTGGGGCACATCGCTGCACGATCGGTTCATGTTGCCGCATTATGTCTGGGCGGATTTTCTCGACGTGCTGGACGACCTCAAGCTCAACGGCTTCGAGTTCCTCCCGGAGTGGTTTACCGCGCAGCTCGAATTCCGCTTCCCCTTCTGCGGCGAGGTGCGGCATGCAGGCGTCAAGCTGGAGCTGAGGCAGGCGATGGAACCCTGGCATGTGATGGGCGAGCAGGGCGCCATCGGCGGCACCGTGCGCTTCGTCGATTCCTCGGTCGAGCGGCTGCAGGTGAAGACTGAAGGTCTGAACCCCGAGCGGCACGCTGTCGTCTGCAACGGCCGCATCGTGCCGATGAAGGTGACCGATAACCGCGAAATCGCGGTTGCCGGTGTGCGCTTCAAGGCCTGGCAGCCAGCCTCCGGCCTGCACCCGGCGCTGCCGGTCAACACGCCGCTGGTCTTCGACATCTACGACCGCTGGTCGGGGCGCGCGGTCGGCGGCTGTGTCTACCACGTCGCGCATCCCGGCGGGCGCAGCTACGACACCTTCCCGGTCAACGGCAACGAGGCGGAAGCGCGCAGGCTCGCCCGGTTCGAGCCGCGCGGCCACACGCCCGGCGGTTATGTTCTGCGCGCCGAAGAAGCCCCTGAAGAATTCCCCATGACCCTTGACCTCAGGCGGCCGGCAAGACTCTGATCAGCGATGGCAAAAGGGAATCATAAACGGGCGGGCGGAAAGCCGCAGGCGCACAGCCTGCTGCAGCACTATCAGCCGATCGACGGCGTCATCGACGAGATGGTCGACGCCGCCGGCAATCCGCGCCCCGCCTGGCGGCCTTTCATCGAAGCGCTGGACGATCTGGGCGCGGACCAGCTCGGGCAGCGCTTTGCCCGCGCCGACCAGTATCTGCGCGATGCCGGCGTCTATTACCGCGTCTACGACAAGGCCGGCGCCAAGGAACGCGAATGGCCGCTGGCGCACATCCCGCTGCTGATCGAGGAAAAGGAATGGGCCGAGATCAGCGCCGGCCTCGTCCAGCGCGCCGATCTGTTCGAGGCGATCCTGGCCGACATTTACGGGCCGAACCGGCTGATCGAGAAGGGCATCGTGCCGGCCGGGCTTATCGCGGCCAGCCCGGAATTTTTGCGGCCCGTGGCCGGCACCCGACCGGCCAGCGGCCATTTCCTGCATTTCTGCGCCTTCGAGCTTGGCCGCGGTCCGGACGGCCGCTGGTGGGTGCTGGGCGACCGCACCCAGGCGCCGTCGGGCGCCGGCTTCGCGCTGGAGAACCGTGTCGCCACGACGCGCGCGCTTTCCGACATCTATGGCGAGATGCATGTGCATCGGCTTGCCGGCTTCTTCCGCCGCTTCCGCGATGCGCTGAACGGCATGGCGAAGGAGTCCGGCGGCCGCGTCGCCATCCTGACGCCGGGGCCGCTCAACGAGACCTATTACGAGCACGCCTATATCGCCCGCTATCTCGGTATCATGCTGCTCGAGGGCGAGGACCTGACCGTCTCCGGCGGCCGGCTGATGGTGCGCACCGTTTCCGGCCTGATGCCGATCGGCGTGCTGTGGCGGCGGCTCGACGCTGCCTTTGCCGATCCGCTGGAGCTCAGGCCGGAATCGCAGATCGGCACGCCGGGGCTGGTCGAGGCGATCCGGCGCGGCACCGTCTCGGCGGTCAATGCGCTGGGCTCGGGCCTGATGGAGACGCGGGCGCTGCTCTCCTTCCTGCCGCAGATTGCGCGGGAATTGCAGGGCGAGGATCTCAAGCTGCCGAACATCGCGACATGGTGGTGCGGGCAGGAGGCAGAGCGCGCCCATGTGCTCGCCAACATCGACCGCATGGTTATCGGTCCGGCGCTGTCGACGCGGCTCGCCTTCGAGGATGATGGCGCGACGCGCCTGGGCTCGGTGCTTTCAGCCGGCGAGCGGGCGGAACTTATCGCGCGGATCGAAACCGACGGCGCCGGCTTCGTCGGCCAGGAAGCGGTGACGCTCTCGACCACGCCCGTCTTTGTCGACGGCTGGCTGGAGCCGCGGCCGGCCAGCCTGCGCGTCTATCTGGCGCGCACGCCGCAAGGCTGGACGGTGATGCCCGGCGGCTTTGCCCGCGTCGGCCTCTCGCTCGACCCGACGGCGATCGCCATGCAGCGCGGCGGCCAGGCGGCAGACGTCTGGGTGGTCAGCGACAGGCCGGTAGAGCGAGAGACGCTGCTGCCGCAGGAGCATGAGGGCTTCACCCGCACCATGCCGGGCAGCCTGCCAAGCCGGGCAGCGGAAAACTTGACATGGCTTGGACGCTACATCGAACGCTCTGAAGACACGGTGCGCGTGCTGCGCGCCTATCACGTCAGGCTTGCCGAGACCTCCGATCCGGAAATGCCGCTGCTTGCCGACATAGAGGATTATCTCGAGCCGTTCGGCATCGACGTCCATTCGGCGATCCCGTCGGGGCTGATCGGCACGCTGGACAGCGCCGTCTACAGCGCCGGGCAGATCCGCGACCGTTTCTCGCCCGATGGCTGGCTGGCGCTGAAGGATCTGTCGAAGACCATCCATAAATTCGCCGAAACGGTCGCGCCCGGCGATGACGCGACGCGGGCCATGACGGTGATGCTGCGCAAGCTCGCCGGCTTTTCCGGCCTGCTGCACGAGAACATGTACCGCTTCACCGGCTGGCGCTTCCTGGAGATCGGCCGCCGGCTGGAGCGGGGCATCCAGATCGCACGCACGCTTGCCCGGCTGACCGCAAAAGGCGCGCCGGATGGTGCGCTCGACATGATGCTGGAGATCGGCGACAGCGTCATGACCCATCGCCGGCAATATCCGGTGCAGGCCGGGCGGCGCACGGTGATCGACCTCCTGGCGCTCGATCCGCTCAATCCGCGCTCCATCCTGTTCCAACTCGAGCGGCTGAAGGCCGAGATCGGCATGCTGCCTTCGATCGGCGGCGAGGGGCACATGTCGCCGGCCGCCAAGGAAATCCTGCAGCTCAACACCGCGATCGCCATCATGGAGCCGTCGGACATGACCGAGAAGGTGCTCGACGACCTCGCCAACCAGATCGGCGACCTCTACAGCAGCCTCGCCAAAGCCTATTTCGGGTAGAGCATTTCCAGCGAAAAGGGATCGCCTCCAATGCTTTGTCTATTTGCGCAATTCCGGACGCAAGGCTACGGCGAAGCCGCCGAGCCCAACCGCTACGCACTTTTGCTGGAATTGCTGTAGATGCTCTACGACATCAGGCTGCACCTGCACTACGACTACGCCGGCGCCGCCGGCGGCGGCCGGCACCAGGTGCGGGTGCTGCCGCAGACGATCGCCGGCGTGCAGCGGGTGATCGCCGCCTCGCTTTCGTTCGCGCCGATGCCGGCCGAGCGCGCCGATTTTGCCGATTTCTTCGGAAACAACGTCACCGCGATCGCCTTTCGCGAGGCGCATGAGGAGCTCGACATCCGGATGAGCGCGCGCGTGTCGGTCGCGCGGCCGGAGCCCGGCCTCGACGTCTCGCCCGACATCCATAGGCTGACAATGGAAATCGATGCGGTGCGCTCGCTTTCGCCCGCCGCGCCGCATCATTTCCTCGCCGCCAGCGACCATGCCGGCATTGATGCGGCGATCACCGCCTATGCCCGCGACAGCCTCGCCGGTTCGACCGTCGCCACCGCGATCGATCTCTGCAACCGCATCCATCGCGATTTTGCCTATGACAGCAAGGCAACCACCGTGCAGACACGAGCCAGCGATGCCTACGCGCTGAAACGCGGGGTCTGCCAGGATTTTTCCCACATCATGATCGCTGGCTTGCGCGGGCTTGGCATCCCCGCCGGCTATGTCAGCGGCTTCCTGCGCACCATTCCGCCGAAAGGCAAACCGCGGCTCGAAGGGGCGGATGCCATGCATGCCTGGGTCAAGGCCTGGTGCGGCCGCGACGCCGGCTGGCAGGAATTCGACCCGACCAACGGCATGCGGGCCAGCAACGACCATATCACCGTCGGCTATGGCCGCGACTATTCCGACGTGGCGCCGATCGTCGGCGTGCTGAAGACCACCGGCGGCCAGGTCGGCGAGCAAGCGGTCGACGTCATTCCGGCGGCGGCCGAGAAGGTGTGACGCGTCGACAGGCAAGGATTTCTTCTTGCTATACGGCCGATATCCTGACAAATGAAGGTTCTATGCTGCCGCTATATTAGCTGCAGGGGGTTCTTCATTGACAGCAGTCAGCATCATCATTCCGGCACACAACGCGGCTTCGACCATAGTTAGGACGCTGGCATCGCTTGCTTCGGAATCTGAAGTCATCGGCGAGGTGCTTCTGGTTGACGATTCCTCGTCCGACGATACAGCGGCTGTCGCTACGGATGCGGCCTCCCGCCTGGCATTGCCGCTGCGCATCATCAAGTCGAGCTGCCGGGACGCGGGCGGATCCAGGAATCTGGCGCTGGAGCAGGCTCGCTTTCCCTGGATCTACATGATCGATGCCGACGATCTGCATCTGGAAAAAGGCCTGCGGACATTGGTTTCCAGGACCAGGACCCGGCCAGGCGCCGACATGGTGGTCGGCGCTTATTGCCGGCGGACGGATGGCAGGGATCGGCAGGTCAAGACACCCTTTGGTTACACAGACGCCGGGCTGGCCAATGCCTCGGCATATCTCAACGGCCAGATACGGTCGATCGCTGTCGGCAGCGCGCTTGTTTCGCGCGGCGTCATCGGCGAGACGCGATTCCCGACCGGGCTCGCTTATGATGAGGATACGTTGTTCTGGGCGTGTGTGATGAGCAGGGCCTCGCTTGCGGTCGTGACACAGCCGATCCTCATCTATTTCGTATCGGCGGAGCGCTCCGACGACCGCTTCACCATCAGGCCTGCACAGCGCTTCCTCGAATGGCGCCTGGCGCTGCGCGAACTCGAGACCTGCGGCATCGCAAAATCATCCTTGAAGGCCAGGGAAGGGCTCGTCGCCCTGAAGATCGCGCGTGTCCACTATGCGCGAGGCGATTTGCATATGGCCGCGAAATTCCTGGCGGTTGCCGAGGCTGCGCCGAAGGCTCCAGCCGACATCTGGCGCTGTATTCGCTATCGGCTGAAGATCGCGGCGCGGCGCTACTTTTCGATATCGAAGCCGAACGGTGCGCACCTGACCCGTCCCGCGAACCGGCAAGCCTGACAGAGCCGTCGCCTGCGGCACGGAACCAGCGCCGCTTGCGGAGCTTATCTGTGGACGAGTTCCACGGAGCCTTCATGCTGCAGCGATCCCAATCGTCCCTTGACCGTTCGGCGCCCGAGGACGACGCCCAGGAGAACGGTGCGCAAAATTCGGCCGAGCGCGCTTCGCTGACCTATGTCAGCGACGCCGATCCCGGCATCCGTCGGCTGAGGAAAGGCAAGGGCTTTTCCTATCTGGGGGCCAACGGCCGCCCTGTCGATGAGGCGACGCTTGCCCGCATCAAGTCGATCGTCATTCCGCCGGCCTGGACGGATGTGTGGATCTCGCCCGATCCGGACGGCCATATCCAGGCGACCGGCCGCGACCAGCGCGGCCGCAAGCAATATCGCTATCATTCGCAATGGACCGAGGAGCGGGACGGCGCCAAATATTCCAGCCTCGTCGCTTTCGCCGAGGCGCTGCCTGGTCTCAGGCGACAGATCGACGCCGATCTGCGCCGCCACGGGCTGCCGTTCGAGCGCGTCGTCGCCGCGGTCGTCTGGCTGCTCGACAACACCATGATCCGCGTCGGCAATACGGCTTACGCCCATGACAACAAGAGCTTTGGGCTGACCACGCTGCGCGACCGTCACGTCGACATCGAGGGCTCCAGTCTGCGCTTTGCCTTCAAGGGCAAGTCCGGCAAGGAATGGAAGCTGAAGCTCGTCGACCGCCGTATCGCCAGGATCGTGCGCGGAGCGCAGGATCTGCCGGGCCAAAAACTGTTCCAGTATCTCGACGAGGACGCAAACCGGCGGCCGCTGCGCTCCGACGACGTCAACCGCTACATCCACGATGTTGCCGGTCCGATGTTCAGCTCCAAACATTTCCGGACCTGGGGCGGCACCATTCACGCCGCATCGCTGTTTGCCCAGACGGAGCTTCCCGAAAGTGCCGCGCAGCAAAAGCGGGTGGTGAACACCATCATCGACAAGGTCGCCGAACGGCTGGGCAACACGCGCGCCGTCAGCCGCAAATGCTATATCCACCCGCTGGTGTTCGAGGCGTGGTCGCAAGGCCGGCTGCTCGGCGAAATGGCGGAAGCCAGCAGGCGAAAACACCTGATAGAGGGCCTCGACGAGGAGGAGACGCTGGTGCTCAGATGGCTGCAATCGCGCGGCGCCTGACGCGCGGCTGCGTGGACAGGCAAGCCGGTGATCGCCCGGCAAATTTTTTATCGACGTGGTGTCGGGAAGGGTCTTACTGTCTCGTCCTTTGATATGGAAAGGACCCGCCATGCTTTACGCCATCCTCTGCTATGCCTCCGAAGACGTCGTCTGCTCCTGGAGCAAGGAACAGGACGACGAGGTCATGGCAAAGCTTCTCGACGTGCAGGACAAATATGCCAGGGCCGGGCGGCTTGGGCCGGTGGCGCGGCTGTTGCCGACTACCGCCGCGACGACGCTGAGGAAGGTCAAAGGCGAATCGATCGTGCTCGACGGCCCGTTCGCCGAAACCAAGGAACAGTTCCTCGGTTTCTACACGCTAGAATGCAATGATCTCGACGAAGCCGTGGCGTTCGCGCGCGAGCTTTCCGAAGTAAATCCGAGCGGTGGCTCCTACGAGATCAGGCCGATTTCCATCTTCAACCCCGCCAAGGCCGCAGCATGAGCGAACTTGCCTGGATCAGCAACGCGATCAGCACCGCCCGTCCGCAGGCGATGGGCGCGCTGCTGCGCTACTTCCGCGACCTCGACGCCGCGGAAGAGGCTTTCCAGGATGCGTGCCTGAGAGCGCTCAAGAACTGGCCGAAAAACGGCCCGCCGCGCGATCCGGCTGCCTGGCTGATCTTCGTCGGCCGCAACAGCGGCATCGACGCGGTGCGCAAGCGCGCCAAGCAGGCGCCGATGCCGGAAGAAGACCAGATCTCCGATCTCGAAGACGCCGAGAGCGACATCGCCGAGCGGCTGGACGGCGCGCATTATCGCGACGACATCCTGCGGCTCTTGTTCATCTGCTGCCATCCGGACCTGCCGCCGACGCAGCAGATCGCGGTGGCGCTGCGCATCGTCTCCGGCCTCACGGTCAAGCAGATCGCGCGCGCCTTCCTGGTCGGCGAAAGCGCCATGGAACAGCGCATCACCCGCGCCAAGGCGCGCATTGCGGATGCCGGCGTGCCGTTCGAGACGCCGGGCGCGGTCGAGCGCTCGGAGCGGCTCGCCGCGGTCGCCGCCATGGTCTACCTGATCTTCAACGAGGGCTACTCGACCAACAGCGGCGAGGCGCCGGCGCGCGCGCCGCTCTGCGAGGAGGCGATCCGGCTCGCCCGGCTGCTGCTCAGGCTGTTTCAGCAGGAACCGGAGATCATGGGCCTGACCGCGCTGCTTTTGCTGCAGCATGCGCGGGCGCCGGCGCGCTTTGACGAGAATGGCGAAATCATCCTGCTCGAGGACCAGGACCGCAGCCTGTGGAGCCGCAAGATGATCGATGAGGGTCTGGCGCTGGTCGACAAGGCATTGCGCCATCGCAAGCCCGGTCCCTACCAGGTGCAGGCGGCGATCGCGGCACTGCATGCGCGGGCGGCAACCGCCGAGGACACCGACTGGACGGAGATCGACCTGCTTTACGGTTTGCTCGAACAGATGCAGCCATCGCCGGTGGTGACGCTGAACCGCGCCGTCGCGGTCAGCAAGGTGCGTGGTCCGGAGGCGGCACTTGCCATGATCGAGCCGCTGGAAGACAGGCTGTCGGGCTATTTCCATTTCTTCGGCCTGCGGGGCGGCCTGTTGATGCAGCTTGGCCGCAACGAGGAGGCGCGTGTCGCCTTCGACCGTGCGATCGCGCTCGCCAACACCGCTGCCGAGGCGGCGCATATCCGCATGCATATCGACCGGCTGATCAAGGAAAGCACCGAGCGTTCCCTGACTCAAAAGGCACACTGAATCTGCCTGGCCCAATTTCGCGCTTCCGGCTTGGACCATGCCGGGGTGGCGGTTCTTCCCTGAAACGAGTAATGCCACGCCATCAAGGCGCCGCGTGCCGGACGGCAGGACAAGGCATGGCGCAAGGCTTCCACTCTCGCCATATGAATGGCGGAATCCGAAAGGGACAAAATATGACGATAGCGACGGAAACGGCCTCACTTCTGGAAAAACTCGGCGTCGCCAGGGATGCGCTTTCCGGCGGCGATCTCATCGTGCGCAGCCCGGTGACGGGCGAGCAGATCGCGGCGCTGAGGTCGATTTCGCCGGCCGATGCCGGCAAGGCGATCGATGCCGCGCACCAGGCCTTCCAGGCCTGGCGGCTAGTGCCGGGGCCGAAGCGCGGCGAGTTGGTGCGCCTGCTGGGCGAGGAATTGCGGCAGCACAAAGCCGAGCTCGGCCGGCTGGTGTCGATCGAGGTCGGCAAGATCCCGTCCGAAGGCCTTGGCGAAGTGCAAGAGATGATCGACATCTGCGATTTCGCGGTAGGCCTGTCGCGGCAATTGTACGGCCTGACCATCGCCACCGAGCGCCCGGGCCACCGCATGATGGAGACCTGGCATCCGCTGGGCGTCGTCGGCGTCATCTCGGCCTTCAACTTCCCGGTCGCGGTGTGGTCGTGGAATGCAGCACTTGCACTGGTCTGCGGCGACGCCGTGGTGTGGAAGCCGTCGGAGAAGACACCGCTGACCGCGCTTGCCTGCGAGGCGATCTTCAGGCGCGCCGCCAAGCGTTTCGGCGCCGATGCGCCGGAGGGTCTGCTTCAGGTGCTGATCGGCGATCGCGTCGCCGGCGAGGTGCTGGTCGATCATCCGAAGGTGCCGCTGGTCTCGGCCACCGGCTCGACCCGCATGGGCCGCGACGTCGGTCCCAGGCTGGCCAAACGCTTCGCCCGCGCCGTGCTTGAGCTCGGCGGCAACAATGGCGGCATCGTGACGCCCACCGCCGATCTCGATATGGCGCTGCGCGCCATCGCCTTCGGCGCCATGGGCACGGCCGGTCAGCGCTGCACGACGCTCAGGCGCCTGTTCGTGCATGACAGCGTCTATGACGCGCTGCTGCCGCGGCTGAAGAAAGCTTACCAGACCGTCTCGGTCGGCGATCCGCTGGAAGGCAAGGCGTTGGTCGGCCCGCTGATCGACAAGGCAGCCTTCGACAATATGCAGAAGGCGCTCAAGGAAGCCGAGGCGCATGGCGGCAAGGTGACCGGCGGCTCGCGCGTCGAGAACGGCCATCCGGATGCCTATTACGTGCATCCGGCGCTGGTCGAGATGCCGAAGCAGGTTTCGCCGGTTACGGAGGAGACCTTCGCGCCGATCCTCTATGTGATGAAATATTCCGATTTCGATGAGGCGCTCGAATTGCACAATGCGGTCGGCGCCGGACTATCGTCGTCGATCTTCACCCGCGACCTGCAGGAATCGGAGCGCTTCCTCGGCGTCGACGGTTCGGATTGCGGCATCGCCAACGTCAATATCGGCACCTCTGGTGCCGAGATCGGTGGCGCGTTCGGCGGCGAGAAGGAGACCGGCGGCGGCCGCGAGAGCGGCTCGGATGCCTGGAAAGCCTATATGCGCCGGGCCACCAACACGGTGAACTTCTCCAAAGCGCTGCCGCTGGCGCAGGGCGTGTCGTTCGACATCGATTGAGGCGTGCGCATTGCGGCATCTCCCGCGCGTGAGGTGCGCGAGCGGATCAAAGGGCCTTGCCGCTTGCCGGATCGAACAGGCGAAGCGCGTCTTCGTCGAAGGCGAAGCGGCACGGCTCGCCCTTGGCAAGAGGCGTCCGCGGCGGCAGGGTCGCGGTCAGCCGCTGCGCTCCGATCCGGGCGGTTGTGACCAGCTCGGGCCCGGTCAGTTCGATGACGTCGATCTCGACCGGGAACGCCGGTTCAGAAGCGCCGCCGCTTGCCAGGCGCAGCGCTTCGGGCCGCACGCCGACGATGACATCGGCGCCCTCCCGTACGGCGTCTTTGAAACGCACCGGCACCGCCACCCGCGCATCGGAGCCGGCAATGGCGAGTTGGCCTGCGTTGACGGTGGCGTTCAGCATGTTCATCGACGGCGCGCCAACGAAGCCGGCGACGTAGAGCGTCGCCGGATGATCATAGATCTCTTCGGGCGTGCCGAGCTGTTCGATGCGGCCGTCGCGCATGACGGCGATGCGGCTCGCCAGCGTCATGGCTTCGATCTGGTCGTGGGTGACATAGACGACCGTGGTCTGCAGCATCTGGTGCAGGCGCTTGAGCTCGGTGCGCATTTCAAGACGCAGCTTGGCGTCGAGATTGGACAGCGGCTCGTCGAACAGGAACACCTGCGGCTTGCGCACCAGCGCCCTGCCGATGGCGACGCGCTGGCGCTGGCCGCCGGAGAGCTGGCCAGGCTTGCGGTCGAGCAAGGCCTCGATCTGCAGCAATCTCGCCGCCTCGCGCACCGCCTTGTCGCGCTCGCCCGCGGCAACCTTGCGCATCTCCAGCCCGAAGCCGATGTTGCGGTGAACGGTCAGGTTCGGATAGAGCGCGTAGGACTGGAAGACCATGGCGATGTCGCGGTTCTTCGGATGCACGCCAAGCACCGAGCGGCCACCGATCAGCACATCGCCGCTCGTCGCCTCGGCCAGCCCGGCGATGATGTTGAGCAAGGTCGACTTGCCGCAGCCGGATGAGCCGAGCAGCACCAGGAATTCGCCGCTTTCCAAGGCGATGTCGATGCCTTTCAGCGTTTCGACGGCGCCGTAGTTTTTGCGGATATCGCGGATTTCAAGCGCGCTCATTGACGGCGTCCTCGAATTCTATCGGCCCGCCATAGTCGCGGGGCAAGGTTGAGATGGCGCGCGACGCCACCTGGACGGCCGCGGAAAGGCAGCTCATCAGCGGTCGCTCCTGCGCCAGTGCGGCCAGGAAAGCGGCATTGAAAACATCGCCGGCGCCGATTGTGTCGATGACTTTCACGCGCGGCGCCGCCTGTTCAATAAGTCGGCCGTCGCCGCCGATGGCGATCGCGCCCTCCGGCCCCCGCTTTACGACGACGACAGCACCTTTCTTCATGCCGTCACGGATCTTGCGCGCGGCTTGCGCCGGGCTCTCCAGCCCCGCCAGTGCCGTCGTTTCCACCTCATTGAGCAGCGCCAATTCGCAGCGTGACAGCCAACCACGCGCGGCGGCGCAGTTCGCCGCTGTCCAGCCGTCGATCGGCCAGCCGGTATCGAGCGCGACGGCGATATGATGCGCCTCTGCCCAGTCGAAAAACCTGTCGTAGTCGCGGGTGAGATCGTCGGTCAGGAAGGAACCACACAGCAGCGCATACCCGCCGGCAAGCCGCTTGCCGTCCAGCACGGCAAGCACGTCGTCCAGGCTGAAGCGGGGCAGGTGGCCGCGCGTGGTGAAGAAGGTGCGCTCGCCATCGGGATGGGTCATGCCGACCGACAGTGTCGTGCCTTCCGGATGGACCGGCCATTTTTCCGCGCGGGCGCCAAATGCCTCGCGCAGCCAGCGGCCGAACTGGTCGTCGCCGAGATTGGCGGCGATGTCGAAATCGATGCCGAGCGCCTGCCAGGCGAGCGCCGTGTTGCCGGCCTGGCCGCCGACGCGCAAATCGTCGTGGTCGACGACGGTCTCTGTCCCTGCCTTCGGCCAGGGCGCCACCGGGCCGACGATCAGGTCGACATTGACGTTGCCGATCACCGCGAGCGGCCGCATCATTCGCTCCGGGTGATCTTGGTGGTGCGGACCGGCGTGCCGGCATTGTCGACGCGGGCATCGGCAAAGGCGATCATCAGGCGCTGCGCCACCGGCAGCATGGCGAAGATCGCCGCCAGACCGACGGCCGGCTCGAAGGCCAGGGTCACGGCGCCTGCAACCGGCGGCTCGCCGGAGGCATCGAAGACAATCACCGGCGCGCCGGCCTCGACCACGGAAGCGGCCATGGCGGTGACGAGGTCGGCAGTCGCGTCGTTGCCGCGAAAGAGGATAACGCCGATTTTGGGCCCAAGCATTTCCATCGGCCCATGGCGAAGCTGGCCGCCTTCAA
Source organism: Mesorhizobium sp. B1-1-8 (assembly GCF_006442795.2). Classification (NCBI taxonomy): domain Bacteria; kingdom Pseudomonadati; phylum Pseudomonadota; class Alphaproteobacteria; order Hyphomicrobiales; family Phyllobacteriaceae; genus Mesorhizobium; species Mesorhizobium sp. B1-1-8. Next base: position 1,933,764 of record NZ_CP083956.1, read on the forward strand.
GCGAGAAACAGGGCAGCCGCGACAGTTCGGTCAGGCCGAGCGCCAGCGCTTCTGCCAGCCCTTGCAGGCCGCGGCCCGAGGTGACGACAGTCGCAACCTCGTTCAGCGCAGCCAGGGCATCATCGATTTCGACGGTCTCCGGGGCTCTAAGCGCCGCAAGCGCCCCTGCGGGATTCTCGCCGAGCGCCGCCAGGATGGCGAGGTGTAAGGCGAAGCTTACGGTCAGGCTGCGGGTCGCGGCGAAAGCAAGCTCGGTTCCGCCGGCGCCGACGAGGCAAGGAACCGTCCGACCGAGGAAGGAGCCGTCCTCCAGCGTCAGTCCGAAAGTGTCGTCGCGCCGGCCGGTCTCGGCGAACCAGCGCACAACCTCCGCGCTTTCGCCGGACTGCGAAGTGATGAGCACCGTTCGGCCGTCGAGCGGCAATGGCTGGCCGAGCTGCTCAGACAGCGGCAGCGCGACGGCGTCGATGCCATGCGCGCGATAGAGCGGCTCGACGGCGCGCCCAACGGCATGCGAGCCGCCCATGCCGAGCAGCAGCAGCCTGCCGCTCGCCTTGAGCGAGGCGGCGACCTTGCCGGCGATATCCTTGTTCCGGTCGAAGGAGGCAAGCGCATCTTCATGCTGGCGCGCCATTTCGCGGTCGATGGCGGCAAGGCCGGCCGGGCGGTTTTTTGCTTCAGTCATCATCATCCTTTCACGCCGCCGCTGGTCAGGCCCGAAATCAGCGCCCGCTGCATGACCAGGCCGATCAGCACCGGCGGCAACGCAGCGAGCACGCCGGCCGTGGCGATCAGCCCATAGTCGGAGACGCGGCCGCCGGCCAGATCGGCGATGGCGACGGTCAGCGTCTTGGCGCGCTGGTCCGAGGTAAAGAGCAGCGCATAGAAGAACTCGTCCCAGGCCAGCAGCACGGCAAACAGCGCCGATGTCCCGACCACCGGCGCGGCCAGCGGCAAAGTGAGGATGCGCCAGGTCTGGAACAGTCCGGCGCCATCGATCATGGCGGCGGCCTCGATCTCGCGCGGGATGGCGTCGAAGCCCGATTTCATCAGCCAGGTGGTGAAGGGCGCCAGGATTGTCAGATAGATCAGCGCCAGGCCGAAGACGTTGTTGAGCAGGCCGACATGCGACAGGCCCATATAGAGCGGCACCGAGAGCGCCACCGGCGGCAGCATGTAGGTGGCGATCACCATCGACAGCGACCAGCCGACCGAGGGCGTGCGCGACACCGCCCAGCCGGCGGGAACGGCGAGCAGAAGCGCGGCGAGCGTCGCCATGCCGGCGATCTCAAGGCTGTTGCGCAGCGATGCGGTGAAGGCGGCGCCGGCGCTGTTCTCGGCAATCGACAAAAGTTGCGCATAGCGGGAGAAGTCGGCGCTCTGCGGCCACCAGCGCAACGGCTTGGCCGCAAGGTCGGCCGCCGGCGAAATGCTCATGACGAACAGCCAGACCAGCGGCGCCAGGATCACGGAGGCAAGCAGGATGGCGCAGATATAGACGAAGACGGTAAAGGCCGGGTTCTTGCGTTCCATCAGGCCGCACTCCCCGCGGTCTTCCTGACCAGCGCGGCATAGGCGACGGCGAGCACGGTGACCAGCAAGGTGACGATCAGCGCCAGTGAGGCGCCGGAGCCGGCGCGCTGGAACGAAAAGGCCTCCTGGTAGACGAGGATCGACAGCGAGCGGGTGCTGTTGGCCGGCCCGCCGCGCGTCATCACCCAGATGATGTCGAAGACCTTGAAGGCCTCAATGGTGCGCAGCACCAGCGCCACCATCAGCGGCCCGGCGAGATAAGGCAGGACGACGAAGCGGAAACGGGCGAAGGGGCCGGCGCCGTCGACAAGTGCGGCGGCGGTGATGTCGCGCGGCACCGCCTGCAAGGCGGCGAGCGAAATGAGGGCGACCAGCGGAAAGTTCTTCCAGCAATCGGCGACGATCAGCGCCGCCAGCGCCGTGCCCGGCTCCCCAAGCCAGGAGCGGTAGGCGTCGATCGCGTGCAGTTGCGTTAGCGCCGCGTTCAGCGCGCCATATTCGGGATTGTAGATCAGCCGCCAGAGCGTGGCATTGACGACGGTCGGCAGCGCCCAGGGCAGGATCATCAGGCCGCGCAGCGCGGTGCGGCCGCGGAATTCCTGGTTGAGCAGCAATGCCGCAAGCACGCCGATCACCATCTCGGCGGCAACCGAAATGACCGCGAACCAGGTGGTGGTGGTGAGCGTGCGGCTGAAGTTCGAGCTCGACAGCATCTTGGCATAGTTGTCGAGGCCGACGAAATTGCCGGCCGTGCCGACCAGCTTGGCGTCGGTGAAGGAGAGGCCGACCGTATCGACGAGCGGCCAGCCGATGACGGCGACCATGACCACAAGCAGCGGCAGCATCAGCAGCCACGCGCGAGTCGTCATCCAGGTGCCCGACATGAGCAGCCTCTTTCCATCAGCAAAATTTGAGAAATAGCACGGACGGCACTATGCCGCCCGTGCGGGAAGAAGAGGCACTCAGAGTCCGCTGTTTTCGGCGGCCGTCTTCAGCGCGTCCTCAGGCGAGGTCTGGCCAAGCAGCGATTCCTGGATGGCCTGCTGCAGCGCGGTCGACAGTTCCTGATATTTCGGCGTGGTCGGGCGCGGATACATGGCGGCCAACCCGACTTTTGCCGTGGCGATCAGTTCCTCCTGGCCCTTGGTGACCGCCGGATCGTCATAGGAGGACGCCCAGATCGGCAGCGAGAGCTTGGCGTACTGGTTCTGCGTCTTCTGCGAGGTCATGAACTCGATATATTTCCAGGCCTCGTCAGGGTGCTTGCTGACGGCGGTGATGCCGAGACCCATCGAGCCGTTGACGGCCGAGACCTCGCTCTTGCCGGCGACGCCCGGCGCCGGCACCACGCCGACCTTGCCGGCTACCTTCGAGTCCTTCGGGTCGTTGGCCATATTGTACATGTAGGTCCAGTTGAGCGCGAAGGCGGCGTCGCCGTTCTCGAATACCTTACGGACGTCCTCTTCGAGGAATTCCTTGGAATTCGGATTGGTCAGGCCCGACTTGTAGCTCGCCACCATGTATTTCAGCGCATCGAGCCCGCCGCCATTCTGGAAATCGGGCTTGCCGTCCTTGAGGAAATCGCCCTTGTAGGCGCTGACCAGCGTGGCGTAGTCGCAGATCGCGGCTTCGGCCTGTGACCAGCTCCAGGCGATGGGGGTCTTGAGCAGGCCCTTGTCCTGGATCATCTTGGCTTGTTCGTTGAGTTCGTCCCAGGTTTTGGGCGGCGTCTTGATGCCGGCCTTTTCCAGGATTTCCTTGTTGTAGAACAGGTACTTGGTATCGAGAATCCAGGGCATGCCGTAATATTTGCCGTTGTATTGGACGGTGGTCCAGGCGCCGGGCAGCACGCCCTTCTTCATGTCGTCGGTGATCTTCGGCGAGACGTCGATCAGTACCTTGTTGGTCGCGTATTCGGCTGGCCAGATGACATCGAACAGCACGACGTCATAGCCGCCGCCGGAACCTTGCGCGAGCACAGTCTTGTCGTGCAGGCCCTCATAAGGGACGAATTCGAGATTGACCTTGACGTCCGGATTGGCCTTGGTGAAGGCATCCGTCATGGCGCGGACATCGGCCTCGCTGTAGGCGGCCTGCGCCATGAACAGCGCGTTCAATGTCGTTTCGGCGAAGGCGTGGGGGACAAACAGCCCGCCAACGAAGACCGCGCCCAGAAGTGTCTTACCGATTGATTTCAACATTAGTCTTCTCCCATTTTCGACATAGGCGATTTGGCGTCGACGGTAGCCGCCGCCTCCTCGAATTGTTGTCGCGTTGTGACCGGATCTGCCGGAACGGCGGTGGCGGCGAAGTTCGACTGCCCTGCCGTCTTTTTCTGCAACCGTCCCGTCTTCATCATTAAGTCAATTCGCTTGACTTAATTAGTCGATCAATCCTTTAATGGAGTCAAGAGGGGAAACAAAGATGCACGACATCAGCCCGATCCGCGCCAAAAGCGGCACCAACCAGGAAGGGACGAGCGCACATAACCGCCGCGTTATGATCGAGGCGCTGCGGCTCAACGGCGCGCTCTCGCGCGCCGACCTGGCACGGGCGACGCAGCTTACCAAGCAGGCGGTTTCCAACATCATCGAGGATCTCGAACTGGATGGCCTGGTGGTGGCGCTGGACACCGTGCGCAAGGGCAGGGGACAGCCTTTCACCCCATACAGGCTGGTGCCTGGGGGCGCCTTTGCCATCGGACTGCAGATAGACCGGCATTTGACGCGCGTGGTGGTGGTCGACCTTGTCGGCAGCGTGATGGCGCGAGCCGAAGCTAACCTGCCGTTCGACGAACCGTCGCAAGGCGTTGAGATCATCCTCGGTCTCATCGCCCGCGTCAGGCGCGAGCTCGCCGGCATTTCCGCCCAAGCCGAACGACGGCTGGTCGGATTGGGCGTCGCCATGCCGGGCCCGTTCGGGCTGAAGAATTCCGACGACAAATGGATGATGCCGGCCTGGCAGCAATTCCCACTGCTGGAGACGCTTGCGGCCGGCACCGGGCTGAATGTCGGACTTCAGAACGACGCCGCCGCCTGCGCCACGGCCGAGCGCATCGTCGGCGCGGCGCACGGCGTCGATCACGCCGTCTGCCTCTATGTTGGCTACGGTATCGGCGCCGGGCTCATTCTCAACGGCGAGCTCTACAGCGGCGGCAACGGCAATGCCGGCGAAATCGGCATGGCGCTGCTGTCGCCGGCCGGTCCCGGCGCGACGCCGCTGGAGCACCGCGCCTCGCTTGCCTCGCTCTACCAGCATCTCGGCCTGAACGCCGCCGATGAGCACCTCTACCAACGGCTGGACGCGCTGGCGCTCGCAGAGGACCCAAAGGTGATAGGCTGGATCGAGGATGCCGCGCACGATCTGCGCTGGAGCGTGCATCTGATCGAAACGATCTTCGACCCGCAGACAATCATCCTGACCAGCGGCGCGCCGGAAGCGCTCGCGCGGCGTCTGCTGCAGGCTATGCACCCGCTGCTGCCGTCGATCGCCGACCGCCCCGAGCGGAGATTGCCTCGCCTGCAGCTCGGCATCACCGATCCCTGGGCGATCGCCGTGGGCGCCGCGGCCGAGCCGATCAGCCGGGCCTTCGATCCGCGCTTCTCGGCGATCCTGAAGGCGGGATAGGCGGCCTGGCCGGAGTATCAGTTTGCCGGCTGTCCAACGCAGGCGGCGAAGGCCGCATCGGCGAGCTTGACCGCCTGTGCCATAACGTACTCGCCGTAGAGTTCGTTCGAAACCACATGACGGAGCGGCCGTGCAGGCATTTTCGCCGTCTTATCGGTATATCCGCCAAAGCTAATCGTTACGGATAGGTAAGGTTTCCCAAGATAGAAGTATTCCTACTGTTTTTTTCAAACGCGAGACCCAGGATGTCGCGTTCAGAATTTCCAGTCGACCAGTTGGCCAAATCGTTTTCCAACGACGATGCCGACGCCGTGAGGCTGGTGCTGGATGCGGTCCCGCATCCGATATTCCTGAAGGATGACCAATCCCGTTTCGTCGTGCTGAACCGAAGCATGTGCGAGTTCATGGGTCATTCCTATGGGGAGCTGGTCGGTAAGACAGACTATGACTTCGTCCCGAAGGAACATGCCGATGTATTCCGGCGCATCGATCGATTGGTGCTGGACACCGGTGACGTCAACGAAAACGAGGAAATCATTCAGGGGCAGCAGGGCGAGATCCGCACACTTGTAACGCGCAAGGCACGCGCGTTATTGCCGAACGGCGCCCGCTTCGTGGTCGGGTGTATTGCGGACATCACCAAACTGAAGCAGCACGAAGCCTCACTGCATCTCCTATTCGAGGAAAACCCGCTTCCGATGTGGGTGTTCGAAAGAGGCAGCCTGCGCTTCCTGGATGTCAACCAGGCTGCCATCGGGCACTACGGCTACACGCGCGAGCAATTCCTTTCGAAGTCGATACTCGACATCAGGCCTCGGGAGGACGTCGAGAAGGTCCGTCAGGTTGCCGGCACTGGCAAGGGATCGTATGGCACCGGGCGCAGCTGGCGTCATATCAAGGCTGATGGCAGCCTGATCGATATCGTCGCCTATTCGAAGCCGATCGATTACGACGGTCGCGCGGCTTTTATGGTTGCTGTCATCGACATAACCGAGCGCAAGCGGGCCGAGGACGACCGCCGCCGCACCAAGGAATTCCTGGATACGGTGATCGAAAACATACCGGTCATGCTCTTTGCCAAGGAGGCGGATCAGAACCGCTATGTCCTGATCAACCGGGCCGGCGAAGAACTGCTTGGCATCCCGCGTGATGAGTTGATCGGCAAGACGGACTCCGAGCTGTTTTCGGCGGATCAGGCCGGGGCCTTTCTTACGCAGGATCAGGAAGCCCTGCGTTCTGACAATGTTCAAATCTCCGCCGAAGAAAAAGTGCATACGCGGCACAAGGGGGTGCGCGATCTCGTAACCCGACGGTTGGCTATCGAAAGTCACGACGGTAAGTCGAAATACGTACTTGGGGTAGCTGAGGACGTCACCGATCGCAAGCGCGATGCCGAGCGCATCGCCCACATGGCCACGCATGACGCGCTCACTGATCTGCCCAATCGGGCCGCACTCGTCGAGCGCCTCGAATTCACGCTCGAGCGCGCGACGTCTGGCAGGGAAATGTTCGCGCTCATGCGCTTCGATGTCGACGGGTTCAAACAAGTCAATGACATTTATGGACCCGGAGTCGCAGACGCGCTGCTTCACCAGGTGGCGAAGCGCCTTGCTGTCGCCACCGACAAGCACTTCCTCGCGCGGACCGGTAGCGGCGAGTTCACCATAATCATCGGCGAGGGCCCGCATCCGGCGACAGCCGTAGCGCTGGCCGACCGCCTGCTGGCGGCGATCGCCAAAGGTTTCGACGTTGACGGCCATACCCTGCGCGTCGGGCTGAGCATTGGGATTGCCTTTTTCCCTGACGATGCCACCGATGCCACAGCTCTCCTGAGCAACGCTCACGCAGCACTCGATCGTGCCATAACCGATGGCCGTGGCGTTTTCAGGCTGTTCGAGGCGGACATGGATCGCAAGCTACGCGAACGCCGCGCCCTCGAGCAGGGTCTGCGGTCGGCGCTCGCAAGCGGCGCGATGTTCCTCCACTACCAGCCGCAAGCGAACGTATCCGGCGAGATCATCGGATTCGAGGCTCTGGTCCGGTGGTCCCACAAAGAACGGGGGGTGATTCCTCCTGTCGAGTTCATTCCGCTGGCTGAAGAGAGCGGATTGATCGTACCCATCGGGGAATGGGTGCTGCGGGAGGCATGCCGGGAGGCGGCTTCGTGGACGAAGCCGATCCAGATCGGCGTGAACCTGTCTCCGGTACAATTTCGCCAGGGCGATCTTCCGGGCCTTGTGCATTCGGTCCTGCTGGAGACGGGGCTTGATCCAAAGCGACTCGAGCTGGAAATTACGGAGAGCGTCCTGTTCGACGACTTTTCGCGGGCAAGCTCTATCCTCAGGTGCCTGAAATCGCTCGGCGTGAAGATTGCGCTGGACGACTTCGGGACCGGCTATTCGTCGCTTTCGTATCTTCAGTCTTTCCCCTTCGACAAGATTAAGATCGACAAGTCCTTTGTCTGGATGATTCAGAAGAACCCGCAATCAGCGGCCATCATTCGCGCAATCGTTGGGCTGGGCAGAGGCCTCTCGATGCACGTCATCGCAGAAGGTGTCGAGACATTCGAGCAGCTGGATTTTCTTAGCCAAGAGGGCTGCAATGCTTTGCAGGGATATCTGATCGGAAGGCCTTACCCGATTGAGGCATATGCGAATGAGGTCGGCAAAGCTGGAGGAACGTCGGACATGGCGCGTCCTCGCCGCAGGCGGACATAGCCGCCCCACAGAAAACCTGCAGCACAATGCAAACAGGTACCCGGCCGCGTAACACTTCAACTCTCTCCGGGCATAGAAAAACAGGCGTTGAAGGCCGCGTCGACGACGGCGAGCTTGGCAGCCTGGACGGCCATGTATTCCTGGTAGAATTGCCTTGAAACCCACATGACAGAATGTCCGCGCTGGCCGACCCAGCCGATGCTGCCAAGCGCCTCGGCATCATGAAGCTTGCGCGCCAGATGGGTGCGTGAGAGCTTCAGCCAGTTGGCAAATTCGCTGATCGAAATGACGCTGGTCGGTATCCTTTCCAGGCCGGCGTCCTCGGGATCGATGCCGGACATTAACCAGTCCATGACGATGCCGCCATTGTTGAGCCAGATGAACAGCGAAAAGGTCTGTTGCGGTTCGCGCACCGGATCGGAGGCAAGCAGGCCATCGGCGATCAGCGGCTGCAGGATGGACAGCATCCCGGGCCGGGCGAGGAAGGTCGCCAGGCGGTTGCCGCCGTCGATGTTGTCCAGGGTCCTGAGATGAGCGTGGATCCAGCCGGTGAATGTCTCGATGGTGGTTGCGGTCGGCCGCAACGGGTGGGCGCGCGCATCGCCGCTCGTCGAAAGGTATTCGGCGATATTATAGTGCAGCATCTCCTTGAGAAATGCCTCGGCGGTGTTGCGGCTGGCGACGGAATTCCGGCGCACGACCTCGATGAACCGTGCCGTCGTCAGTTCGGTGCGGCGGTCATTCGGGTCGCGCCGGAAATGTATGGCGAGCCCGACATGACCCAGCAGCCAGCGCTGCTGGGTGGCGAAGACGGCGGCCAGGCGCGGGCTTGTTTCATAAATATGGATCAGCGCGCGCGATTGTTCCTGGACACTGCGAAGCGTTGCCGGATGGACAGCAATGTCTTCGGCCTTCAATACCATTTTCTCCGGAACTCCCATCCAATGCCAGGCAACAGGAAGGCAAGATTTCCAGCCTTGGCCGGTTGTGTCCAGTTGCCTATTGGAACAACCGACCGTGGCCACGCGCGTTCCTTGCTAACCCTTTGCATTGGATTGGAAAACCCTCCCACCAATGGCCTGGCCCGCGGCCCAACGCGTCGTTGCGTCGACTTCAGACCGGATCAACCCAGTCGGCGCTGAGGTTGGTGTCGATTCGCTAGCGGCGTCTCGCCGAAATCAGGTTCGAGCGTCGCAACGCCAACATACCTGCACGCCATATCCAGCGGAGCAAAGCCGCAAGCATGTACATGGCGCCAACCCCGAAAAAGAAGCCGAAGGCTGCCCAGAGCAAACCGGCGGATGTTATCGGGACAGCCGGCCGGAAATCCTGCCATGCGCCGGCAAAAACCGCCCGGTCGCTATATCCGAGAACGAGGGGCTGCAGCAGCGGCGAGCGCTCGGCGAAATCCTTCTGTTGTTCAACGAGGTTCTCGTAGCGGGCAATTGCTGCGCTCATGCTGCGGCCACGAGCCTTGAACAGCGGTTCCGTGGCCTGCTGGTGGAGGTCGAGCGCCTGTGCCCGCGACAAGCCCGCGCCGGCGGCGTCCCGGTCAAATTCGGAAACGACATGGCCAAGCTCCTCGACCGCACCGCCCAGGCGCTGTCGATATTGCTGCGCGAATTCGGGCATTTGCGACGCGCTTATGCCCAAAGCCAACGCCATGGCGTAGATCAGATTTTCCTTGAGCATCGCCATGCCTGAAGCCGCCTCATCAAACCATGCCGCTTCCGGCGGGTCTCACCTGGGCCGCCTCGGTCGGTCAACTGCGGGAAGCGCGCTGCCGTTTCTTTTTCGAAGCCGTTCTCAGAACTCCGGGAACTGGCAATTTCACAACGTCCTGACGGGGTCAGACGATCCCGCGAACGTCGCGCCGACAACACGGCATTTGGCTCGTCAGCTTCATGCACTATGATCTCGGACACATCGACTTGGGACAGAGGATCTTGCAGACCGTCGACAACCCGCTCGGCACGAGATTGTCACCCATGTCTTAGGTACGAACTGTCACCTATGTCTCCGGCCCGTACAGGGGATCGATGGTAGCGGGAGAGGGACTTGAACCCCCGACCCCAGGATTATGATTCCCGTGCTCTAACCAACTGAGCTACCCCGCCAGGGCGGCGAAGGGCTCGAAAAACCAACCATAACAGGTGGACAATTCGAGGCGTTCGCCAAGGTCGCGCGGATATAAGGTTCAGAGGGCGAGCCTGTCAAGCTTGGATGCGATCCTCGTGCCGGCATAATCTCGTCCCGGAAAAGCTTTGCCGGGCAGACAATCGAGCGCATGCGCCGGGGTTGAGTTCGACGGGGCACGTCGCTATGTCTCGGCCATGAAATTCTAGAGTTTGAAAACGAATGAAGCCGCGCATCGCAGTCCTCGGTTGCGGATACTGGGGCAGCAACCACATCCGCACCCTCAAGGCGCTTGGCGCGCTCCATGCTGTTTCGGACGTCAACCGCGCCCGCGCCGAAGGCTTTGCCAGCGAGCAGGATTGCCTGGCGATCGAGCCGGACAAATTGTTCGACCGCGCCGATGTCGACGCCGTCGTCATGGCATTGCCGCCGCAGTTCCACGCAGACACGGCGGTGCGGGCCGTCGAGAACGGCAAGGACGTGCTGGTCGAAAAGCCGATCGCGCTGACCGTCGCCGACGCCGAGCGCGCGGTCAGGGCGGCCAAGGACAACGGCCGCGTCTTCATGGTCGGCCATGTGCTGCGCTTCCACCCGGCATTCGAGACGCTGAAGGCGCTGATCGACAATGGCGAACTCGGCGAGGTTCGCTACATCCACTCGCACCGGCTTGGCCTCGGCAAGTTCCATACCGAGAACGACGCGCTGTGGGATCTGGCGCCGCACGATTTGTCGATGATCCTGGCCATCACCGGCACCGAACCGATCGAGGTGAGGGGCGAGGGCGCCGCACTTCTCGATAATCTCAGCGACTTCGCGCATCTGCACATGCGCTTTCCCAACGACCTGCGCGGCCATCTGTTCACGTCGCGCCTCAACCCGTATCGCGAGCGGCGGCTGACCGTGGTCGGCACCAAGGCGATGGCGGTGTTCGATGACGTCGAGCCCTGGGAGCGCAAGCTTGCCGTCTATCGCCACGCCGTTTGGCAGGACAGCGGCCAGTGGGCTTTCACCGCCAACGAGCCGTCCTATGTGGCGGTCGGCGAAGGCATGCCGCTGACGCGCGAGCTCGCCCATTTCATCCAGTGCGTCGAAACGCGGGCCGAGCCGCGCACAGACGGCGAGGAAGCCATCCGGGTGCTGCGCATCCTGACGGCGGGCACTGTGATCCACACGGGTTCGTCCGCGTAAACCTGCCTGAAACCGCAGCAATAGGACTAGAAATTACTCGGCCGGAATCTGCGCCGGCTTGGCCGCCAGCCTGGACAGCATGGCTTCGGCTTCCGCGCCGCGCTCGGAACGCCCGATGAAACCGCCGCCAAACACCCGCGCGTCGTTGGCGTCGTCGGAATAGAGCACGCAGGCCTGTCCGGGCGCGATACCGGACTCGCCGTCGACCAGCTCGACCGAGGTCAAGCCGGCACTATAATGCAGCACGGCCGGGCGCGGCGGCCTGGTGGAGCGGACCTTGGCGAAAAGCTCAAGCCCGCCGGCCGGGATGTCCGACAGCGGGCCGTCGCCCAGCCAGTTCATGTTGCGCAGATAGATCTTGTGCGTCTCCAGCGCCTCGCGCGGGCCGACGACGACGCGCGCCCGATCGGCGTCGAGGTGGACGACATAGAGCGGCTCGCCGGAGGCGATGCCGATGCCGCGGCGCTGGCCGATCGTATAGCGCAGGATGCCTTCATGGCGGCCGAGCACGCGGCCGTCGATATGGACGATGTCGCCCGGATTGGCGGCCGCCGGCTTCAGCTTGGCGATGATATCGGAATACTTGCCCTGCGGCACGAAGCAGATGTCCTGGCTGTCCTGCTTGGCGGCAACGGTCAGCCCCATCTCCTCGGCGATGGCGCGCACCTGCGGCTTCGACAGGCCGCCGAGCGGAAAGCGCAGATAGTCGATCTGCGCCTGGGTGGTGGCGAACAGGAAATAGCTCTGGTCGCGGTCGGCGTCGACCGGCCGGTAGAGCGCGCGATGGGCGCCGTTGGCGCCGGAGCGGATGTAGTGGCCGGTGGCCAGCGCGTCGGCGCCGAGATCCTGCGCGGTGGCCAAAAGATCGGCGAACTTCACCGTCTGGTTGCACGATACGCAAGGGATCGGCGTTTCCCCGGCGACATAGCTCTCGGCGAAGGGGTCGATGACCGCCTTGCGGAAGCGCTCCTCATAGTCGAGCACGTAATGCGGAATGCCGAGCGTCTCGGAGACGCGGCGGGCATCGTCGATGTCCTGGCCGGCGCAGCAGGAGCCTGCCCGATGGGTCGCGGCGCCATGGTCGTAAAGCTGCAGGGTGACGCCGACGACATCATAGCCTTCGCGCTTCAGGAGACCGGCGACAACAGAGGAATCGACGCCGCCCGACATGGCGACGACGACGCGGGTGTTTTCGGGGCGTCCGGGTAGATCGAGGCTGTTCATGGTGCTTTCACTATGCGTGGCGCTTGATGCCAATGGCCGGAATATAGGTCAAGCGCCGCAAGTGCGCCAGCTTCGTCCCGGAAGCGAATTCCTGTCGGCAAATCGGGGCCGGTGGCGCGTTGTTTCAAATGCCGAACAAAACCCTAACGCGACGTTCACGATCCTTACCTAGTCATTAGGGTTCGCTTAGGCAATTTTTAAAGCTGTGGCGGTACTGTGGCGGGGATTGGGTCTTTGAGTTTTTAGTAGAGAGTACGATGACCGATCTGGTTAGACCTAGAGTCAAATATGTTATCGGGCCTGACGGCAGCCCCCTTACGATTGCCGATCTGCCGCCGACGAACACACGTCGCTGGGTTATCCGGCGCAAGGCGGAAGTGGTCGCGGCGGTGCGCGGCGGCCTGCTCAGCCTCGAAGAGGCCTGCCAGCGCTACAAGCTCACCACCGAGGAATTCCTCTCCTGGCAGGCGTCGATCGACGAATACGGCCTTGCCGGGCTGCGCACGACGCGTATCCAGCAATACCGGCACTAGTTCGACCGGCCGGACAGGGCGCGGAAACCTCGCGCCCTTTCGTTTTTCGGCACAACGCTGCGATCAGACCGTAAGCACCACCTTGCCGATCGGCCGGGTGGCGAGAAAGGCGTGGGCGGCGCCGGCCTGATCGAGCGGGAAAGCCTTCGCCACATGGGCCGAAAGCTTCTTTGCATCGACCAACCTGGCGAGCTCGACAAGGCCCTCGCGGTCCGGCGCCACCGACATGCGCTCGACGCGGATGCCGCGTTCCTTCGCCTTTGCCCTGGTGGCGTCGTGGACGTTGAGCAGCGACACCAGCACGCCGCCGTCGCGCAGCACCTTGAGCGAGTCGTCGGCATGGTCGCCGCCGATCGTCTCCAGCACCAGGTCGAGATCGCCGGCGCTGCCGGTGAAATCGCTCCTGGTGTAGTCGACGACCTGGTCGGCGCCGAGCGAGCGGACGAAATCGAGCTTGTCGGAGCTGGCGGTCGAGGCGACGTAGGCGCCGTGCGCCTTGGCGATCTGCACGGCCAGATGGCCGACGCCGCCGGCGCCGGCATGGATCAGCACGCGCTGGCCGGATTTGAGGCCGCCGTGGCGAACGAGGCCCTGCCAGGCGGTGAGGCCGGCCAGCGGAAGTGCCGCCGCATGTGCGTGGTCGATGCCTGCGGGCTTCGCGGCGATCTCCTCCGCCGGCGCAGCGGCAAGCTCCGCATAGGCACCCGCTTGCTTAGGAAAGCGCGGCATGCCGAACACGTCATCACCGGTCTTGAAGGCGGTCACGCCGGCGCCGAGCGCCTCGACAGTGCCCGAAATGTCCCAGCCGAGGATGAAGGGCGGTTCGCCAAGCAATTGATAGCGGCCGGCGCGCACGGTGGCGTCGACCGGGTTGAGGCCCGCCGCCTTGATGCGGACAAGCACCTCTCCGGGCTTGGGCGAGGGATCCGGCTGTTCGGCGATGACGAGGACGTCGGGCCCGCCGAAGGAATTCTGGATAATGGCACGCATGGTAACCTCCTGCTTCATGGGTAGTGTGAAAACCCCATTCGGCCATGATGCGTTCCGGCGCAGTTGTCCGTCGCATACCGTGCTCGACATGCTGGCCAGCAAATGGGTCTATCTCACCGTCTGCGCGCTACGGCGCGGCCGGCTGCGCAATGGCGAACTGGCGCGCAAGCTCGAAGGCATCACGCCGAAAATGCTGACCCAGACACTACGGGTCTCGAGTGCGATGGCCTTGTCCGGCGCGAGGTGTTTGCGTCATCCCGCCGCGCGTCGAATATGAACTGACGGAGCTTGGCCAGACATGGCGGGACTGCTCAGCCAGATCAGATCCTGGGCGCAAGAGCATGCGCCCGACATCAAGAATGCCCGCGCCCGTGTATCGGCGCAATCAGGACGAGATGGGCCATGCTGCCCTGAAAGCGGGGCCGGGATTTCCCGACCCGTGGCTTCGGCGGCGATGCCGGCGGATTTCCGGCAATAAGAGGATGAAGCGTGCTTCGCGCTCAGCCGATCATGGCGCTGCGGCCGCCGACATCGGCCTCGCGGATCTTGCTGTCGCGCGATTCCAGCATCTCAGCCTTGGAAAGCTCCGCTTCAGCTTCGCCGAGTAATGATTCGGCGGTGCTTCGCTGCTGGGCGAGGTCGCCCTGCGAATTCCTGAGGTTGTCGCGGCGCAAGCGTGCCGCCTTGGCGAAGGTCGGATAGGCAAAATGGTTGATGTCGGTGATGCCGGCCTTCTTCTCTTCGGCGGCGATCTGCAGCTCCAATTCGACGGCCATGCGCTCGAACTCGGCGATCATCATGTCCAGCTGCAGCAGCTGGCGCCGCTTCTCATTCACCTGAAACTGCTTCAGCCGAACGAGGTTTTCACGTGACTTCATGACTCGATACTCCCGGAAACGCACACCTGCATATCGTCCAATCCGCCAGGAAAAGTCCAAGCGTCGCCCGTATCCCCCGGCTTTCCCCACGCTATGGGAAACAAAGCCCTAAAGTTTTTTGCCGGCGGTAACCATTCGTTTACGGGCATTGTTAATCATACGGGCGAGGACTTAAGGCCGGGTAAAAATTCCGGCTGCGGCGGGAAGCGCGGCCTGCGAGTCCCTGGAGTCACTTAGGCTGGCTTATTAATGTGGTGCATTAGCGGTTTTGGTCTGTGATTCGTTATTAAATTCAAGTGGGTGTAGAAAGGGGTTAAAAAATCTGCTATCGTGTTCGACACGAAATTAGATTTTGTTAACCAATCGGTGGCACCTTCTGTTCAGGCAATCACTGCTCCGGTCCCGGATGGGTCGTGACCTGGCCCGGCAGCAGAAAAGGGGAATGAAATGCGTGTTCTGCTGATTGAAGATGACAGTGCAACCGCACAGAGCATCGAGCTGATGCTGAAATCGGAAAGTTTCAACGTCTATACAACCGATCTCGGCGAAGAAGGTGTCGATCTCGGCAAGCTTTACGACTACGACATCATTCTTCTCGATCTTAATCTGCCCGATATGTCGGGCTACGAAGTCCTGCGCACACTTCGCCTCTCCAAGGTCAAGACGCCGATCCTGATCCTCTCCGGCATGGCCGGCATCGAGGACAAGGTGCGCGGGCTCGGTTTCGGCGCCGACGACTATATGACCAAGCCATTTCACAAAGATGAGCTGGTGGCGCGCATCCACGCCATCGTGCGCCGTTCCAAGGGCCATGCCCAGTCGGTCATCACCACCGGCGACCTGGTGGTCAATCTCGATGCCAAGACGGTCGAGGTCGGCGGCCAGCGCGTGCACCTGACCGGCAAGGAATATCAGATGCTCGAGCTGCTCTCGCTGCGCAAGGGCACGACGCTGACCAAGGAAATGTTCCTCAACCACCTTTATGGCGGCATGGACGAGCCGGAACTGAAGATCATCGACGTCTTCATCTGCAAGCTGCGCAAGAAGCTCGACGCCGCGTCCGGTGGCCAGAATTACATCGAGACGGTGTGGGGTCGCGGCTATGTGCTGCGCGAGCCGGAAGACATCCGCGTCAGCGCCTGAGCGAATGCTTTTCAACGAAAAGCAAAAACCCGGCTCCGGCCGGGTTTTTTGTGAATCGGATATCTAATATTTTTTAGCGATTCCTGACGGAAAACCGTTCACGCTTTTCTTGGAATTGCTTTCGAATCAGGCGGCGATCTTGAGGACGCGGAAGCGTTCGAGCAATTGCGCCCGGTTGAAGGGCTTCAACAGATAGCCCTGGGCACCGGCGCGCTTGGCGCGCATGATCGAGGCGACGTCGACCTCGACCAGTGAAACCACGATCTGCGGCTTGGTATCGCTTTCGATACCGCGGATGCGGCGAATGAGATCCGCCGCCTGCATGTCCGGCAGGCCACCGTCGACGACGATGATCTCAGGCATGTCGGTGGCGCAAATTTCGATGGCGTCGAGCCCGCTGGCTGCTTCGGCAACCAGGAAGTCCGAGCCGCTAAGGATACGTTTAGCGACCTTTCTGATGACGCTCGAATCGTCCACGAACAGGCAGCGCTTCATTTCCGGGTCCTCTTGGCCAACTGCCGAACCGGCAACTTCCGGGTAATCTGCAGGCACCATAGGACAATCTGGTAAAGAAGCCGAAAAGCCGTTAGGTAAAGTTTTTCCAAAGAGGGCGGACCGCGCAGCTTTTTGTCCGTTACCCATCAGGGCGGTAACGGCAGCCATGCTTCGCCAGCGCTGCAAGTGCCGGCATCAATATAAATATATACTTGAGCAGTTCTGCCTCAGGCAGCCGACAGGACGATCTCGTCGGCGGTCGCGTGGATCGAGATCGTCATATTGGCCTCACGGGCCAAAAGCAACGTGTAATAGGGCTGGACCGAATGGGCGTCGATCGGCTCTTCAGGCTTGTGGCCTGAATGCAGTTCGAGGAATTTCGGCGGCACGCGCAGCATCGGACCGGCCGCCGACAGCGCAAAACGCGGCTCGGTATCGAGATTCTCGAGCGTGACCACCAGCTTGCCGCCGCGCGGTATCGCTGCGTTGGCGACCAGAATGAGGTTGAGCAGCAGCTTGACCTTGTTCTTGGGCAGCAGCGCCCGCACGCCGTTCCACACCAGTTCCGGCTTCTCGTTCTTGAGGAAGGCGATCGCCACGGCCTCTGCGTCGCCGGTGTCGATCATCATGCCGGCGGAACCGGCGGCGCCGAAGGCGATGCGGGCAAACTGCAGCCGCGCCGAGGCGTTCCTGGCGCTCTGGCGGATCAGCTTCATGGCGTCCTCGTCGGCGCCGCCTTCATCGAGCAGTTCAAGGCCGTTGTTTATGGCCCCGACCGGCGAAATGATGTCGTGGCAGACGCGGCTGCACAAAAGCGCGGCCAGGTCGGGGGCGGAAAGGGCGAAAAGCTCGGCCATCGGATATCCCTGCTCAGTTCACATATTCATGGCCAAGCGACTGATTCGCTCCTGCCCACACGAATCACGCTCTTTTCCAAGGCTTTCTGAATACACAGCACCCGCGCGAGCATCAACAAATCCGCGATCGTTAACGGCGAAAATGGTGTGTTCACGCAGGGACGCGGTGGCTGCGAAGGCCATATCAGCCTTCGTAGCGCCATCTTCCTGTGGAAGCTTAATGGTTGAAAAAGGATTACGGCATAGTTTGCCCGTGATAGCCACCTTGAACGGCCGGCAAGAGCCGTAGGGGTGCGAGGCGTCGGCGAAAGTGCTCCCTGACGGAGATTGGAAGCATGTTTTCCCGATTCTATGACCGGACCCTCGTCCGCGTCCTCACCATGACGATCGCTCTCCTGGGTGCTCTCGTCTTCTCAACCTCCGCGCTGCGGGCCCAGGAGTATACCGCTCAGGAGATCATCGATTCCGGTCACAAGTTCTTCGGCGCGACGTCCGGTGGCCTGGCCACGGTCGTCGAGAAGATCTTCGCGTCCTACGGCTTGCCCAACGGCTACCTGCTCGGAGAGGAGGGCTCGGGCGCCCTGATCGGCGGCCTGACCTATGGCGAGGGAACGCTCTACACCAAGAACGCCGGCGACCATAAGGTGTTCTGGCAAGGCCCGTCGCTCGGCTGGGATTTCGGCGGCGAGGGGTCGCGCGTGATGATGCTGGTCTACAATCTCGACGACGTGGGCAGCCTCTACAACCGCTTCGGCGGCGTCGCCGGCTCCGCCTATGTCGTGGCGGGCGTCGGCTTCAACGTGATGCAGAACAACCGGGTTCTGATCGTTCCGATCCGCACCGGTGTCGGTGCCCGGCTCGGCGTCAATCTCGGCTATCTGAAGCTCACGCAACGGCCGACCTGGAACCCATTCTGACCGGACAGGCCGTTCTGACCGACAGGATTGCCACAACCGCTCGGATAAGACCGATCACTCCGCGGCATGCTCTTGCCGCGGCGCTGGATTTCCGCCATGCCAAGGTGGCACAGTCGGGCGTTGGCGTTGCCGCCTCGCATGTTGGGTAGTCCACCTTGGTCCAGTCGATCCTGTTCTTCGCCCTCGGCTTCCTCTGCGCCGTCTTTCTGGTGTCGCTGATCGCGCCGGCCGTCTGGCGACGAGCCGTGGTTTTGACGCGCAGGCGCCTTGAAGCGTCGATGCCGCTGACGCCCGCCGAAATCCACGCCGAAAAGGACCGGGTGCGGGCTGAATACGCGATGACGACGCGCCGGCTCGAAATGTCCGTCAGAAGCCTGCAGGAAAAGGCGGCCGAGCAACTGGTCGAGATCGGCCGCGGACGCGAGGCCCTGAAAGGGCTGGCGGTCGAGAAAAAGGAGAAAGACCAGGCGCTTTCCGATCTGCAGGCCAAGAATGCGGAACTCAAGCAGCGCGAGGAAGACCTGCACAAACTGTCGGAAAAGCTCGCGCAGACGGAACGCACGCTGGAAAAGCGCGCCCTGGAAATGGAAAAGCTGGAGCAGATGTATGACGACGCCAGCTTCTCTTCCTCGAACCGCCAGATCGAACTGGTGGCGCGCGAATCGGAACTGGAAAAACTCGCCAGCGACATCGCGCTGCTGCGCGGCCAGCGCAAGGAAGCGGACCGGCGAAATCAGGGAGTCGCGGCGGAAAGCAAGGCCGCGCGGGACGCGTTGAAGGCAGAGAGGAAAAGAGCCGCCGATCTGGACAAGAAGGTCGAGCGGCTGCTGGCGACGCTTGCCGACCGCGAGGACAAGCTCGACCGGCGCGAGAAGGAACTCGCCCGCATGCGCTCGAAGCAGGAACTTTCGGCCAACGGCGCGGGTCGGCCGGCCGACGGGAGCGAAGACATCGACAAGGCAATCGCCAGGCTTGAAGGCGATCGGGAGCGGCTGGAGGCTAGACTGACGGTGCTTGCCCGCGAGAACAAGCGGCTCAAGACCGATCTTGCCGCGCGCGAAGCGGCAAAGCCCGAGCAGACGGGCGACGCTCGTCGCGCCGGCGCTGTGCTGCGCGAACAGATGAACGATCTGGCGGCGAAGGTCGTCAACCTGACGATGAAGCTCGACGGGCCGGACTCGCCGATCGCCAAGGCGCTCGCAACCCCGCGCGATGGACGACAGGGCGCCGCCGGAGACCGCGGCATCAGCCTTGCCGACCGCGTGAGGGCGCTGCAAAAGGCCGGTTCAACCAACTGAGGCAGGTCGGCAGACCTGCCTGCTGTGCGGCCGCTATCGGCTGGAAAATTGATGCAGGGCGATGGCCGACGCCGCGGCGACGTTCAGGCTGTCAAAGCCGTCCGCCATGCCGATCCGCACCGTGTGCAGACGATGAAGAAGATCTTGCGGGAGGCCTTCGCCTTCCGTGCCGAGATAAAGCGCCAGCCGCGGCGACCGTTCGACGGCGCGGATGTCAATTTCGCCGCGCGGCGAGAGCGCGAATTGGCTGAAGCCCAGCCGATCGAGGGTCGTGGTGAAGCTCTTTGTATCGTCGAAGGATGCAAAGGGGACCTTCAGCGCCGCACCGACCGAAACGCGGATCGCCTTGCGGTAGAGAGGGTCGCAGCAACTCGCGTCGAGAAGCACGGCGTCCGCCCCGAAGGCGGCGGCATTGCGGAAGATCGACCCGATATTGTCGTGGTTGGAGATGCCGATCAGGACGACCACCAAGGCGCGTCCGGGCAAGGTATCCAGCAAGGCCGGCGCGGAGAGCTGGCTGGCGCGAATGCCGACCGCCAATATGCCGCGATGCAGGTGGAAGCCGGCGATGCGGTCCATGACCTCGCCCCTGGCGACATAGACCGGGAAGTCCACCGGGGCTTTGCGCAGTATGGCCTCAATGCCTGCGAGCCTGTTTTCCAGGATAAGCGCCGACTCGGCGGCAAAGCGTCGCGTCGACAGAAGCAGGTCCAGCACCACCTTGCCTTCGGCGACGAAGCGTCCGTGCCTGCCGACGAGGTCGCGCTCGCGGATGTCGAGATAGGCGCCGACGCGCGGATCCTGCGGATCGTCGATGGGGATCAGTTTCATGAATTCTCGCCGGCGAAAGTCGCCAGCAAGGTAACGGGTTATGGATGGCGCGGGTCAAGTCCCGGCGCGGCGTAGCCGATAGGCCATCTGGGACAGGTCGCCGTCGCCGAAAATGCCTTCCAGCATGCGAAGCAGCTCGCGTACCGCCTCGGACTTGCAGGAATAATAGATCATCTGCCGGTCGCGGCGGGTTTCGACGAGATCGAGAGCTCTCAGCTTGGCCAGGTGCTGCGACAGCGCGGACTGGCTCAACCGGACTTTCTCGGCGATGGCGCCGACCGACATTTCGCCGTCGATCAGATGGCTCATGATCAGCAGCCGCTTCTCATTGCCCATGAGCGTCAGAAATGCGGCCGCCGACTCAGCATTGGCGATTAGTTTGCTCGAGATCATCGATCCCCCATGACTTCTGGCTCATCCAGCCGCCATGGGGGCAATGGCGCCTGATTTCAATTTTTTCAGATGACGATATGCGCTGCTGAATCAGCGTCACAATGAAGGGTAGAACATTTCGTCCAAATCTCAAGAGTTGCTTTCGACCTGCGACGATTAACTGTCCCGGCTGTGTCTAGCCGGCTGCACGTGCGGCCCTGGCCATCTCGACCAGCACGGTCCGCAACTCGCTGGCCGCGCCGAGAGGTTGAGGGAAAAAGACCCGGCAGACGGCGTCCGCGGCGGCCAGATCCATGCCGTCGGCATCGAAACCGGTGGCGATCCAGCCGTCGCCTTCGACCCGGGCGAAATGGCGCGCATAGACGCAAATCGCGTCACGATGGTCGGCATTCATGTGGTCGAGCGTCGACTGCTCGCTTGCCGCCAGTTCCTCGACGACAGGACCGTCGGTAATGAAGTCGGCGCGACGCAGAAGATAGGCTTTGCCGAAGCCGCCGTTCAGGCTGGCGCGTTCGGGCTCAAGGCGGAGAATCGAGAAGTCGCCAAGCCCGGCATAGAGCCTTGCCTTCGGATTGCGGTTGAGGTAGCGCCGCTCGGCACGGGCATGATCGGCCGATCCACGCTCCAGCCGCAGCGCCCGGCATGCCAGGGTAATGCGCGGATGCGCGAGCGGATCGCCCTTGCCGGGCTCGCCAACCAGAAGCGAGCAGCGCGGGTCGGCGAGAAGCGCGCCGGTATGGGCCGACAGCATCGACACCAGGATCAGCGGCGCGCCATCGATATCGGTGGCCACCCCGACCCTGCTGGCCAGCGGTGCGCCGGTGCCGGGCTCGATCACCGCAAGCGCGCCGAAGCGAGCAGAGCGGATCAAAGTCTTTGCCAGCCTGATCGCGTCGGCATCGGTCTTGCGGATGACATCCTTCTTCGTTTCGGCCAAAGCGCTCACCGCGATAAGTTGATTTTCGTGCTCCGGTTATCGGTCAAACAGGCCGGCGCTGACAAGGGTCTCGATTTCACTTTCCCCGATGCCGAAACGCCCCAGCACGTCTGCCGGCTGACGGTCGGTGGCCGCAGGCGCCGCGGCGAGGGCCGGCGAGGCATGTGAGAAGCGCGGTGCTGGCGCCGGCCGCTCGAGCCGGCCCGATCTCACGAAGCTCTGCCGGGCGCGGCTGTGCGGGTGGTCGCTTGCCTCGCGCAGCGACAGGACAGGCGCAACGCAGGCATCAGTCGCGGCAAAAAGCGCCTCCCATTCGTCGCGTGTCTTCTCGCTCATTCTGCCGGCGATGGCGGCGCGCATCTCAGGCCACAACGCCAGGTCATACTGGCCGCCGGCAAAACGCTGGTCGAGCGGCAGCAGCCTGGCGAATTCGGCGAAGAAGCGCGGTTCGAGGCAGCCAACGGCGACATGCCGGCCATCCGCTGTCTCATAAATGTCGTAGAAGGGCGCGCCGGAATCGAGCAGGTTTTCGCCACGCCTGTCGCTCCACAGGCCGGCAGCCATGTAAGCGTGGATGGGCGCCGCGAGCATCGCGGCACCTTCGACCATCGCTGCATCGATCACCTGGCCCTTACCGGTGCGCGAGCGCTGGAAAAGCGCGGCCAGCACGCCGGCGATCAGCATCATGGCGCCACCGCCCTGGTCGGCGACGAGGTTGAGCGGCGGCACGGGCGGCGAGCCTTGCCGGCCAATGGCGTGCAGCAGGCCGGCATAGGCGAGATAGGTGATGTCGTGGCCGGCGCGGCCTGACAACGGTCCGTCCTGGCCGAAGCCGGTCAGGCGGCCATAGATCAGCGCCGGGTTGCGCTCAAGCACGACGTCAGGCCCGAGGCCCAGCCGCTCCATCACACCGGGGCGAAAGCCCTCGATGAGCATGTCGGCGTTTTCGGCAAGGCGCAGCAACAGGTCCGTGCTTGCCGGCCGCTTCAGATCGAGCTTGAGGATGGAGCGGCCGTGGCGGTCGAGATCGTACTCTTGCGGCAGCGACAGAGGCGGCTGACCGTCGTCCGCACGCTCGATGCGCAGCACCTCGGCGCCCATTTCGCACAGCATCAGGGCCGCCAGCGGCACCGGACCGAGACCCGCAATCTCGATCACCTTGAGGCCGGCCAGCGGCCCGGCCTTGCCGGCAGCGACAACGCCGGCGCCTGTCGGCGACGCGGTCATCCCGGCGCTATTTCGGCGCCATGCGGATCGCGCCGTCGAGGCGGATCGTCTCGCCGTTCAGCATCTGGTTCTCGACGATGTGGAGCGCGAGTGCTGCATATTCGGAAGGCTCGCCGAGCCGGGACGGGAAGGGCACGGCGGCGCCGAGCGAATCCTGCACCTCCTGCGGCATGCCGGCCATCATCGGCGTCCTGAAGATGCCGGGCGCGATGGTGCAGACGCGAATGCCGGAGCGGGCGAGGTCGCGCGCCACCGGCAGCGTCATGCCGACAACGCCGCTCTTCGAGGCCGAATAGGCGGCCTGGCCGATCTGGCCGTCATAAGCGGCGACCGATGCGGTGTTGACGATAACGCCGCGTTCGCCGCCTTGCAGCGGATCGAGCCTCGACGCCCGGTCGGCGACGAGGCGGATCATGTTGAAGCTGCCGATCAGGTTGATCTCGATCACCTTGCGGAACTGCTCGAGCGGATGCGGGCCGTCCTTGCCGATTGTCTTCACGCCGATGGCAATGCCGGCGCAATTGACAAGAATGCGCGGCTCGCCAAGGTTTTCAGCCACTTCGGCGACTGCGGCCGCGCCGTTGTCGCCGTTGCTGACGTCGCACTGGACGGCGATGCCGCTAATTTCGGCCGCCACCTTCGCCGCACGATCGATGCCGACATCGAGGATGGCCACCATGGCGCCTTTGGCCGCAAGGGCGCGCGCCGTCGCCTCGCCGAGGCCAGAGCCGCCGCCGGTGACGATCGCGATCTGGCCATTCGGGTTCATGCCGACATGCTCCATATGTTAGCCGTCATGCTACGAAGCCCGCTGCTGCGGCGCAACCTGAAGGCCCGGATCAATCGAGGCACGCGGGGCGATCTGGGCCCGGGCCGCGGCCGGAACCTGTTCGGGCAGACGGGCGGTGTCCGCATGACAAACCTCGCCCTGGAGCCTGGCGACCGCACCGGGCGTGATTTCGTGATGGAGCAGCCGGTCGAGATCGACCGGGCGCGGCATGGTGATCTGCCCGCGCGCAAACCGCTTGAAGCCGAGCGGGCCATAGTAAGGCTCGTCGCCGACCAGCATGACGGCAGGCGTGCGGGCCCTGGCCGCGGCCTCCAGCGCGATCGCGACCAGCCGGCGACCGATGCCGAGATTCTTGAAGGCAGGCCGCACGGCGAGCGGCCCGAGCATCAAAGCGCGTCCGGCGCCGGCGGCGATACGTGTCATGCGTACGGATGCAATCACTGCGTCGTCCTTGACCGCGACAAAGGACATCGAGCGGTCATGTCCACCGGCTTCGCGGATTTTGTAGGCGGCGAGCACGAAACGGCCCGGCCCGAAAGCCTCCTCGTTGATGGCTTCGATCTCAGCATCGTGCGCCGGGGTTTCCGGCAGGTATTTCACGTCGGCAAGGTTCATGGTCTTTGCGTTCCGGTATGCGAGGAAAGGTCGCTGCGATCGGCAGCGTTCGCCAGTCAGCGCTTTATCAAGCGCGGGCGTCCTTTCGTCGTCGGTCGAACCGGATCGAGGCAAAGTCGAACATGGGCGCCTCCGCTAGCACCAATTTTCGGCGGCTGCAATCGGCGCTTTGCCCGCCATCCCATCGCTTGACGATCTGTTCAGCGCCTGAGGGGCTTCGGCATTCCGCTCATGCGCCTAGATATTGGTAAAGCTCAAGGAGGTTTCGCATGGGATTGCTGGTCGAAGGCAAATGGCAGGACCGGGCGCTTCGCGCCGACAGCGGCGGCAGATTTGTGCGCGCGGAAGCGCAATGGCGCGACTGGGTCACGCGCAACGGCGCGCCGGCTGAAGGCCGCAAACGCGGCTTCAAGGCAGAGCCCGGGCGCTATCACCTTTATGTGTCGCTGGCTTGCCCGTGGGCGCACCGGACCCTGATCTTCCGCGTGCTGAAGAAGCTGGAAGGCGTCATTTCGGTCTCGGTCGTGCACCATTTCATGGGCGAGAACGGCTGGACCTTCCTGGCCGAGGACGGCGCCACCGGCGACACGCTCTATGGCCTCGACTTCCTGCATCAGATCTACGCAAAGGCCGATCCTGCCTATTCGGGCCGCGCCTCGGTGCCGGTGCTGTGGGACCAGAAGGAACAGACAATCGTCTCCAACGAGTCTTCCGAGATCATCCGGATGCTGAATTCCGCCTTCGACGAATGGGGCGATGCGAGCCTCGATTTCTATCCGGCGGCGCTACGGACAAGGATCGACGAGATCAACGCGCTGATCTATCCGGCCATCAACAACGGCGTCTACCGCGCCGGCTTCGCCACCACGCAAGAGGCCTATGAGGAGGCGTTCGGCGAGCTGTTCGCAGCGCTCGACGCGGTGGAAGAGCGGCTGGCGAAACAGCGCTATCTGGTCGGCGAGCGCATCACCGAGGCGGACTGGCGGCTGTTCACCACGCTGGTGCGCTTCGATCCGGTCTATGTCGGCCACTTCAAATGCAATCTGCGCCGCATCGCCGATTACCCGAACCTGTCGAACTATCTGCGCGACCTCTACCAGGTGCCGGGTGTCTCAGGTACGGTCGATTTGCACCACATCAAGGCGCATTATTACGGCAGCCACAGGTCGATCAACCCGACAGGGATTGTTCCGGTGGGGCCGGAGCTGGACTATGCCGCGCCGCATGATCGCGGCCGGTTCAGGAAGGCAGCCTGACTGCCATCTGCCCAGTCGATCAACGGAAAGGTGTGGTGTCGATCTGCACTTGTTTCTTGCGGTTCGCTTTCAACAAGCGATTCCCGAACCAGCTCGAATAGCCGATGGCGTTGAGGCCGAAAGCAATCAGCGTCGCCAACGCCATGATCACAACCCAGCCACCGACAGGGATGTCTTTCAAATCTCTCGTTGTGGTATCGGCCGCAGTGGCCGAGAGAACGAAAATCAACGAGAGCAAAACAACGGCTACCGTGGAAAAAGTGACTGTTCTCCAATATTCGCCACGCCGGAAAAGCCTTCCGTGCTTTTTAATGAAAAAGGAGTACGATGCTAAAGTCGAAGCAATATTTATACCAACATAACTGCTTTTTCCTACGCTTGCTGCTAGCGAGGGAAAATTATCGAAACAATGATCAATATAAAACTAGCTAAGATGGTGACAAGTATGTAAATGCCAACACACGGCCACACGTTAACAGATCCTGTTCCTTCGATAGCCATTTCATTTCCCCCCTTTGGCAAATTCAGCATAATCGAATTTAACATCAATAGGATAGCCGTATTCATAAATCACCAATAAGCGGATGTCTGCCCGCCTTGGAAAACCTCGGCTATCCGCCGCAGCGTTGCGGGCGTGGTCTCTTCCGGCAAGCGGTCGAGCGGGAAGAAGTCCGCTTCGGCGATCTCGTGGTCCGGGAGCTTTGGCGCCGTCTGGCTGAAGGCCTCGATCAGATAAAGGCCGACATGGTCGCGGTTGCTGGCGCGGCGGTTGAAGTGCATCGATTTCAGCACCGGCGGGGCAGCCAGCGCGATGTTGCCTTCCTCGGCCAATTCGCGCGCCAGCGCTTCGACAAGCGTCTCGCCCACCTCGACGCCGCCGCCCGGCAATTGCCATCCCGGAACATAGGTATGGCGGATGAGGAAGACGGAATTGGAGGCCCGGTCGTATATGAGGCCGCGCACGCCGAGCGTCATCGGGCGCCGCAGCAGGAAATAGAGGTGGAACAGCCTTGCCCGCAGCCCCAGCCAGCCGGTCTGGCGAAACGGCACTTCCGGATCGGGTCCGGCATTCATCCGCGAAACCGTGAGTGGAAAGGCCGGACCGGGTCGCTTAAGAAGGAGCTATGTTCAGGCTCGCACATATTTCCGATATCCATCTGGGGCCATTGCCGGATGTAACCTATCGCGATCTCGCCTCCAAGCGGGTGCTGGGTTACGTCAACTGGCAGCGCAACCGCCGTCGCCATATGCATGATGCCGTCATCGATGCGATCGTCGCCGATATCAAGACAAACACGCCCGACCACCTCGCCATCACCGGCGACCTTGTCAACCTGGCGCTCGACGGCGAGATCGAGATGGCGAAGCACTGGCTGGAGACGCTCGGCTCGCCACATGACGTGTCGGTGGTCCCGGGCAATCACGATGCCTATGTGCCGGGCGCCTTCGACAAGGTCTGCCGCTCATGGGCGCCATGGATGACAGGCGACGGCGTCAACAGTCCGGTCGACCGCAATTCCTTTCCTTATCTGCGGGTGCGCGGCAACGTCGCGCTGATCGGCGTCACGACGGCGCGCGCAACGGCGCCCTTCATGGCCAACGGCTTCTTCATGGAGGGGCAGGCGGAGCGACTCGGCAGGACCCTTGACGCCACAGCAAGAGAAGGCCTGTTCCGCGCCATCATGATCCACCATCCGCCGGTGCGGGGCGCCGTTCCGCAGCACAAGCGGCTGTTCGGCATCGCCCGCTTCCACAGGCTCATTCGCCGGCATGGCGCCGAGCTTGTCCTGCACGGCCATTCGCATCTGCCGTCGCTGTTCACCATCGGCCAGCGCGGCGCCAAGGTGCCGGTGGTCGGCGTTGCCGCCGCGGGTCAGGCTCCCGGCGGCAGGCGCCCGGCGGCGCAGTACAATCTGTTCGACATCGACGGCGAAAAGGGCAACTGGGGCATCCGCCTGACGCGGCGCGGCCTGACCGGCCCCTCCATACCGCCTTCCGAGCTGCAGACGATAGACCTCGGCGCGCTGTCGGAGGCGCCCCGGCAGCTCGTCAGAAGCTGATCTTCATCTGGGCGATGCGGTCCCAGAATAGCACGAGCGACACTGCCAGGCCGACCAGTGCGCCGGCGGCGATCAAGCCGAGGCCGGCAAAGAACGTCGTCCAGCCGTTGCGGCGAGTTGCGGATTGCAGCGGCGGTTCGGCTTCCTCGACCAGGGGGCGATGCAGGCCGGCCGCGGCGCTCTCCACCCCGCCCTCCATCATCCGCTGACGCTCGACGATCCGTTCGGCGACGTAGCGTGTCACGGCATCGGCAACGGGCTTCATCTCGGTCGATTCGGCCAGCACCACCCGGCCGATGCGCGTATCCCTGAGGAAACGATAGGTGCGGCGGTCGCGCCCCATGGCGACATGGCTCACGGCATCGATCCACAGCCGCGGCTGCAGCCCGGAGGAAACGGCAAAGTCGAAATTGTCCATGTCCGCCGGCACGTCGGCGAAAACGGGCGCGAGCTCCGCGGCAAGCAGGTCAAGGCGCATGCGGTGCGCTTCGCGCATGTCGACGACCACGTCATCGCGGTCGGCGAACGCATTCTTGACGTCGCGGATGGTATCCGCCAGCTTCCGCGACGGTTCGATCGGGGTGATTTTGTCGCCTGCGTCCTTCATTGGCGCTGCCTCGCTGTTGGTTAACAGCGAGTTAACACAGTCGCCGGCAAAATGCACCGTGTGATGGCGTTGGCAGTCAGCCTGCCGCCGCGCCAAGCGCCGGCAGCTGTCTCCTGCCACGGCGTCGCGTATTGCGGCGAACGATCTCGGCGATCAGGCCAGGGGCTTCCTCGACCAGCATATGTCCGGCGTCCAGCACATGATGAAGATGGAAATGCGCCGGCAAGCCCTCGGTCTGGTCGACGGGCAGGACCGGGTCCTGCGCCCCCCAAACCACCATCACAGGCATGGCGAGGGTATCGAGCTGTTCGCGCCGGATGACACCTTGCCGGTCATCACTGGTCATCGAAGCTGCCACGTCGACAAGGGTCTGCAATTGGCCCGGTCGGCCGCGCATCTTAAAAAGCACATCCACCACGTGCTCGGGAGGCACGCTCCGCGGCCCCGACATGGCGGCAAGACAAGCGCGAATATCTGTCTTGTCGGCCGCGGCGGCATAGCGGCGCAGCAAGGGGCCGTCAATCTCCGGGCCGAAGCCGCCGGGCGCCAGCAGGGTCAGCGAGGCCACACTTGCGGGATCGGCGAGCGCCATCAATGCCGCCACCGCACCGCCCATGGAATGACCGACGATGTGGACCCTGTCCAGCCGGCGCGTAGCCAAATCCGCCAGTATGGCCATGGCAGCCGTCCTGGCGCCGCCCTGGTGTTCCAACGATCGTCCGTGACCCGGCAGATCGTAGGCCAGCGCCCTGACACCAGAAGCCAGCGCGGCGATCACGTCGCGCCAGATTTCATGGCAGCCGCCGAAACCGTGCAGGAAGACAATCGTCTTGGGGCCGGTGCCGCGTTCGGCGACGTAAGGATGTGGAAGCATGGAAATGTGTGGCTGCAGGAGCAAGACGGGAGCAATTGCAAATTGTGGCTGAATTGCTCCCGGACCAGCTCGATAGCCAGTAAAATTTTTGCGATTGGAAGGAGTTGTGATCCCGTATGCACAAGCAGGTTCCGGCAATCATGCGTTGCGGACCGGGAGTCACAAAATCAAAGCGGATACCGATTTTTCCGGCAAATGCGCCAGCGACGGACGATCGTTCAGCTGGGATTGCCGATCCCGGCGGCGCGCAAGGACTGCACCAGCCGGTCGGTGAGATCGGCGGGGTACTTCCTGTCGACGAATGTCGCGCGCGGGTTGGCGGCGAATTTCGGAAATTCGACGGTGAGCTCGTTGGCAAGCTGATTTGCGAGTTTGTCGCGGCCGGAAATCCTGGCGCCGATCAGGCGCGCGGCCAGGTAATGCGACTTGTTTGCCGTCGTGCGCAGCGATTCGCTGGCAATTGCAGCCTTGCTTGTGTCGCCTTGCATGAAGGCTCCGACGAACAGGCCGTAATCCCACCAGGTCGGATGGCCGCTGAAGGCTTCGACGGCGCGGCCGAGGATCGGCGTTCCCTCCTGATATTTGCCGGCAAAAATCAGCCCGTAGCCATAGGCGGCGGCCATGCCCAGATCGTAGGGATTGAGCTCGTAGGCCTTGCGCATCCAGCGGATCGCTTCCTCCGTATTGCCGAGCCGGCTGTTGAGATAGCCATAGGCGCGATGCGCGTGCGGGCTCATCGGCCCCATCTGAATGGCGCGATGGGCAAGCGACATCGCCTGTTCAATCGACGCGCCGGGTGGATAGGCATAGTGGTCGGTGACGGCTTCCAGCTGCAAGGATGCCAGTTCCGAGTAGACCAGAGACGATTTGGTGCCCTGGCCGACCAACTGCTCCAGGCAGCGATAAGCAGCTTCGTGCGTCCTGGCGCTCTGGTCGAGATAGTAGCGATCGTTGAGGACCAGACATCCGATCTGGCTGGTCTGGACGCCGCTCTGGTCGATGTAGCTGTAGATCGCGCCGGAAGCAGGGATGGTCGAGGTCAGCAGGCCCGCGATGCTGCTTTCGATCGCGGCAGGCGCGCTTTCGGCCGGGGTCAGGTTGCGCGACAGGAGAACGCGTCCGGTCGCGACGCTCTGCAGCTCGACCGTGACGTCGCCGGCGGCGGGGCCGGGAATGACGTCGAAAACGAAACTGATCGGATCGGCCGAAACATCGCGCGTTGCATCGGCGTCGCGCCCGATGAAGTCTATGGTGTCGAAGCCGGCAAGGCCGGCGCGCAGCGAGGCTGCGACACGGGCTGCCTCCTGTCCGTCCGATTTGATGGCAATGTAGATCAGCGGCAGGCCATCGAACGGCTGCGGGGCGGTGCTGCTGGTCGCGCCACTTGCCGTCTCGACGGGTGCTGCGGCACCGTCACCGTCGAGAAAGGCAAGGCCGCCCTGGCGCATGATAAGCACACCCAGCATCGCGATGACTAGGATCATGGCGGCCCAGAAGAGCCGCAGCTGGCGCGTCAGCGACGGGGCGGATGCCGGCGTGGCCGGGGCCGTGATCAGTGCCGCGGCGTCCGCCGGCAAGGGATTCTCGAAATGTTCGGCTGCAGGCGAGGCGGCCTGGCCAGTGTTGGCAGGCCCGCCCCCGGCAGGCAGCCGAATGGCATTCGGCTCGTAGGAAGGGACGTAGCCGCCGCGCGGAATGGCGATGCGCAATGGCTCGGCAACGCCTTCATTGGCGAAATATTGCTGCAGAAGCTCCCGCAGACGCCCGGCCTGAACCCTGACCACGGCATCGGTCGACGGGTCGAAATCACCGTCCTTGCCGAAGACATCCATGGCAATGGAAAGGCCCTTGAGCCTGTCGGCCTCGCCGGCCTGCTCGCGTTCGACCAGATAGCGTAACAGCTCGCGCGCACGCTCGGACCTTCCGAACGTTTCGCTGGCAAGCAGTCGCTCCAATGTCTCGCGCACTGCGGGGGCGGCAGGCGTGGCAGGCTGCAAGTGTCGATCCTTCCGAATTCGGCACAGGTTAGGATGCGATAATATAGCGCCAGCGCCGGCGCACAAGAACGCTTCTGTTACGCTATCGCGTAAGCCACGGGAAATTTTCCCGCCGGTTAATGAATGGCGCAAGCCGACCGCGGCGCGTCGTCGCGACGCGCCGCGGTCGAGAGAGCGCGGGCGGTCAGCCGGCCTTGCGGCCGAGGATGCGGTTGGCGGCCGAAACCACGGCCTCCAGCGAGGCAGCGACGATGTTGGTGTTTATCCCCGCGCCGAACAGCTTGCCGCCAGGATACTCCATCTCGACATAGGAAATGGCCGAGGCATTGGAGCCGCGCTGCAAGGAATGTTCGGAATAGTCGAGCACCGACATCTCGACGCCGACATGGCGCGACAGCGCATCGACGAAGCCGTCGATCGGGCCGGTGCCGGAGCCGGCGATGGTCACTTCCTTGCCGTTGTCGAGGATTACCGCTTCCACCACGCGGCGGCCCTTGACCTCGGCGTCGGGGAAGGTCTGGTGATCGAGGAACTTCAGCCGCGCGCCGGGCTGATCGACATAGGTGTCGAGAAAGCGGTCATGGATGCGCCTGGCGGGCACTTCCTTGCCTTCGGCATCGGTGATCGCCTGGATTTCCTGGCTGAACTCGATCTGCAGATTGCGCGGCAGATTGAGGCCGTAATCGGCCTGCAGCACATAGGCGATGCCGCCCTTGCCGGACTGCGAGTTGATGCGGATGATCGCCTCGTAGCTGCGGCCGACGTCGGCCGGGTCGATCGGCAGATAGGGCACTTCCCACAGGCCGGTATTGGCCTTCTTCAGCGCCTTCATGCCCTTGTTGATGGCGTCCTGATGCGAGCCGGAAAAGGCGGTGTAAACCAGTTCGCCGACGTAAGGATGACGTTCGGGAATCCTGAGCTGGTTTGAATATTCGTAGACGTCCTTCATCCGGTTGATATCGGAGCAGTCGAGTTCGGGATCGACGCCTTGCGTGTACATGTTGAGCGCCAGCGTGACGATGTCGACATTGCCGGTGCGCTCGCCATTGCCGAACAACGTGCCTTCGACGCGGTCGGCGCCGGCCATCAGGCCGAGCTCGGTGGTGGCGATGCCGGTGCCGCGGTCATTATGCGGATGCAGCGAAATGATCAGCTTGTCGCGATTATCGAGATTGCGGCACATCCATTCGATACGGTCGGCGTAGACGTTTGGCGTCGACATCTCGACGGTCGAGGGCAGGTTGATGATGAGCTTGTTGTCGGCCGTCGGCTTGACGATCTCGGTGACGGCGTTGCAGATCTCCAGCGCCACTTCGAGCTCGGTGCCGGTGAAGCTTTCCGGCGAATATTCGAAACGGTAGCCGCCGCCGGCCTTGGCCGCCATATCGGTGATCATCCTGGCGGCGTCGGTGGCGATCCGCTTGATGCCGGCGACGTCCTTTTCGAAGACGACACGGCGCTGCAGCTCGCTGGTCGAATTGTAGAAATGCACGATCGGGTTGTGGGCGCCCTGCAGCGCCTCGAAGGTACGGGTGATCAGCTCGGGCCGGCACTGGACCAGCACCTGCAGCGAGACATCCGCAGGCACGTTGCCTTGCTCGATGCACCAGCGGGCAAAGTCGAAGTCGGTCTGCGAGGCGGACGGAAAGCCGATCTCGATCTCCTTGAAGCCCATGTCGAGGAGCAGCGCGAACATGCGCGCCTTGCGCTCGTGGCCCATCGGATCGATCAGCGCCTGGTTGCCGTCGCGCAGATCGACCGAGCACCAGATCGGCGCCTTTTCGATGACTTTCGACGGCCATGTGCGGTCGGTGAGGCCAACGGTGGGGTAGGGTTGATATTTGCGGGCGGCATCCTGCATATGCCCTGCCGCGCGCGTGGCGGTTTCGGCATCGCCGGCGCGGATTTCTTCTCGTGCGTTCATCGTCTTGTTCTCCCGGCGGCTCGGGTCCGCCTGCGGGCGGATTGGGCTGAGCTTCGCCTTTACCAGAGTTTCGTTCGCTTGATGTGAATTGCCAAGGAGCGTGCGCTTGCGCGGCGGACTCGACCGCCGGGCGCTCCTTCAGCGAACCCGGCGATCGCCGATAAGGCCGAGAAGAAGCAGCGTCGAAGCAAGCGAGCGCGCGCTCTCGCCGGCAGAGCCGGTGCGAGGGGAAGCGACGGAAAAGGCACGCTCGATCATGGCGGCTGTCTTACAGGAGCGGTCATGCGGAGGCAAGGGCCGGCCCGGCCGCACACCGCGCAAGCTCTTCCACACGCAGGACAAATGCGCCAAACTCGCCGCAAGAGGTCATGATCTCAGGGGAGGCGGTGCATTGAATTTCGTGTTCTTCTCGCCGCATTTTCCAGCCAACGGCGCCGATTTCTGCGACCGGCTGAAAAAGGCCGGCGCGACCGTGCTCGGCATCGGCGATGCGCCCTATGAAACGCTCAGCGCCAAGCTGAAGCCGGCGCTTGCAGAATATTACCGCGTCGCGGACATGGAAGACTATGATGTCGTGTTCCGCGCGATGGGCCACTTCATCCACAGATGGGGCCGCATCGACCGTTTCGAATCGCTCAACGAGCACTGGCTCGAGCTCGAAGCCAATATCCGCACCGACTTCAACATCTTCGGCACCAAGCTCGATTTCGTGAAGAATTTGAAGCGCAAGAGCCGCATGCGCGCCTTCTTTCGCAAGAGCGGCGTCGAGACCATTCCGCAGCGCAAATGCTCGGACCGCGCCGGCGCCATGACCTTTATCCGGCGCGTCGGCTATCCGGTGGTGGTCAAGCCGGATTCGGGCTCGGGCGCCTCGAACACCTTCAAGATCTCCAACCCAAAAGAACTCGACCAGTTCTTCAGGGACAAGCCCGAGGGCGTCACCTTCGTCATGGAGCAATTCATCGAGGGGCTGGTGGTGACCTATGACGGGCTGGTCAACCGCGACGGCGAGGTGGTGCTGGCGGCCAGCCACCGCTACGACCAGAGCGTCATGGAGGTGGTCAACCGCGACCGCCATATGAGCTACACCTGCTTTCCCGAGATCAGCCCGGCGGTGGAGGAGGCGGGCCGCAAGATCCTGAAGGCGTTCGACGTGCGCGAGCGCTTCTTCCACATCGAACTGTTCGAGACAAAGGACGACCGCGTCATTGCGCTGGAGGTCAACATGCGGCCGCCCGGCGCCTGGATGACCGACGCCATCAACTACACCTTCGACATCGACGTCTATGCGGCATGGGCCGACATGGTGGTCAAGGACGCCGCCGGCGGTCCCTACAAGGGGAAATATTTCACCGCCTATGCCAGCCGCAAGCGGCACCTCGACTATTTGCACAGCCATGCCGACGTGCTAGCCGCCCACGGCGACAAGATCGTCCATCACCAGGCCATCGAAGAGGTTTTCAGCCGCGCCATGGGAAATTACGCCTACCAGATGCGTTCGAAGGATCCCACGGCGCTGCGCCAGGCGGTCAACTACATCCACGCGGAAAAGGCGTGAGGCGATGGACATTTCCTACCACAAGGCCCAGGCCCGCAATCTCGGCCGCGACATGGAGTACAAGCGCTACGGCCATGCCGGCCGGCCGGTGGTGGTGTTCCCGACCTCGCAAGGGCGGTTCTACCAGTTCGAGGATTCCGGCGGGGTCGGCGCGCTTGGCGAGTTCATCGACACGGGCCGCATCCAGCTGTTCACGCTCGACGGCATCGATTCGGAATCCTTCTTCAACAGGCAGGTCGACCCGGCCCACCGCATCGCCCGCCACGAGGCTTATTTCCGCTATGTACGGGAAGAGGCGCTGCCGGAACTGCAGTCGGTCGCCGCGAAATCCAATAGCGGACGCAATTTGAAGCCGCTGTTCTGCGGCTGCTCGATGGGCGGCTATCACTCGTCGAATTTCGTCTTCCGGTTTCCGGAACTGGCGAGCGGCGTTATTTCACTGTCGGGCGTCTATTCGACCCGCGACTTCTTCGGCAAGGCGCTGGACGGCAGCCTCTTCTTCAACTCGCCGCTCGACTACCTGCCGGGGATCGTCGACCAGAAGCTGCTCGGGCGGCTGCGGGCGCTGCGGCTGATTTTCTGCTGCGGGCAGGGCGCCTGGGAGGAGCGCATGCTGGTCGAGACGCGCGAGCTCGAACAGATCCTGCGCGACAAGTCGATCCCCGCCTGGGTCGACTATTGGGGCGGCGATGTTAGCCATGACTGGCCGTGGTGGCACAAGCAGCTGGTCTATTTCTTCGGCCGCTGGCTGGATGACGACCTGATGCACAGGCTCGACTGATGGTCACGCCCGACCCGATACGCCGTTTTGTCGAGGCAACCAATGCGGGCGATACGAAAGCCTTTCTCGATGCCTTCACGGACGATGCTTTCCTGAGCGACTGGGGCCGCGATTTCCGTGGCCGCGACGGGGTCGCGCGCTGGAACCAGTCGGACAATATCGGCGTGCAATCCAATCTGCGCATCGTGCGCGTCGCGCAACGCGACGGCGTCTATCATGCCCGTGTCGAGGTGACGGGCAACGGCTTCAACGGCGAGGGCGATATGACGTTCGCCCTCGACGGCGACCGGATAGCGAGCCTCGTCATCAGCTGACTGCCGGCTCAATAAGTCGCGCGTCCGCCGGAAAGGTCGAAGGTTGCGCCGGTGGTGAAGGAGTTCTCGTCCGACAGCATGAAGGCGATCATCGCCGCGGCTTCCTCCACCTCGACGAACCGGCCGCGCGGCACCTTGCCCAGCATATAGGTCACCTGGGCCTCGGTAAGCTGTTCGAGAATGCGGGTGCGCGCGGGCGAGGGCGTCAGCGCGTTGACGGCGATGTCATGGCCGGCGAGTTCCTTGCCGAGCGATTTGGTCAGCGCCAGCACGCCGGCCTTCGCCGCCGAATAGGCGGCTGCGTTGGGATTGCCTTCCTTGCCGGCGACCGAGGCGACATTGACGATGCGGCCGTAATTGCGCGCGACCATGCCGGGCACCAGCCGCTTGCAGCAGTAGAAGACGCCGTTGAGGTCGATGTCGATGATCTGCCGCCAGGCTGCCGGATCATAATCCGCCACGGTCGCGGCAGGCCCGGCAATGCCGGCATTGTTGACGAGAAGATCGACCGGTCCGAGCGCCCGCTCGGTCTCGCCGGCCGCAAGGTCTACCGCCTCGATTTGCGATTGGTCGCAGAGGAAGGCCTCGACGCGCCCGATTGGAGCGAGCTGCGCAAGGGCGCCCTTCATCGCAGGCTCGTCGATATCCCAGATCGCGACACTGGCGCCGGACGACAGCAGGCGGCGGGCCACGGCGAGCCCGATGCCTTGGGCGCCGCCCGTGACCACTGCGACGCGGCCGGAAAGGTGGATGACATTCAAGCGGCGGTCCATGGGCATTTTCTTTGTTCTCCCTTGCCTTGGATATCGCGGATCAGTCCCTGACGTTTCGCGCCACCAGCTTGGCTACGCTTGGCCCAATCAAAAGCACGACGAGGAAACGCGCCGACTGCAACGCCATGACGAAGGAGATGTCGACATTCCGCGCTGCGGCGGAGATGATGGCGACGCTGTCCATGCCGCCCGGGCTGGTTGCCAGATAGGCCGTCAGCGGGTCGACGCCGGCCAGACGGCTGAGAACGAAAGCGAGGCCGCCGCAAAAGACGATCAGCGCCACGATCGAGCCGATGATCTGCGGCAGCGCCCGCGTCGCGTGGCGCAGGATCGGCCGGGTGAAGTTCAGCCCGATCGACCAGCCGACCATGGCGTAGCTGACGGCCAGCAGCCAGGGCGGCAATTGCATCGGCACGCCGAGGCCGAGATGGATCACGGCGCCGAAAATGAAGGTGCCGAGAAAGAAGGGCGACGGCAGCCTGACAAGTTTTCCGGCCAGGCCGCCGAAGAGCGCGATGCTGACGGTTGCGGCGAAAGCCTGAGGGTCGATCGGCGGAAACCAGATGATGGGCGGCACTTCGACGCCGGACGTGTCGACCCACATCTTGGCGACGAGTGCTGCCGTCATCGAGACGAAGATGACGCGCAGATATTGCATGAAGGCGACAAGACGCTGGTCGGCGCCGAAAGCGCCGGCCATCAGCACCATGGCGGTGGCGGCACCGGGCGAGGAGCCCCAGACGGCCGTGGTGCCGGGCAGGATGCGCCAGCGGCTGATCAGGCAGCCGAGCAGGCTCGAGGCCGCGACGGTCGCAATCACCACGGCGAGGAAGAGCGGCCAGTCGGCATAGAAGACGGGGAAGATATCGGCCGAGATCGAGCTCGCGACCAGGCAGCCGACCACGGCCTGGGCGGAGCCGAACAGCAGGCGCGGCACCCGCACCGTCGCACCATTGGTGCCGGCGAGGATCGCCGCCAGCATCGGGCCGATCAGCAGCGCCGCCGGCAGGGCGGCGAGTTCCAGCGCGCCGGCGAAGAGCAGCGAGAACGCCAGCAGCACGAGCCACTGCTGTGGCTGACGCAGGCGCGCCATGCGCTCAACGGGCAGTTGGTCTGGCGACGGTTGTTCCGGCGAGGAGTCCATTTTTCCTAGACCCGGGGTGAAAAATGCGAACCTAGCGCATCGGAAGAAATGGTTGAGCGCGTCAGTGTCGATCAACAGGTCTCACATGTTGGTATCGAATAGTCGGCCGATCTCGTCATCGCCCATCCGGTCGAAATCGTCGGGGACAGAAAACTGTCCGGCCATAAAACCAATCCGCTGTATCTGCGTCGAGGCAGGCTGCTCGATCGATACGACCTTGACCAACGGTTTGCCTGCCTTGGCTATGATAAACGGCTCACCCTTGGCGGCCTGGTCAACAAGGTGCGATAAATGAATCTTCGCGTCGTGAATATCTACGATCCGCACCAAAGTTACTCCTGCCCGACTGAACTCACAGTCCGGATAAACCGTCGATTAGAATCAGCCGGCCTGCGTCTCAGGAAGGCCAAAGCCGCCGACCGGATGGGTCTCGATCTGGAATTCGAAACCGGCGATGAAGGGGCGCGCCTTGGCGATCGCCGCCTGGACCTCGGGCAGTTGCAGCGACGCCTTATGGCTTGCCTGGTCGGTCCAGACTTCTGTGACCCAGATCGCGTCGGCATCGGCCGGGTCGGTGGCGATGATGTAGCTCAGGCAGCCGGGCAGGGCGCCGGTGGTCTCGCGCAGCACGTCCATGACCGCGTCGCGCTGGCCGCGCGCCGCCCGCATCTTGCCGATCAGTCCATACATTCGCTTCACCTCCCTTTAAGCGACAAGAGTACGCCGTCTTACGGCATCAACTGGCCGCCATTGACCTCGATCACCTGGCCGGTGATGTAGCCGCTCAACAGGTCTGACGACAAAAAAAGATAGGCGCCGACGCAATCTTCAGGCGTGCCGGCGCGGCCCTGCGGGATGGTGGCGACCATGGCCTTGATCTGCTCGGCGGTCGAATAGCGTTCGTGAAAGGGCGTCAGGATGGTGCCGGGCGCCACGGCGTTGACGCGGATGCCGAAGCCGATCAACTCCTTGGCCATGCCGCGCGTCACGTTGGAGACGAACGCCTTGGCCGAGCCGTAAAGGCCGGCACCGCCGCCGGCGCCATTGCGGGCGGCGATCGAGGAGGTGTTGACGATGAAGCCGCCTTGTTTCTTCAGCCACGGTATCGCCTTGCGCGAGGCGGTCAGCACGGAGCGGGCGTTGAGGTCCATCACCGCGTCATAATGCGCCTCGGTCTGCTCGGCATAGGCAACACGGCCAAGCATGCCGCCGGCATTGTTGACCAGTCCGTCGAGCCGGCCGAAATGCTGGGCACTTTCCTCGACCACGCGCTCTACGTCGGCAGGAACGGAAAAGTCGCCCTGCGTCAGATAAACCTCGCCGCCATCGTCGCGGATAGTCTTGGCAAGCCTTTCGGCGGCGTCGCGGCTTGAATTGTAATGTAGCGCTACGCGGCATTTCTGTCCGGCATAAGCGAGGGCGAGCGCCGCGCCGATACCGGTCGACGCGCCGGTGACCAGCACCGCCTTGCCGGCAAGGTCGGGAATGACAAGTGTCGTCATGTTGGCGTCGTCATGGCGGCTGGCCTCCGAAATCCTTGTCATTCGTAGGCCATTGCCGGCCCGGCGTTCAAGCCCGCATGAATTCAGGGCCTCAGATAGACATAGCCCTGGCGCTGCAGTTCCGCGAGCTTGACGACGCCGCCCTTCTCGGCGACCTGAAAGCCGCCGAGCAGATCGGCAAGCGTGATCTCCATGCCATGCATGGTGTTGCCGCAGGCCTGCGGGGCGAGCCCCTGCTGGACAAGGCCGGCAAACCGGCTGGAAATAGCGCCGGACGCGCCCTTGGTCTTGAAGGCGGCAAGCGCCGGGCCATGCACGACGAGCACGATGTCGACATTGCCGCCGGTGCCCTCATAGTGGTTCTTGATGTTGCCGAGGACGAAATTGACCTTGTCGGCATCGCTGAGGTGATAGGCGACCTTCAGCCTTTCCCCGGCCGGTGCCGCGCTCGCGCGGCGCAAGCCGAAAAGGCCCACGGCTCCGGCCAGGCCGGCACGAAAAATGTCACGG
This sequence comes from Mesorhizobium sp. B1-1-8, assembly GCF_006442795.2. Classification (NCBI taxonomy): domain Bacteria; kingdom Pseudomonadati; phylum Pseudomonadota; class Alphaproteobacteria; order Hyphomicrobiales; family Phyllobacteriaceae; genus Mesorhizobium; species Mesorhizobium sp. B1-1-8. The sequence continues at coordinate 1,973,393 of NZ_CP083956.1, forward strand.
CGCAGCATCGCACCCTCCCTTCGTTCACCCGCTTGCGGAATTTTTTGCGTGGCCCGGGTTGCACTCCTAGACTAGCATATCGCAGTCCTGTCGGCGGGAGGATCACATGACATTGAGGACCTTGGCGGCGTTTGGCGCTGCTCTTTTTGCTTTTGCCGGCGTTGCGCGTGCCGAGCAGCCGCCCAATCTTCCCGAACTTAGCCCGACCGGCGCCGATGCCTGCTTCGGGCGCGTCTATGACGCGGCTCATCTCAAGGCGCATCCGCAACAGAAGGTTGCGCGCATCTTTTTCTTCTATGGCCGCGATCCGGTCAGCCGGCCGAACGAAGAGCCCGCCGCCAACCAGGATACCTCCTATAACGGCTTTCTCACCACTACGGTGCGCGGCGCCAAGAAACCGGAATGGGCGAGCGGCTGGTGCAACAAGGACGACCCCAGCGACGAGGCGAGCGGCATCCGCTGCGGCATGGAGTGCGACCGCACGCTCGCTTCGCTGAAGGTCGACGACGAGGGGAAGCTGATCCTCTCCAACGTACAGCCGGACGTGTATCTCGATGCCGGCGCCGAGGAGGATCTCGGCAAAGCCAAGTACGACGAGCAGGCACTGGGCAGCGAAGACGACAATTTCCGTCTCGATCCGATGCCGGCCGATGCCTGCAAGGCAGAGTTCGCGCGCATCGATCCGATCGACCCGGCGCTTGGCGATCCGTTGCGCGTGCGGCTGAAGCCCGACCAGCCTTTCTGCTATGGCCGCGACTATGATGATGCGCATCTGAAATCGCACCCCGATCAGGTGACGCAGTCGATCCGCGTCTTCCGCGGCTCCATCGAGCTCGCCTCCTTCGCGCAAGGCGGCGACGCCGCGAACTGGCCCGACGGCGCCGATATCGCTGTTTCGGTGACGAGCAGGCAAAAAGGCGCCAAGCTCACGCAGACCTATTCGTGCCAAGGCGAGGCCGACCAGTGGCGTTGCTCGGCAAGCTCGAAGATGAGCAATTTTTCCTGCGACATCTCGCAAAAGGAAATTTTCCTCAAGCGCGGCGCCAATGGCATGATGATGCTGGCTAACCCCAACAACGCGGTGGCGATCGTCGATCTCTGCTCGAAGGCGGCCGAAGGCAAGACGAAGTCGGACGACAAAGTCTATCGGCTGGAGCCGATGCCGCAGTCGGCCTGCGCGCCGTAACCAGTGAAGTTGAGAGGCGCCGGCTAATCTTCCAAATCGCGACGGGAAGTCGCCTTCAGGCGAACGGCACCGCGGTGGTGCCTTTCGGCAGCTTCGCCTCGTCGTCCGGCTCGACATGGATGGTGACGCGCACGGAAGGGATCTCGGCTTTCAGCGCGTCCTCGATGCGGTCGCAGATGACATGGCTGGCGCCGACCGACATATCGGCATCGACGACCAGGTGGAATTCGATGAATGTGGCGCGTCCGGCGATGCGCGTCTTCAGATCATGCACCTCGAGCGCGCCCTTCGAATTGGCCGAGATGATGTCGCGGATCTGCATGTGCTCCTGGTTGTCGACGGCACGGTCCATCAGCCCGTTCATCGACGAGCCGATGACGTGCCAGCCTTGCCACAGGATGTTCAGCGCAACAATGACGGCAAGCGCCGGATCGAGGATCTGCCAGCCGGTGAGCACGGCGCCAACGAGGCCGCCGAATACGCCGACGGAGGTCACCACGTCGGTCATGATGTGCTGGCCGTCGGCGACGAGAGCGGGCGATCTCGCGTTCCGGCCAGCGCGGATCAGCGTCCAGGCCCAGATCGCGTTGATAATCGTCGCCACGCCGTTGACGGCAAGGCCCTCCCAAGGCTGCTCGAGCGGCGCCGGATGCTGCCAGGATCGCCAGACCTCGTTGAGGATCAGCAGCGCTGCAACGACAATCAGCACACCCTCGAGAACAGCCGAGAAATACTCGGCCTTATGGTGGCCGAAGGGATGGTCCTGATCGGCGGGCTTGTAGCTGACCTGGATCGCCCAGAAGGCGGCGACCGACGCGATGACGTTGACGATCGACTCCGCCGCGTCCGAATAGAGCGCGACGGAGCCCGTGATGTACCAGGCGGCGACCTTGAGGGCGAGCACAACGCTGGCGACGACGATCGACCAGAAAGCGAGCTTTGCGACCTTCTGCCTGGTCGCGGCTTTCGCCGCGGCCGTCGTCGTGTCCTGCGTCTCGGTCATCGCCTCTAGGCAGCCTTTTCCTTGGCCTTGCGCGGCAGATGCGCGACGATGTTCTCGATGATGCGCATGCCGGCGTTGTGGCCGAGCGTCATGATCGATTCCGGATGGAACTGCACGGCGGCAACCGGCTCCTTGCGGTGCTCGAAGGCCATGATGATGCCGTCCTCGGTCTCGGCCGTGACCAGGAAATCGTCGGGCAGGCGCACCGGGTCGGCGAAGATCGAATGATAGCGGCCGACCGTCACTTCCTTCGGCAATCCGGAGAAGATGATGCCGGGCTTGGAGACGCGGATGCGCGACGGCTTGCCGTGCATGGGAATGTGCAATTGCCTGAGCTCGCCGCCATAGGCCTCGGCCAGCGCCTGCAGGCCGAGGCAGACGCCGAAGATCGGCAGGTCGCGGCTCCTCGCCTTCTTGATGGTGGCGGCGCAGTCGAAATCCTTCGGCGTGCCCGGGCCGGGCGAGAGCACGACGAGATCCGGCTTCAGCCGGTCAAAAACCTCTTCCGGGACCGGCGAGCGCACGGTGGAGACATTGGCTCCGGTCTGACGGAAATAGTTGGCGAGCGTATGGACGAAAGAGTCCTCATGGTCGACCAACAGGATGTTGACGCCGTCGCCGACGCGCGCGGTGGCGCGCTCGGCGCCCGTGGCGTTGCCGGTCCTGGCGTCGCGAATGGCGGAGAGCATGGCGGATGCCTTCAGTTCGGTTTCGGCTTCTTCTTCCTCGGGAATGCTGTCGAAAAGCAATGTGGCGCCGGCGCGCACCTCGGCGATACCGTCCTTGATGCGGATGGTGCGAAGCGTCAGGCCCGTATTCATGTCGCCGTTGAAATTGACCATGCCGATCGCCCCGCCATACCAGGCGCGCGGGCTCTTCTCGTTCTGCTCGATGAAGCGCATAGCCCATAGTTTCGGCGCGCCGGTGACGGTGACCGCCCAGGCGTGCGACAGGAAGGCATCGAAAGCGTCCATGCCTTCGCGCAGCCGGCCTTCGATATGATCCACGGTGTGGATCAGCCGCGAATACATCTCGATCTGGCGGCGGCCGATGACGCGCACCGAGCCGGGTTCGCAGACGCGCGACTTGTCGTTGCGGTCGACATCCGAGCACATGGTGAGCTCGGATTCGTCCTTCTTCGAGTTGAGCAGCTTCAGGATCTGCTCGCTATCGGAAATGGCGTCGTCACCACGCTTGATCGTGCCGGAGATCGGGCATGTCTCGACCCTGCGGCCATTGACGCGCACGAACATTTCCGGCGAGGCGCCGATCAGATATTCGTTTTCGCCGAGATTGATGAAGAAGGAATAGGGCGAGGGGTTGATGGACTTCAGCTTGCGGGAAATGTCGGAGGGCTGGGTTTCGCAGCGCTCATAGAACATCTGGCCAGGCACCACTTCGAAGAGGTCGCCGCGCTTGAAGCTTTCCATGGCTTTGCGCACCAGGTTGGCATATTCGCCCGGCTCGTGGTCGCCGCGCGGCGGGATGCGGTCGGCGGTCCTGAACGGCTCGGCGTTGGCGTCGCGCGGCAGACCTTCGGTCGAAAAACCCTCGCCGGAATAGTCGTAGCGGTCGGTCCAGGCCTTGGTCGAGTAATGGTCGACGACCAGGATCTCGTCGGGCAGGAATAGCACGAGATCGCGCTGGGTCTGCCTGCGTTCCAGTTTGTAGTCGACCGGATCGAACTGGAAGGCGAGGTCGTAGCCGAAGGCGCCGTAGAGACCGAGATTGGCGTCCTCGTCGGTCCTGAACAACGCGGTGATGGCGCGCAGCACCGTGAAGACGGATGGAACGCGGCTGCGCTCCTCTTCGGTGAAGACACGCCCGGGCTTGGCGACATCGAGGCGGATCAGCCTTTTCGAGGTCTCGGCGATCGTCACCTCGCTCAGGCCCCTGAGTGCCTTGCCGATCACCGGCAGCAGCACCTCGCCGCGGCTGTTCAGCGCCTCGACGCGCATGGACCGGCCTCGCGCGGAGATCACCAGCGGCGGATCGATTATGGCCGTATCCCAGCGCGTGTAGCGGCCGGGATATTCGTAATTCGAGGAAAACACCGCGCCGCGGCGGGAGTTCAGCCCGTCGACATAGGCGTCGATCGCGCCTGCGTAAGGCTGGTCATGGCGCTCGCGGGTGATCGTCACACCGCCTGCGGTGACGAAGCGCTCCGCTCCATTGTCCAGAACTGTTGTCGTCATCGCCGTCTCCATCAGCGTTTTGGGCAACGGACCCGGGAATGGCGTTTAAAAAACAAATGGCCGCCCGGACATTCCGTTGCGGCCACCCTCTCTTTCACGCAAACGCGTTCGAACCGGCCGCTGTCAGCGAGCCCACCACCAAATGGTCTTGTTCGAACGCATGTTCATGCCGACTCCCATAGCGGTGAATAGCCGGCCACGCAACTGGATTTCGTCCGGATGGTGAAGCTCAGTCCTCCAGCGTGCCGGATCGCGCGTCGGCGCTCTTCCTGTCGCCGGCGAGCTTCAGAAGGTCTTCACCGGCACGGATGATGCGGCGTGAACGCCTGGTCAGGATCAGGCCTGACTGCGGGGCGAGCACCTCGGTACGGCCGCCCATTTCGCCAGGCGCGTGGACGATGGTGGCGAGCCGCGCGCCCTTCTCGACGCGATCGCCGGGTTTGACGTCGTAAAGGATCGCGCCGGCCCTGGGCGAGGGCATCATGTCGATGTTTTCGAGCGGGATGACGGCGCCGCCAAAATTACCCGGCCTGGCGACCGATGGGTCCTGAATGACGCCGCGCGCCACCAGCAGGCGGTAAAGGCCTTCGGCATCGGAAGCGGCAAGCGCGCCGTCGACATCGAGAATGCCGCGATATTCGACCGTGGTGACGACGCGCCGGTCGAAGCGCGCGATACTCGCCGGGACGTTCTGGTAGGGCATGATGGAGGCGCCCTCGAAGGTGCCGTCGGTGTCCTCGCTCCACAACACCACGGCATCGGCGCCCATGGCGGCCGCGCAATCGGCCATCGCCGGCCACAGGCTGGTGTGGATGTAGAGATAGGCGAGGCCCTCGTCGTCGCAATGCAAATCGAGCACGATGTCGTGGCCGAGCGAAAGCTGCACCAGCCGCGCCTTCAGCCGCTGATCCGCTCCGCCAAACGTAGTGTCCGGCAGGAGCTTGATATCCGGCGCCGCAAGCAGCGGAAAGCCGCGGTTGAAATTGGTGCGGGTGCCGAGGTGGAAGCGGCCCTGATGCTCACCGAAATGATATTGCGCGCGGCCGATCGGATTGGCCCAGGGCACAATGGTTATTGGGCCTTTGATGCGGCCTTCCGCTTCCGCCCTGGCAAGCATCGGCATCAGCGCGTCGATGGCGACGACGCCCGGCAATTCGCCGGCATGGAGGGCGGCCTGCAGATAGGCCGATGCTGCGGCCTTGTCCGTTCCGTCGAAGCGCAGGACCGGGAATTCGTAAACTGTGCCCTCGCTGTCGCCAGCGATGCGTTCGATCGTCTTTTGCATAAGGTGCCTCCGATGGAGAGGCCAGACATGCATGTTTGTTGCGGGACTGTCGAGTGGTCCAGCCGGGCCGGGCGGCTGATCCGGTCTCAGGTCAGCGGCTTGAGCTCCTGGGCGATGGTCGGCAGCAGTTCCGAGACGTTGGGGTGGATGTGCATTGCCCGCGCGAGCGTCGAGATCGGCGCCTTGGCATACATCAGGTCGAGCACGCAGTGGATCGCCTCATCGCCGCCCGGCCCGAGCACCGAGCAGCCGAGGATCTCGCCGGTATCGGCATCGGCAAGGATCTTCATGAAGCCCTGAGTCTCGCCCTTTTCGACGGCACGGCTGACACGGGTCATAGGCCGCTGGCCGACCAGCGCCCGGCGGCCGGATTTTCTGACCGCCGTTTCCGTCATGCCGCAGCGGCCGAGCGGCGGATCGATGTAGAGCGCATAGGCCTCGATGCGGTCGCTGACCTTGCGCGGATCGTTGTCGAGCAGGTTGGCGGCGACGATCTCGTAGTCGTTGTAGGAGGTGTGGGTGAAGGCGCCCTTGCCGTTGCAGTCGCCCATCGCCCAGATGCCGGGGACGCTGGTGCGCAGCTGGTCGTCGACGGTGATGAAGCCGCGCTGGTCGACCTGAACGCCGGCCTTGTCGAGGCCGAGATCGTCGGTGTTGGGGGTGCGGCCCAGCGCCAGCAGCAGATGCGAGCCGACCGCCGGCGGCTTGCCGGCGGAGAAGGTCACGGCGACGTCGTTGCCTCGCCTTGCGAAAGCGATGTCGTCGGCGCCGAGATGGACCGCGATGCCCTCATTTTCGAAGATAGACAGGATGGCGGCCGAGACGTCTTCGTCCTCTCGGCCGATCAGCCGGGGGGCTTTCTCGATGACCGTGACCTCGGAGCCGAAGCGGCGGAACATCTGCGCGAATTCGAGCGAGATGTAGCTGCCGCCGACGACGACCAGATGGCGCGGCAGCACGTCGAGGTCCATCATCGAGGAGTTGGTGAGATAGGGCACGTCGTTGATGCCGGGCAGGTCCGGCACCGAGGCCCGGCCGCCGGTGTTGAGGAAGATTTTTTCGGCAGTCAGCAGATCGTCGCCGACACGCACGATGTTGGCGGATTCGAAGCGCGCATGGCCGCGATAGAGCGTGCACTTGTCCATTCCGGCAATCCAGTCTTCCAGCCCGGTGCGGGAGGCGCCCGAGACCTTGTCCTTGCGCGCTTTGATCGCCTTATAGTCGACGCCGACGGGCCTGCCGAGCGTCACGCCATAGTCGGCGGCGCGCCGCGCCAGATGCGCGGCGTAGGCGCTTGCCACCATCGTCTTGGTCGGGGTGCAGCCGGTGTTGACGCAAGTGCCGCCGATGAGCTTGCGCTCGACCAGCGCCACGCTCATACCGGCCGCAGTCAGCCGCCCGGCGAGCGGAGTGCCGGCCTGGCCGGCGCCGATGATGATGGCGTCGAAGGTCTTTGCCGTCATGCCACGGCCGCCACGATCAGCAGGCCGCCGACGATCGCCACCGCATCCTCGACAAGGGCTGCGGGCAGATCCTTGCCGAACGCGGCCGCCAGCCGGGCGCGCGCCTCGGCGCCGCCGAGCGTGCCGATCACCGCGCCGATGGCGCTGGCAATCAGGCCGCCGATGGTAGAACCGCCGGCCGCGCCCAGCACCGCGCCGGCGAAGGCGCCGGCAACGATGCGGCCGCCGAATTGCTGCGGCACTTTTCTGCTTGGGGTCGACGGCAATTGGTCGGCGATAAGCTCGACGATCGCCAGGATGGTGAAGATGCCGACGGCGATCCAATGGCCCATGAAGCTCGCCCAGGTGCCGGCGAGCGGCAGCCAGCCGAGCCAGGCGCCCCAGGCGACAACGGCCGGCGCGGTCATGGCGCGCAGGCCGGCGACCATGCCGATCAGCAAAGCAAAAAGATAAAGCATGATCGACCCCTCAATCGCGGACCGGGACAGCCCACACTAAGGCAGGCTAGCATAGGGCCGGCTTTTGACCAGCGGGCTTTTCCATGGAACGAGATTTTGCTTTGGCGCCGCAGGCAGGACGGGAGACGCAGCCATGACCACGAGCGAACGCATGAGGATGGCGGCGGGCGAGTGGTACACTTGTATCGATCCGGAGCTGGAAGCGTTGCGCGTTGTCGCGGGCGATGCTGTGTTCGAGCACAACAGCCTGCCGCCCCGGCAGCGCGGAGACATCGGACCGGCCTTGCGGGCGCTGCTCGGCGGCGTCGGCGAGCGCGCGCGCATCGAGGCGCCATTTCACTGCGCCTACGGCTTCAACCTGTTCCTCGGCGACCGCGTCTTCCTCAATGCCGGCTGCACCATCCTCGACACGGCGCCGGTGCGCGTCGGCAATCGAACGCTGCTTGGCCCCAATGTGCAGATCTATTGCGCCGAGCATCACCGCGAGGCCGCCGGCCGGCGCGCCGGACTGGAGATCGCCAAGCCGGTAACGATCGGCGACGATGCCTGGATCGGCGGCGGCGCGGTGATCCTTGGCGGCATCGGCATCGGCGAGGGCGCCATCGTCGGCGCAGGGTCCGTGGTGACGCGCGATGTGGCCGCGAACACGACGGTGGCCGGCAACCCGGCGCGGGTGATTACGCGCCGTTGAGCGCGTCCGCAGCCGTGTAGGCCCGACCGTTGCCCGGCCGGGCGCTTCTGGAAAACTCGCGCCTGTACTGCACCGGTGAGGTTTTCAGCCGCGCGGCGAAATGCTGGCGCAGCGAGGTGGCGCTGCCGAAGCCGGCCTCGAAGGCCACCATGTCCATCGATTTGTCGGTCGTCTCGAGCAGCCTTTGCGCCAGCGCGATGCGCTGGGCGGCCAGCCAGTCGCCGAAGCTGGTGCCGATCGTCTTCTGGAAGCGGCGCGTGAATGTTCGGCGGGTGAGACCGGCCGCATCGGCGACGCTGTCCAGGCTGTGCGCTTCGCCGAGCGATGCCCGCACCTGGTCGAGGGCGTGCGTGAACCGGTCGGCGTTCGGCGTCGGCTCAAGCGGACGCTCGATGAACTGCGCCTGCCCGCCTTGCCGGTGCGGCGACAGAACGACGTGCCGGGCGAGCCGAAGTGCGGCCTCGGCGCCGTAGCGGGCGCGCACGATATGCAGGCAGCAGTCCAGTCCGGCGGCGACGCCGGCGGAGGTGATGATGTCGCCGTCGTCGACATAGAGCACGCCCGCATCGACGGCGATGTCGGGGTGGAGGTCCTGCAACTGGTCGGTATAGGCCCAGTGCGTCGTCGCCCTTCGCCCGGCAAGAAGCCCGGCAGCGGCGATGGCGAAGGTGCCGAGGCAAAGGCCGACAATCAGCGCGCCGCGCCGATGCGCCCGGCAGAGCGCGTCCTTGAATTGCGCCTCAACTGGAGCATCGAGGTCCTTCCAGCTTGGAATGATGACGATATCCGCATCGTCCAGCGCCGAGAGGTCGTGCGATACTAAAATGCTCAACCCGGCATCGGTCTGGATGGCCCCTTGTTCGGCAGCGCAGACACGGAAGTCGAAGCGGGGCAGGCCGAGCTTGGTGCGGTCCGCGCCGAACACCAGGCAAGGCACGGAAAGATGGAACGGGCTGATGCCATCGAACGCGACGGCGGCGATGATCGGAGCTTTCATGGCAGGCATCCTTTGACTGAGTACAATGTCCCAATTCTTTCGAATGATGTCAATCGGGCCACTTTCTGTCAGTCGGAGAGCAGCTTAGCCTGTGTCCATCAACGCAGCCGAAAGGAACTCACTATGTCAAAACCCGCCAATCAGCCGAGCCGCGCGCTGATCGTCGTCGATGTCCAGAACGACTATGACGGCGGCAACCTCGCCATCCAGCATCCGCCCTTCCGCGACAGCGTCGTCAACGTGGCGCGCGCCATGGATGCCGCCGCCGAGGCCGGCATCAAGATTGTCGTCGTCAAGCAGATGGCGCCTGAGACCTCACCGATCTTCGCCAAAGGCAGCCATGGCGGCGAGTTGCATCCCGAGATCGCCAGGCGTAGCCGCGATCACTACGTGGAGAAAATGCTGCCCTCCGCCTTCACCGGCACCGACTTAGAAGAGTGGCTGCGCGCCAATGCCATCGATACGATCGCGGTGGTCGGCTATATGACGCATAATTGCGATCTTTCGACCATCATCCATGCCGTGCATATGGGCTTCGCGGTCGAGTTCCTGTCCGATGCGAGCGGCTCGGTGCCTTATGCCAACAGCGCCGGCTATGCCTCGGCCGAGGAGATCCACCGCGTGGTGAGCATAGTCCTGCAATCGCGCTTCGCCGCGGTTCTGAAGACGGCCGACTGGATCGATTGCCTGAAGACCGGCGCCTTGCCGGAACGCGACACGATCTATGCCTCGAACCAACGGGCGCTGGCGCGAAGCGCCGCCTAGACCGGAGCTATGTGAACGACAAGAGGCGCCAAAGCGATGCGGCGCCTCTTGTTGTGGTATGAGACAAGTTCGGTTCCTCGGCGGCGGCTTGAGGAATCCGGGCAAGCAAAAGGCGCCGCAGCAGTGCGGCGCCTTGGTCATTCTCAGCTCGAAGAATGTTTAGAACAACCCTTCGATCTGGCCGGCCTCGTTCAAGAAGATCTTTTCCGAAGACGGCGCCTTGGGCAGGCCCGGCATGGTCATGATCTCGCCGCAGATGATGACGACGAAGCCGGCGCCTGCCGAAAGCCTGACTTCCCGCACCGGCACGGTGTGGCCGGTCGGCGCGCCGCGCAGGTTCGGGTCGGTCGAGAAGGAATACTGCGTCTTGGCCATGCACACCGGCAGGTTGCCATAGCCTGCCTCTTCCCAGGCATGCAACTGGTCGCGGACCGACTTGTCAGCGATCGCTTCGTCGCCGCGGTAGATGCGCTTGACGATGGTGTTGACCTTCTCGAACAGTGGCATGGCGTCGGGGTAGAGCGGCGCGAACTGCGAGGCGCCGGATTCGGCCAGCGCCACCACCTTGTTGGCGAGATCCTCGATGCCGGCCGAGCCCTTGGCCCAGTGTTTGCACAGGATCGCCTCTTCGCCCATCGAGGCGACATAGTCCTTCATCGCCTGGATTTCGGCGTCGGTGTCGGAATAGAAGTGGTTGATGGCGACCACCGCCGGCACGCCGAACTGGCGGATGTTTTCGATGTGGCGGCCAAGGTTGGCGCAGCCCTTCTTGACCGCCTCGATGTTCTCCTTGCCGAGATCTTCCTTCTTGACGCCGCCATTCATCTTCATGGCGCGCACGGTGGCGACGATGACGGCCGCTGCCGGCTTCAGGCCGGCCTTGCGGCACTTGATGTCGAAGAATTTTTCAGCTCCAAGGTCGGCACCGAAGCCGGCTTCGGTGACGACGTAATCGGCGAGCTTCAGCGCCGTCGTGGTGGCAACAACCGAGTTGCAGCCATGCGCGATGTTGGCGAACGGGCCGCCATGCACGAAGGCCGGGTTGTTCTCCAGCGTCTGCACCAGATTGGGCTGCATGGCGTCCTTGAGCAGCACCGCCATGGCGCCGTCGGCCTTGAGGTCGCGGGCATAGACCGGCGACTTGTCGCGGCGGTAGGCGACGATGATGTCGCCGAGGCGCTTCTCGAGGTCCTTGAGGTCGGTGGCGAGGCACAGGATCGCCATCACTTCCGAGGCGACGGTGATATCGAAGCCGGCCTCGCGCGGAAAGCCGTTGGCGACACCACCGAGCGAGGCGATGATCTCGCGCAGCGCGCGGTCGTTCATGTCCATGACGCGCCGCCAGACGACACGGCGGGTGTCGATGCCGAGCTCATTGCCCCAGTAAATGTGGTTATCGATCAGCGCCGAGAGCAGGTTATGGGCGGTGGTGATAGCGTGGAAGTCGCCCGTGAAATGGAGGTTCATGTCGTCCATTGGCACGACCTGGGCCAACCCGCCGCCGGCCGCGCCGCCCTTCATGCCGAAATTCGGGCCGAGCGAGGCTTCGCGGATGCACACGATCGCCTTCTTGCCGATGCGGTTCAAACCGTCGCCGAGGCCGACCGTGGTGGTCGTCTTGCCTTCGCCGGCCGGCGTCGGGTTGATGGCGGTGACGAGGATCAGCTTGCCGTCCTTGTTGCCCTTCACAGATTTGATGAACTCGGCCGAGACCTTCGCCTTATCGTGGCCATAGGGCAGCAGGTGCTCGTACGGGATGCCGATCTTGGCGCCGATCTCCTGGATCGGTTTCTTCCTGGCTGCGCGCGCGATCTCGATGTCGGACTTCACTTCGGCCATGACGGCTTTCCTCTGGATTGGGCGGTGGAGGGTTCGATTATTTGTGCATGTTCGAGGCGCCGCGCGGACGCAAGGTCACGTTCTAACCCTGTCGCTGCCGCGGCGTCAACTTTCATGCAACTATGTTTCCTGTTAAGAAAGAATATTGCTGCTTCCCGGTCGAGCCTTCCCGGGTCTTTTTCGCCCGGTTCGTTGCGCCGTATAGAAGCCAGAGCGGATGCCGTTCCGCCGTCTCAAAACAGCCGCTGAATACGCGAAAAACGACAGAAGCGACGGCGCAAATCCACCATTGCCCGACTGCCGGCAGCCGACGCTACTGGCTCAGCACGTTGCTGATCTCGACCATGTTGGAGCGCACGCGCAGCACGTAGAAGCCCATCGTCGTCAGATGCGTCGGCAGCAGCCAGCCGTCCTCGCGGCCATTGGCGATGATGAAGGGCTGGATGCGCAGCGCCGAGACGAATTGCGCATCCATCGTGTCCCACAGATTCTGCAGGTGCTTTTCCTTGATCACGCCCTCAAAGTCGGCCTGAGCGCCCTTCATGAGCCCGTAATAGGCATAGAGCTGGCCGTAGGCGAACCAGAAGCGGTCGTCGGCGCGGAAATCGAACCAGCCGTCATTGTGGTTCTCGGCGCGCTCCTTGAGGATGGCGGATGTCGAGCCGATGTCGCTGGCGATGCGGTCGATATACTGCTTCAGATTGTCGGCGCGGGCGTCGAATGTCGTCTGGCATGCGGCCAACCGGGCGTTGAAGGAACGCAGATTGCCGACCGCGCGACGATACATGCTTGGCGTCGTCGCGGTCATGCCGTTGCGGCTGATGTACCAGATGGATTCGTCGTATTGCAGCTGACCACGGGCATCCTGGAGATTGCTATCGATCTGCGAGGTGGTGCGCACACGGCCGAGATTGTCGGCAAGCTCGGTCGCGGTGCGGCGCACCGCCTGGTTGATGCCGCGCTGGAAGGAGGCCTTGTTGTCCATCCACGGCGTGTTGTCCCAGTCGATACCGAACAGGCCGAGCTTGTAGAGGACCATCGAGGAGACCCAGGCATTCTGGTTGACGTTGAAGTCGGTCAGGTCCGCGGCCACCTGGGCGATGCCGGAATTGCCGCAGGTCCTCGCCGTATTGGTGCTGGCGCCCGCGGAGACCTGCTCGCCGGCAGAAACGTTGCGCTTCTCGAAAGTGTATTTGTCGGGGTAGTTCGGGTCGAAATTGTTCCACCACTGCGTAGCGTAGAAGAAGTTGGCATAGAGGCCGATCAGCACCAGCAAGGCGAGGCCGACCGCCGCCTTGAGGATCCAGCCGCGCTGCCCATACCAGCGGCCGACCCACATGAACGGCCACAGGATGATGCCGACGACGAAGCCGATCCCGCGGCCGATCCATTGGAAAATCCAGGTGAAGAAATTCACGACAGGATCTAGCATGGCTCTCGTCACCCCTCAGTCAGTCAAGCCGTAAAGGCGCGTGCGGAACGCCACCTTGTCCTTCAAATATGTGGTTTTCAGAACGTCCACAACATGCGATCGCCAGGCGTCGCTGTAGCTGTCATAGTCCTTGTAGAAGCCCGGTTTGTTGAAGACGTAGCGCGACACGAAGTCCTGCGGCACGAAATCCGAGATCAACTGGTTGGTCAGCCAGGCGTCGGGATGGTCGGGCTTGCCGCGCACGACCAGGAAGCGCTGGGGCGGCGCTACGTCCTCGATCTTGAGATGGCCATATTGAGCGATTTCGCGCTTGGCGGCGTTGAGGAAGGGGAAATTGCCGTCCCTGGCGATCAGGTCGGCATGGCCAAGGATCCAGGTCTGCAGCCAGACCTTGTCGACGTCGGTCAGGTTGCGGTTCGGTTCGGCATCGCGGATCAGCGCGCGCACCACCATTTCGGCGCGATGTTCGAGATAGCCGGAGGCTTCGATCCAGGAGGCGCGAGGCAGTTCGATGCGGCCGGTAGCGGCGAGGAATTTGAACACCTTGTCGGCATCATTGATCGAGAGATAGCTCACCTGCCAGGGCCGAGAGCGGCGGAAGCCGGGGGCGGCCGGATCGCTGATCACCGTCGTCATGCCGGGATCCACGAACACGTAGAGCCCGCCGAAATGGCTGGTCCAGTAGGCATTGTGGCGAAAGATCACCTGGTCGGGCACCAGCGCGTTCTCACGGATGTCGCCGCAGACCTTGGCGAGATCGACCATGTGCTGCAGCATGGCGCTGTCGCGCCATGCGTCGGGCTCCTGTTTCAGCCGGTCGACCAGCTTGCCGAGCTCGGCCGCCTTGCCGAGCACGTCCTCGGCCGACAGCACCTTGAATTCGACCTGGCTGATCGACAGCAAATCCTCGATGTCGTTGACCTTCGGAACCGAGTCCTCGATCTCGCCGTAGATAACGTCCTTGATGGTCAACGCGTCGATGGCGCGCTGGTTCTTGGACATGAACTCGAACATCAGCTGCGAGGTGTTGGAGAAGGCGGTGTGAACCACCGGCAGGTCGACCTGAGATGGCGTCAGGATGATGAAGCGGCGATTGACTTCGTTCGGATCGAGATAGTCGTAGTCGCCGCACTCCTCGGCGATCTCGGGCGAAAAGCCGGTGCGGTCGATCTGGAAGCTTCTCAACTTGGTGGGATTGAGACCGAAGGCTGCAAGCGCCTTGTTGTAGCGCTGGATGAGATGCGGCTCGTCCACAGTGAGTAGCCGGCCGTAGATCAGCTCGTTGTCGCGCAGAAGGTCGGGTTTTTTAATCACTATTCCTTCTCCCCGTTCACGGGGAGAAGGTGCCCGAAGTGCGGATGAGGGGCGGGGCAGCCTTCCCTTCTCCCCTTGTGGGAGAAGGTGGATCGGCGCGATAGCGCCGAGCCGGATGAGGGGTGTTCCAGCGGAGTGAAACGCTGGAGTTCCCTGGAGCACCCCTCATCCGTCGCCTTCGGCGACACCTTCTCCCGCAAGGGGAGAAGGGAAGGTCGGCGCAGCTCACGCATTCCACAGCCCCTTCTTCTTCAACTCCTCCATTTCGCGCGCCGCACGCTCGCGCAGGCGCGCATCCCGTAGCAGCTTCTCCACGGCTGCGTCATCGGACTTGTCGGAATACCGGAACTCGGAATCGGCGTATCGGTTGATCTCCTGCATGACCATATCCATCGAGAACGGTCCGCGCAGTTCCTCGATCATCGCCTTCTTGTCATCGTAGCTCTTGTGCATGAAGGCGTCCGGCTTCTCGAACCAGTCGTCCGGCAGCTCGACGTCCATGGCGCGCATTTTTATCGCGTCGGTGACATTCTTGATGGCGCGGCCGGTGAAGCGGGGCTCGGCATCCTTGATCATGTGCAGATAGGTGCCAATGTCGGCCATGGTCTTGGGCTGGCCGTTCTCCTTCATGTAGCGCTCATAGACCCTCACCAGGCCGTCTTCCCGCGGCTTCTCGTGCTCTTCATAGGCTTCCGTCACTGCGCGCTGGATCTCCTGCGCGGCGTAAACTGCGTGGTCGCCGAGCGGTATCTTGTGGTTCTTGCCGGCAAGCAGGACGAAGATGTCGATGTAGTCGTCGCGGCTCTGCGGGCCGTCGACCAGCCAGCGGGCACCGGCGCGCTGGCGCAGCGCATCGTCGACGTTTTCGGGGTAATTGGAAAACATGCCGAACGAGCAGTTGCCGCGCACCACGGTGGAAGCGCCGGCGAAGGCGTCCATCAGCACGCCGGTGATCTCCTGCTGGCCGGCGGACGCACGATCGTCCGAACGGCGCGCCGCCACCTGGTCGATGTCGTCGATGGTGCCGAAGCCGATGGCGCGCGGATTGAGCACGTTGTTGATGAACTGGCGGCAGTTCTGGCCGGACTTGCCCTGGTAGGACGAGATCTGGTCGACGCCGAAATTCTCATAGGCGAAGGGATAGCCGGCGACCTGGCAATAGCCGTTGAGGAGGCCGGCGATCATCTGGATCAGCGTCGTCTTGCCGGTGCCTGGCGCGCCGTCGCCGATGAAGGTGAAGAGGAAGCCGCCGAGTTCGACGAATGGGTTCAGCTCGCGCTCGAAATCATAAGCCATCAGCATTTTCGCCAGCTTGATGGACTGGTATTTGGCGATGTGGTTGCCGACCACCTCTTCCGGCGTCTTGAAGGTCATCACCAGCGGCTTGGCGCGCTTGCCGGGCGCGACGTCGAAGCCGTCGAGGGTGAAGTCGTCGACATTGATGCGGATATGGGCGTTCTCGAACGGGCCGATGCCGTCGAAGCGGCCCTTGCGCGCCAACAGCCCGTCGATGGCGACGCGGGCAAAGGCGCGCGCCCTGGTCATCAGGTCGGCGTCGTCTTTCGAACCGGCGATCGCCTTGTCGAGGCCGGCGACGACCGACTTCACCGCATCCTGCGGTGTGTCGAACAGGAAATCGGGCTCGGGGATGTCGTTGGGTGCCTCACCGTCGCTGTCGATCAACTGGAACAGATAGGAGGCGAAGCTGAAGGCGGAAACGTAAGCCGAGGCCGACAAAAGCTTCTTGAAGGTTGCTGCCTCATCGCCTTCGAGCGGAGCACGGACATTCTTCGCCTGCAGGCTTTCGAGGTCCGAGCCCTCGGCAAAGACATCCGAGATCGCCAGCGCGATCGCCAAGCCGCGCCGGGCGCGGAACAAAAGCGTATGCTGCGGAATGCTCATCAGCTGGTCGTCGGGATGGATCGCCGCGACCGTCTTCGTCAGCTCGACCTCGCGGGTGCGGCGCACGGAGCCGACCGAAACGGTCGAGACGAAGCGACGGTTGGTGCCGGCCAGCGCGGTGCCGGATTCGCGTGCCGGATCTTCCACCACGATGATGCGGGTGATGAAGCTCTGCGCAACGGCGCGGTGCTTTTCGATTGCTGCTTCCGAGATCGTGGTCAGGCCGGTATCCATGAAGGATGCTCCGCGGTTTGACGGTCACACATCGCTGATGACCTGCCCCTTGGACAGGATGTGGACCTTGTAGCCGGAAAAGATCTTCTGCGCTTCGCCCTCGGCATAGAGCGCCTGGTAGGCCTCATGCGGGATCAGCGCGTGGTTCTCGTAGCTCGACACACCCTGGCGCGCCGCTTCGAGATCGTCGGTGTTGATGAAGAATTCCTGCGTCGTCTTCTCGCTGGAGAACAGGCCCTTGCGGCCAGGCTTCTCGCTCTTGGAATAGACTTCCTGAATGGTCCAGGTGAGCAGCCAGGCATTCTCCGGCTTGCGCACCTTGGCCAGAACCTCGGTCACCGTCGAATTGTTTTCGGTGATGCCGGCTGAATAGAACGGGCCAAGCACGACGCGGCGAAGCTGTTTCGGGTGCAGCGGCTCGAAATCCTTGTCGAGGTTGACCGCGATGGTCACCGGCGACAGCGTGTAGGCGGAATTCTTCTCCGTGAAATCGTCGAAACGATGCGCAAGCTCGGGATTGAGCAGGCCATCCACTGGGAGCGGGATGTCGACTCGGTCGCTGAGCTTGCCGGTGTTGCCGTCGACGAGCTGGCGCACCATGCTCTCGGAGGAGTCCTCCACCGTCACCATGTAGACGAGCGGCAGGTTGGCGCTGCCGTCGAACGAGGCCCAGTGGACGAGGTAATAAGGTCGCATGGTCTTGGGATTGACCGAGACCTTCGCCGTCTGCGCCAGGATGAAGGGGCCGAAGGTCGCCTCGCTCCTGACGTCTTCCAGATAGAGCCGCTCGGCCATCGACTTCTGCAGCGCGTCGGGAAATTCCTTGTGGCGCAGTATGAAGTCGGCCATCTCCTCGCGCAGTTCATCCGCCTGCGGGATGTTGGCCAGCCGCGCCTCGGCCTGCCGGCGGTCGTTCTCCAGTTCAAGCAGGTTCTGGAACACCGGATAGCCGCTGTCGGCGCGCGATATGCGAAACGTGTCCATGAAGCCGAGACGGTTGCGCCAGCAGGCAAAGGACGTGTCCAGCCGGGCGATGTATTCGGCGACGATCCTGGCGACGATGCCGTGCCGGTAGAGTGGCGAGCGGTCGTCGCGCATGAACACTTCGAGCCCGCTCAGCGCCGCCGTGATGGCGGAAAAATAGCGCACCGCCGCATCGTTTTCGGGGGTCATGCCTATGTGCCCGTGTGCAGCCGTTTACGACTGCACGTAGTTCGCCGAATTATGCTTCTTCATCACCTCGTCGAAGCGGCGCGCGAAGGCGTCGTCGGCAAGCTTCTTGCGGCGCTGGATGTCGGCGCTGGCGACCATGTTCTTCTCGTGCATTTCGAGCAGGTCGCCGATGTGCTTCTGCGAGGCGGCGCCGATGCCGGCCATGGTTTCCTCGGCGGTGTTGTCGACCTGGCTGCCCAGCGTGTTGATCTTGTGGGCGACATCCTGCTGGGCGGCGGTCTTCAGCGAGTCTTCCAGCGCTTTGTAGAGAACGATGCGCTGCTCGGTGTCGATGGTCAGCTTGTTGATCAGCGTCGATTGCGCGGCGATCTGGTTGTTGAGCGAATCGACGAACGTCTGGAACATCGAGGTGTAGCGCTCCAGCGTCTGGCTTTCGGCCAGCAATTCCTGCTCCTTGGCCTGTTTCTCGTTGTATTCGGTCGCCATTTTCGAGCGCTGGCCTTCGAGCTCGGTGCGCTCCTTCTGGGTGGTCGAGGCGGCGATCCTGTTCTCGATGTCGAGCAGCTGCGGGTTGAGTTCCTCGATGCGCTTCTGCACGGCTTCGAGGTTGGACATGGTCGCTTTGCGCCGTTCGATGACCTGCGACAGGCTGGCCTCAGAGGTCTTGTAGCGCTGGTCGAGGATCTGCTTTTGCGCTTTGAGGATGCCGACGATGGTGTCGGATTTCGCCAGGAGCTCCTGCAGATTGCCGGCCAGCGACATGTTGCGCACGCGATCGGTGCGCATGCGCTGCTTGCGTTGCGCCGAAAAGACGCCGACGAAGTTTTCCCAGCCGGTATAGTTCTTCATGCTCTCGAATTCGGCGCCGAAGACGTTGGTGGCGTCCTCAAGCCCGATGATAAGGTCGGCGATGTTGCCTTCCATCACCTTCTGCTGCTTCAGCACGTCCTCGATGCGGGCGTTCTCGATGTCGAAATTGGCGTCGCCGATCTTCTTGTCGGCCTGGGCGAGCGTGTCGAGCACGGTACCGGACTGCTCGATCTTGGTGCGCATATCCTGCACAACCTGCCTGGTCTTGGCAATTTCGGCATCGAAATTCTGCAATGTCGCCATAGGGGCCTCCCGCATCGGCATCCGGTTTCGTCGCACGTGGCGGGGAATATATGTGGGGCTTCAAGGGATTGAAAGACGGAAGACAAGAGCGGACGCCAAAACAAAAGAATTGGCTGGGCTCTTGAAAGTCGAGCGAACCATACTCACGGCGTGAATAAAGCGCATTGCATTTAAAGATCTTTAGGCAACAACCCTTAAGCTCTTGTTTTTGCGCATCCTATCGCTCGGAGCGGCCGCAGATTAGAACAGGCGAAGCTTGCCAGGCGGGCGAGGGTTCCTGTCTCAGGCGCGGACAAAACCGATAAAGTCATCGGGCGCGGCCCTGCCCATTTCCTCCTCCCAGTGCTGGCGGCAGAGCGAGACATAGACGTCCTTGCCGATCGCCACCTGCTCGCCCTGCCGCGCGACCTTGCCGTCGGGACCGAGGCGCACCACCATCGTGGCCTTGCGGCCGCAGCGGCAGATGGTGCGCACCTCGCGCAGGTCGTCGGCAATGGCGAGCAGCGCGCGCGAGCCTGGAAACAGCTTGCCCTGGAAATCGGTGCGCAGGCCGTAGCACATCACCGGTATGTTCAGCCGGTCGGCGATGCGGGCAAGCTGCCAGACCTGCTCTTCTTCTAGGAACTGCGCCTCGTCGACGAAAATGCAATGCACGGTCTGGTGCCGATGGTGCTCGGCGACGCGGGCGAAGAGGTCGTCGCCGTCGCGAAACATCTCGGCCTCGGAGCTCAGGCCGATGCGCGACGAGATCAGCCCCTTGTCGCCCCTGCGGTAGTGGCCGGCCACGAACAGCATCGTCGTCATGCCGCGTTCGCGATAATTGTAGGACGCCTGCAACAGCATCGTCGTCTTGCCGGCGTTCATTGTCGCGTAGTTGAAGTATAGCTTGGCCATGGCCCTTTAAGCCGACTTGCAGAGGCGCGGGAAAGGGGGCGCAGGCTCCGTCCACTAGAAAAGCGGTCCAGCTTAAAAGCGGCGGCATGTCGCTGAATGGCCAGTGCGCGCCGTTGATCGTGATGGGGAACCGCTTGAAACCACATCAAAATGGTGTTTGGCTCACGAAACAAGGCGGGCGCAAGAACCGTGACTTCGCTTTGCCGCAAAATTGAAATGGGAGAAAGTTCATGTCGCGTATCAATACCTTCGTCGCCGGCCTCGGCCTGGCGGCGTTTCTGTCGACGAGCGCCGCCTATGCCGGCGATCCGGCGAGCTGCAAGGCGGTGCGCCTGTCGGACGTCGGCTGGACCGACATCCAGGCCACAACGGGCCTGGCTTCGGTGCTGCTCACCGCGCTCGGCTACCAGCCGCAGGTGATCCAGCTTTCGGTGCCGGTGACCTATGCGTCGCTGAAGAACAAGGATCTCGACGTGTTCCTCGGCAACTGGATGCCGTCGATGACCAACGACATCAAGGACTATACCGCCGACGGCTCGGTCGAGACGGTGAGCCAGAACCTCGCCGGCGCCGGCTACGGCATCGTCGTGCCGACCTATGTCGCCGATGCCGGCGTCAAGTCGCTGACCGATCTCGGCAAGTTCAAGGACAAATTCAATGGCAAGATCTACGGCATCGAGGCCGGCAATGACGGCAACCGCATCATCCTCGACATGATCAAGAACCCGGCCGACAACCTCTCGGGCTTCGAACTGGTCGAGTCCTCCGAGGCCGGCATGCTGACGCAGGCCGAGCAGTCGATGAAGAACAATGAATGGATCGCCTTCCTCGGCTGGACACCGCATCCGGTGATGGGCGCCATGAAGATCACCTATCTCGGCGGCATGGGCGACAGCGGCTTCGGCGCCGCCACCGTCTCGACAAACGTGCGCAAGGGCTACATGACCGAGTGCCCGAATGCCGGCAAGTTCGTCGCCAACCTCAAATTCAATCTCGACATGGAAGGCGAGATGATGGACGCCATCCTCAAGGGCGGCGATCCGCAAACAGTCGCCACCGACTGGCTGAAGAAGCATCCGGATGCAGTGAAGCCCTGGATCGCCGGGGTCACCACTTTCGATGGCGGCGATGCTGCTGCGGCCGTCAAGACCGCGCTCGGAAGCTGACCCGGCTTGGATTACGCATGACCTCAAAAAGGGGCGGCCACTGGAAAAGGCTGCCCCTTTTTCTTAAAGTTCGCCGCGCTGAACGGGCTCAAGCGGCGCGCTTTAAGTCTCTGTTTTTACGCATTTCATTTTCCCAAAACCGCTGCACACTTTTGCGTGACATGCGTTAAGCTGCCAGAAGATGACCGTGCGGCAGCGCGGCGAGGCCGAGAGGGGGCAAGATGGATCCGATTTCGAAATTCCTTGTTGACCACAAAATCCCCATCGGGCCATGGGGCAAGGCCTTCTTCGGCTTCCTCACCGACAATTTCGATACCATCTTCCGGGCCTTCTCCAACGGCCTGAACTTCATCCTCGACGGTCTGGTCGACCTGTTGCTGATGGTGCCGCCGGTATTGCTGGCGCTGGTTATCGCCGGCCTCGCCTGGCTGCTGCAGCGCTCGCGCGGGCTCGCCATCGGCGTCTTCCTCGGCCTGGTCTTCATCATTAACCAGAATTTGTGGAAGCAGACGGTGCAGACGCTTGTCCTGGTGGTTGCAGCCGCCGCCATGGCGATGGCGATCGGCGTGCCGCTCGGCATCTGGGCCGCGCACAAGCCGAAGGTCTATCGCGTCATGCTGCCGGTGCTCGACCTGATGCAGACGCTGCCGACCTTCGTCTACCTGATCCCGGTGCTGACGCTGTTCGGCCTCGGCAACGCGCCCGGCCTGATCGTCACCATCATCTTCGTCATCCCGACCGCGGTCAGGCTCACCCATCTCGGCGTGGTCTCGGTGCCCAAGGCGATCATCGAGGCCGGCGAGGCCTTCGGCGCCACCAGGCAACAGCTGCTGTGGAAAGTGGAGCTGCCTTCGGCGCTGCCCACCATCATGGCGGGCCTGACGCAATCGATCATGCTGTCACTGTCGATGGTCGTGTTCGCGGCGCTGATCGGCGCCGGCGGGCTCGGCACGGAAATCAACCGCGCACTCGGCTCGCGCCGCATCGACCTCGGACTTGAGGCTGGCCTCGCCATCGTCGTGCTCGCCATCGTGCTCGACCGTATGACCCGCATCGGCGTTGGAGGCAAGAAATGACCGTCGCGGTTGATTTCAAGGACGTAGACATCGTCTTCGGCGCCGATCAGGCCGGTTCGCTGGCACTGATCGACAAGGGCGCCACGCGCGCCGAAATCCTCGAAAAGACCGGCAATGTGCTGGGCTGCGCCGGGGCCAGCCTCACCGTGCATGAAGGCGAGATATCGGTGCTGATGGGCCTGTCGGGCTCCGGCAAGTCGACGCTGCTTCGGGCCGTCAACCGGCTCAATGTCGTGTCGCGCGGCCAGGTGCTGGTCAAGGACGGCGACCGCACCGTCGACGTCGTCACCTGTGACGAACCGACTTTGCGGCGGCTGCGGCAAAAGCAGGTCGCCATGGTGTTCCAGCAGTTCGGCCTGCTGCCGTGGCGCACGGTGGAAGAAAATGTCGGCTTCGGCCTCGAGCTTGCCGGCGTGCCGGAAGCCGAGCGCAAGGAGCGGGTGAAGAAGCAGCTCGAACTCGTCCATCTCGACCAATGGTCGAAGAAATACGCGCATGAGCTTTCGGGCGGCATGCAGCAGCGCGTCGGCCTGGCGCGGGCCTTCGCCACCGAGGCGCCGATCCTGTTGATGGACGAGCCGTTCTCGGCGCTCGATCCGCTGATCCGCACCAAGCTGCAGGACGAGCTGCTGCAGCTGCAGGCGGAACTGAAGAAGACCATCATCTTCGTCAGCCACGACCTCGAGGAGGCGCTGAAGATCGGCAGCCATATCACCATCATGGAGGGCGGCCGCATCGTCCAGACCGGCGCGCCGGAAGATATCGTGCTCAGGCCCGCCAACGACTATGTCCGCGACTTCATCGCCAATGTGAACCCGCTGTCGGTGCTGACGGCATGGAACGTCATGCGCGACCGCCGCGACCTGGAGCAGGGCGACAACGGCTGGGTGTGGCTCGACCGTCGCAAGACGACGCGCTTCAAGATCGACGAGCACGGCCTGGTGGCGGCGGCCGAACGCGACGGCAAGCCGGCTGTGTGGGTCTCCTGCGCCGACGTCGAGGCCCAACCGGAGGAGACGGCGCAAGTGTTCTGGGCCAATCCGGGCACCTCGCTGAAGACCGTGATGCTGGCCATGCACCGTTCGCAGACAGCACCGGTGGCGCTGTTCGACGATCAGTCGCGCTTCGTCGGCGCCATCGGCATCCGCGACGTGCTGAGCGCGGTGCTGCGGCGGTAGGGGATCACGCGGGCGACGTCAGGCAGGTGACTGTGAGGCGGATGTGGAACTGGCTGTCCGAACCGCGAGCCGCGCAAATCGCTCTTGGCCTGCTGCTGGTCATCGCAGTGCGGTCGATCCTGGAATTCTTCAGGATCGGCGGTGCGGCCGGCGCGCCCCTCAGTAACGATGAAATCTTCTATATCGAAGGGGCGCTCGCGGCCGTTTGTGCCGGGCTCGCCGTCCTTGCGCTGCATGCCATTGGCCGGCACGGCTGGGCAACGCTTTTCACTGCGGCGGCGATAGTCGCCCTGCTTGCGTGGAAAATCGCTGTCATCGGCTGACGATAGGCGCTTGGTCGCAGAGCGTCATAATCCTATACTGGCATCGCAGCCGCGCGAACATCGCGTTCGCGAAGGCCTGCGCATGCAGCGGGGCATTGGCAAAATGATTTTCCGTCAGCTCTTCGATTCCGTTTCGGGCACTTATTCCTATCTGCTGGCCAGCCGCCGGGGCGGCGAGGCGCTGATCATCGATCCGGTGCTGGAGAAGGTCGAGCGCTATCTGCAGCTGGTCAATGAGCTCGATCTCAGGCTGGTCAAGGCGGTGGATACGCATCTCCATGCCGACCACATCACCGGTCTCGGCGCGCTGCGCGACAAAACGCATTGCGTCACCGTGATGGGCGAGCAGACCAAGGCCGACGTCGTCTCGATGCGGCTTGCGGACGGCGACAAGCTCGCCATCGAAGGGCTGGCGCTCGACGTCATCTACACGCCCGGCCACACCGACGATTCCTACAGCTTCATCCTGCCGGACCGCGTCTTCACCGGCGATACGCTGCTCATCCGCGGCACCGGGCGCACCGATTTCCAGAACGGCGACCCGCGCATGCAGTACGAGTCGATCTTCGGCCGCTTGCTCAAGCTTCCCGACGAGACGCTTATCTTTCCGGCTCATGACTATAAAGGCGAGACCGTGTCGACAATCGGCGAGGAAAAGGCCTTCAATCCGCGCCTGCAGGTGAAGTCGGTCGACGAGTATGTCGAGATCATGAACAATCTGAAGCTGTCCAATCCGAAGATGATGGACGTCGCCGTGCCGGCCAATATGAGGGTCGGCCTGCATCAGGACGAGATCGCCAGCCGGGGCTGGTCGGTGAGCGCCGAACAGGCGCTGGCGCTGGTCGGACGACCCGACGTGGCGTTGATCGACCTGCGCGAGCAATCCGAGCGGGAACGCCACGGCATCATACTCGGGGCGATCCATCTGCCCTATGCGCGGCTTCAGGAAAACATCGCCGCCGGCGGCATGCTGCACGAGCTGGCGAAGTCGACCAGCAAGCAGCTCCTGTTCTACTGCGCCTTCGGCGAGCGCTCGGCGATGGCGGTGCAGGCGGCGCAGGACGTCGGCATTGCCAGCGCCCGCCACATCCAGGGCGGCATCGACGCGTGGCGGAAGGCGAGCGGACCGCTCGTGCATTAGGGTCTGTTGATATTCAGGTGAGGCCGGCCTGGCTGAATCTGAAGCACCCCGACCCGAGTCTATTCAGTTCAGGCCGATGCGCTTGGCGCCGTTGCGGAACAGGGCTTCCGCTTCCGGATCAAAACGGAAAGTCGCGATGAAATCATCGGCGCTGTAATCCGGCAGCGTCTTGCGGATCGCGGCGGCGAAATTTCGCGCCTCATCCTGGCGGCCGGCCAGCGCCAGGCAGTGCGCGGCGATCGCCAGGATGATGACATGGGCGTTGGGGCGGGCAGCGGCCTTGAGCGCCCATTCCGCGGCTGCGTCGAATTCTCCCAGCCGCGCATGCGCCATCGCACGCGCCCCCATCATGCCGAACAGCAGCGGATCGAAGGGGCTGAGATGGCGCGAATGGTCGGAGGAGCCGATCGCCGATTGGGGATCGCCCGACTGCGAGTGCACGAAGGACAGCGCATAATGGCCTAGCGCGAAGTTCGGGCTGAGGTCGACGGCCTTGGTCAGTTCGAGCAGCGAGCCGTCCTGCTCGCCACGTAGCCACAATGCCCGGCCCATCGCCCAGTGCGCGGCAGGATTGCGGTCGTCGACCAGCAGGCTGTGGCCGGCGCTTTCGAAGGCAAGCGCCGTCTCGCGGTCGCGATCGCCCCAGCGCTGGAAGGCGCTCTGCCAATGGGTGAAGGAGAGGCCGGCATAGGCGCGGGCGAAAGTGGGGTCGAGCTTCAAGGCCTCGCCGAAGAAGTGCTGCGCCAGTTCGTTCTCCTGGCGGGTGAAGCGGTACATATGCCAGAGCCCGCGATGATAGGCTTCCCAGGCGTTGAGCGAATTGGGCGCCTTGAGCAGCGCGCGGTTGCGCTCGACCGTCGCGATCTCGGCGGCGATGGAGGAAACGATGCTGTCGCCGATATCGTCAAGCACGATGAAGATGTCATCCGGCTTGCGTTCGAAGGTCTCGGCCCAGACGATTCGCGCCGTGCGCACCTCGACGAGCTCGACCGAAACGACCACACGGCCGGCAAGGTTGCGGACCGAGCCGGTCGCGACATAGTCGACGTTCAGTCGGCGCCCGGCGTCCTCCGGCGCGATGTCCTTCTCGGCCAGCGCAAAGACCGAACCGCGGGCGATGACGAAGAAATCGCGCAGCTTGGCGAGGCGCGTGATGATGTCGTGGGTCAAGCCGTCGGCCAACCCGCCGCGAAAATTGCCGCCGGCGTCCTCGGCAAACGGCGTCACCGCAAGCGAGGCCCGGCGCGTCGCTGCTGTATCATTGGACTCGGCCAGGGCGATCGGCGCCTGCGGCAGGCCCGGCACCGGACGGGCGCATGGCGTGGCGCTGGATTGCCGCTGCCGGGATCTGATCTCGCGCCAGGCGTCGCGTATGGATGTGAAATCCAATTCCTCGGATTCGAAGAGCTGTGCCGCAGTGGCAAGATGCTCCTCGCCTGCGCCGATCTGTCCACGCCGCGCCAGATTCTCCAGCAGCGCCACATGGGCACGCCCGTCGAAGGGCGCAAGCTCCAGCCATTCGTCGATATAGGCGGCCGCCTCATCGGCCTCGGGCGGGAGAAGGCCGATGAGGTGTTCCAGCACCGCGACATGACATGAGTTGAAACGGCGGCGTTGCGCGGTCAGCCAATTGCCGAAATGCGGGCTGCGATCCAGCTCCAGGCCATCGAGGAAGTCGCCGGCGAAAAGCTGCGAAAGCGCCCGCAACCGCTCGAGGCTCAGCGTCTCGATGCCTTCCGCCACCCCCGCGGCGGCTTCCACCGCATCGACGCGCATATCGGCAAGGCGAAGCGCCACCGCGTCGCCTTCGGTCTCGACCCTGCGCAGGTCCGGCTCGTCAAGCGCGCCGCGGAGCTTGCTGAGGCACCAGCGAAGCTCGCCGCGCGGATCGTTCGGCACGTCCCAGAGAAGCTCGCACAGGCGGCTGCGGCCGACAGGGTGCGGCGCGAGCGCCAGATAGGCCAGCAGCGCGCGCAGCTTGCGCGATGCGGGCAGGGGGACGGGAACGCCGTCGCGGGTGATCGCCAGCGGCCCGAGCAGGCGCATGGAAAGGCCGGCCGTCTTGCCGTTCAGGCCCGATCGGACGGATTCCACGTGCTTTTCCACGCTGGCTCCCACGCTGAACAGTTGCTCCATATCGTATCACCAAAGCCGACAGGGCGCATCCGGCCGCGCGTTTCCGTGCCGGCCGCGGCCGCGGCCGAAGCAATTAACGCGGCCAGGTGTCGGAACCGCGCCGCCCGAACCGCCGGCCTGTAACCGGCGTGTGAGCACATAAGGAGCAAAACGATGCTGCATCAGTTGAAAATCAGAACCACGTCCGGTCGCGGCCGGCTGTTCGACAGCATTCTCGATACGGTCGGCGACACGCCGGTCATCCGCATCAACAAGCTCGGGCCGGCGCATGCGACGATCTACGCGAAGGCCGAGTTCTTCAACCCGGCCGCGTCGGTGAAGGACCGGCTGGCGCTCAACATCATCGAGGAGGGCGAGCGCAGCGGCGCGCTGAAGCCGGGCCAGACCGTGATCGAGGCGACCAGCGGCAACACCGGCATCGGGCTTGCCATGGTCTGCGCGCAGAAGGGTTATCCGCTGGTGGTGACGATGGCGGACTCCTTCTCCGTCGAGCGCCGCAAGCTGATGCGCATGCTGGGCGCCAAGGTGGTGCTGACGCCGCGCGCCCAAAAGGGTTTCGGCATGTACAAGAAGGCGGTGGAACTCGCCGAGGCCAATGGCTGGTTCCTGGCCCGCCAGTTCGAGACCGAGGCCAATGCCGCCATCCACGAGGCGACCACGGCGCGCGAGATCATCAATGACTTCGCAGGCTCCAGGCTCGACGTCCTGGTCACCGGCTACGGCACCGGCGGCACGGTTGCCGGCGTCGGCCGGGTGCTGCGCCGGGAGCGGCCGGAGGTCAGGATCGTGCTTGCCGAGCCAGCCAATGCGCAGCTGATTGGCAGCGGCAAGGCGCAGCAGCGCGGCGCCGGCGGCGCGCCGGCCGCCAGCCATCCGGCCTTCGAGCCGCATCCGATCCAGGGCTGGACGCCGGACTTCATTCCCAATGTGCTGCAGGAGGCGATCGACCAGCGCTACTATGACGAGGTGGTGCCGATCCCGGGACCGGAAGGCATCAAATGGGCGAAGGCGCTGGCGCAGCAGGAAGGCATCTTCACCGGCATCTCCGGCGGCGCAACCTTTGCCGTGGCGCGCCAGATCGCCGGCACGGCTGCAGCCGGCTCGGTGATCCTGTGCATACTGCCCGACACCGGCGAACGCTACATGTCGACGCCGCTGTTCGACGGCATCGAGGCCGAGATGGACGCCGAGGAGACCGCGCTGTCTCGCTCGACGCCGAGCTGTCAGTTCGATGCATAGGACAAATGGTGGCGGCGCCCTTGCGGACGGCGGCGCCGCGCAGCAGCTCAGCGCGCATGTGACGCCGATCCGGGGACCGGGCACGTGCCTTGCGGGAGAAACCGGATGGACACCTTGCAGGATGCGATGGCCACGCACGAAACACTGGACCCGCCGGACTGGGCTGACGTGCAGGCATTGTCGCATCGCGTCATAGACGACGCGGTCGGTTATCTGCGGGATGTCCGAGACCGTCCGGTGTGGCGCGAGATGCCGCCCGAGGTGCGGACGTTCTTCGACGCGCCCATGCCGCGCGCGCCGGCGTCGCTCCCCGATGTTTATGGCGAGGTCACCGACAATTTGATGGCCTATCCGATGGGCAACATCCATCCGCGCTTCTGGTCCTGGTATATGGGATCAAGCAATTTCACCGGCGCGCTCGGCGATTTCCTGGCGGCGATCCAGGGCTCGAATCTCGGCGGCGGCAACCATGCCGCCGGGCTGATGGACAGCCAGGTGGTGAACTGGTGCAAGGAGATGGTCGGCTTTCCGGCCGCCGCCAGCGGCACGCTGGTCAGCGGCGGCTCGATGGCCAACATCATCGGGCTGACCGTCGCGCGCAACGCCAAGGCAGGCGTCGACGTTCGCGAGAGGGGCGTCGGCGCCATCCCGAGGCCGCTGCGTTTCTATGCCTCGGACCAGGTCCACTCGTGCCATCGCAAGGCGATGGAGGCGCTCGGGCTCGGCAACCGGGCGCTGCGCCGCATTCCTACGGACACCGGGCTGCGCATCGACGTCGATGCGCTCAAGGCGGCAATCGCCGAGGATCGCGATGCAAGCTTCAAGCCGGCCTGCGTCATCGGCACCGCCGGCACGGTCAACACCGGGGCGGTCGATGATCTCCAGGCGCTGGCTGCCCTGGCGGAGGCGGAGGATCTGTGGTTCCACGTCGACGGCTGCATCGGCGCGCTGATCGCCGTCGCGCCTCAAAACGCAGCGCTCGTCGCCGGCATCGAGCAGGCCCATTCGATCGCGCTCGATCCGCACAAATGGCTGCACGCGCCGTTCGAGGCGGGCTGTGCGCTGGTCCGCGACGCGTCCGCCCATCGCAACAGCTTTGCCGTCACGCCCGAATACCTGGAATCGACGCCGCGCGGCCTGGCTTCAGGGCAATGGCTGAACGACTACGGATTGCAGACGACGCGTGGTTTCCGCGCGTTGAAAATCTGGATGGCGCTGAAGGAGCACGGCATCGAAAAGTTCGGCCGGCTGATCGACCAGAACATCGCCCAGGCCCGCCATCTCGCCAGGCTGATCGAGGACGAACCGGTGCTCGAACTGACGGCGGCCACCACGGTCAACATCGTCTGCTTCCGCCATCGCCTCGACGGCGCGCCCGAAGACCGTCTCAAGGCGTTCAACACCGAGATCATGCTGAGGCTGCAGGAAGAGGGCATCGCTGTCCTGTCCGACACCACCGTGCGTGGCCGGCATTGCTTGAGGGTCGCGATCACCAACCACCGCACCCGGCGCGAGGATCTCGACCTCTTGGTGCGCGAGACGCTTCGGTTGGGTCAGGAGATCAAGTCCGGTATGGAATATGCCTGACGCTTAGCGATCACTCAGCCGGCCGGAGCCAGCGGCGCGCCAGGAAGGTAACGCAGGATCGGCCGGATCTCGTAGACGGCGGTGGGATTGACGCGCTTGAGGTCGCGCGCCGTCGCGATCGCTTCTTCCTGGCTGGCGCAATCGACGACATAGAGACCCAGCAATTGCTCCTTGGTTTCGGCAAAGGGACCGTCGAGCACCATGCCGTCCCCCGGACCGCGGAGAGTGACCGCTTCCGCGGTCGCGCCCAGCCTTGCCGCCGGTCCAAGCCTGCCCTCGCGCGTCAGCCTGGCGTTGACCTCAAGCAGGTCTTTCATCAGCGCCGCGTCCTCATCGGGCGTCCAGGACTGGACGGCGGCTTCGACGTGATAGGCCAGGATGGCGTAGAACATGGGAATGGCTCCTCGTGCCGGGGAGGACGCACTATCACAAGGATGGTGTGGCCGATCCAGTCCCGCGGCCGTTCAAGCGGCCGCCTGCTGACTCAAGCTGCCACCGGCAGGCGCAGTTCCGTCAGCAGGCCGCCTCCCGGATGATTGGACAGGCTGATCTCGCCGCCGACGCCGCGCGCGATGTTGCGGGCGATGGTCAGGCCAAGGCCGAGGCCACCGGTCTCGCGGTTGCGCGACTGTTCGAGGCGAACGAAGGAGCCGAAGACCGTGTCCAGCTTGGCCTGCGGAATGCCGGGGCCTTCGTCGCGGATGCTTAGCGTGATCATGTCGCCAGAGCGCCGCACGGCGATATGCGCCTTCTTGCCGTAGGTCACCGCATTCTGGATAAGATTGGTGATGCAGCGGCGTAGCGCGACCGGCCGCGCGATGCAGACCAGGCCGCGCGAGCGCGTGGCATCGTCCTCGAAGGAGACGTCGTCGAAACCGTCGGCGACCGACTCCACCAGGGACCAGAAATCGATCCGCTCGTCCTTTTCCTCGGTGACCTCGAATTTGGCGAAGTCGATCACCGAGCTGGCGATGCTTTCGATGTCGGCAAGGTCGCGCGCGAGGGCCTCGCGCGCCGATGATTTGCGCAGCAGTTCGAGGCGCAGCCGCATCCTGGTCAGCGGCGTGCGCAAATCATGCGCCAGAGCCGCCGCGAGATGCTCGCGGTCCTCGACATAGTCGCGCAGCCGCATCTGCATGGCGTTCACGGCCTTTGCCGCGGCGCGGATCTCGCGGCTGCCGGTCTCGGCGATCGGCGGGCTTTTCAGGTCGTTGCCGATGCGGTTCACCGCGGTTTCCATCATCCGGTAGGGCGCCGTCAGCCGGCGCAGCGACCAGATCGACATCACCACCACAAGACCTGCGATCAGTGCGTATAGCGGCAGGCTGTCAATGCTGAGGATCGGCCCTGGCGGTGTGATCGGCTCGGTGAAGTTCAGCCACTGGCCGTCGGAAAAGCGCAGCGATGCGGTGAGCTTGTCGCTCTGGGCGAAATCGGCGGCCAGCACCAAAAGGTCGCGCTCGACCTGGCCGACGTCCTTTCTCGTGACCTCGCCGTCCGGAGTGTCGGCTTCCTGTGTCGCCGGATCGCGCCGCACGCGTGCGTCGGTGATGCCGAATTTGGTCAAGCGCCCGACCAGAATGTCTTCCAGCTCGGCGAGCTGGTCGTCGCCGGCGATCGAGGAGGTGACGGCGGGGGTGTCAGACACGGTCAGCGCGTAGGTGGCGTTGAACAGCCCGGACGCGGTCGCCTTGCGCTCCTCGGGCGTGGCGTTATGCATCAGCTGCACCAGCGAATAGGCGCGGTCGTTCAATCGGTAGAGATCGACCACGCCATTGGTGGCGGCGCGGTCACGCGAAACGATGTAGAGCGTCGCGACCTGGCTGATCATCAGGCCGGCAATGACGATGAGCAGCACCCAGACCGGCAGGGTTTGCGGCAGGAAGCGTCTCATTCGGATGTCGTTTCGGGCAAGAACTGATAACCGCCGCTGCGCACGGTGAGGATCAGCTTCGGCGTCTTCGGGTCGTCCTCCATCTTGCGGCGCAGGCGGCTGACCAGAATATCGACGCTGCGGTCGAAACTGTAGCCGGTGTCGCCACCCGACAGCTCGATGAGCTGCTCGCGGGTGAGCACGCGCTGCGCGCTCTTGACGAAGGTCTGCAGCAGGTTGAATTCCGCCATCGTCAATTCCACCCGGACGTCGTCGGGCGCGGTCAGCCGGCGGCGCGAGCAATCCATCGTCCAGCCGGCGAAACGGTAGACCTGCCTGGCGGCGGGCCGGCGCGGCTCGCTCGAGCCGTTGCGCCGCAGCACCGCGCGGATGCGCGCCAGAAGCTCGCGCGGATCGAAAGGTTTCGGCACATAGTCATCGGCGCCCATTTCGAGACCGACGACGCGGTCCGTCGTTTCGGTGACCGCCGTCAGCATGATGATCGGGGTGGTGTAGTTGGCGCGGATCTCGCGGCAGAGTTCGAGGCCGCTCCTGCCGGGCAGCATTACGTCGAGGACAATGAGGTCGACCTGCGTGCGCCGCAGGATCGCCTCCATCTCGGTGCCGTCGGCGGCCACCGTCGTGTGCAGCCCCCGCTTCTGGAAGAACTCCTGAAGCAGGTCGCGGATGCCCTTGTCGTCGTCGACGATCAGTATGTGTGCGTCGGATTTCACGAGAACCCTGTCATTGCTGGTGGCCAAGCCGCCTTCTCAAATCACCCACACGATAGAATTCGGGCCACATCTTGGCCAGTGGCGGTAATAGGCGACCGGTCGGCTTGCGCAGAAACAATCCAGAAACAAAATTCTACAGTCGGGAAAAACTCGTGAAAAATTTCAAGGGCATAACCGGTGTCGTGGCGGTCAGGTCATCGGCTGCGACGCGAGTTTCCGGAGTAACGGGCAAGACCAATGCAGAGGTTCTGGATCAGCGTGACGGGTGCTTTGCTCAGCATATCGCTCATCACGGCAGCGGCCGGCGCCTCCAGCCCAAAGGTCGCGCCGCTCACCCGGACCGAGCGCTGCACCAATCTTAGCCGTCAAGTTGACGAAGCCCTCGAAACCCATGCCGCGGCAACGCAGGTCACCGCGGCGAAAGCACTGCAAAGAAAGGGAAACCGGTTCTGCGCCAACAAGAAACAGGCGCAGGGAATCCGGATGCTCGCAAACGCTTTGAAGCTGCTTGGAGTGACACCGATCGATCCGGCTCAGTGACACTCATCATCGACCCGCATGAAGAAGGAAATGAAGCCATGAAGAAGTCCCTCCTCTCCGCCCTCGGCCTTGCTGTTGCTCTGGCTTTCTCGATGCCGGCCCTCGGCAACGCCGCTGCCACGACGACCACTGCTCCGGCTGCTTCGACGACCACCACGACGACCGCTCCGGCCGCCACCACGCCAATGAAGGCTGCGCCGAAGAAGGCTGCCGCCAAGAAGACCTGCAAGCCGACCAAGAAGCACAAATGCCCGGTGAAGAAGTCTGCGAAGATGGCCCCGGCGAAGGCTCCGGCGAAGAAGAAGCCCTGATCCAGGCTTTTGAACCCGACCTTTTCAAAGCCGCTCCAGCCGGTTTCGGCTGGAGCGGTTTTCTGGCGGTTACAATCTGAGACCGGCAGTTTCCGCCGCGACAACCTCATCCTTAACCCGATCGCAATGCCGGTACCGTAGGACAATCCGCATGAAGAGGCGGCTTTCGTCCCTGATGCGCTTGCTGACCCTCGGCAGCCTGATTGCCACCGCGGCGGCAAGAGCGTTGATCATCTTCACAGCCAGCCCGGTGCCGGACCCTGCCAGCGGCAGGACCGAGCCTGAGCTTTTCGCGCCGGTGATCTCATCGAGCTTCGACTACATCACGCCGGCACAGAGTTGGATCCTGATCGTGCTGACCGGCACGACGCTGATCGGTTTTGCCGCCTGGATGTTCTTTGCGTTCATGGAGCGCGGGTCCGATTCCGGCGACGATGGCTCCGGCGCCGAAAGATCCGCCACGGCGGCGCGGCAAATGCCTGGCCGCCGCACGATCGGGCGCCAAGGCCGTTGAACGGCAACCGACAGTCCCCCACATAACGTTTTGTCGCACGCGCGGCCCGCAACTCTCGACGCGGATAAATGGACGTGTGCTTCCCCGCATGACAAAATGGAAGCGAGAACCCAGTTCGCTGCTGGTGGATTCCAATGCCTGAGACCGTCGTCAAACCCCGCGTCAAGACGCAGCCCAAAACCGAACGCCCCAAGCTCTACAAAGTCATCCTGATCAATGACGACTTCACGCCGCGCGAATTCGTGGTGACGGTGCTCAAGGCCGAGTTCAAGCTCAGCGAGGACCAGGCGCATCGCGTCATGATCACCGCGCACCGGCGCGGCGTCTGCGTGGTCGCCGTCTTCACCCGCGATATCGCCGAAACCAAGGCCGCGCGGGCGACCGACGCCGGCAAGGCCAAGGGCTATCCGCTGCTGTTCACGACCGAGCCGGAAGAGTGAGAGCGGAGAAGGAAAAGGCTCTACCGCCCCTCGCGATACCACATCGAGCCTATCGCCAAAAGCAGCAGGCCGAGGCCGAGGAAGCCGCCGAACAGCGGCACCCGCGAAACGGCCTTGAGCGCGCTGTCGTCGGTGGTGCGCAGCCCGATCCAGTCACTGCCGGAGGCGGCGCCCGAGGAGCGGACCGGCACGATCGACGGCAAGGCCACGTTGCCGGCGAGGCTGCCGAGCGTGGACGACGGCGCCAGCCGGCGCACGCTGCCGCCGGTCGCCTCTGCCGGCGCCTTCAGCCTGTCTTGCGTGGAGACGACGTCGGCGAATTCCGGTGCGTTGATGGGACCGACATGGGCAAGCGCGGTCAGGTTGCCATTGCCGACCTGATAAAGGCCGATCTCGCTGGTCTGCAGGCTGCCCGTGAAAATGCCGGGCTCGGACTTTTCGAGCTTGACCGCCACCGCCTTGCCGGAGGGCGTGATGATTTGAGCGGGGCCGGGATCGTCGCTCATCGTCTGGCGGCGGATTTCCAGCACCATGCCGCGGCCGTCGGCGGTCAGTCGCTCCTCTTCAAGTTCGGGTTCCTTCATCAGCCAGTGGGCGATGCGGCGATAGAGCTGGATATGCGGTCCGCCGCCTTCGAAGCCGCGCGCCCACAGCCAGCCCTGGTCGGAAAGCAGCATGCCGACACGGCCTTCGCCCTTGCGGTCGAGCACCAGCAGCGGCCGGTCGTCGGCCCCTTTCATCACCACTTCGCCCTCCGGATTCTTGACACCGATGGTGCGGAACCAGCGGCTCCAATGCGGTGGCTCGCTTGCCGAGCCGTCGAGCCCGCGCGTCACCGGATGACGCTGACCGAGATCGGTGAGGCGCGGATAGAAGGCCTTGTCGACGACCTCGCCGCTCGGCATCGCCGGCAGGGCCGACATCAGCGGCGTGCGGGCAATGGAGCTTTCGCCGGCATATTCGGGCCCGGCGGCGATCAGCAGCGCGCCGCCCTTTTCGACATATTCGGAAATGTAGTCGTAGTAGAGGATCGGCAGCACGTCGCGGTGCTGGTAGCGGTCGAAGATGATGAGGTCGAAATCCTTGATCTTCTCGACGAACAGTTCACGCGTCGGGAAGGCGATCAGCGACAGTTCGTTGATCGGCGTGCCGTCCTGCTTTTCCGGCGGCCGCAAAATGGTGAAATGGACGAGGTCGACCGACGCGTCCGATTTCAACAGATTGCGCCAGGTGCGCTCGCCGGCATGCGGCTCGCCGGAAACCAGGAGCACCCGCAGGTTCTCGCGGATGCCGTCGACGAGCGCTATGGCGCGGTTGTTGGCATCGGTCAGTTCGCCGGGCTCATGGTCGATGCCGAGCTGGACGATGTTGCGGCCGGCGTTGGGAATGGTGACCTGAAGCTTCATCGGCTGGCCGACGGTCGCATGCTCGACCGAGACCTGCTCGCCATTGACCGAGACCCGTACGTCGACCGAACCGCCCTGGCCTTCGGTGGAAATGACCCGGTAGCTCATGTCGAGCGGCTTGCCGACGAGGCCGAAGCGCGGCGCGTTCTCGAACCTTATGCGGCGGTCCTTCTCATGCTCGTTGCCGGTGATCAGCGCATGCAGCGGCGCACTGAACTCCGGCGTGCCGGCCGGCGCATCATGCACCTCGCCGTCGGTGATCATGATGGCGCCGCCGATGCGCGAAGGCGGCACGTCGCGGAAGGCGCTTTCGAGCGCGCCGAACAGCCTGGTCTCGGTGCGCTCGTCGGCGGCTTCCGACTTGCCGGCCTCGACCACGCGGACATCGAACTGCTTGAAGCGGCCGAGGCGCTGCTGAAGGCCGGCCAGCGCCTCGTCGGTCTGCTTGTTGCGTTCGCCGATGTCCTGGCTCTGGCTGCGGTCGACGATGACGGCAACGACGCTCTTCAGCGCCTCGCGTTCCTCGTCAAGGAAGACCGGATTGAGAAGTGCCGCTCCAAGCGCCAGCAAGGCGATGAAACGCAGCGCCGAGCCGCGCTGGCGGAACCACAGGCCGGCCAGCGCCAGAAGCAGCAGCGGCACGAAGACCAGACCGAACAGCGGCCAGGAGACAAGCGGCTCGACGGAAATCGACCAGTTCATGACCTACTGCCCCAGCCGTTCGAGCAGGACCGGGACATGGACCTGGTCGGATTTGTAATTGCCGGTCAGCATGTACATCATGATGTTGACGCCGGCGCGCAACGCATAGACGCGCTGCATCGGGTCATTCGGCACGGTCGGCAGCAGCGGATCGCCATTTTGGTCGATGGCCCAGGCGCCGGCGAAGTCGTTGGCGGTGATCATGATCGGCGAGACGCCGTCTCCGACACGCACCGGACGGTTTTCGGCATTGCTGGCGTCGAGCGAGGCCTCGACCCAGAGCGGGCTGCCGTTGAAGCGGCCCGGGAACTCGGGAAGGATGAAGAAGGATTTGGTCAGCACATGGTCCGCCGGCACCGGCTCCAGCGGCGGCACGTTGAGGTTGGCGAGGATGTCGCGCAGCCGCTCGGTCGCCGGGCTGGTCGAATCGGCGCCGATGCCGGTGGCGAACTGGTCGCGCGTGTCGAACAGCACCGTGCCGCCCTGCTGCATATAGGCGTCGATGCGGGCGATCGCCGCTTCGCTGGGCATCGGGGCGGTGGCGTCGATCGGCCAGTAGATCAGCGGATAGAAGGACAGTTCGTCCTTGGAGATGTCGACGCCTGCCGGCGGGCCGGGCTCCAGCGCCGTCTTCTCGATCAGATAGCGGGTCAGGCCCTCGATGCCGGCGCGGCTGATCGAATCGACGCCAGGCTCGCCGGTCAAAACGTAGGCGATGCGGGTTTTCGAAATGTCGCCGATCGCCTGAGCATCGCCAGGCTTTGAATCGTCGGCCCGCGCAAGATCGGCATGAGCGAAAAGCCCGCCGAGCACGATCAACACCGCTGCGCCGGCAGTGGCAGCTGTAGCTGCCGCGCGGCGCGGCCGGCGCGAGAACAGGCCGCCCATCCAGAACACGGCGAGCGTGTCGAGCACCATCAAAAGCAGCGCCATCGCAACCAGCGGACCCTTGAGGTTTTCCGACTCGTCGAAGGCGTAGGGAATCGCGGTCACCGGCAGGGAGACCTGCGGACGGACGATGGGGGCGAATGCGCTTGAAGCGTTGAGCAGATTGTGCGCGAACACGCCGGTCTCCGAGCCGTAGAGGCCGGGCGGATTTTCCATCGTCACCGGCAGCGGGCCGGCGCCCGGCACCAGCGGCCGCGCATCGGGCGTCGGCGGCACCAGCATGCCGTCGGCGCCGATCATGCGGTAAGGCGCAAGCGAGGTGGCCGCGGCTTCCGCATTGGCGACGGCAGCGCCCTGGTTGCGCGACAATTGCACGATGCGCCGCAACATCTCGACGAAGGTGCCGGAGATCGGCAGGTTCGACCAGGTCGCTTCCGGCGTGACATGGAAGAGCACGAGCGTGCCCTTACCCTTCTTCATTCCGGTGACCAGAGGCGTGCCGTCGGCGAGCGTCGCCCAGGTGCGCTCGGCAATGTCGGGCGTCGGCTCGGCCAGCACCTGCCTGCTCACCGTCACTTCGGTCGGCGGCGCGAGATCGGCGAAGGGTCCGCTCTTGGGGAATTCCGTGACCGGCTGCGGTGTCGTCCACGACAGCGCGCCGCCCAGCGCGCGTTCGCCGCTGCGCAGCCGGACCGGCAGGAGATCATCGTCATTGGCGGCCGCAGCCAGCCTGGAACCGGCAAAGCGCACCAGCGTGCCGCCCTTGTCGACCCAGTCGACCAGCTTTTGCTTGACCTGCTCGGGAATGGTGCCGACATCGGCCATGACGATCATAGCGGGCTTCTGGTCCAGAAGCTGCGGGATGGCGTCGGCGAGGTCGACGCTCGACGGCTCGACCAGGTCGGCGAAGGGCTGCAAGGCGCGGCGAATGTAATAGAGCGGCGACAGCAGCGGCTGCGCCTGGTCGGCTTCGGCCTGCGAGATCAGCCCGACACGGCGGCGCTTGGAGCTTTCGTCCAGCACGCGCACGCCGCCGGCCTGATGCTCGCCATCGAGCGCGATCGAGGCGAAGTCGTTGCGCAATTCGAACGGCACCGCCATCGTCCCGGTGGCGGTGGCCTCGCCGGGCGCGAAGGTCAGCGTCGCATCGGCGATGCGGCGGCCCTTGTCGTCGAAGGCGCCCGCCGTGACCTGCGCCGGCGCCGGATCGCCCGGCGCGCGGATGGCGGTCAGCGCGAAGCCGTCGACCTGGTTGTCGGCGCCGGTCAGGCCGGTCAGCGACGGCCGGTCGGGATTGGCCCAGACGAGGCGGGAGGCGTTCTTTTCCAAAAGATTCTTGAAAGCGGCCTCGTCGCCATCGGCTGCAAGGCCGTCGGCAAGCACGGCGACGCTGGCGCCGGGCAAGCGCTCCAGGGCAGCGGCGACGCGGGCATAGACGGCGGGGCGGTCGGTTGGGATCGGCCGCGGTTTTGCCGCCCGCAGGCGGTCGAGCGCGGCCGCGGCATCGAAGGGACCGATCTCGGCATTGGGCTTCTCGGCGGTGAAGGCGATGACGACCGGAACGCCGTTCGAGCCGGCATCGGCGATCAGCCGCTCGGCCGTGGCGACGCGCTTGCCCCAGTCCGCCGCACTTGCCCAGCCGTTGTCGATGACCAGCGCCAGGGCCGCGCCTTCGGCCGGCAGTTTTTCGCGCGGATTGAACACCGGCTCGGCAAGCGCGATGACGACCAGCGCCGCCATCAGCAGCCGAAGCAGCGTCAGCCACCACGGGCTTTGCTGCGGCGTCTCCTCGCGCCTCAGGACGCGGGCGAGGATCCTCAGCGGCGGAAACACCTCCGTCTGCGGCTTTGGCGGGGTCAATCTCAGCAGCCACCAGATCACCGGCAGCGCCAGCAGGCCCCACAGCACCATCGGTGCGCCGAAGGAAAGCGGCAACCAGCTCATGCGACCGCCTTTCCGGCAATCAGCCCTGCATGACCTGCGGTCAGCCCTGCATGACCGCTATCGGCGGTCATCGCCAGGTGGACGCGCACCAGCGCTTCCGATGCCAGGCGGTCGGTATGGTTGACGGTAAAGCTCCAGCCGAGACGCTTGCACCAGCCGGCGAGTTCCTCGCGGCGGGCTCTGTAGAGAAGGCGATACTCCTCAGCCAGCATTTCGGCGCGGCCGGCGGTCAGCTTGTCGCCGGTCTCGGGATCGGTGAATTCGGTGCGGCCGGCATAGGGAAAGTTTTCCTCCGCCGGGTCGGCGACCTCGATCAGATGGGCGCGCACGCCGTGACGGGCGAGCACGTCGAGCCAGGCCACAGTCTCCTCGACCGGATCGAGGAAATCGCTAACGATGACGATGTCGCAGAAGCGGCGGATCGCGGAGAGATCGGGCTTGGCCGGCAGCGCGCCGGCATGGGCGAGCTGCGCTGCAATGCGCTCGGCGCCGTTGCGGGCGGTGAAGGGGTCGCTGAGGCCCGGCCAGGCGATGCGCTCGCCGCTGCGCGACAGAAGCTCGGCCAAAGCGAGCGCCAGCACCAGCGCGCGCGATTCTTTGGAAACACTGGCACCCGCCGATTTGTAGAGCATCGAGGGCGAGGGATCGGCCCAGAGCCAGACGGTGTGGGCTGCCTCCCACTCGCGGTCGCGCACATAGGTGTGGTCGTCGCGGGCCGAGCGGCGCCAGTCGATGCGCGAGGAATCGCCTTCGACATAGGGCCGGAACTGCCAGAAATTCTCGCCGATGCCGCGCTTGCGGCGACCGTGCCAGCCGGCGATCACCGTGTTGACGATGCGGCGCGCCTCGACCAGCAGGTCCGGCACTAAAGAGGCCCGCAACCGGCCACGGGCGAGCGCGTCGCGCGTCGCAACCGGTGCCTGGACCTCGCCAATTCGACCCATCAGATGCCTTTTGCCAGTTTCGCCACCACGTCGCGCACGGATGTGCCTTCAGCGCGGGCGGCGAAAGTCAGCGCCATGCGATGCTGCAGCACCGGCTCGGCGAGCGCCCGGATATCGTCCACCGACGGTGCCAGCCTTCCATCATATAGGGCGCGGGCGCGGGCGCACAGGGTCAGCGCCTGGCTGGCGCGCGGACCCGGGCCCCAGGCGACGTGCCTGTCGGTCTCGGCATTGCCCTGGCCTGGGCGTGCCGAGCGCACCAGCTTGAGGATCGCCTCGACGACGGTCTCCGGCACCGGCATGCGGCGGATCAGCGTCTGGATCTCCTTGAGCCTGGCCGCCTGCAGCACGTTGTCGGCCCTGGCCTCCTCGACGCCGGTGGTCTCGAGCAGGATGCGGCGTTCGGCCTCGATCTCCGGATAGAGGATGTCGACCTGCATCAGGAAGCGATCGAGCTGCGCCTCGGGCAGCGGATAGGTGCCTTCCTGCTCCAGCGGGTTCTGCGTCGCCAGTACGTGGAAGGGCAGGGGCAGGTCGTGGCGGGCGCCGGCGATGGTGACGTGATATTCCTGCATCGCCTGCAGCAGCGCCGACTGGGTGCGCGGCGAAGCGCGGTTGATCTCGTCGGCCATCAAAAGCTGCGCGAAGATCGGCCCGGAGATAAAGCGGAAGGAGCGCTTGCCTGTCTCGTCCTGCTCCATCACTTCGGAGCCGAGGATATCGGATGGCATCAGGTCGGGCGTGAACTGGATGCGGCGCGAATCGAGGCCCAGCACGATGCCCAACGTTTCGACCAGCTTGGTCTTGGCGAGACCCGGCACGCCGACCAGCAGCGCATGGCCGCCGGCCAGCAGCGCCACCAGCGCCCGCTCGACGACGGCCTCCTGGCCGAAGATCACCCGGCCGACGGCGTCGCGGACCTTCGAGATGTCGGCCAACGCCTTCTCGGCCTCCTCGATCATGGCCGTTTCGCTCACCGGGCTTTCCTTGATCATCACGCTCATGCCGTTCGATCCTTGTGGTTGGAAATACCGGCCTGCATTCTCAAAGTCGTTGAATGCCGCGATTCGGCCTCGCCGGGCGCCTGCATTCGAACTTAAATCACAGACTTAGGCTGACAAGCGGAACAACAGTGACTATTTCGTGACCATGACGCAGCCCACGGAACATCGTGAACAGGGCCTGAGCAAACAGAGCCTGACCGGCGCCACCGAGGCGCGCGGGCTGGAAGCGCTGATCTCGCGAGCGGCGCGAGCGGGAAAGGGGCCGGCGCCGGTGGAGCGCTGGAATCCCGACTTCTGCGGCGATCTCGACATGGAGATCAAGGCGGACGGCACCTGGTTCTATCTCGGCACGCCGATCGGGCGCATGCCGCTGGTGCAACTGTTTTCCAGCGTGCTGCGCAAGGACGCCGACGGAAAGACCTATCTGGTGACGCCGGCCGAGCGGGTGGGGATCCGCGTTGCCGACGCGCCCTTTATCGCCGTCGAGATGAATGTTTGCGGGGCCGGGGATGACCAGGTCATCACCTTCCGCACCAATGTCGGCGACGTCGTCACCGCCGGTCCCGGCCATCCGCTGCGCTTCGTCGACGAGGACGCGACCGGCGGGCTGAAGCCCTATGTGCTGGTGCGCGGGCGACTGGAGGCGCTGGTGGCGCGGCCGGTGATGTACGAACTGATCGAGCATGGCGAGGAGATCGAGATCGGCGGCAAGGCAATGTTTGCCGTCCGCTCCGGCGGCGAGGTCTATCCGATCATGCCGGCCGAGAAGCTGAAGCGGCTGAGCGCATGATGGACCAGGTGGCGCCGGCGCCGTTCTCGATCTCGGATTTTCGCGCCCGCGTCGCGGCGCAGGCCGAGATAAGACCCGGCGAAGACTTTGGCGACCATCGCTTCAATCCCGGCCATCTGAGGCTGAAGCACATAAAGCCGCTGCGCGACGCCGCCGTGCTGATCCCGGTGATCGACCACGCCGACAGCGCTACCGTGCTGCTCACCAAGCGGGCCGAAAGGCTGCGCAGCCATTCGGGCCAGGTGGCTTTCCCTGGCGGCACGATCGATCCGACAGATCCCGGCCCCGAGGCCACGGCGCTGCGCGAGACCTTCGAGGAGATCGGCCTTGATAGCGACCACATCGAGATCATCGGCAGGATGCCGGATTATGTCGCCGGCAGCGGCTACCGCATCGTTCCGGTGCTCGCCGTGGTGCGGCCAGGCTTCACGCTGACGCTCAACGCCGACGAGGTCGATGCGGCCTTCGAAGTGCCGTTGCGCTTCCTTATGGACCCGGCCAACCACAAACGCGACAGCCGCATGTGGAACGACCTCGAATGGTTCTTCTATGACATGCCTTACGGTGACCAGCGCATCTGGGGCGTCACCGCCGGCATCGTTCGCACGCTTTATGAAAGGCTTTATGCGTGAGTGCCGGGGTCTCCCTTGCGGGCAAAGCCGATTGGCTCGGCGAAAAGCATCTGCAGAAGCTGCTTGCCGCGCTGAAGGAGGGCGGCGAGGAGGCGCGCGTGGCCGGTGGCGCGGTGCGCAATGCGCTGATCGGCCAGCCGGTCGCCGACATCGACATCGCCGCCACGACCGTGCCGGAAGAAAGCATCCGGCGCGCCGAGAAAGCTGGCTTCAAGACGGTACCGACCGGCATCGAGCACGGCACGATCACGGCGATCGCCGGCGGCAAGGCCTATGAGGTGACGACGCTCAGGGCCGACATCGAGACCGACGGCCGGCGGGCGAAGGTCATCTTCGGGCGCGACTGGAAGCTTGACGCCCAGCGGCGCGACTTCACCATCAACGCGCTCTACTCGGAGGCCGACGGGACCGTCGTCGACCTCGTCGGCGGCATCGCCGATATCGAGGCGCGCCGGCTGCGCTTCATCGGCGATGCGGAAGCGCGCATCCGCGAGGACTATCTGCGTATCCTGCGCTTCTTCCGCTTCTTTGCCTGGTATGGCGATGGCCGGCCCGACGCCGACGGCCTGAAGGCCTGCGCCAGGCTGAAGGATGGGCTCGCCCAGCTCTCGGCCGAGCGCGTTTGGTCCGAGCTGAAGAAGCTGCTTTCGGCTTCCGATCCGTCGCGCGCCTTGCTGTGGATGCGCCAGGCTGGCGTTCTCACCGCCGTTCTGCCGGAGAGCGAGAAATGGGGCATCGACGCCATTCACGGGCTGGTCAGGGCCGAGAAGGACCTCGGCTGGGCGGCAGATCCGCTGCTCAGGCTGGAGGCCGTCGTCCCGCCGGACGCTGCGCGGATGAAGGGGCTTGCCGACAGGCTGAGATTTTCGACTGGCGAAGGCGGGCGCCTCCGGCACTGGGCGCTGACCGCCCCGCCAGATTCCAAGACCACCGAGACCGAGCTGGCGAAAAAGCTCTATTTCGGCGACCGGAACGGATTTCTGGACCGGCTGCGGCTCGCTCTCGCCGCCGCGCGGACACGTGCCGTCGAGGACAATCAGGCCATGGTGGAAGCCGGCGGCTTCTCGCGCCTGCTGAACGTTACCCGAAAATGGGAACGACCTGTTTTTCCGGTCAAGGGCGCCGACCTGACCAAGCTCGGCGCGTCGCCCGGCCCGAAAGTCGGCGCTACGCTGAAAAACCTCGAGAAGGAATGGGTCGAGTCGGGTTTTGTCCTGGATCGCGGCGCGCTGCTCGAACGCGCCGCGAAGGCTCTCGAGGCTTAGAGCGGCACGCCGGACCGAGCGGTGCCGGTCAATGTATCGCCACGGGGGCCAGGGCGCGCGAGAGGCTTGCCTCGCCCTTGCCGTAGATCGACGCGTCATAATTGACCAGCGTGTCGGTACGAGCCGTATTGAGCAGGTCATTGGTGATCTGAACCGGTGTCGCGCTGGTAAATTTGCTGCCGATAATCGCGGCGTATCCGGAGATGATGGGTGCGGCGAAGGACGTGCCGTAAAGGCCGGTCTTGTTCCCTTCGACGCCGACTACGAGGAAGTGGCTCTGCACCGCTGTATTGGAACCGGCATAGTTGGAATACCAGGCAAGCTCAGCCTTGCTGGACGTCGTGCCGTTCGTCGACAACGCGCCAACGAAGATCGCCGTCGGCTTGCCGATCAGCGCAAGGTCGAGATAGTCCTGCTCGCCGCCGGTGACCCCGCCTATGGCGACCGAGTCGTTGCCAGCCGCCTTCGAGACAATGGCCGATCCCTTGGTGGCATAGGAGATGATCGAGGACTCCTCCGGAGCCCACCCGATCTGGTTCACGCTGTAGCCGGCGCTGGCATACATGCCGTAACTAAGGTTCAGCACGTTGCGGCCGCTCGCCAGCGAGACGGCCGAGCCCGTCGAGAAGTCCTTGGAGCGTATGGTCGCCGCGGGCGCGATCATGCTGGCCTCTTCGCGCGTCCATTCACCGTGCCGCTGGTATTGCGTGCCGATGCCGAAATTGCCTGAAAAGCGTGAGGAACTGCTGAAGTCGTCGACGATGGTGATGGTCACCCCCTTGCCCTTGTAACCCGCCGCCCATGCGGCGCCGACGTCGGGGCTCATCCAGCTCTGCACCGCTTGCGTGCTGCGCGCAGCCGGGATCTTCGCGCTGACGCATATGGATCCGCCGCCGTAGC
The DNA here is from genome assembly GCF_006442795.2 of Mesorhizobium sp. B1-1-8. NCBI lineage: Bacteria > Pseudomonadati > Pseudomonadota > Alphaproteobacteria > Hyphomicrobiales > Phyllobacteriaceae > Mesorhizobium > Mesorhizobium sp. B1-1-8. The sequence goes on from NZ_CP083956.1 coordinate 2,018,070, forward strand.
ACAGCGCGGCCATCTCGTCCGCGTCGAGGGCTTCCTGCGCCGCCGCCATGGATGCCGGCAGCAGGGCAAGGGCTGCGGCAAAACCGAACTTCCAAAGGCTAACTGACATGTGCTTACTCCGGGTCAAACTGGAACAGGACGGACGATCGTGAACTTCGGGAAATTCTCACACTTGGTCTGCGGCAATCAGAAAGTAACACGGTAATTCAGCCACAGATGGAGCCTCTCCGGTGTAGCGTTAACCAGATCTTTCAGCGTCTCCTCCGGTGCCGTTTCGCCAGCGGCGAGCCGACAGTTGACACTGTAGGTGCCCAACTCCCCGTAATCGGCCACGCACGGCTTTTCCGTGAGGTTGCCGCCTACGATCGAAGTGAGCGAAAAGGATAGGGTGGTGTTCGGGTTAGGATGTGTCTGGGTGAGGAAGCCGAGCTTGAGGCTGGGCGCGATGCGGTACTTCTCGCCCTGCTCTCCGGTCCCGAACCCCCACAGGATGCCGCTGTTTTCCGTAAGCTGGGTAAGCAGGTCGACATGCATGTCGACCCAGTTGGTGTGGTACCATTGACCGAACGATACCCGGCTCCCGTTCTGGAGTTCATAGCCTCCATTGCCAAGCGCTCGCGCCTGATCGCTCAGCGGCGAGCCTTGATGAATGTCCACCAGCGATGTCGTTATCTCCTGGGCTATCGCCGGCGACGTGCCGAGCCACGCGCATAACAGGAGCGCAATGGGGGAACTGCCTCGACTGTCAGACCATTCGCGCATGCGCGAAACACCTCGCCTCACCAATTCCGGCAAGCGCCCAGTGGCGAGGGGTTCTCGGACAGCCCTTGTTCCGGATTATGCGTCGTATGCTGGCATGACGATCGTTACCGGGGAGTTATCTAAGCTGTTAGGAATATAAGTTTCTGCTTGAATTCAATGTGACGTGGAAGCAACGCAACTTGCCGGCAGATTGGCAAACCGCCACAACCGGCGGGATGCGGTGAGATGTCGGCATTCCGCTTTCTGCCTGTCGACCGCATCTGCGCGCTTGGCAAATCCAGGTCCCGCTGAATAGCTCAGGCCGCGTCGCGGACCTTCTGGATGCGCGAGCGGATCGCTTCGATCATCGTCTCGCGGATGATCGTCTCGCCATGCGTTTCACGCATGTGCTCGACGGCGCGGCGCATGACCTCCGCCTCTTCTTCGGCGCGCGTATGCCACTCACAGCCCGGGACGAGCGACCCGCATTGGAATTCCTTCATCGGGTTTCTCCTTTTCCTCATGGGAAGCACCGCGCCGGCTCGGACACGGAAGCTCCGCCGTCTTCATTGTTTCGCGATCTTTTTCGAAAACGTTGCGTTTCTCAGATCACATGCGGAAGGCAAGCATAACACGGTCAAACGGATTTGGTTGCCATGGATGCCAGTTCCGCGCCGAAAAAGGCGGAGCATCGCTGCTCCGCCCTGTTGGCATTACCTCGGAGCAAGACAGACATGATCTCGACTTGCTCTGGGGAGCAGGACGTCACTTCATGATCTTGACTGCCTCGGCAACTTTTTTCTTGCCGCTCATGTCCCAGGAAACGCGGACCTTCTCGCCGGCCTGGATGCCGGGATCCTTGAAGGCCTTGGACAGGGTGAAGGTCGATCCGTCGTCCAGAACAAGGCTCATGGCCGTTCCGTCAAAGCTCTTGACCGTGCCCGTGGTGTGCTTGACCGCGGCGAACGCGGCGCCACCGGAGGCGAGAAAAGCGACGGCTGCCGCCGTCACAATAAGCTTGCGCATGGCATGTTCTCCTGGAAATGCGGGCACCCGTTTGGCAAGGCACCCCTCTCGATCAGGGCCGTCCGGTCGCGTCGGGTCGCGGCCCGCGAGGAGAGACGGACCGCCGGCGCTTCCCGGCCCGGCGACGTTAAATAGCTCAATTCTTTCAAAAGGATATTAGACGAAAAAGAAATCGCCGCTGCCACATTGTCCGCCAAGATTCAGCGAATGGGACAGCAATGCGGCTCCTCTTTCGCTCACCGGATTTTTACGGCCATTTTACCTCGGGCGGCAGGCTGGAGAGGATCGAGGCGACGTTGCCGCCGGTTTTCAGGCCGAAGATGGTGCCGCGATCGTGAAGCAAATTGAATTCGACGTAGCGGCCGCGGCGGATGAGCTGTTCGTCGCGGTCGCCATCGGTCCAGTTGTCGTTGAAATTGCCGCGCACGAGATGCGCGTAGACGACGAGGAAAGAGCGCCCGACGTCCTGGACGAAATTGAAATCGGCGTTCCAGCCGCCCTTGTCGTCGCCCGAATGCAGCCAGTCGAAGAAGATGCCGCCGACACCGCGCGGCTCGTTGCGGTGCGGCAGGAAGAAGTACTCGTCGCACCAGGCCTTGAACTTTGCATAGTCGGCGACCGCGGCGTTCTTCTCGCAGGCGAACTGCATGGCGCGATGGAAGGCAATGGTATCGGGGTCGTCCTGGGTGCGGCGACGCTCGAGCACCGGCGTCAGGTCGGCGCCGCCGCCGAACCATTGGCGCGTGGTCACAACCATGCGCGTGTTCATGTGCACCGCCGGCACGTTGGGGTTCCAGGGGTGGGCGATCAGGGAGATGCCGCTTGCCCAGAAGCGCGGGTCCTCGTCGGCGCCGGGCATCTGCTGCCTGAATTCGGGCGAGAAATCGCCGTAGACGGTCGAGGTGTGGACGCCGACCTTCTCGAAGACGCGGCCGCGCATCATGGACATGGTGCCGCCGCCGCCTTTGCCCTGATCGCGCTCCCATGGCGTCCTCTCGAAACGGCCGGGCGACCATGACGATTGCGGTCCGGCCAGTTCCTGCTCGATCTGCTCGAAGGTGCCGCAGATGCGCTCTCGCAATGCCTCGAACCAGAGGCGGGCCCTCATCTTCTTCTGCTCGATATCGGCCGGCAGCCCCACCGGAATTTCAGGTCGTTCCAAATTCCGTCTCCAGTCGCGGGCTTGCTTGCCCGATAATGACTCGTCTTTTGACTCGTCTTTTCCGGGCGCGATCCCTAATCTCTTAAGGGAATGGGTCAAGTCCCGTCTGACCAAGGTGCAAGGAGTTCCTTCGTGCGCACCCCGGCAAGACCGCCGCTGGATGGCTTGAAGAGAAGGCTGGAGCGCTCGCGAGCCGAGCGCGAGAAACAGCCGCGCGACGGCTTTCTGCGCGAGACGTTCGTGCTGCCGCGTCCTGACGCGCGCCTCAAGGCCAAGGAATGGTTCGAGCGCTTTCCCAAGCAGGCCTATTGGACCGAGATCGAAAGCTGGTTCGAACGCCCGGGCGACGTCATCGAATTCACGATGCGGCGGCTGCCGGCGGCGGATTAAGGTGCATTGATATTCAGGTGAGGCCGGCCTGCAAATGGCGGCTTCCTGCGCTTCCGGTGCTCACGTACTTTAAGTACGCTCCGCTCCGGCCTACGCCGGCCGTAGCCTGCATAGACGCAAGCATTTATGAGGGCTTCGGCCGGCGAAGGCCGGTTCTCGGAAACCACCATTTTCGGCTCGGCCTGACCTGAATCTCAACGCACCTTTGGAGCGAAATCCGCTAGCTTACAACCAACCGCCTTGCGCCCGTACCTTCCTTGGCCAACCGATCCTCCCTGTTCCGGAGCGGGCATTTGTCGATCGACATGCAGCCGCAGCCGATGCAGTCGGTCAGGCCGTCGCGCAATTTCTTCAGCTGGCTAATCTTCTGGTCGAGCCCGTCGCGCCAAGCCGTTGAAAGCAGATTCCAATCCTCGCGCGTCGGCGTGCGGCCCTCGGGCAGGGATTGAAAGGCCGCTGCGATCTCGGCCAGCGAGATGCCGACCTCCTGGGCGACGCGGATGATCGCCACCCGACGCAGCACGTCGCGGCTGTAGCGCCGCTGGTTGCCAGATGTGCGGTGGCTGCGGATCAGTCCGCGCGCCTCGTAGAAATGCAGCGCCGACACCGCCACGCCGCTGCGCATCGCCACCTGGCCGACCGTCAATTCCCTTACCGGAGCCATCTCGCACTTTCCGCTTGACCTCAAGTTAAGTTGAGCTTGTAGCGAAGAACCGTTGACAGAGCAAATGCAGGAGAAGGCGATGTGCGCCTGGGTGAGAATGACGCCGCAAGCGGCGGTCGTCGGCAACGGGAACGAGGGGCTGAGAGTCCTATCCGAGCTGGCGGAGCGCTTCGCCGGCGACCATGGCGACGGAAAGCGCGACATTAATGCTGCGCGCGCCGGCTCGCATCGGGATGGTCAGTCGCGCGTCCGCCGCCTCGTGGACATGATCAGGCACGCCCGCGGATTCGCGGCCGAACAGAAGGATGTCGCCAGCGGCGAAAGCAAACTCCGTGTAGGCGGTCGCGGCCCTGGTGGTGAGCAGCACAAGGCGGCGCGCATGCGCCAGACGCCATTCCTCGAAGGCGTGCCAGTCGGCATGCCGGGTCAGCGCCGCCATTTCAAGGTAATCCATGCCAGCCCGTTTCAGCGCCCGGTCGGAGAGCGGGAAGCCGGCCGGCTCGACGATATCGACGCCAAGGCCAAGGCAAGCGGCGAGGCGCAGGATTGTCCCGGTGTTGCCGGCGATATCCGGCTGGTAGAGCGCGATGCGGAGACCGTCGTTCATTTCCGCATCCTGCTAATAAGTGGCAGATCGGCCACAGGCATCGCCAGCTTTTGGCGATTTCTGGGCTGGCGGGTGGTCATTTTCTGCGAAGTCGAGTATACCAACAACATCGTCAACCCGAACCGATGGAGGGGGAATTCATGATGACCATGCACATCCAGCGCCCCTCTCGTGGGCTTACCAGCCTGACGGCGGTTTCGGTACGACGATTCTCCTGACACTTTAAGACTTCATCGCACCGATTCCCGCCGAACCCAGTTTTCGGCTTTCAAAGGAATCCTGCGATGTTTTCAAACTGCCAAAGGGCCCCAACGCCCCACCTGAACGTGTCAAGACCGACGCTTGTAGTCGTGTCTCGACCGACGCATTTCGTGTCTCCGGCCGGATGCCGGAGATCGAATTCGTATCACCGTTTTTAACGCATTTGCATATGGAGGATGGGCCGATGTTCGATCCCTATAAAATACCGGGTTCACGAAACCTGCACGAACGCAAGATGGCGACCTGGGCGCTGCTGATCGGGGAGACCTACTCGTCGGCGGTGCACGCAGAGGCGCGGAAACGGCCGCATCGCGGCATGCTGCCGGACGTCGACTTCTCGCGCGCCGTGCCCGATCCCAGCCGGCCTTCGCTGGTGCGCCATATCGCAAGGCTGTTCCGGCCGGGCGAGAAAGCGCGGGCTGGTTCCAGCATGCCGTCAGGATCGCCAAACGAGCCCGTCGGCGAAAAGTCCACGACACCCTATATTGCGCGAAGCAGGGCCGGCGGTGCGGATCAATCCGTATCGCCGGCCCGTCGCGCCGCGCGGCCGAAAGGCCTTGCCCATCAATCCCGCGCCGCGTGAGCGCATAGACAGTCGAGTGCCCGGAATGTTCCGCTGGTTTGAAAAAAGGCTCGATCCGTTTCCCGCCGCGGAGCCGGTCGAGCCGCCGAAGACGCTGATCGCCTTTTGCGTGCATTATACGCGCGGCGCCTGGCCCTACATCATCATCGACGCGATCCTGGTGACGGCGATTGCCTTTGCGGAAGTGTGGATGTTCGGCTTCCTCGGCCGCATCGTCGACTGGCTGTCGGGACAGAACCGCGAGACCTTCCTGCAGACCGAGAGCTGGAAGCTCGCCGGCATGGCTTTCATCGTGCTGTTCGCGCTGCCTGGCACGGTATGGCTGCATTCGCTGCTCAACCAGCAGACGCTGATGGGCAATTATCCGATGCGCATCCGCTGGCAGGTGCACCGCTATCTGCTCAAGCAGTCGATGGCCTTCTACCAAGACGAGTTCGCCGGCCGCATCGCCACCAAGCTGATGCAGACGGCGCTCGCGGTTCGCGAATGCGTCATCAAGCTGATCGACATGCTCAACTACGTCGTCGTCTATTTCCTCGGCATGCTGTTCATCGTCGGCTCGGCGGACTTGAGGCTGGCGGCGCCGTTGGCCGTCTGGCTGGTCGGCTATGTCGGGCTGTTACGCTATTTCATCCCGCGGCTGGGCAAGGTCGGCGAGGAGCAGGCCAATGCGCGCTCGACCATGACCGGCCGCGTCGTCGACAGCTACACCAACATACAGACGGTCAAGCTGTTCAGCCACGCCCGCCGCGAGGCCAGCTTCGCGAGGGAAGGCATGGCCAGCTTTCTCGACACCGTCTATCGGTCGATGCGGCTGGTGACGGTGCTCTACGGCCTGCTCTACATCCTGAATTCGCTGCTTCTGTTCGCTGTCACCGCCATCTCCTTGTGGCTGTGGCTGGGTCAGGCGGTGACGATCGGCGCGGTTGCCGTGGTCATCGGCCTGGTGCTCCGGATGTGGGGCATGTCGCAATGGATCATGTGGGAAATGTCCGGCCTGTTCGAGAACATCGGCACGGTGCAGGATGGCATTGCCTCGATCTCGCTGCCGCGCCTCGTCGAGGACAGGCCGGGTGCGAAGGACATCGCCGTCTCGAAGGGCGAGATCCGCTTCGAGGACATCCGCTTCCATTACGGCAAGCAGAAGGGCGTCATCGAGAACCTGTCGCTGACCGTCAAGCCCGGCGAGAAGGTCGGCATTGTCGGCCGCTCCGGCGCCGGCAAGTCGACGCTGGTCAATTTGTTGCTGCGCTTTTATGACCTGGAGAGCGGCAGGATCCTGATCGACGGCCAGGAGATCGCGGCGGTGACGCAGGATTCGCTGCGCGCCCAGATCGGCATGGTGACGCAGGACACCTCGCTGCTGCACCGTTCGGTGCGCGAGAACATCCTCTACGGACGGCCCGATGCCACCAACGAGATGCTGATCGAGGCGGCGGGGCGGGCCGAGGCGCTGGATTTCATCGGCGGGCTCATCGACGCCAACGGCCGCACGGGTTTCGACGCCCATGTCGGCGATCGCGGCGTCAAGCTGTCGGGCGGCCAGCGGCAACGCATCGCCATCGCTCGCGTCATGCTGAAGGACGCGCCGATCCTCATTCTCGACGAGGCAACATCGGCGCTGGATTCGGAAGCAGAGGCGGCCATCCAGGAGAACCTTTACAAACTCATGGAAGGCAAGACCGTCATCGCCATCGCGCACCGGCTGTCGACGATTGCGGCGATGGACAGGCTGATCGTCATGGATATGGGCCGAGTCATCGAGGAAGGTTCGCACGAGGAACTGGTCACCAACGGTGGGCTTTACGCGCAGCTCTGGCAGCGCCAGTCGGGCGGGTTCCTGCTCGACGACGGTCCGGCTGACGCCGACGCCAGAGCATTGCTGACCAAATCCGAACTGGCGGCCGAATAACATCCTTGCGCCTCTCGCGCACGGTCCACAACAACGATGATTGCTGGCGCAACCGCCGCCCGCAATTGCACCACAGTCGAGCCACAAACGAGGTTGGCACCGAACCAGGGTGCAGCCTATCGTGGCGCCCACGAGAGAAAAATGTTCGATCGCATATTCGCCTGGTTTGAAAGCCGTTACTCGCCGGTGGCGCTCGCCGACGAGCGGCAGCCGCCAATGGGGCTCTGGAAGTTCTACGGCTATTTCATCAGGCAGTTCCGCGCCGCCTACGTCTTGCGCATCGTGATCGTTGCCATCGCCGCCGTCGCCGACGCGATGCTGCCGATTTTCGTCGGCCTGATCGTGGGCATGCTCACCGACGCAAAGCCCGGCAATTTTTTTGCCGCGCATGGGCCACTGCTCGCCGTGATGGCGATCGTGGTGCTGCTGCGGCCGCTCTCGATGATTGTCGACGCGCTCATTCGCAATCATGCCATCGCGCCGAATCTTATCGATCTCATACGCTGGCAGAGCCATTGGCATGTCGCGCGCCAGGACTGGTCTTTCTTCCAGAACGACTTCGCCGGCCGCATCGGAACCAAGGTCATGCAAAGCGGCGACTCGGTGGAGATGAGCGTCAACCTTACGGTCGACGCCGTCTGGTATGCGTTGGTCTTCGTCGCCGTGGCCATCGTGGTGCTGGCACGGCTCGACCCGGTGCTTTTGGCCGTGGTCACCGTCTGGCTGGCGTTCTATTGCCTGCTGTTCTGGTTTTCGATGCCGCGCATCACCCGGTGGTCGACCGCATTGTCAGAGCGGTGGTCGGTGGTGAGCGGCCGCATGGTCGACAGCTACACCAATATCTTGACGCTCAAGACATTCTCGACCGGCGAGCATGAAGACAAATATGTCTCCCAGGCGGTGATCGAGCACGCCGACACCTTCTACCAGCTGATGCGCGTTTTCACGCTGATGTGGTCGAGCTTGTTCGTGCTGAACGCAGCGCTGCTGGTCGCCATAAGCTGGCTGGCGCTTGCCGGCTGGAACGCCGGCCAGATGACGACCGCGGCCGTGGCAACGGCCATACCATTCGCGCTGCAGATCGCCAACATCTCCGGCCGGATCCTCGACGTCGGCGCCAACGTTTTCCGGCAGATCGGCGTCGCCGGCAATTCGATGACGACGGTCGCGCGCCCGATCACCATGCAGGACAGGCCCGGCGCGCCGGCCCTTGTCGTCACCGCCGGCGGCATCGAATTCGACCAAGTGAACTTCAACTACTGGCGCAAGGACGGCAAAGGCGGCGTCATCGACAATTTGTCGCTGAAGATCGCACCGGGCGAGCGCGTGGGCCTGATCGGCCGTTCCGGCGCCGGCAAGTCGACGCTGGTCAATCTCGCCTTGCGGCTGTTCGACGTACAAGAAGGCAAGGTGCTGATCGACGGGCAGGACATTCGCAACGTTTCGCAAGAGAGCGTTCGCGCCGCCATCGGCTTCGTCAATCAGGACACGTCGCTGCTGCACCGCTCCGTTCGCGAGAACCTTAAATACGGGCGCCAGTCCGCCAGCGATGAAGCCATGGTCGGCGCCGCGAAGGCCGCCCAGATCGACGACGTGATTGCGGGTCTGACCGACCTCCATGGCCGAAGCGGCTATGACGCGCTGGTCGGCGAACGGGGCGTAAAACTGTCCGGCGGCCAGCGGCAACGCATCGCTATTGCCCGCGTTATGCTGAAGGACGCGCCGATCCTCATTCTCGACGAGGCGACTTCCGCGCTCGATTCGGAAGTGGAAGCCGCCATCCAGGAGAACCTCTATAAGCTCATGCAAGGCAAGACGGTCATCGCCATCGCCCACCGGCTGTCGACCATCGCGGCGATGGACAGGCTGGTGGTGATGGACAAGGGTCGCATCGTCGAGGATGGCTCCCATGCGGAGCTGATCGCCAAAGGCGGACTCTATGCCCAGCTCTGGCAACGCCAGTCTGGCGGGTTCCTGCTCGAGGAAAAGCCGGCCGCCGACGGCCTGCTGACAAAAGGTGAAGCCGCCGAATGATGACAGCCATCTATCGCTGGTTCGAGCATTGGGTCTATCCGTTCCGAGAGCCCGCCAATCTTCGGCCACCCGCCAGCGTCGGTGGCTTCCTCTGGCATTATGTCGGGCAGGCCAAGCTCGCCTTCTTCGCGATGCTGATCATCGGCGGCATCGCGCCGCTGGTGGAGGCCGGGCTGTTCTACTTCGTCGGGCGGCTGGTCGACATCCTCGACCAGTTGCCCGGCGAGCGCAGCTGGCATGCGTTGTGGACCGCCGCCGGCCCTGAACTTCTGTTCATGGGCGCGGTCGTGCTTATCGTTCGCACGGCAGTCGTCGGACTGGCCGCGTTGGTCGACGAACAGACGATCACGCCCGGTTTCTATAATCTGGTGCGCTGGCAGGCGCACCGGCATGTTTCGCGACAGTCCTACGCCTTCTTCCAGAACGATTTCGCCGGCCGCATTGCCACCAAGGTCTGGCAGGCGGGACAGGCGACCGGGGACCTGATGGAAAGCTTCATCGAGGTCGTCTGGTTCATGATCGTCTACACGGTGACGACGCTGGCGCTGGTGGCGGGCCTCGATCTGAGGCTGGCGGCGCTGGTGGTGCTGTGGATCGCGGCCTTCGGCTGGCTGGCCAGGCTTTATCTGCCGGCGATCCGCAAGCATGCCGAGGCGACGGCCGAGGCTGGGTCGATGATCAACGGCCGCATCGTCGATTCCTATTCGAACGTGCAGACGCTGAAGCTGTTCGCCGCCGATGGCGACGACCGCTATATCCGCAACGGTTTCGACATCTATCTCGATGCGCTGCGGCCGTTCACGCGCCGGCTGACCGGCGTGCGCATGGCGCTGACGACGCTTTCGGGGATCATGATCACGGCGATCGCCAGCTTTGCGATCTATCTCTGGGTGGAACGTTCGATCACCGTCGGCGCCGTCGCCTTCACGCTGTCGCTTGTCTTGCGGCTCAACATGCTGCTCGGCCGGCTGATGATGCAGATGAACGGCATATTGCGAAATCTTGGCGTGCTGGAGAATTCCAAGGCGCTGATCTCGCAGCCGCTCGGTCTGACCGATGCGCCCGACGCCAAGGAACTCATCGTCGCCGGTGGCCGCATCGACGTCAAAAATGTCATCTTCCACTACGGCAAGGGGTCAGGCGTGCTCGACGGCATCGACCTCGTCGTACGTCCTGGCGAAAAGGTCGGGCTGATCGGCCCCTCGGGCGCCGGCAAGACGACCCTGGCCAATCTGATCCTGCGCCTCTACGACCTCGAGGGCGGCAAGATCCTGATCGACGGCCAGGACATCTCGCAGGTGACGCAGAACTCGCTGCGCACCAATATCGGCGTCGTCAGCCAGGACACGGCACTTTTCCACCGCTCGCTGCGCGACAACATCAAGCTCGGCATGCCGGATGCGACCGACGCTGAAGTGATTTCAGCGGCGAGGAAGGCCGAGGCGCATGAGTTCATTCTCGGCCTGCGCGACAACCGCGAGCGCGCCGGCTACGAAGCCTATGTCGGCGAGCGCGGGGTCAAGCTGTCCGGCGGCCAGCGGCAGCGCGTGGCGATTGCCCGCGTCTTCCTCAAGGACGCGCCGATCCTGATTCTCGACGAGGCGACTTCGGCGCTCGATTCCGACATCGAGGCGGCCATCCAGGAGAATCTGGTGCGGCTGATGGAGGACAAGACCGTGATCGCCATCGCCCACCGGCTATCGACGATCGCCGCACTCGACCGGCTGGTGGTGCTCGATGGCGGCCGCATCATCGAAGAAGGCACGCATGACGAGTTGGTAGCGCTGGACGGGCTCTATGCGCGGCTGTGGAAACGGCAGTCGGGCGGCTTCCTGTTCCACGAGGAAAGCGTGCTGGCAGAGACGCGGCCGGCGGAGTAGAACGCAAATCATGTCGGTCAGAATGCCTGCGAATTTCGGACGGGCGGGCGCGCAGGAGAGCGCGCTCGATTTGCTCGGCCGCGAAGTCCTCGCCGAAAAGGCGGCGGCCCTTGGCCGCGCCGGGAAGCGTGTTGAAGAGACACTGGCCAGGCTGCGGCAAGACGGCGAGGGCGAAAATCGCGCCCGGCTGCTCAAGGAAGCGGCGGCGGCCGTCCACGCCTATTTCATCCAGCGCGAGCTGTGCGGGTTGCGCAGGCACGACCCGGTGATCCGGGAATACAACATTCCGAGGGCCGTGCTGGTCAGGCTCGGCGCAAGCTGAGAGAGGGACGGTTTATTCCAGCCATTCGGTGATGAAGTGGCCGTTCTCGTGGATGTCGGTAGTCTCCAGGGGACCAGGGCCAAGGTTGGTGAACTTGTGTGGCGTGTCGGGCGGCACGATGAGAATCTGGCCGGCGGAGGCTGTGATCTCCTGGTCGCCGACCGTGAACAGGCCGGTGCCGGCGCGGATGATGAAGATCTCCGCATAGGGGTGCTTGTGCAGGCGCGGGCCGCCGCCGATGTCTGGCTGATAGTTGAAAATCAGGCAGGAGTTGGAGCCAAAGGCACCGCATTGCAGCTCGCCCTTCCAGCGGTCGGAGCGAGTGGCCCATGTGTCGCGGTCTATGACAATAGCCATCTAATCCTTCGCCGATATCCAAGGGTTGAACAGTTTCACACCGGTGCTCTCAAAATCCCTGATGTTGCGGGTCACAACCGTCAAGTTGTTCACCAGGGCGGTCGCAGCGATATAGGCGTCGCGGTCGGGCTTGGGATCCGGGACGTGGAGCGGCGCGCAACGCAGCACGACAACAAGGTCCACGGGCAATATGCGCTCCGCGATTTCGGCGGCCAATCCGTCCACCCAGGCGCGCAGAACCGCCCCTTTTTTCTTGTCCTTGCGCTCCGCTCTCAGGGCGCCGATCTGGGCTTCAAGAATACTGACGGCCGAAACATGAAACTCGCCTGGATTTCGGCTCTCTGCCCAGGCCCGAACGTTCGGGTCGCATCGGTCTCTCCGTCTGAGTTCAGAGATGACATTGGTATCGAGCAGATACATCAGTCGAACTCGGGCGGGCGTAGGGATAAGCTCTTGAGTTCCGGAATATCGAAATCAAAATCTGCTTCCGGCCTGTCATCGGCCAGAACATCCGCAAGGCTTCGGAACTTTTCCTGACTGCCGCCCGGTTTTTTTAGTTTCTCATAGTCCTCCATCGACATCAGCACATGAGAAGGCTCGCCACGGTCGGTGATGATGACCGGACCGTTTCTGGCCGCCCGCTTGGCACGCGCCGTGTCCTGGTTGAATTCACGGCTCGACATGATGGTGATCGTCTTCGTCGAGATGGTCATTTCAGCACCTCAGCCGGCAAGATGTAGACATATTGCTACATTCGTCCAAGCCCGTCAAATTTCTCTCTATCAGGAAGGCCCGCGACAATCTGCCCTTGGGCCTTTACTGCGCTGGACAAAAACGGGCTTCACGCATAAACCGAACTCCAAATGCCGGAGGAATTCGCTAGCCTGTCCGCCATGCGCTGTCGGGCCGGAGCGATTGAGCGGGGACAAGACTCGGCCGCCGGCACGGAAGAGGCGAAAGGATCAGGCACCCGTGAGCGCAACCGAAATCCACGATCCCAACCGTCGCGATTTTCTCTATATAGCCACCGGCATGGCCGCTGTTGTCGGCGCTGGCGCGGTTGCCTGGCCGTTCATCGACCAGATGCAGCCGGACGCTTCGACGCTGGCGCTGGCTTCGGTCGAGGTCGACGTCTCATCGTTGCAGCCCGGCAGTTCGCTGGTCGTCAAATGGCGCGGCAAGCCGGTCGTGGTGCGCAACCGCACCGACAAGGAGATGAAGGACGGCGAGGCCGTCAATCTTGCCGATCTCAAGGACCCGATCGCCCGCAACGCTAATCTGCCTGCCGACGCGCCGGCGACCGACGCCAACCGCACCACGCCCGGCAAGGAAGCCTGGATGGTGATGGTGCAGGTGTGCACCCATCTCGGCTGCATCCCGCTTGGCCAGGAAGGCGATTTCGGCGGCTGGTTCTGCCCCTGCCACGGCTCGCAATACGATACGGCCGGCCGCATCCGCAAAGGCCCGGCGCCCGAGAACATGGCGATCCCGGTATTCAAGTTCGTTTCCGATACCAAGATCCTTATCGGTTGAGGCAGGGGATATTTCGATGAGCGAGGGACACTCCACCTACACGCCGAAGACCGGTATCGAGCGCTGGTTCGATGCGCGCATGCCGTTGCCGCGGCTGGTCTATGACAGCTTCGTCGCCTACCCGGTGCCGCGCAACCTCAACTACATGTGGACGTTCGGCGGCATCCTGTCGATCATGCTGGTCGCGCAGATCCTGACCGGCATCGTGCTGGCCATGCACTACACGTCCGACACCAATCTCGCCTTCGATTCGGTCGAGAAGATCATGCGCGACGTGAATTCGGGGTGGCTCTTGCGCTATCTCCATTCCAACGGCGCCTCGTTCTTCTTCGTCGCGGTCTATATCCACATCTTCCGTGGCCTGTTCTACGGCTCCTACAAGGCGCCGCGCGAGCTTTTGTGGATCCTCGGCTGCATCATCTATCTCTTGATGATGGCAACCGGCTTCATGGGCTACGTGCTGCCCTGGGGGCAGATGAGCTTCTGGGGCGCCACGGTCATCACCGGCTTCTTCAGCGCCATCCCGCTGGTCGGCAACTGGATCCAGGAGCTGCTGCTCGGTGGTTTCGCCGTAGACAATCCGACGCTGAACCGCTTCTTCGCCCTGCATTACCTGCTGCCGTTCATGATCGCCGGTGTCGTCGTGCTGCACATCTGGGCGCTGCATGTCGTGGGCCAGTCGAACCCGACCGGCATCGAGGTCAAGTCGAAGACCGATACCGTCGCCTTCACGCCATACGCCACCATCAAGGACGCGTTCGGCATGATCGTGTTCCTGTTCGTCTTCGCCTATTTCGTCTTCTACCTGCCGAACTTTCTTGGCCATCCGGACAACTACACGGTCGCCAACCCGCTGAAGACCCCGGCCCACATCGTTCCGGAATGGTACTTCCTGCCGTTCTACGCGATCCTGCGCGCCATCACCTTCAACATCGGGCCGATCAACTCCAAGCTCGGCGGTGTGCTGTGCATGTTCGGCGCCATCGCCATGCTGTTCCTGGTGCCGTGGCTCGACACCTCAAAGGTGCGCTCGGCGGTCTACCGTCCATGGTACAAGCTGTTCTTCTGGCTGTTCGTGGCCGACGCCGTCCTGCTCGGATGGCTGGGCTCGCAGCCGGCGGAAGGCGGCGGTCTGTTGAGCCTCCTGACAGGCGAGTTCGGGGGCAACTATGTTGGTTACGCTCAAGGCGCGACGCTGTTCTACTTCGCCTTCTTCCTGATCATCATGCCGGTGCTCGGCCTGATCGAGACGCCGCGGCGGCTGCCGAACTCGATCACCGAGGCCGTGCTTGAAAAGAACAAGGGCGGCAGCGGACATCCGGCAGGCGCGACGGCCGCGCCGGAAACCAAGGGCTGAGAATCTGAGGGGATTTTGGGTATGAAGAAGATTCTCACCTCGCTGGCGCTGCTTGGCCTGGTGGTAGCGGGCACCGCTGCCATCGCCGCCGAAGAGGAACACAACGCGGCCGCTCCGACACATTTCCCGATCAACGAACCGAAGGAAATGAGCTGGAGCTTCGCCGGTCCGTTCGGCACCTACGACAAGGCCCAGCTGCAGCGCGGCCTCAAGGTTTACAAGGAGGTCTGCTCGGCCTGCCATTCGATGAACCTGGTGGCCTTCCGTACGCTGGAAGGGCTCGGCTATTCGGAAGCGCAGATCAAGACGCTGGCCGCCGGATACACCATCCATGACGGTCCGAACGATGCCGGCGATATGTTCGATCGCCCCGGTAAGCCGTCGGATCACTTCCCGGCGCCGTTCCCGAACACAGAGGCCGCTGCTGCCGCCAATGGCGGCGCCCCGCCGCCCGACATGTCGCTGCTGGCCAAGGCCCGCGGCGTCGAGCGCGGCTTCCCGCGCTTCATCTTCGACATCTTCACGCAGTATGCGCAAGGCGGGCCGGACTACATCCACTCGCTCCTGACGGGCTACGACCAGACTCCGCCGGCCGGCATGGTGATCCCGGAAGGCACGCACTACAATCCGTACTTCATTTCTGCCGTCTCGCTGAAGATGCCGAAGCCGCTGTCGGACGGCCAGGTGACCTATGACGACGGCTCGCCGCAGACGGTCGACCAATATGCCCGCGACGTGGCTGCTTTCCTGATGTGGGCGGCGGAGCCGCACCTAGAAGACCGCAAGAAGACCGGCTTTCGCGTGCTGGTGTTCCTGCTCGTGTTCGGCGCGCTCGTCTACATGACCAAGCGCAAGGTCTGGGCCGACGTGGCGCACTGAGCCGCGATCAGATCGAAAGGTTCAAAGGCGCCGCAAGGCGCCTTTTTCATGTGTGCCGAGCATGATCGACAGCTTGGAGGTGTGAGTCCTCTACCCAGCCTGATGACGGCGAAGGGTTAGCGAAGCGCAAGGGCGTCGTCGTGAGGCGGGGTCTGAAGGAAGCGTGGAGCAAACCCGCGACCCGATGGACAAGAACCGGATATGAGGCCTACCCGGCCGGACGAGCGGGCACGTGACCGCGAAGTCCATGGTCATCAAGGACCGGGGTGGTAAATCCGGCGGGTGTGCGGGGAAGGCGGTCGATCTTACCTCGGGAGATCTGCGCCGTGTCCGGAATTCCGGACTGAGCCCGCCGTGAGGCGTGCCGATCGCGGCGCAGAAGTCAGCAGAGGGCATAGTAGCCGCCGGGCTTGCCCGGAGGCGAAGGGCTCGAACGGTTGGAAGGACGAGTAGGACGGAGTTCTCGCATTGGCCATGCGGCGGAAAACCCAGCTTGAGCTGGCCTTCTCCGAGATGGGAGCGGGTGAAGCCCGCGACCGCTCTGGGGCAGGGACCGAAGCCCGTGCGGCGAACGCCGCCTCCGAAAGCCCGGCGGCGATGGCCGGACCGTGCATGGAAGCGATTGTCGAGCGCGACAATCTGAGGAAGGCGCTGGCGCAGGTCCGGCGCAACAAGGGAGCGCCGGGGATCGACGGCATGAGTGTCGAGGCCTTGGCGCTGCATCTGAAAGACCACTGGCCCGAACTTCGTGCCCAATTGCTCGAAGGCTCCTACAAGCCGCAACCGGTGCGGCGCGTCGAAATCCCGAAGGCGTCCGGCGGCACCCGTCCGCTCGGCATCCCGACAGTGCTCGACCGCTTTATCCAGCAGGCGGTGATGCAGGAGCTGCAGGACGCATGGGATGACGGGTTCAGCGCGTCGAGCTACGGGTTCCGACCCGCACGCTCGGCACATCAGGCGGTTGCCGCGGCGCAAGCGTTCATCGCGTCGGGCCACCGCATCGTGGTGGACATCGACCTGGAGAAGTTCTTCGACCGGGTCAACCACGACATCCTGATGGGGCTGGTGGCCAAGCGGGTATCCGATCCGCGCCTCCTTCGTCTGATCCGGGGCTTTCTGACCTCGGGAGTGCTCGAAGGCGGGCTGGTCGGCCCAATCGATGAGGGAACGCCGCAAGGCGGCCCGCTCTCGCCGCTGCTGTCGAATCTGATGCTGGACGAACTCGACAAGGAACTGGAGCGACGCAAGCATTGCTTCGTGCGTTACGCCGACGACTGCAACATCTATGTGCGCAGTGTGCGGGCGGGTGAACGGGTGATGGCCAGCGTCGAACGCTTCCTCGACAGGCGTCTGAAGCTGAAGGTCAACACGCACAAGAGCGCGGTCGCCCCGTCGCACCGGCGCAAGTTCCTCGGCTTCAGCTTCACGGACGAGAAGACGCCAAGGCGTCGGATCGCGCCTGAGGCGGTCGCCCGGTTCAAGGAGCGCGTGCGGGTGCTGACGATGCGGACGCGGGGCGCAAGCCTCGTGCTGATAGCCAAGGAGCTGTCGACCTATCTGAAAGGATGGCGCGGCTACTTCGGCTTTTGCGAAACCCCGTCGGTGCTGCGCGACCTCGACCGGTGGATCAGGCGAAGGCTGCGATCCATCGCATGGAAACAGTGGACGCGCGGGCGCACCCGCTTCGCGGAGCTGCGGCGCCGGGGTGTCGGGCGCGAGCTGGCGGCACAAACCGCCGGCAGTGCGCACGGTCCCTGGCGCATCAGCAACAGTCCCGCGCTCGCCATTGCCCTGCCAAATGCTTTCCTCGCAAGCATCGGCCTCGCTTCCATCGAACCCGCCAAGACCGCATAACCAATCGAACCGCCCTGTACGGACCCGTACGCAGGGTGGTGTGGGAGGGGAGGAGCCGCGAGGCTTCCCCCTATCCCGATTGAACCGCCGAGACGGCGAGAGGTCGATCATTTGCCAGACAATTTTCCGGCAAGCCCGTTACAACGTGGTAGCCGTTGTCCTTCGGGGCGGCTACGATCGACCTGTTCATGTCATTGCTCGAATCTCAGACCCAAGGGCCGGGAGCTGCCTGATGAAACCGTCGCTCGAAGACACGCTGCTTGCCTCGATCCGCACCATCCCCGACTATCCGAGGCCCGGCATATTGTTTCGCGACATCACCACGCTGCTTGGCGACGCGCGCGCCTTTCGCCGCGCCATCGACGAATTGGTGCATCCCTATGCCGGCCTGAAGGTCGACAAGATCGCCGGCATCGAGGCGCGCGGCTTCATCCTGGGCGGCGCCGTGGCGCACCAGCTTTCAGCCGGCTTCGTGCCGATCCGCAAGAAGGGCAAATTGCCCTACGAGACCGTGCGCGTCGCCTACAGCCTCGAATATGGGCTGGACGAGATGGAGATGCACAAGGACGGCGTTTCGCCGGGCGAGAAGGTGATCCTGGTCGACGACCTGATCGCCACCGGCGGCACGGCGGAAGCGGCGGTGAAGCTCTTGCGGCAGATCGGCGCCGACATCATCTCGGCCTGCTTCGTCATCGACCTGCCCGACCTTGGCGGACGACAGAAGCTGGAGGCGCTCGGCGTGCCGGTAAGGACGCTGATCGGGTTCGAGGGGCATTAGTCAATTTAGTGAATAGTGAATAGTAAATAGTGAATAGTGAATAGTGAAAGATGGATATTCAGTGGTAAGCGCTCACTACTCACTACTCACTACTCACTACTCACTACTCACTACTCACTACTCACTACTAATACTAACTACTCACTACTCACTACTAATACTAACTACTCACCATTCACCATTCACCATTCACCATTCACTACTCCACCTTCACCAGCACGGCGCTTTCGAACTCGATGACCTTGTCGCCGGTCGAATCGAAGGCTTCCGAGCGCAGCGTGAGCAGGTTCCAGCCGGGGCGTGCGGCGAGCGGGCGGTGGGCAAGCGCGGTTCGGGTGAAGGTCACCGTCTCGCCGGCGTAGACGGGCTTCAGCCATTTCAGGTTGCGGAAGCCGGGCGAGGGGCCGAACTCGGGCTTGGGGCCGGGGCCGGTCCAGCGGACGCCT
This sequence comes from Mesorhizobium sp. B1-1-8, assembly GCF_006442795.2. Classification (NCBI taxonomy): domain Bacteria; kingdom Pseudomonadati; phylum Pseudomonadota; class Alphaproteobacteria; order Hyphomicrobiales; family Phyllobacteriaceae; genus Mesorhizobium; species Mesorhizobium sp. B1-1-8. The sequence goes on from NZ_CP083956.1 coordinate 2,036,856, forward strand.
TCAGTCTCCATGCGCTTTTCGAGGTTGTATTTCATCCAGGTGGCGGCGGTGTGCCAGCCGGAGGCGCAGAGACCGCCGAGCACGCTCTTCTTCGCCGCCTCCTCGTCGACATGAAAAACCTGGGGATCGTATTTGCGGGCGAAAGCCTTGATTTCTTCCACGCCGAATTCGTGCGCGCCCAGAGTTACCGCTTCGCCGATCAGGAAATATTCGTCCAATGTCACGCGGCGGCCTCGCGGGTCAAAAACATGCCGGTGTTCTCCAGCTCGAAGACGCATTCGCCGCGCTGGTTGACCAGCTCGCTGTGCATGGTGACGAGGCCGAGCTGAGGCCGCGACTTCGACTGGCGCTTGGAAAGTATGGTGACCTTGCCGGTCAAGCGGTCGCCGGCCAGAACCGGCTTCTTCCATTTGACGTGGTCGATGCCGGGCGAGCCTTGCGAGGTCGAGTCGAGCAGGAAGGCGTCGCACAACAGGCGCATGAACATCGCGCAGGTATGCCAGCCCGAAGCCGACAGCCCGCCGAGAATGCTCGCCTTGCCGGCCGCCTCGTCGAGGTGCATCGGCTGGGCATCGAATTCTGAGGCGAATTCGATGATCTCGGCCGCGCTGACGGTCTTGCTGCCGAGGTCGAGCGAGGCGCCTTCGACGAAGTCCTCATAGGCCCAAGTCTTTCCGGTCATAATGTCATTCCGGTCATCGTCGGCTTCGGTTGAAAACGCAGATCCCAGGGGATCGGGCAAACCGGATGCAGGCGCAAGGCGATTTGGTCAAGTCCTTTCTGGTAAGCCAGCCAAAGGCCGCCGACGGGCAGCGCCGTCAGAGCCAGCCGCGGCGGCGGAAATACCAGAAGGGCAGGATCGCCGGGTCTCCCTTGCTGGGATCGTTTTCTGTCGGTTGCGCCGTTGCGGGATACCGCCCCGTGAGCACCAGCCGATTAGCCCCGCGATATCACTAGGTCAAGTCGCACGGCCAGCCGGGAGGCGGCGCACGCGCGAGGCGCGAGCAGCCGCAATATCAGGTGTTGAACTTGAACAGCATGACGTCGCCGTCCTGGACGACATACTCCTTGCCTTCGTCGCGCGCCTTGCCGGCTTCCTTGGCCGCCACTTCCCCGCCCAGGGTGACGAAGTCGTTATAGGCGATGGTCTGGGCACGGATGAAGCCGCGCTCGAAATCGGTGTGGATGACGCCGGCCGCCTGTGGCGCCCTGGCGCCCTTGTGGACGGTCCAGGCGCGCGTCTCCTTCGGCCCGGCGGTGAAATAGGTGATCAGCTGCAGAAGCTCGTAGCCGGCGCGGATGACCTTGTTGAGGCCCGGCTCGTCGAGCCCGAGCGAGGACAGGAATTCCATCTCCTCCTCATCGCTGAGCTGTGCGACCTCGGCCTCGATCGCCGCCGAGATGACGACGGTGCGGGCGCCTTGCGCGGCGGCCATCTTTTCCACCGCCTTGGTGTGCTCGTTGCCGGTGGCGGCGTCGGCCTCGGCGACGTTGCAGACATAGAGCACCGGATGCGAGGTCAGAAGGTTCAGCCCCTGCAGGATGCGCAGGTCCTCGGCCGAGATGCCGTTGAGCAGCATGCGCGTCGGTTTGCCGGCCTGCAGCAATTCGAGCGCCGCCTCCATCATCGGCAGCACGGTCGTCGCTTCCTTGTCCTTGCCGGCGGCGCGCTTCCTGATCTGCGCGATGCGGCGCTCGAGGCTTTCGAGGTCGGCGAGCATCAGCTCGGTCTCGACGGTCTCGGCGTCGGCGACGGGATCGATGCGGCCTTCGACATGGGTGATGTCGTCATCCTCGAAGCAGCGCAGCACATGCACGATGGCGTCGACCTCGCGGATATTGGCGAGGAACTGGTTGCCCAGACCTTCGCCCTTGGAGGCGCCGCGCACCAGGCCGGCGATGTCGACGAAGGAGATGCGGGTCGGGATGATCTCCTTCGACTTGGCGACCGCCGCGATCTTCTGCAGGCGCGGGTCAGGCACCGCCACCTCACCGGTGTTCGGCTCGATGGTGCAGAACGGATAGTTGGCGGCCTGCGCCGCCGCCGTCCTGGTCAACGCGTTGAACAGCGTCGACTTGCCGACGTTGGGCAAGCCAACGATGCCACATTTGAAACCCATTTTTCGTCCGGTCCTGTCGGGAATTCGAATTAACGAGGGCTATGGGCGATAGGGGTAACGATCGTCAAGCCCTCGGCGCGATCGTTTCGACGCTCAGTCTTTTCCGAACAGCTTCTTCAGCATCGCGGCCATCGGGCCGGTTTCGGGCAGCTTGGCCGGCGCCTGCTGCGGGCGTGCCTGGCGGATGTGGCTTTGCGCCTTCGGCGCCTTGGGCGGTGGGCGGTCATCGTCGCCGGTCGGCACGAGCTTGTCGCGCAGGGCGAGCGTGATGCGGTTCATGAAGGTGCTGTCATCGCCCTTGGCCAGCAGCCCGGCGTCATCGGCGATCGCGCCCAGCAACACATCGAGCCACTCACGGTCGGCCTTGGCGAAGTCGCCGAGGACATGGCCGTGCACCATCTCCTTGACGCCCGGATGGCCGACGCCGATGCGTACGCGGCGATAGGCATTGCCGACATGCTGGTCGAGCGAGCGGATGCCGTTGTGGCCGCCTGCACCGCCGCCGATCTTGATCCTGACCTTGCCGGCGGGAAGGTCGATCTCGTCGTAGAAGACGGTAAGCGCCGATGGATCGAGCTTGTAGAAGCGCAGCGCCTCGCCGACCGACTGGCCGGACAGGTTCATGAAGGTCTGCGGCTTGATCAGCAGGATCTTCTGGCCGCCGAGCGAGCCGTCCGAAATCAGCCCCTGGAATTTTCTCGACCAGGGCGAAAAGGAATGGCGGCGGGCAATCGCGTCCGCCGCCATGAAGCCGACATTGTGCCGGTTGTTCTCATATTTCGCACCCGGATTGCCGAGGCCTGCAAAGACAAGCATTGTCTTTTCCGGCATCGTCGCCTCCGGGTGCGGAAGAAATTACTTCTCTTCGGCGGCCGGGGCCGCTTCTTCGGGCGCTTCCGCTTCCGCTGTTTCTTCGGTCTCCGGCCTCATCGCCGAGGAGCCGGCAATGGTCGCGATGGTGAAGTCGCGGTCGGAGATCACCGGCTTGACGCCGGCCGGCAGTTTGACCGCCGAGATATGGATCGAGTCACCGATATCGGTGCCGGTGAGATCGACGGTGATGAATTCCGGGATCGCATTGGCCGGGCAGTGGAACTCGACTTCGTGGCGAACGATGTTGAGCACGCCGCCGCGTTTGATGCCGGGCGACCTGTCCTCGTTGATGAAGTGGACAGGCACGTCGACATTGACCTCGGTGTCCTTGCCGATGCGCAGGAAGTCGACATGGACCGGGAAGTCCTTGACCGGGTCGAGCTGGAAGTCTTTCGGCAGGACCTGGATCTTGCTGCCGCCGACATCGATCGTGGCGACCGTGGTCAGAAAGCCGCCGCCATGGATCTTGTAGTAGAGATCCTTGTAGTTGAGGGCGATCGCCAGGGGAGGCTGCTTGTCGCCGTAGATAACTGCAGGCACTTTACCGTCACGGCGAACTGCACGGGCGGACCCCTTACCGACCTGTTCGCGCGCTTCGGCCTTGAGCTCGTAAGTATCGTGGCTCATGGCATTTCCTTTCGCGTGTTGTGGAGCGTTCGCGTCGGGCACAGGCCCGGCCACAAACGTCGAAAGCCGTCATGGCCTTGCATGGCCTTTCCAAATGCGTTTGGCTGTCCAAATGCTTTGGGATCATGCGAGGCCCAGCCGGCCTTCCTCCGCGTTGCCTCCAAGGGTGTCTACGCGGGTGGCGGCTCTATAGCGGAAGGTGACGGCAGGCGCAAGCGGTTGGCCGGCGGTCTTTGGACGGCGAGCTATGCGTCGAGCCCATGTGCTCGGTTATGCAGGAACGGACGAATTTCAATCGGCCGCCAAGCGTCAATAAGCGAGTCGCGCCCGCCTTGATGATCGGCTAGGTACTGGAACCGCTGCCGACTATCAACTAGCTGGCAGCCCGGTCGCCGCTCAGAGCGTTGCGAAGGGCCTGGACCTGCCGGTTGAGGGCATCGAGCTCGGCCAACGTCATGCCCGAGCGCTCGATCAGGGTCTCGTTCAGGCAGTTGCAGCGGACAAGCAGCTTGCGGCCGGCGGCGGTCAGGTCGACCTGCACCTGGCGCTCGTCGATCTGGCTGCGCTGGCGGGTCACCAGCCCGGCCTGCTCCATTCGCTTCACCAGCGGCGTCACCGTGCTCGATTCCAAAGCGAGCCGGTGCGCGATGGTGCCGACCGACATGCCGTCAGCCTCACCCAGCGCGTTGAGCACGAGATACTGCGGATAGGTGATGCCCATCTCGTCCAGCATCGGCTTGTAGGTACGATTGATTGTCATGCTGGTGGCGTAAAGGGTGAAACACAGCTGATTGTCCAAGGGAAGAGGCACGGCGCATTCCTTTTGCCGACTGAGCATCGATTATGTACCACGGAAAATGTTATCGTGATACATTTTTTCATAGACAACCCCTTCCGCTCGCGTTACGCATATCATTATCGCGATATTGTTTATCGCGAAAATAATAGGAGATGGAGATGACTGAAGCTTCGCAATCCAAGACCGGCTCGGGCAGCGGCACGATCACCACCGAGGACGGAACGCAGATCTTCTACAAGGACTGGGGAACCGGTCAGCCGATCGTTTTCCACCACGGCTGGCCCTTGAGCAGCGACGATTGGGACGCCCAGATGCTGTTCTTCCTGGCACAGGGCTACCGTGTCATCGCCCATGACCGTCGCGGCCATGGCCGTTCGACGCAGACCGACATCGGCAACGAGATGGACACCTATGCTGCCGACGTCGCCGCGCTCGCTGCGCATCTCGACCTCAAGAACGCCATCCATGTCGGCCATTCGACCGGTGGCGGGGAAGTGGCGCGTTATGTCGCCCGGTATGGTTCAGGCGGCCGCGTCGCCAAGGCAGTGCTGATCGGCGCGGTGCCGCCGATCATGCTCAAGACGCCGGCCAATCCGGGCGGTCTGCCGATCGACGTGTTCGACGGCTTCCGCTCCGCCCAGGCGGCCAATCGCGCCCAGTTCTTCCGCGATGTCCCTGCCGGTCCATTCTATGGCTTCAACCGTCCGGACGCGAAAGTCTCGCAAGGCGTCATCGACAATTGGTGGCGCCAGGGCATGATGGGCGGCACCAAGGCGCACTATGATTGCATCAAGGCCTTCTCGGAAACCGACTTCACCGAGGACCTCAAGAAGATCGAGGTGCCGGTGCTGGTCATGCATGGTGACGATGACCAGATCGTGCCGATCGCCGACTCGGCGCTGCTTTCGATCAAGCTGCTCAAGAAGGGCGAGCTCAAAGTCTACAAAGGCTATCCGCACGGCATGGCCACGACCCACGCCGACGTCATCAACGCCGACCTGCTGGCCTTCTTCAAGGCCTAGAGTCGTCCTAGCTGGATAGACAAGGCACCCGCCGTCAGGCAGGTGCCTTTTTTATGTCGCAACCAACGCTGGCCTATCAGCTCGCGGCCTGGAGCTTTTTTGCGTCCTTCATATTCGGCAGGAACACCGTCAGCAGGCCGAGCAGCGGCAGGTACGAGCAGACCTGGAAGACGAAGTCGATGCCTTTCATGTCGGCGATGACGCCGAGCACCGCGGCGGCGATGCCGCCCATGCCGAAGGCGAAGCCGAAGAAGATGCCGGCTATCGTGCCGACGCGGCCGGGCACCAGCTCCTGCGCAAATACGACGATGTTGGAGAAGGCCGACGACAGGATCAGGCCGATGATGACGGTGAGCACCATCGTCCATTCCAGATTGGCGTAGGGCAGCGCCAGCGTGAACGGCAGCACGCCGACGATCGAGAACCAGATCATCGCCTTCTGTCCGTAACGGTCGCCGAACGGCCCGCCGAGCAGGATGCCAAGCGCAGACGCGCCGAGGAACAGGAACAGCATGACCTGGCTCGTCTGCACCGAAACGCCGAACTTATGGATGGCATAGAAGGTGAAATAGCTGGAAAGCGAGGCGATGTAGGCATTCTTGGTCAGCACCAGCAATGTCAGCACCGCCAGCGCCCACATCACTTTGCGGCGCGGAAAGGGCGAGACGAAACTGGAGGTCTTCCGGTTCGCCTGCGTGGCACGCAAGCGGCTGTACCAGCCGCCGACCTGCCACAACACGACAATGCCGATCAGCGAACCGGCAGCGAACCAGGAAATGCTTGTCTGGCCGAACGGCACGACGATGAAGGCAGCCAGCAGCGGACCCATCGACTGGCCGAAATTGCCGCCGACCTGGAACAGCGACTGCGCCAGGCCGAAGCGGCCGCCGGAGGCGAAGCGGGCGATGCGCGAGGATTCCGGATGGAAGATCGCCGAGCCGATGCCGATCAGCGAAGCGCCGATCAAAAGCAGGGTATAATGGCCGGCATAGGCGAGCACGACCAGGCCGACCAGCGACGAGGCCATGCCCCAAGGCAGGGAATAGGGCATCGGCCGCTTGTCCGTGACCGCACCGATCACCGGCTGCAGCAGCGAGGCCGTCACCTGGAAGGTGAAGGTCAAAAGGCCGATCTGCCAGAAATCGAGACCGTAGTTCTCTTTCAGCAACGGATAGATGGCCGACAGAAGCGACTGCATGATGTCGTTGATGCAATGGCAAAAGCTCACCGCAAGAATGACGGTGAAGGCCGTCGCTTGCGCCGAGGTGTGGCTCGCCGTCGCTGGCGTGGCGACGGAGGTGGCAGTCGTATCGGTCAAGGCAATGCTCCGAGGTCTTTTTGGCGGCAAGCCGCAGGCAGCCTTATAGGATGCTTGCCGGGCGACTTCTTTCGTGGTTTGGTCCAATAGTTTCGCAAATGGGCCACATCCAATGCCGCACGGCCGGGAAATCTTCAGGGGAAACGTCGCCGAGCTCGGACGGCTGCATGAGAGTCGCTGGCAATGGCTGGAGGAGGCTGTCGGACCGGCGGTGGCGCTGCCGACCGAATATCCCGACGGCTACCATGTGCCGCTGCATCGGCACAGCCGTAGCCAGTTGCTGCATGCGCTGGTCGGCGTTGTGCTGGTGACGACGAAGCACGGCCGCTGGATGGTGCCTCCGGATCATGCGATGTGGATCCCGGCCGGCATCGAGCATTCCGTCGAGATGCTCGGCGATGTCTCGATGCGCTCGGTCTATGTCATGCCGGATGCCATAGCCGGCCTGCCGGAAGGCCTGCGCGTCGTCGGCATCACCGAACTGATGCACAGCCTGATCGTGGAATCGGAAAAGCTGCCGCAGGGCGGTAGGCTGGAAGGGCGCGACGGACTAATCATGAGTCTGTTGCTGCACGAGATCCCCAACCTGCCGGAACGGCCGCTCGGCCTGCCTTTTCCGTCGGATCCGAAGCTGGCGGCGCTCTGCCGGCGCTTCGTGGCGGCTCCTTCGCCGCATGCGACGATCGACGAATGGGCGGATGCCGCGGGGATGAGCCGTCGCTCCTTCACCCGCGCCTTCCACCGCCAGACCGGGCTGTCGCTCTCGACATGGCGCCAGCAGGCATGTCTGTTCGCGGCGCTGCCACGGCTGGCCGATGGCGAGCCGATCACCAGGGTGGCGCTCGACCTCGGCTATGACAGCGTGCCGGCCTTCATCACCATGTTCAAGCGCATGCTCGGCACCTCGCCGCGCGGCTATATGCGCGGCGCCCGCGAGGCGGCGAGGGCATCTTGATGGCCCGGCTCGGGCCGGGAAAAAGCGTCGCTTTAATCGAAAAGGCTGGAGACCGACTCCTCGGTGGCGGTGCGCGAGATCGCCTCGCCCATCAGGTCGCCGATGGAGATGACGCGGATGTTGGGGGCGTCGAGCACGGCCTGGGTCGGCTGGATGGAATCGGTCAGCACCAGTTCCTGCAGCTTCGAGCCGCAAATGCGGGCGACAGCGCCGCCCGACAGCACGCCGTGCGTGATGTAGGCGGTGACGCTGGTGGCGCCGTTGGCAAGCAGCGCATCGGCGGCATTGCAGAGCGTGCCGCCGGAATCGACGATGTCGTCGATCAAAAGGCAATCCTTGCCGGCCACGGCGCCGATGATGTTCATGACCTCGGATTCGCCGGGGCGCTCGCGACGCTTGTCGACGATGGCCAGCTGGGCGTCGAAGCGCTTGGCCAGCGCGCGGGCCCGCACCACGCCGCCGATGTCGGGCGACACGACGACGACATTGGCGAGCTGCTTGTACTTCGCTTTCACGTCGCGGGCCATCACCGGCACCGAAAACAGATTGTCGGTCGGGATGTCGAAGAAGCCCTGGATCTGCCCGGCATGGAGATCGAGCGTCAGCACGCGGTCGGCGCCGGCGCGGGCAATCATGTTGGCGACGAGCTTGGCCGAGATCGGCGTGCGGCCGGAGGCGCGGCGGTCCTGCCTGGCGTAGCCGAAATAGGGAATGACCGCGGTGATGCGCTTGGCCGAGGAGCGCATGAAGGCGTCGATCATGATGAGCAATTCCATCAGATGATCGTTGGTCGGGTAAGAGGTCGACTGCAGGATGAAGACATCCTCGCCGCGCACGTTTTCCTGGATTTCGACGAAGATTTCCTGATCGGCGAAGCGCCTGACGCTGGCCTTACCGAGCGGGATGTTGAGATAGCGAGCGACCGCTTCGGCCAGCACCCTGTTGGAATTGCCCGCAAAAAGCTTCATGCACCGTTCCTGGTGAAGGATGGAGAGACCGGACAGACTCTCAAGAGCCTTTGATGCGGGCTTTTAGCGGCCCGCGCCGGTATTGCAAGCCTCGTGATCGGGAATCCTTCAGCCAGCCGCAACAAACGCTCTCGCCATCGCAAGCCGGCAACAGGTTTTTTCAGTTATTTGCCTTGTCGCAATTCCGGACGGAAAACCGCTAAACACTTTTCCTGGAATTGCTTCAGCCGCCGCTGCCGAGCCAGGCGGCAAACTGGTCGATCGTCTGGTCGGCGATCGCCTGCATCGTCGCCGGCGCCACCGCCGGCCAGCCCTCGCTGCTGCCGACGGAAGGCGCCTTCTGCTGGCCGTTGATGCGATGCAGCCGGTTGCCCGCGGGGTCGTAGACGTCCCAGACATAGATGACGGTCGTGTCCTTGCCTTCCGACATGGTCGAGAAATAGCCCTTCATCACATGTGTCGGTGTCTGGTCGGTGCTGCCGACGAGAGTCAGGCCGCGCTGCTTGGCGCGCGTCTGCAATTCCGCCGTCAAGGGTGCTGCGACTTCCACCGAGGCGCCGACGATCGGCGCTACCTGCAGCCGGGTCCTAGCAAGGGCCGCAGTCTGGGCCGGCGTCGCCGGCGCTGAAGCTGCCGTTGTCGAGACCGGCGAAGTCGTGGTCGGGGACGTGACAGCCGACGTGCCCTGGGCAGCCGGCAATTGCTGAGCCGAACTCGCCGGCGGCTTGATCGCCGAAGGGTCGAGGACATCCTTGGTGTTGGTGCAGGCGGCAAGCGCCAGCGCGGCAAACAATGACACGCTCGTCACCTGCGATCGTCTCATTTGCCCGAAAACTCCCTGGCGGCGAACGCCCCCGCGCGAACCTGCCATTATGGATTCACTGTACGATCAAGTCGAGATCATGGCGCGACAGCGGCTTGGGCTGCGATTCCGTGGTGAGGTAAGTGCGGCCAAGCGTCATCGCCGTCTCGGTTTCGGAATCCATGATGATCATATGTGCGAACAGCGTCATGTTGGGCGCGATCGGCTCCGGATTGCCCTGGTAGAACATCGGCATATCCATCCAGGACGGTGTGAAGCGGGCGCCGACCGAATAGCCGCAGGCGTTCAGCCGGTGCTTGGTGAGATTGTGCGCTTCGAGCGTGCGGGCATGCGCATCGAAGACGTCGCCGAAAGTGTTGCCGGGCGTCATCGCCTTCTCGACCGCAAGCAGGGCGGCGCGGGAGGCATCGAACAGTTCCTGGTGACGTTTCGACACCTTGCCGGTCAAAACGGTGCGCATCATCGGCGCATGATAATGATGGAAGACGCCGGCCCATTCGAGCGTCAGCTGGTCGTTCTTGGTGAGCTTGCGGCGTCCCGCCTTGTAGCGGCAGAGCAAGGCATCGGCGCCGGAACCGATGATGTATTCATTTGCGGGATAATCGCCGCCGCCGGCAAAGACCGCGCCTTGCATGGCCGCCAGGATCAGCCCTTCGTCGCCGCCCTGCTTGATCAGCGGCAGCGCCGCATCGAGCGCGTCGTCGGCGAGATTTGCGGCCTTTTCCGCCTTGGCGATCTCGGCCGGACTCTTGAACAGGCGCAGCCGCCCGACGATCCCCGACGCATCGGCGATCTGGCCGAAAGTCTGCAACTGCTCGTCGAGACGGCGGCCGTTGTAGGCGGTCAGGCCGTGGGTATCGTATTCGACGCCGATGCGGGCGCCGAGCAGGTCAAGGTCGTTGAGCAGATTGCGCAGGTCGATCGCCGGATTGGCGCCCTGGCGGTCGGTCCACAGCACGATGTTGTCGATGGTCGAGGTGTGGCGTGCTTGTCTGAGATCAGCGGAGCGGGTGAGCAGCACCATCGAGCCGTCGGCCTTCACCACCAGGCACTGGAAGAAGCAGAAGCCGAACGTGTCGTATCCCGTCAGCCAGTACATGCTCTCCTGCGCAAACAAAAGCACGGCGTCGAGCTTCTTCTCGGCCATTTCGATCAGCAGCCGGTCGCGCCGTGCGTCGAATTCCGAACGTTCGAAATGCAACGCCATTATTCTTTCTCCAAAACGATTGCCGAGACCTGCCGCCCGTAATCCGCTTCCTTGCGGTGGGTGGTGCGTCGGTAGGAATAGAAAAGATCTTCTTCCGCGTAAGTGCAGCGGCCGAGCCCCTCGGCCGTCACGCCGGCCTTGCGCAGCCGGTCGACCGTATATTGGTTGAGGTCGAACATCGAGTGGCCGGTGTTCACCGACGGCCTGAAATAACGCGCATTGCCGGCGTCGGCGTCGATAAAGCGGGCGAGGAACTCCGGCCCGACCTCGTAATTGTCGGGTCCGATCGAGGGGCCGAGCACGGCGACGATGCGGTCGCGGCGGGCGCCGAGGCCTTCCATGGCTGCAATGGTGTTCTCGAGCACGCCGGTGAAGGCACCCTTCCAGCCGGCATGCGCGGCGCCGATGACGCGCGCCTCGGCATCGGCGAACAGCACCGGTCCGCAATCGGCCGTCGAGGCGCCGACGGCGATCCCCGCACGGTCGGTGACGATGGCATCGGCCCTGGGGCGAGGCGTCGGGAAAGGCTCGTTGGCGATAACGACATCGGGGGAGTGGATCTGGTTCGCGGTGAGCAGATGATCCGCAGGAACCCCCATCCAGGCGGCGACGCGGCGGCGGTTCTCGGTCACCAGCGCCTGATCGTCGTTCGAGCCGGTGCCGATGTTAAGCCCCTGGTAGATGCCGCCGGAGACGCCGCCGACGCGGGTGAAATAGCCGTGGCGAATGCCTTGCGCCTTCTCCAGGAGAGGCGAGCGGACCGGATCGGGTTTGGTCTGATTCAGCATGGCTGGGTTTGTCGTCCGCGCGGGGCGGGTTCGTCAAGGCGGTTCGGGGCGAGTTCGGGCAAGTGGCCGGACCAGCTTGCACGGAGCGGCGGGCGATGTCAGGTCTTTTTCGCCGCCGGCAGGATCTTCAGCACCTTGAAGAGCTGACCCATGGCGGCGGGGCCGGCAAGGCGTTCGACGGCGTCGGAGATAACTTGCCGTGTCTTAGCGTCTGCGCCCGCGCCCAATGAGCCGGCGCGCTCGAGCAGACCCATGTCGAGCAGGAATTCGCCCTGCATGGTCAGTTCCACGCCCAGCCCATGCGCGAGCACGGCTGCGGCGAGAGCGGCGAAATCGACATGAGCGGTGAGGTCGGCTTCGCCGGGATTGGCCAGCACATCCTCGTGATCGTGCCTGCGCAGGGCCTGCAACGTGTCGCCCACGCCCGGCCGCAAATAGCCATAGTCGATGAACAGGCCTGCGCCGCCAGGCCTGGCGATACGTTCGGCAATTGCGGACATCAGCGCCGTGCGGGCCGGCGCTATCTCGGCGATCGCGCCTTGCGGGGCATCGGCCGCGTCGGCCGGCAGCAGCGCAGAATCGACGGAGCCGGCGCCGGCGAAGAAAGCGAGCCTGTCGTTGTCGTCGAGGCCGACCACCCGTTCGCGCCAGCCCTCGCCGGCGCGAATGAATTGGCGGATCGGCACGGCGTCGAACAACTCGTTGCCGACGACAAAGAGCGGCTGTTGCGGCAGCGTGTCAATGGTCTGATGCCAGTGCGGCTTCACGTCCTGGCCGGCAAGCGTTTGTTTCTGGATGTCCGTCAGGCGCGGGCTGGTCTCGATCATGGCAAAGGATGCGCCGGCGGTGAGCGCCGGGTCGAGGCGCTGGAAAGTCCGCAGCATGTCCTTCATCAGCGTGCCGCGGCCGGGGCCGATCTCGGCGATGGTGACCGGAAGCGGGCTGCCCGCATCCTGCCAGGCCTGGTAGAGCCAGACAGCGACAAGTTCGCCGAACATCTGGCTGATCTCCGGCGCCGTGACGAAGTCGCCGGCGGCGCCGAACGGCTCGCGCGTCGTATAATACCCATGCTCTGGATCGAACAGGCAGAGCGCCATGTATTCGCTGACGGGGATCGGCCCCACCGCGCCGATCAGGTCGACGATGCGGTCCTTGAGCCGGGTCATGCGGCCTGTGGCTGCGTCACCGGCTTTGCCGTGGCCATCGCCCAGATGCCGGCGAGCACCATCGGCGAAGACAGGATCATGCCCATGGTCAGCCAGCCGCCGAACAGATAGCCGAGCTGGTGGTCGGGCTCGCGGAAGAACTCGACGAAGATGCGCGACAGGCCATAGCCGCAGATGAAGGCGCCGCCGACGAAGCGCGGCGTCTTCAGCTTGAGGCGCGAATGGGTGAGAAAGCGCAGCACCAGGAACAGCACGAGGCCTTCGAGCAGCGCCTCATAGAGCTGGCTGGGATGGCGCGGATCCATGCCGGCGGGACAATTCCCCAGCGCCTGCTGGATCCGATCGTTGCAGAAGACGACGCCCCACGGCATGTCGGTCGGCCTGCCCCAGAGCTCGGCATTGACGAAATTGGCGACGCGCACCAGGCCGAGGCCGACCGGCACGCCGGCCGCGACCACGTCGAACAGCGTCCAGGTGTGTATGCCGCGCTTGAGCGAAAACAGGGTCATGCCCAGGATGACGCCGAGCAGGCCGCCATGGAAGGACATGCCGCCTTGCCAGACGGCGAAGATATCGAGCGGGTGCGCGATATAGCGCGGCAAGTCATAGAACAGGATGTAACCGATGCGTCCGCCGAGCACCACGCCGGCCGCCGCCCAGACGATGAAATCGTCGAGATCCTCGGGCTTCATCGGCAGATTGCCGTCCGGCCAGAGCTTCGGATTGGTGACGAGCCGCCTGGCATACCACCAGGCAAACAGAATGCCGATGATGTAGCCGATCCCGTACCAGTGCACCGCCAGCGGCCCGATATGGACGAGGACCGGGTCTATGTTGGGAAAAGACAGGGAGGCCAGCGGCAGCAGGAAATGTTCGCTCAACAGGATCTCCCAGGCGCGGTCATGTTCGGGCGCGGACCATGCGGCAGGGTTTTGGCAGGGTCAAGGCAGGTTTAGCGCCCAGCGCAAGCGGCTTGATCAGGTCTCGGGAAACAGAATCTGCTCGTAATCCATTGCGCCGTGAAGGATATGCAAGATTTCGATAGCGTCCGAGCTGACGCGAAAGAAAATCAAATAGCTACCGTACACCCTGCGTCGGATGCCGGAAGATTGGTGGCGTGGTATCAGCGGACAGCGCTCCGGCATGGCGCGCAGCTCCGTGCAAGCGCTGCGCAATTCCTGCACAAAGGTGGCAGCCCGGACCGGGTTGTCGCCGGCGATGTGGTCGCCAAGGCCTCAAGGTTTGCCACGGCCTCTCTGGCGAAGACCAGGCGCCTCACCTGATCTTCTCGGCCATCGCTTTGTATTTGGCTTCCAAGCGAGCAAACACATCCTCAGCTGGCTCAGTGCGTCCTGCATCGGCATCGGCAATGCCTCTGGCAAGCGCGGCGTCAAGCGAAGCAAGTCGCTTCTCTCGCTCTTCAACCAGACGAACCCCCTCGCGCAGCACTTCGCTTTTCGAATTATAGCGGCCGGTACTAACCAGCCGGTTCACAACATCCTCCAGACGATGACCTAGATCTGCGCTGATGGCCATGGTGGTGCTCCTTGCAAGTTTTCGCGGTATAATAATAGTTATTGGGCCAACAGGCTAGTGCAGATGACAGGTCGCATCAGACACGCTTGCATTCCGCGTCGCGCGCCACTACGTCAAATTCAGCAAGCGAGGATCTGCCATGTCGAACGGACCGAACCGCATTCTCGATGAGTTCGCCAAGCTGATGACCGACGCCGCCGGCGCCGCGCAAGGGGTGCGGCGCGAGATGGAAACGGCCTTCCGGGGTCAGGCCGAGCGCCTGCTCAATTCGATGGATGTGGTGCAGCGCGAGGAGTTCGAGGCCGCGCGTGAAATGGCCGTTAAGGCGAGGGAAGACAATATCGTGCTTGCGGCGCGCATCGAGATGCTCGAGGCGAAGATCGCCGAATTGACCGGCGAGACCGCACCGGCGGCCGCTGCGAAGCCAAAAACAAAAAAATAATCGTTAAACTTTTCCACAAAGCGCGAGCCGGAAAATCGCTTTGCCGTGAATCGCTTAACGGCATTGCATGAATCTTTGTGACAGCGCCTTTCCACATGCGAATGACGCAGTGCGAAAAATTGGGCTGGTCACGCGACTCCCGATCAATAGACTGAATTTGTTGCATGATTCGGAGCAGGGATCATGCGCCGGGCGGTGGGTCCGGTCTGGGTCTTTTGCGTTGAGAAGTTCCTGGCCGTCCGAGTTCTAGACAAGATTGTTCGTCGTGTGTGCCCCGCGGAGCGTGTGGCGCTCCCCTGAACACAGGAAGCATCCATGGAACTTCTCGAACTCGAATTCTCCCGCGAAATCCATCCCGTGGATGTCATTGAGCAGGTGGCCCACAACAATGACTGGTCCTTCGAGCGCGTCGGCGACGACGAGATTTCGATTTCGGTGGCCGGCAGCTGGACCGACTATCATGTCTCCTTCTCCTGGATGGAGGATTTCGAGGCGCTGCACCTGGCCTGCGCCTTCGACATCAAGGTGCCGGACGCGCGCACGCTGGAAGTGATGCGGCTGCTGTCGCTGATCAACGAGCAGATGCTGTTCGGCCATTTTGACCTGTGGGAGCAGGAGGGCGCGATCATGTTCCGCCAGTCGCTGCTGCTTGCCGGCGGCGTCGAGCCGTCGAGCCAGCAGGTCGAGGTGCTTCTGTCCTCGGCGTTGGAGGCCTGCGAATGCTATTTCCAGGCCTTCCAGTTCGTCGTCTGGTCGGGTACATCGGCCAAGGACGCGCTCTCCAGCGTGCTCTTTGAGACCCATGGGAACGCCTGAACCAAACCGATATTGCCGATGAGTTCGAGCAGCGAGCGCAAGCCCGAGATCAGCTTTGCCGATTTCGACCGTGTCGACATCCGCGCCGGCACGATCATCGAAGCCGAATCGTTTCCCGAGGCACGCAAGCCGGCGTTCAAGCTGAAGATCGATTTCGGCCCGGTGATCGGGGTTAAGAAGTCATCGGCGCAGATCACCAAATACTACGCGCCGGAAACGCTGATCGGACGGCAGGTCTTTGCCGTGGTCAATTTCCCGCCGCGCCAGATCGGCCCGTTCATGTCGGAAGTGCTGACGCTCGGCTTTCCGGACGAGGAAGGCGCCGTGGTGCTCGGCGCCATCGAGCGTAAGGTGCCGGACGGCGGGCGTCTGTTTTAGGCTGGGCCAAAGGTCAATTCGTCTTTCATAGAACGGCGGTCTTGCTGCAGTGCCTGACCCGACACACACTCACTGCTTCCTTCCAGGCACTGACTCAATCAGGGCGCCGCTCGTTCTGCTGCATGGGTCTAGCGGCAACGAATTCGATCTCATGCCCTTGGCCGGTGAACTGGCACCAGGGGCGGCGAAGCTTGGCATCCGCGGCACAGTTGCCATGGACGAGGGATATGCGTTCTTCCATCGTTTTCCAGATCGCCGGGTGGACGAGGCGGATATTGCAGACAGGGCGCCTGGGTTGGCGGAATTTATCGACGCGGCCTGCGGCCGCTACAACTTCGGCAGACGGCCCATAGCTATCGGCTTTTCCAACGGCGCGATCATGGCAGCAGCCTTGCTGTTGACCCATCCTAGCCTGTTGGCGGCGGCGGTCCTGTTTCGCCCCCTTTCCCCGTTCTCTCACGATCTCCCGCACCGCCTGGATAGAACCCCGGTGCTGATCGTTGACGGAAACAGGGACGGCCGCAGATCGCCGGGCGATGGCTTGCGACTGGCTGGGCGGCTGGCCGGTGCCGGGGCGCTCGTGACCCATCATGTATTGCCGGTTGGCCATTCGATCACCGCCGAGGACAGGCGAATTGCGAGCGGGTGGCTTCAGGTGATAATACGTTGAACAATTCGGGTGACAGCAGCCCGACGCTCGCCGGGGTTAGGGATCAGGCCGCCAGTTTGCGCGGCATCCCCAGCGCTTCCTCGACGCAGTCGAGGAACATTTCCGCACAGGCCTTCCAGCTGTAGCGCATGGCGCGCTGACGTGCCTCGGCGCGGTCGACGTTGAGAGCGGCAAGCGCCGCCTCGCGCAGGTCGTTTGAAACCGCGCCGCCGACGCCGTCGCCGACAATGTCGATCGGCCCGGTCACCGGATAGGCGGCCACCGGCGTGCCGCTGGCCAGCGCCTCGATGATGACGTTGCCGAAAGTGTCGGTGCGGCTCGGGAAGACGAAGACGTCGGCCGAAGCGTAGATCTCCGCCAGTTCGTCATTCGGACGATGGCCGAGAAAGTGGACGTCCGAGTAGCGCGCCTTGAGCCTGGCCAATTCCGGCCCTTCGCCGACGACCACCTTGCTGCCGGGCAGGTCGAGATCGAGGAAGGCGGTCAGGTTCTTTTCGATGGCGACGCGGCCGACGCACAGGAAGACCGGGCGCGAGAAGCTCGTGTCCTTGCGCTTGTCCGGCCGGAAATGGTCGGTGTCGACGCCTCGCGTCCAGGGCCTGAGCTTTTTGAAGCCGCGCGAGGCGAGGTCGTCCGCCAGCGACTGGGTTGCGACCAGCGTGCCCTGTCCGGAATTGTGGAAGTCGCGCAGCCAGTTATAGGCCCAGCTCTCCGGCACCGGCAGGCGGGCGCTGAGATATTCGGGAAAGCGCGTGTGGTAGCTGGTGGTGAAGGGGCGGCTGACCTTGCGGCAATAGCGGCGCGCCATGATGCCGAGCGGACCCTCGGTGACGATGTGGACATGATCGGCCTTGCGGGCCTCGATCAGCCGCGCGACATGGCCGGGCGTCGTCAGCGCCAGGCGGATATCCGGATAGGTCGGCATCGGCAAGGTGCGGAAGATGTTCGGCGTCAGGAAGTCGAGCTCGACGTCGAGGGATTTCAGCGTTTCGGTGAGCCGCTCCAGCGTGTGGACGACACCATTGACCTGCGGCCGCCAGGCGTCGGTGACCATCAGGATGTGCATGGCGGTCCTTTGCTGGAAAGGCTCCTGGCGGCGCCCCTGCGGTGGCGGAACGGCGACCGGCCGGCAGTTCTCGCTTCGCTCCAGCGCACCCGCGCGGGCACCGGATCGAAGCAAGGCGGCAGGGCCGAATCGAACTGGGTCGCGCGCTTCATGCGCGCTCTTGACCATTTTTTCATGACGGGCGGATGAAGCAATATCTGCTGGAGCATGATCTTTTTGAAAACCGGTTCCCGCTTTTTGCTGCGCTGACCTCCGGTTCGCGATCACACTCCGGTCAAGCGGGAACCTTGATCATGGCGCGCAGGCCGCCAAGCGGACTGTCCTCCAGCGTGATGTCGCCGCCGTGGCTGCGGGCAATGTCGCGCGCGATGGAGAGGCCAAGGCCGGTGCCGCTGGCATCGAGGTTGCGCGCCTCGTCGAGCCGCAGGAAGGGTTTGAACACCTCTTCGCGTTTATCGGGGGCAATGCCCGGACCGTCGTCATCGATGGTGACGGTCAGCGAGCCGCGGCCGTGGTTGGCATGGACCTCTACCGTCTTGGCATAGCGGAAGGCGTTGCCGATGATGTTGGACAGCAGCCTGGCAAAGGCGTTCGGCCGCACATGCACCGTCGGATCGCCGGTCAGCGTGGTCGAGAGCCTGCATTTTCGCAGCTGCGCTTCCTCGCCAAGCTTCTGGAAATAGGCATCGAGATCGAAGCGGCCGGTGTCTTCCGCCGCCTCGCCGCGGGCAAAGGAGAGATAGCCCTCCAGCATCGATTGCATGTCGTCGATGTCCTGGTTGAGGGCGACTTTGGTTTCCGACTTGCCGCCGGCTAGCGCCAGCTGCAGCTTGAAGCGGGTTAGAATGGTCCTGAGATCATGGCTGACACCGGTCAGCATGGCGGTGCGCTGCTCGATCTGGCGCTCGATACGCTCGCGCATCTGGATGAAGGCAAAGCCGGCGCGGCGCACCTCTTCGGCGCCGCGCGGGCGGAAATCGCGAGGCATCGGCCGGCCCTTGCCGAAGCTTTCGGCAGCCTCGGCAAGCGTCAGGATAGGGCGGATCTGGTTGCGCAGAAATGGGATGGCGATCATCAAAAGCACCAGCGAGGTGCCTACCATCCACATCAGGAAGATGTGGGTATTGGACGCGTAGGCCTGGCTGCGGCGCACGAAGACGCGCAGCACCTTGCCTTCCAGCTGGATACGCACTTCGACGATGTTGGAATTGCCGACCGTGTCGATCCAGAACGGACGGTTGATCTGCCTGGTGATCTCCGACGACAAGGCCTCGTCGAGAATGGAGAAGAACGGTTTTGGACCAGGCGGCGGCAGCGGATCGGGCGGCAGCAGGTCGACCTTCAGCTGCATGCGGTCCTGGGCGATGCGGATGATGTTGGCGTAGTCGGCGTCGTGCGGATAGGTCTCCATCATGTCGATGATGGCGGCGATGTCGCTGATGGTGGCCTGCGACAGGCGCTGGGTGACAGTCTGCCAGTGGCGCTCCATGAAGACGAAGGCGACGACCGACTGCAAAAGGATCATCGGCGCGATGACGATGATCAGCGAGCGCGCGTAGAGCCGCTTCGGCATATAGAGCGCGACAAGGCGCCAGAACCGGTTCCAGGCGCGCGGCATCGCCCGCAGCGTGCGCATGGCGATATCGCCGCGGCGGCCCCCTCCCGGTTGTTCCAGTTGCGTGGTCGCCATTCGCCTTTCCGCTGGTCGATGGCCGTTAAGTTACACCAGGATGACGTTTCGCTGAGCCGACATCCTGATCTAACTCTTTGTTCGAGCATGTTTTCCGAAAAAACGATATCCACTTTTCGGGACCATGCTCCAAGGCCTTCGCAAACAGTTTATTCCACGCTGAGCCGATACCCAATACCGCGCACCGTCTGCAGCCAGACCGGATTGGACGGATCGCGCTCGATCTTGCGGCGTAGCCGATTGATCTGGACATCGATGGTGCGCTCGCCGACGTCCGATTCATCGCCGACGAGTTCGTGGCGCGGGATGGTTTCGCCGGCGCGAGCGGCGAAGATCGCCAGGATCTCCTGCTCGCGGTCGGTCAGCTTCAGCGCCTCGCCGCCACGTTTCAATTCGCGCTTGGCGATCTGGAATGTATAAGGGCCGAACACCAACTGCTCGACCTTGGGCGTCGACGCCGGGCCGCCGCGGCGCAGGATATTGTTGATGCGCAGGATAAGCTCGCGCGGGTCGAACGGCTTTGGCAAATAGTCGTCGGCGCCGGCCTCCAGCCCATCGATGCGGCTGTCGGTTTCAGACAGCGCCGTCAGCATCAGGATCGGCACGTTCTTCTCGGCCCGCAGCGCCTTGGTGAGGTCGACGCCGGTTTCGCCGGGCATCATGACATCGAGCACCAGCATGTCGAAATCGAGCCCGGCGAGTTTGCGGCGGGCCTCGTTCGAATTGCCGGCGACGGTGACGCGAAAGCCGTTTTCGGACAGATACTGCCTGAGCAGGTTGCGGATGCGGGTGTCGTCATCGACGACCAGCAGATGCGGCGCGTCATCGTCGGGTGCTGCCGGATGATCAACCCTCTCAATGGTCTCCATGGTTCTTCCCCGATGTTTGCGCAGGCACAATGTCGATCTGCGCTCTTAGTTCCGGATTGACCATCGCTTCCAGGAATCGTTCGATCGTGGGGCGTTCAGCCGTTCCGGAATCCTCCAATGCCGCACGGATGCGGCGCGACTGTGGCCGGGCCAGCGCCAGCGCCAGGGCGCGGCCCTTGGCGGTGGGGTAGAGCTCGCGCTGGCGGCGATCACGCGGGCCTTGCAACTGGACGATGTGATCAGTGTCGATCAGCTGTTTCAGCACCCGCGCCAGGCTCTGCTTGGTGATCTTCAGCACATCGAGCAGTTCGGCAACCGTCAGGCCGGGCCTGCGGTTGACGAAGTGCAGCACCCGGTGATGGGCGCGGCCGAAGCCGTAGTCGGCCAGGATCTGGTCGGGATCGGAGGTGAAGTCGCGATAGGCGAAGAAAAACAGTTCGATGAGGGCGAAGTCGATGCCGTCCTCGTCGGTGACCGCCGTCCTGATCGGTTGTCCGGCGGAAGGGCTTCGATCGCTCATCTCTTCTCCATGCAAAACGGGAAATTATGTCAGTACTATTGACGTAATTTCCCGGCAACGATAATTTTTGACAAGCTTTTCGGAGGATTGCGAACAAAAAGGCAAGAGGGAGCCGTTTTTCCGGAACTTCCTGAGTTTGCTATGCCTTGAATATCAGCCTACTTTTTCAGGCACCGCCAGCGTTCCAGCCCTATGGCGCGGCTGACGCAACGCGCTATATGACACAACGATATGCGGGCCGCCGCCCGCGGGAGGTTACCATGGCATCCGTTCCCTTCGACCAACTGGACGGCTTCATCTGGATGAACGGCGAGTTCGTCAAATGGGCCGACGCCAAGATTCACGTGCTCACCCACGGCCTGCACTATGCCAGCGCCGTGTTCGAGGGCGAGCGTGCTTACGGCGGCCAGATCTTCAAGCTCACTGAGCACAATGAGCGCCTGCACGAATCGGCGCGCCTGCTCGGCTTCAAGATTCCCTATTCGGCCGCCGAGATCGACGACGCCTGCCGCACGTTGCTGAAGAAACAGGGCTTTCAGGACGCCTATGTGCGCCCCATCGCCTGGCGCGGCAGCGAGCAGATGGGTGTTTCGGCGCAGAACAACCGCATCAACTGCGCCATCGCCATCTGGCAGTGGCCGAGCTATTTCGATCCGGCGCAAAAGCTGAAGGGCATCCGTCTCGATGTCGCCGAATGGCGCCGGCCGGATCCGCGCACGGCGCCGTCCAAGTCGAAGGCCGCCGGCCTCTACATGATCTGCACCTTGTCCAAGCACGCCGCCGAGGCCAAGGGTTATGCCGACGCCATGATGCTCGACTGGCGCGGCCAGGTGGCGGAAGCCACCGGCGCCAACATCTTCTTCGTCAAGGGCGACAAGATCCACACGCCGACGCCCGACTGCTTCCTCGACGGCATCACGCGGCGCACGGTGATCGGGCTTGCCAAGGACCATGGCTGGGAGGTGGTGGAGCGCGCCATCATGCCGGAAGAACTCGAAGGCTTCGAGCAGTGCTTCCTTACCGGCACGGCTGCCGAAGTCACCCCGGTCTCGGAGATCGGTCCGTACCGATTCGAGGTCGGCGAAATCGCCAAGACATTGATGAACGACTATTCTGCCGCGGTGCAACCAAAGCAAGCGATCGCCGCAGAATAGCGATAGTCACAGCTTTTTTGTGCAACAGGGGGCGGTTTTCGGGCCGCCCTTTTTATTTAAGCTTTCACGCATTTGACTTTCGAACGGTTCGGCGTCTCATGATGATGCCGGCCCGTGGAGGCAGGCGGCTATGGAGGGACTGGTTACATGGATACGAACACGCTCGTTGCGATCGTTGTGCAGGTGATTGCGGGTGTTATCGGCGGACAGGCAATCGGGGTGGCGTTCAAGCAGGCTGCGATGGGTCAGCTGACCAAGATTCTCGGCGGCGCCGTCGGCGGCGTCGGCGGTGCGTGGATCCTGGGCCACCTGCTGGGCGGCGGCGCCGTCGACACGGCGGCGGCCACAGCGGCGGCGGGCGGACTGGGCAGCACGCTGAACCTGCAGAACATTATCGGCGGCGCCGGTGGCGGTGCTATCCTGACGGGCATTATCGGCGCCGTCATGAACGCGATGAAGAAATAAGGCCCTCTGGCTTTTCATTTCAGGGCTTTTCGTTTGGGCGGCTTCGGCCGCCCATTTCGATTTGGTTCCGCGAAATCACTACCGGCGGTGGACGCCGTTCACCCCTGCCTCTACATCAGACCCATCGAGAACGCGCCTCCAACGGCGAAAGGATAATCATGGGTCAGCTCAATGCCGGCATCGTGCCGGTCACGCCGTTCCAGCAGAACTGCACCATCCTCTTCGACATGGACGACAGACAGGGTGTCGTCGTCGATCCCGGCGGCGATGTCGACCAGATATTGGCCGCGCTGAAGGACAATGTGATCACGGCGGGGGCGATCTGGATCACGCATGGCCATATCGACCACGCCGGCGGCGCGATGGAGCTGAAGGAGGCGCTTGGCGTCGAGATCATCGGTCCGCATGTGGCCGACAAGATGTTGCTCGACAACCTCGAGAACCAGGGCAGGCGATACGGTCTCACCGATGCGGTGCGCAATTGCGTGCCGGACCGGTTCCTGAGCGAAGGCGAGACGGTGTCGTTCGGCTCGCATGTTTTCGAAGTGCTGCATTGCCCGGGGCACGCGCCGGGCCATGTCGTCTACTACAGCAGGGCCGCCAAGTTCGCCCATGTCGGCGACGTGCTGTTTCGCGGCTCGGTCGGCCGCACCGACCTGCCGGGCGGCGACCACGCCACGCTGATCGCCTCGATCAAGGACAAGCTCCTGCCGCTCGGCGACGACATCGGTTTCATCTGCGGGCATGGTCCAGGCGGCCGCTTCGGCGAAGAGCGCCGGACCAACCCGTTTCTGGTCTGATCATTGCAATCAACCACAACAAAAAGCGCCGCTCGAAAGCGACGCTTTGTGTGGGGCAGGGAAGCCTCGGTTAATTGGCGACGCAGAAATGCTGGTCGCCATCGCTGCCGGTGAAGGTGCCGGTGCGGGAGTTGAAGGTGCGGTAGCGGTCCGAGCAATACTCGTACCAGGCGCGGGTCCACGGTTCGGCGTAGCGCTCGGCATAGACGACCCGCGGCTGCGCGTAATAACGGCGAACGGGCGGATCGACATAATAGCTGTCGTCATAGGCCGGATCGTAGTATCTCGGCCCCGGATTGCTGAGCGCGCTGCCGATGAGGGCACCCGCCGCTAGGCCGACGACGCCGGCGGCGAGCGCATCGCCGCGATGATGATGATGCCAGCGCCAATCATCGGCATTGGCGGCCGAGAAGGTGGCCAGCGTGGTCGCGGCAATGCCCGCGGTCAGGATGGCGCTCTTGAGAATTCGGTTCATTTTCGGTCTCCTTCGCGCCGGCCCGTGCAGTGTCTCGGGGATGCGGACCGGCTTTAGCAAAGATTAATAAAAGACCGTGGCTGAACGGAGGCTGAACGAAACCGGCTGGACGATCTGGTCGCTCAAACAAAATGATAGCCGCGGCGGGAGCGCCCTCCGCCTGCTCAATCTCCGTCGGATCCGTCTTGAAACCGGCTTCAGCCGATCGACAGATTGACGGCCTTCGGACCCTTGCCACGCTTGTCCGGCTCGGTGTCGAATGTCACTTTCTGCCCATCCTCAAGACCGGGAAGGCCCGACGCCTGCACGGCCGAAATGTGGACGAAGACATCCTTCGCGCCATCATCGGGCGTGATGAAGCCAAAGCCTTTGGCGTGGTTGAAGAATTTGACGGTGCCGGTCTGCGGCATGGGAGGCTCCTTTGATCCCATCAAGTCCATCTCGGGCCGGCAAATGCCCGAGAGGAAATTTGTCCTTTATTTTAGCGCTATCGGCAAGAAAAAGTTTTTGCGTGCCCGTCCAAGCATTTGCAACACGAAAAAGGCGCGACCGTTCCGTCGCGCCCTCGAATTTTTCACACCCGGCCAGAAGCCGGTTGCCCTGCCATTTTATGCGCAGAGGGCAGGCGATGCTGGCCGATCAGGCGGCGCGGAGGTTGACCGCCTTGGGGCCCTTGCCCATGCGGTCCGGCTCGACGTCGAAGGTGACCTTCTGGCCGTCGACGAGCGTGCGCAAGCCGGAAGCCTCGATTGCGGAGATGTGGACGAACACGTCCTTGGCGCCGCCGTCGGGCGTGATGAAGCCGAAGCCTTTGGTGGCGTTGAAGAACTTTACGGTGCCGGTCTGGGCCATTGGGGAAACTCCTTCACCCGTCAGTCTTGTGGTTTGCCCGCTGCCTCTCGCCTCGAGCAAATCCCGGTGGTTGCTTCGGCAGTCATGCATTCGCGCATGGTCAAACCCCCCGCCGAATACGGGGCCGTCAGAGATTCACACTTATCGGGGAAAGGTCGTCCAAAACGCGCCGCTCTCCGGGTCGCAAATGCCCGAACGCTAAATTTATTACACGGAAACGTGATGGTTGCAAGACGGCGACGCGGGCGGCCTTCGGCGCGTCCAACGCAGGGCATCGATAGACCCGGCGCCAGGGGAGGTCATGGGCCCAGAGACGGGCCACGCATAGGCCAGCAAGGAGACTTGCGCAGAGTGGCTTTTGCGGCTGTGGCAATCCACTAACCAGGGGTTGCGTTCGATGCAGGAATGGCGAGGATTGCTGTTGGCCGCGCCTCTGTGCCGGGCAGTCTTGGAGAGGGATTCATGCGATTTCCTGCAGCCTCGAGGCAGGGCTTCGTCGCCTTGCTTTTGCCCGCACTACTGGCCGCCTGCACGGTTGTGGTCGACGACGGACCGCGGCCGCGCCCGCCAAGGCCCGAGCCGCAATTCTGCACCAGGCAATACGAACCGGTCTGCGCCCGGCGCGGCGGCGACCGCCAGACCTTCGCCAATGCCTGCCTCGCGGAGCGGGCAGGCTACCGCATCGTGCGCGAGGGGCCGTGCCGCGACAGCGGCGGCGGCGAACAGACTTTCTGCACGCGCGAATACGCGCCGGTCTGCGCCAGGCGCCATGGCGAGGCGCGCACCTTCCCGAACGCCTGCGAGGCGCGCGCCGCGGATTACCGCATCATCGGCGACGGACCGTGCTGAGGCTGCAGTCGTTTGCTTTTCAAAGGAGAACGGTCGAGTCGTTCTCTACTTTGTCTTACCTAGAATTCGGGTTCATTATGCCTTAGGTGATGGAAAGAAGTTGGTCCATCTGTCCGCGAAGCATCCTTTTGTTTCCGCTTTTTCTCGGTAGTTTTCAAAGGAAAACTCGGATGTTTCTGAGTGGTAAGCATCAAGAACACCCGAATTTATAGTTCTTGCAACCGACACAACTCTCTCGTATAGATCATTTACTCTTTTTCCAAATTCTAACACTGCGTGCTGACCTCCAGGCCTCTTTATTCTTTCAGAGTCTCTAACAAGATCAACCATCCAGCGTGTTGGCTTAACCAGTTTCTTTAGGCTTTCTGCTGTCTTAACGGGTAAGATCTTAACAATGTAATCATAGTCGCCATATTCGACTAGAGCACGTGTCTCGCGAAGATCATGAGACAAAGTTGAGGGAGAGGTCGGTGCGGCCCCCCTGCACGTGAACCATAAATCCCGAAAATTCGCGTTAACCTCTTCCGAACTATCGTATGATTTTCCGATGTTTATCACCGATTTGATACCGATCGCCCGGACCATGTCGTAGTCATATGGAATAAAATCCGATCCTCTAAAAATAAATGTCCCTCGATTAAAGTAAACATATGGAGAATCTGATTCTGTAACCTTAAAATCCTTCATGCTTCTGACGTCAGATTCATTAGATACCACCGAATTTACAAACGATGAGAATAGGTAGTCATCAATATTGTCGGTCACGTCTCGGTCAAAAGAGTTAAATTGGGTTCTCGAAAGATTCAAGGGAGCAAATGCGTCGGGATCTTCGAAAGTAATCCAGAAGTACCCGCGCCTCTTTATAGAGCTTTCTCCATAAAAAAGGCGATCTTTGTTAAATGATAAGGAATTGAAAATCTCTCCAAACCTATACAAACTGTCTATTTGCGTATACGGGGTAGATCCATCTATCTGTCTAACTGCAATGCCATTCACAAAATTGGGCCTATCGACTCTTTCTTCAGCTATACCCCATCTGACATTCCTAAATTTCGTAGTATTAAATGTGTTCACAGGGTTTGCATGCTTCTCTCCTATGCGCACAGACTCTTCCTTTGTTCCAGATCGTAAAAAGTGAAGCGAAACTCTGGGAGAAAGGTCGTCAAAAGAGTAATAATCTTTATGGTTTGTTAAATATCTGCCGATTTTTTCTGCCCGTGACAGGTCCGTTTCAATTTTGACTTCACATCCAATATCACAATTTTGAGGCTTTATCTCAATCTCTTTGTCGTGCAGACCGGCAGTGAACGCAAAGCCTGCACCGTCGGCTGAGTTCCACCGGCGCGTTCTCACCGAAATCTTAGGCCCAATCAAAAAGGCTGCAAGGGCGCCTACGCCAAATCGACCAGAACGAGCAATAGTCGAATGGCCGTCTTCGTTAACGTAGTCTGATTGCCAACTCCGAGACGCCCGATAAGAAGCTCCAGCGTTGAGAAAATAATTCTTTAATACATTGACATCCATTCCAACACCATTATCCACGATGCGGAATATTGCCTCTGATTCTCTAATATCGAAGTAGATGTTTATCTCGCCGACGTCTTTTCTTAGGTGTGGTACATCAAGGGCCTTAGCCTCTATTACGGCATCGCGCGCGTTCTGAATCAACTCGCGAACTCCATAACCTGGGTGGTCGCCATATAAGGGAGATAAAAGAAGCGACAGCATCTCGGTTTCGGCCACCTTGAACGAGATGCTTTCAGGTACAAAATCCGGCGAGTTAAAATTTTCCAAGATATTGCTTCGAATTCGGCGCACGGACAGATTCAAGCGATCTAACCCTGAGACTCCTTGCCGCCCATAAATTTCTCCTAGAACTGCCCACGTTTTATCCATCTCCGATTGCAGATCTGTCAGCCATCCCTTAACACGAAGAAAATCCGAAACATTTGTTGGCCGACTATCTATTAGGAGTGCCTCGGGGTCATCATGGGTCCGTGTAATGTTTACTACGCTTTGGTGAACTCGCCATTCGCGTTGCGAGATGGGGCTCTTAATCGGGTGAATTCTCGTTCTGAGTGAGGGGGCGCGCGTGGCTTGAATCTGCGCGTAGTCGGCTAGCCGAATTAATCCCATAAGGTAGACAATATGTATCCGATTAAAATCACGAATATCAAATTCAGAGTTGATGTAAGGAAAAGTATCGCGAAGGTTCATTCCATGGCTGCGGGCCACATAACCTATCAAGTCGCGGATTCGAATATCGAATCCCAGTAACATTTGTGGTAGAGACAAGTTTTCATCAAGCCCTAGTGCAATGTCATGAGCTAGGCGGGGATGGTTTCTACGAAGAAATTCCCCAATTAGTAATCGCTGCCTGTCTGTAAAATCCAGAATGTTAGACGGTAGAGTAGGTATTGGCTCGATGTCACCAAATATTGATATCAATGTACTTTGATTAAACCTCTTTGCCTCCTGGATATAAGATTGCCAAGATTCTGGCCAATTGACTTTGTCGATTTTATTGTACAGCTTTGTGTGACTCGGGTTTACTAACCTGAGAAATTGGTCCTCCGTAAGGTGCATTCCGCAGTCATGGCAATAACTAGAGCACAACAAGGTAGACAAATCTTCAGCGGTTATGATATCAAAAGACGATTTATCTATAAATTCGATTGCCGAGCTAAATACTTCAAGTGAGTGGCGCTCGGAATGATCCGTGTAATTTTTAAAGAAGGGTATTCCTGCTGCTTGGAACCAATCTGAGAAATGGTTCGAAGATGTTATAGCCTTGGGCGCATGCTGAGGGTCCGCCTTGAAAATTGAGGCTAGCTCTTCTGGCAATATCTGTTCAACCTTCTCAATTGTTATAGACATTTTGCCCGCGACAAGGATGGAGTGGTAATGATCAGCCTGTTTATCCGAACAGAGACTGATGTTCAATCTAGAGGCAGTCCCCTACATCCGGTTCTGGTGACATGGTTGGGGATAGTCGATGCGCTGCAAATTCTCAGCGTGTGGTGTCGAAGGCGAGGTGGCCGGGAAGCCAGGGAGGCACTCTTGAATCTCACGCCCGTTTGGCTTAGGTCCGGCCAGCGGACAAACACGGCAGGTTTCCCATTAACAGAGATCAGAGAAGAGCGGCAGGAGCGAGCGGCAAGGCTAATCCAGCCAGCCCTCTCGATCCCTATGTGCAACGGGCGCTGCAACTGCACCAGGCGGGGCGTCGCCAGGAAGCCGAGGGGCTCTACCGGCAGGTTCTGGCGCAGCAGCCCAAGCATGCGGCGGCACTGCATTTCCTCGGGCTGTTGCTGCATCAGACCGGCAGAAGCGAGGAGGGGCTCGACCTCATCGAACAATCGGTGACGCTGCAGCCCAACAATGCCGATTTGCTCAACAATATGGGCACGGTGATGCGCGATCTCGGTCGTGTCGCCGCTGCCGTCGATTTCTTCCGCGGCGCGGTGGATGTCCGCCCCGAGCAGCTTGCCGCACGTGACAATCTCGGCTCGTCGCTGAAGCAGCTCGGCCAGTTCGAGGCAGCCGAGGAGATCTATCGCGGCACCATCGGCCGCAACCCGTTCCATGTCCGCGCCCGCATCGGCCTTGCCGAAACGCTGCAGGAAGCCGGGCGGCTCGACGCGGCGATCGCCGTGTTCCGCGAGTCATTGTCGATCCGGCCCAAGGATGCCGAGCTGCTCTATGGGCTGGGCGTGGCTATGATGGAGAAGGGCAAGCTTGCCGAGGCGACCGATCTCGCCCGCCAGGCGCTGGCGGTCGCTCCCGGCATGGCGAAGGCCTGGCTGTTGCTGACGCAGGTCAAGCGCCAGACCGAGCGCGATGCCGAGCTTGCCGGCATGGAAGCCGAGCACGCCAAGGCGCCGCAAGGCAGCTTGGCGCGCATGCAGCTTTCCTTCGGCCTCGGCAAGGTCAATGACGATCTCAAGGATTATGCACGTGCCTTCGACTATTTCGCCGAGGGCAATGCTATCCGCCGCGGCGGCATCGACTACGATCCGGCAAGGACCCGCGACGAATTCGAGGCGATGAAGGCGGTTTTCGATGCGGCTTTCTTCGAAAAGCACAGGCCGAGCGACATTTCGGACGACGCGCCGATCTTCGTCGTCGGCATGCCGCGCTCCGGCACGACGCTGGTCGAGCAGATCATCGCAAGCCATCCGCAGGTCTATGGCGCCGGCGAGCTCAGCATCCTGAGAACGGTCGTCGGCAAGCAATTTCCGATGAGCATGCAGGGCGGCTTCCCCTGGGGCATCGCGGACATGCAGGACGAAGCCTTTGCCGAAGCCGGCCAGGCCTATCTCGACATGCTGCATGCCCGCTACCCGGGCTTCCGCCATGTCACCGACAAGATGCCGGGCAATTTCCTTCTGGTCGGCATCCTTCACATGATGCTGCCGAAGGCAAAGATCATCCATTGCGCGCGCGACGCGGCGGCCACGTGCCTGTCGATCTTCAAGGTGCATTTCCGCGGCGACAGCCACCGTTACGGCTATGAGCTCGGCGAGCTCGCCGATTTCCATAACCTCTACGCCGACATCATGGCGCATTGGCACAAGGTGCTGCCGGGTGTCGTGCACGATGTGCGCTATGAGGATTTCGTCGCCGACCAGGAAGGCCAGACACGCGCCCTGATCAACCATCTCGGCCTGCCGTGGGACGATCGGGTGCTGTCGTTCCACGAGACCGACCGTCCGGTCCGTACCGCATCGGCCGCGCAGGTGCGCCAGCCGATGTATCAGGGCTCGGTCGATCTGTGGAAGCGCTATGGCGAGCGGTTGAAGCCGCTGCTGGATAAGCTGGGCTGATCTGAGGTGAGGCCGGCCTGCGAACGGGCCGCGCCTTACAGCTCGATGAACGGCTGAAAGCCGCCGAAGATCATGCGCTTGCCGTCGAACGGCATGGCGGACCAGTCCATCTTGAGACGTTCGTCGGCCATTACCTTAGCCATAACCGCGTCGCGGCTCTGCTTCGATTCATAGACGACCCAGGAGAAGATGACGACCTCGTCGTCCTTGGCCTGCACGGCGCGCGGGAACGAGGTCAGCTCGCCATAGGGCACGTCGTCACCGATGCATTCGACATAGGCGAGGGCGCCGTGCTCCATCCAGACGGCACCGCCCTTTTCGGCCATCTTCTTGTAGGCATCGAGATTTGCCTTCGGCACGGCAAGCACGAAGCCATCGACATAGGACATGGTGAACTCCTTTGCTGAAAACGGGCGCCGGGTCGGCGGGGATACGACCCGGCGCGGGTGAGCGCGTCAGCCCTGGCGTTGGCGGGCGACGCTTGCTCGCTAAGAGAACCTATTTTACCGGCGCGTTCATCGCCCAGGCGACGCCGAAGGGATCCTTCACCTGACCCCAGCGATCACCCCAGAACATGACCTGAAGCGGCGTGACGATCTCGCAGCCGGCGTCGACCGCGCGCTGCCACCAGGCATCGATGTCGTCGCTGCCGAGATGAAGCTGCAGAGTGTAGCCCTGCGGCGCCTGGTGCGGATGGCCGTGTTCGGGATAGGCATCGCCCAGCATCAGTGTCGAGCCGTTGACGTAAAGATGAATATGCATGGTGCGGCCCTTGTCGTCCGGCGGGTAGGCAAAGACCTCCTCCGCGCCAAAAGCCTTCTTGTAGAATTCGGCGGCCTCGATGGCGCCGTCGACCTGCAGATACGGGGTCAGTCCACCAAGCACTTGCGCCCGGGGCGGAGTCTGGTCGGTCATTCTCGTGTTCCTCTTCACGGTTGATTGGCCTTGCGCGCCAAAGGACGGATGAAGTGGTAGCGGTCCTACATGGCCTGCGAAAATTTTTTAAAGGGCCGGGCCTAAAGCATGTCGCGTGAAAAAGGATTCACGCCACATGCTTCAGGTCTTTGATTTGAAGCCTGTCTTTGTCCCGAAACCGCCGCACACTTTCGGGAGACATGCTCCGGCAGACCGGGCAGCCGACGCTTGCCGACAGGCCACTTCAAATGACCTTGCCCGAGAAGGTGTTGCGGCCGTGGCGCGTTTCGAAAAATTCCGGAAAGCCGATGTCCTTGCGCAAGTCCGCGGGCAGCGACAGCAGGATGCGCTCGCTGCGGCGGCGGGCACGGGCCGCCGTGTATCGGGTCGCGATGCGGCCGATGGATGACAGTACCGACATGGTTGTTCTCCCTGGTTGATGCCGGCATCATCGTGTCGGCATCCCAAGGACGGGGCAGGCAGAGGCGACCCGACAGATCGCCTGATTTATTTCTGATGTCCGCAAAGCCGGCCCACAAGAGCCGCCCTTTGCAGTGCTCTCAGCGCTCCGTTTCGGCGACAGAGCGGAAGAACTCCTCCGGGTCGTCGACCTCGGTCAGCCGCCGTTTCTCGATCAGCCAGAAGCGGTTGCCGACGGCGCGGATGAAGGAGCGGTCGTGGGAGGCGAGCAGGCAGCTTGCCTGATGCTTCAGCAATTCGGCCTCCAGCGCTTCCTGGCCATCGATGTCGAGGTGATTGGTCGGTTCGTCGAGCAAATAGAAATTGGGATTGATGAGCCGCAGCGCCAGCATCATCAGCCGCGACCGTTGCCCGCCCGACAATGCGCCGATCTTTTTCTCCTGCATCTCGATGGCGACGCCGGCGCCCGCCAACAGAGAACGGGCGCGCTGCTCGCCGACCTCGAAGCGTCGCGAAACCATGGCCAGCGGCGTGTCGTCGCCGCTGATGCCGGACAGCGCCTGGTCGCTGTGGCCGAGCACGGTCGACGGCGTCACCTTGACGTTCTGCGCCGTCCCCGGCTCAACGACGGCGTTGCGGATCAACGAGATGAATCGCGACTTGCCGGCGCCGTTGCGGCCCAGCAGCACGATGCGATCGCCCTGGCAGATATGGCGCTTGCCGGTCTTGAACAGCAGCGTGCCGTCGGGCGTCTGCACCGCTGCCTCGTCCAGGGTGATCAGCACCTTGGCGTGGGTGCCGCGGTTGGCGAGCCGGATCGCGCCGGCCGAGCGCTCGCGATGCGCCGGCAGCGCCGCGTCTTCCAGCTTCTCGGCTCGCTCTCTTAGCTGCCTGGTTTTCACGATCAGCAGGTCACTGCCGGAGTTGATGCCGATGTTGTTGAGCTTGGCGGCCTGCTTGCGCAGTTGCTGAGCGACCTTGATGTCGCGCTCGAACTTGCGCGCCATCGAGGCGTCGACCTCGTCCAGCGCCTGCCTGGCGCGCGAATAGGGCAGCGCAAACACCGGCGACTCTTCCGGGCGCAGGAACAGCGTGCGGTTGGTGGTGGCGTCGAGGAAGGCGCGGTCGTGGCTGGCGATGACCACCGGCACCTCGCGCGGCAGCGCGTTGAGCCAGCTTTCCAGCTGGCTGATCCTGGCGAGGTCGAGATGGTTGGTCGGCTCGTCGAGCAGGAGCACGTCCGGATCGGTGACCCAGACGCGGGCGATCAGCGCCAGCCGCTGCCAGCCGCCGCTGAGCGCCCGCATCGACCGTTCGCGCATGCCGTCGGGGACATCAAGCGAATCCAGCACGACGTCGACGCGCCAGAGCTCGCTGTCCGCCTGCTCCGGCGGCAAGGCATCGGCAACCGCTTGATGGAAGGAGCGGTCGAGAAGCGCGTCGGCGACGGCCTGCTCGACATGGCCGATGCGCAGGCCACGCGTGCGGGTAATGTCGCCGGAGGTCGGTTCCAATTCGCCGGCCAGGCATCTGAGCAGGGTGGATTTGCCACGCCCGTTGGCGGCGACGATGCCGAGCCGATCGCCGGCGCCGATGGTGAGGTCAAGATTGGAAAAGAGCGGCGCACTCATGGTGACGCCGAGGGATTTGAGGCTGATCAGGGCCATGTCGATTTTCTCTGGTCTTGCCGGAGTCCGGCTCAATGCACTTTGACCGTGCGCGTGCCGGGCCATCAGGCTCGGCGTTACGCACCACGAAGGGCAGACCAAAAATCGAAGCGGGAAAAACCCGGACCGTCCCGGTCAGCCCTGCAAGCAAGCTCGCAGGGCAGAGACAGGGCCGCGCTGACGGTGGTGATCGATATGCACGCAGCCCTCCATTCCAGATGCTTTGAACTGAGGAATCTGGGTATACGAGGGGAGGGTCGGAAGCAAGGGGGCGCAATGGAGCGACGGCTGGTCAGACGGACTTCAGGTGACTACCGGTCGTTCCATATTCCTTGTTCAAATCGAGCAGGAAATGCCCGTGCACAGCGCTTTTCGCCAGATCGACCACGATCACTAGAAGGGCGTTGAACCTGCCGGTGCCAATCAAAACCTGATCGAAACGGTTGTGGGCGTCCCGATAGACATAGTGGACATCGTTGAGGTAGGGCACGCCGATTTCGTCCAAATCCAGCGCCTCGACATATGACCATATGTCGACTGCGGCCTCCGCAGTGGCGGTGACGTCCCGCATAGGCTCGGCGAAACAGGCCCTGAATTCGTCTTCCTGAAGTCTGCGGACAACGATCATCGGGCCAGTCTAGACGCCGTTGGAATGCATCCGCAACAACGTGCTAGCTTCCCGGTCGCCCGGTCTTACTCGGCCTGCGTTTTTGACGGCGCTCCTCGGCCGAATCCTCGTAGGAGCCGATGCCGGCCCGTTGGCGCACAATCGGCTTGTCGGAATCGCTGCGTTCCTTCGCGCCCCCCTCTGTCCTGCCGGACATCTCCCCCACTTGGGGGGAGATTGACTGCGGCTTCGCCGGCTTCGTTCCCTCGACCGGCTTTTCGGTACGGCGCACCGTCATCTCGTCGAGCGAATTCTTCCTAAACAGGGACTTATTGCGGTCGCCCGGGATGCCGAAATCCGAGCCGTGCGCCTCCTGCGCGCTCTGCTTCTTGAACAGCGAGCGCGATACCGCGCCTGACGGCGTCGGCATGTCGGTGCCAGGCCCCATATCGTCCAGTGAGGGCTTGGCGAAGAGCGGCTTCTTCACCGGCACGGCGCCATCGGCGCCCATCTCGTCCAGCGCCGGCTTGCGGAAGAGGTTGGGCCGGGCAGCCTTGGCCGCCTCTTCAGCGGCACGTGCTTCATCGAGTTTGCGGAAACGCTCCTGTTCTTCGGCTGTACGATGTCTGGCCACGCCCTTGTTGTGCTTACCCTTTTCACGGCCCGAGGCGGGACTTTGGCTTTCCACCTCGCGCGCCAGCGGATCGTCGGATATGGCAAGCTCCATCTCGCGCAGCCGCTTGATCTCGTCGCGGATGCGGGCGGCCTTCTCGAAGTCGAGATTGGCGGCGGCGTCGCGCATCTGCTTGTCCAGCGCCTCGAGATGGGTTTTCAGATTGTTGCCGATCATCGCCCCGGCATCGTCGGTGAACTGCGAGATGTCGGCGCGGACGTGGTCCTTCTCGTAGACCGAGTCGAGAATGTCGGCGATGCGCGACTTGACCGATTCCGGCGTGATGCCGTTGGCGGCGTTCCATTCCATCTGCTTCTCGCGGCGGCGGTTGGTCTCCGCCATCGCCCGTTCCATCGAGCCGGTGATCTGGTCCGCATAAAGGATGACCTTGCCGTCGACATTGCGGGCGGCGCGGCCGATCGTCTGGATCAGCGACGTTTCCGAGCGCAGGAAACCTTCCTTGTCGGCATCGAGGATGGCGACGAAGCCGCATTCGGGAATGTCGAGGCCTTCGCGCAAAAGGTTAATGCCGACCAGTACATCGAAGGCGCCGAGGCGCAGGTCGCGCAGGATTTCGATGCGCTCAAGCGTGTCGATGTCGGAATGCATGTAACGGACGCGGATGCCGTTCTCATGCAGGTACTCGGTCAGGTCCTCGGCCATGCGCTTGGTCAGCACCGTCACCAGCGTGCGGTAGCCGGCCTTGGTCGTCTCGCGGATTTCGCCGACGACATCGTCGACCTGGGTCTTGGCCGGACGCACCTCGACCGGCGGATCGATCAGGCCGGTCGGGCGGATGACCTGCTCGGCGAAGACGCCGCCGGACTGGTCCAACTCCCAGCCGCCGGGCGTCGCCGAGACGGCGACCGAGAGCGGGCGCATGGCGTCCCATTCCTCGAAGCGCAGCGGCCGGTTGTCCATGCAGGACGGCAGACGGAAACCGTACTCGGCCAGCGTCGCCTTGCGGCGGAAGTCGCCGCGATACATGCCGCCAATCTGCGGCACGGTGACATGGCTCTCGTCGATGAAGATCAGCGCATTGTCGGGTACATATTCGAACAGGGTCGGCGGCGGCTCACCCGGCTGGCGGCCGGTGAGATAGCGCGAATAGTTCTCGATGCCGGCGCAGGAGCCGGTGGCCTCCAGCATTTCCAGGTCGAAGCGGGTGCGCTGCTCCAGTCGCTGCGCCTCCAGCAGGCGGCCGGCCCGTTCCAGTTCGGCCAGCCGGTGCTTGAGCTCTTCCTTGATCGACTTGATAGCCTGATTCAAGGTCGGGCGGGGCGTCACATAGTGCGAGTTGGCGTAGATCTTGACGCTCTTCAACTCGCCCGTCTTCTGGCCGGTCAGCGGATCGAATTCGGTGATCGACTCGATCTCGTCGCCGAACAGCGAGATGCGCCAGGCGCGGTCTTCCAGGTGAGCCGGGAAGACCTCGATCGTGTCGCCGCGCACGCGGAAGGAGCCGCGCACGAAGTTAATGTCCTGGCGCTTGTATTGCTGGGCGACGAGATCGGCGAGCAGCGCGCGCTGGTCGAGCCGGTCGCCGACCTGCATCTGGAAGGTCATCGCGGTATAGGTCTCGACCGAGCCGATACCGTAGATGCAGGAGACCGAAGCGACAATGATGACGTCGTCACGCTCCAGCAGCGAACGCGTCGCCGAGTGACGCATGCGGTCGATCTGCTCGTTGATCGAGGATTCCTTCTCGATATAGGTGTCGGTCCGGGGCACATAGGCTTCCGGCTGGTAATAGTCGTAATAGGAGACGAAATACTCGACCGCGTTCTCCGGGAAAAACTTCTTGAACTCGGCATAGAGCTGCGCGGCCAGCGTCTTGTTGGGCGCCAGGATCAGGGCAGGACGCTGCGTCTCCTCGATCACCTTGGCCATGGTGAAGGTCTTGCCGGAGCCGGTGACGCCAAGCAGCACCTGGGTGCGGTCGTTCTGCTCGACACCCTCGACCAGATCCTTGATCGCCGTCGGCTGGTCGCCCGCCGGCTCGAAATCCGACACCATCTTGATGGCGATGCCGCCTTCCGACTTCTCGGGCCGGGCCGGGCGGTGCGGCGTCCACAGCTGGCCATCCTTGTGCAGCGGATTGCCGGATTCGATCAGCGCCGAAAGCGCGGCGACGGTGGCGGTGACGCCGCTCGACGAAACCGACTCGGCATCTTCGAGGCTGATGTCGAGGCCGGGCACCGGGTTGAGGCCGGCGGCCGCGCGCTCCTTGGCCGACGCCGCGCCGCCCATCGAAGTGCCGCGCGCCGTGCGACCGGGGGCGGAGGAACGTTCGGGGATCTTCTTCGGCGCCTTTGCCTTCGGCTGCTTTTCGGCCTCGCGTTCGATCTGGCCGGCCCAATCGGAAATCGAGCCGGTCAGCGGCGCGCCGGAAAACTCGCTTTGCGGCGCCTCGGAAAAGCCCTTCGGCTCGAGCGGTTCGGCGGCGTCGAGAAATTCGGTCAGCGGGCTGCGCCGTTTCGGCGCGCCATCTTGCGCCGTCGAAGGCGTTTTCTTGTCAGAAAGTTTGGCCATGTCCCGAATATGGGAGGACTCGGCCGAAATGGAAAGAGCAGAGTGAATAGGCGGGCGGCGGCCGCCGAAGCTGCTGACAGAAGGCTGTCAGCAGCGGCGTCACACTGGTCAATTGAACCACAGCGCGAAGGTCAAAAACCCGGCGCCGCCGAACTCGCGCTGGATCTGGTCGAAATCGTCGCTGCTGAGGATCTTTCCACTCTCGAGATAGGGCGTGATGGCCGGGCCGGTGATCGACAGCACGAGGTCGAAAGGCCTCGGTTCGTCGAAGAAGCGCTTCATGTTGATGCCTTTGCCTGTAATGCGGAAATGCGGCAGGAGCACGCGGCCTTCGAGCAGGTCCTCGGCCATGGTCAAG
This sequence comes from Mesorhizobium sp. B1-1-8, assembly GCF_006442795.2. NCBI lineage: Bacteria > Pseudomonadati > Pseudomonadota > Alphaproteobacteria > Hyphomicrobiales > Phyllobacteriaceae > Mesorhizobium > Mesorhizobium sp. B1-1-8. The sequence goes on from NZ_CP083956.1 coordinate 2,074,102, forward strand.
GTGGCGAGCCAGGCCTGCACCTGCTCTTCGCCGACTTCGAGGCCGGTGAGCGGGTTCTCGCCCTTCTGCTGCGGGCCGGGCAGCCATTCGCGGTCGTTGTCGGTCTCGGCGCGGATCGCCTTCCAGTCCTCGCGTGACAGCCGGATCATCTCCAGCAAATGGCGGCGCGCCGCCTGTCGCCGCTCGGGTTCGACCACTTGCCAGTTGACGAGGTGCACCAGCGAGACGAAGTCGGCAATGCGCCATTCGGATGCCAGCATGCCGCCGCTGCTGCCGCCGTCCAGCGGGACGAGCGCATCCTGCAGCGGCAGTTTGGCGCGCGGGAACAGCATATGGAACGAGCCGTCGAACATGTTCCTGAAATCATGCGCCAGCCAGAAATCGGCTTGCGCCATCAGGAACTCGGCATAGCCCTGCAGCCAATATCCGTCGGCGCGGTCGAAGCGGAAGGTGAGCGATGGCACCGGTCCATCCGACGCTCCGTTGCGCGACAGCGCGGCGATGATCGCGGCGAAGCTTTCGTCCGGGGCGATGTTGCCGTCCTCATTGAGATCGATGCCGGCACGGGTGAGATCGAGCACCATACCGATGTCGGCATTGGCGGGGACGGATCCGAGCGTGGCGGCGGATTTCTCCAGCCGATCGCGGAAAGCGACGAGAATGGCGCGGAATTCCTCATAGGTCAGCGGCTCTGGATTGGGATTGTCCGGCACCGGCAGCCGCATCAGCGGCAGCATGAAGGATTGCGGGCTCTCGAAGCCGTGCCGGTGCAGGCCGCTTGCGAGGATCTCCAGCGCGGTGAAGAATTCGCCGGCGCCGGCGGCGTAGGCCGATGCCGGATCGCCTGGCGCCGCGGCCTCGAGCGTGGCGAGCGCGGCGTTGCGTTCGGCCACGGTCTTCGCCTCGAACAGCGCGGCTGGGTCCGGCGCTGCCGTGGCGCTGGCAAGCGGCAGGAGCAGACCGAGAGCGGATGCCAGAAGCAGGCTGAAATGTCTCATCATGTCCTCCCCTTTTCAATCCTGCCGTGACCATACACTCATTCGGTCCGCCGCGCTTGCAGTCCTGATGGACCCTAGGGAGCTGATGCGTGGGAATGGGCGCTTCAATCGATCCGGCGGACGGTCTACACAAGGCAAACAATCGGGCCTCGCGTGTCGAATTATCCACTCTCCTACAAATTGTCATGGCTGCCGTGTTTTCTGAAGCCGTCGCTCGGCGGCGACAGCAGCGGCTTCGCTGCGCCTGCGGCTGTTCTGATGGATCCGCCGCCGGCGCGGGCGGTGCGGCTAGCCTTCGTCGGCGACATCTCGGCCGTCGCCAATCGCATACCGCCGGAATGTGACTCGGCGATTGCGGCGCTGTTGGCTTCCGCCGATCTAGTGGTCGGCAATTGCGAGAGCCCGATCGTCGAGCGACCGAGTGCTGTGTTGGGCACGCGGCTCGGCACCCATCATGCAATGCGCGAGCGCTTTCTGGCTGACGCGCTGGCGGCTGCCGGGATCGCCCGCGACAAACTCGTGCTGTCGCTCGCCAACAATCACGTGCTCGACCAGGGCGTCGCCGGCTTTGACGAGACGGTCTCGGCGCTGGCGCGGCTCGGCATCCGCAGCATCGGCACGGCCGCCGGCGGGCCTGTCCAGCACCTCGTTATCGGGCCGCTGACGATCGGCTTCGCCGCCTTCACGCTTTGGCGCAATGCCGGCGAAGCGGTGTTTGGAGAGCGCGTGTCGATGAGCGGCGATCCGGCTCAATGGTCAAGCGAAGTCGGCGCAGGCGTCGATCTGCTTTGCGCGGTGCCGCATTGGGACTGGGAGTTCCGGCATTTTCCGCGGCCGGTGACACGGGCGCTGGCAAGGCAACTGGCCGGCCACGGCGTCCGGCTGATCGCCGGCCACCATGCCCACGTCGTGCAGCCGGTCGAACGGATCGGTGACAGCCTTGTCGCCTATGGCCTTGGCGATTTCCTCGGTACCGCCCTTGCCAGACAACCATGGCCCGGGCGCATAGGCTCAGTCCTGGTCGTCGACATCAGCGCCGATGCCGCCACGCGCGGGACGATCGCGGCCTATCGGATGCATTTCTTCATGCGGCTCGCCGCGGGCGGTCACGAGCGGCTGGTGCCGGTGGAGGCGCTGCAAGGGGTGGTGAAGCGGCGGGTTGCGGCGCGGCTGGATGCGATCTTTCAAACCGGGCAGATCTAGTTGCCGGTCGCTGCGGCCGCTGGCGAGTTTTCGGCTGATCAGCTCCAAGTTTTATTTAGGCAATTCTGGACGGAAGGCACGGCGAACTCGCCGAGCCTGACCGCTGCGCACTTTTCCTGGAATTGCCTAGAGACCGCTCGGCAGCAGCCCCGCCAGCCAGTTCGCCGACCGCTTCGCCACGTCGACGGTCGCGGAGGCGGCGCGGCCGAGATCGGTCCTGACCACGGCATAGCCGGTCCTGGTGCGGTAGAGCACGGCGCGTCCGCCATCGACCGCCGTTTCGTAGGCGACAGGTCTTGCGGCCTCCGTTTCGCTCGCCGTCGCCGGCGCGCCGACCGGAATGCTTGGACGGTGGCTGAGCTCGGGCGGCAGCGGCGCGGTGGTCTCGACGACGCGCCTGGCCGGCTTCAGCTCCGGCCGCGAGGCTTTCGCGGCAAGCTCTGCGGGCGATGCCGAGCCCTTGGTGCGGCAGATACCGGAAACCAGCGGATAATTGAAATTGCGCTGGTGCAGCATCTGGCTCTTCATCGCCGCTTCGCAGTCGGCGATGGTCGCCCATTTGGCCGGCGTCTCGCCGATGTATTCGCAAAGCTTGGCGTCGCAGTCGCAGCCGACGATGGTCATGGCGACAAGGGCGGTCTTGATCACGGTCTTGTCCCTTCGGAATTGTCCCCCGACGACAATCCATCGCCGCGGAACAAGGCGGGATTTGGCCGCCGCCGTGAAATCTGCATGACGGAGCGTTACGGAAGATTGCTTGGCCTTTTGACTGTGGCCGAAAAGCATCAGTAATCGTAATGCCAACCTGACCCGGGACGCCAACAGCACCGCGGGGAACTAGCGTGTGCGACGGATCAAAAGACAGTCGGCGCCGGGATTTCTCCCAGCGCCTCCCTGTCAGATCAGGACACAATCTCGGCAGCAACTTCCGTAAAGTCGTCGCGCCAGGCCGGCCTTGATTTTGACGGTCCTGCCAGTCGCCGCCCGAGGACAGCGCCCGTTCCAGACCACGCCGGTTTCCGCTCTCGCGAGCTTTGCTCAGCGTGCCATCGAAGGTCTTCACCGGGCCTTCATGGCAGCATCGGTCCGCCGTCGGCGTTCGCACGCTTTCCGCGGCCCCGTAGGTCTCGGCATCCGTCCCTCCAACAGGCGAACCTGATCTCGTTCCGGGCCGTACGGGCCTCAGGAAATCCGCCTTGCGCTTTTGCCTTTCGGCTGGGGCGTTCGGTAGCCGCCTGAGATGGGTTGAATGTACGTCGGATAAGGGGTTTGCGGAATGCCTGCGGGCCTGTGGATAGCGGGATTATCGGGGACCGATGCCGGGAATTTGTCGGACAAAACCGTTAGACAGCCTGCCCCCCGCCAACGCCGCCGCCGTCCACCCCTGGGCTGAGAAGTTGAATCAAGTGCTTCAGCGTCTGATTCCAAGGCCGCAGCTAAATCGCTGGAATAGCTGGCTAAAAATTCGCCGGCTATTTTTCGAGCCGGGCTGGGAAGCCGGGCGCGCGCAGGTCCGTGCCGACGGCGTCCTCGAGCAGCTTAACGATCCGGCTGGACCAGGCGTCGCCGCCATAGGCCGCCTTGCCCCGCTCGAAAATTGCGTTGACGCGCGACGCCAGTTCAAGCGGCACGCCCGATTCTTCACCCATACGAAGCGCGAAGCCGAGGTCCTTCAGTGCCAGGTCCATGGTGAAGCCGATGTCATAAGAGCCGTTCAGCACCAGTTGGCTTTCGGTCTCGTGGACGAAGCTGTTGCCGGACGAGGCGACGATAGCGTGGTAGGCCTGGGCGAGATCGAGGCCGCCTTTTTTGGCCAGCATCAGCGCTTCGCCGGCGGCGACGAGATGGATGAAGGCCAGCATGTTGGTGATGACCTTGATCACCGCCGCCGAGCCGACCGGGCCCATCAGGAATGATCTGGCGCACATCGCCTCGATGGCCGGGCGGTGCCGTTCGTAAAGTGCTGCGTCGCCGCCGACCAGCGCGGTTATCTTTCCAACTGCCGCCAGATGGACGCCGCCGGTGACGGGACATTCCAGGGTCTCGATACCCTTTGCCAAAGCAAGCGCCGCCAGCCGCAGGATCTCGTCGCGGCCGTTGGTCGACATCTCGATCCAGGTGCCGCCCTTGGGCAGGCCGTCCAGCAATCCGTCGGGCCCGGCAAGCACCGCCTCGCTGACTTTCGGCGAGGGCAGGCAAGTTATGGCATTGCCGGCACGCGCAGCCGCCTCGGCCGGGCTTCTCGCGGCAGCTGCGCCAAGCGCCACGAGACGCCCGGCCGCGGCCGGATCGCGGTCGAAGACGGTGACGGCGAAGCCGTTGCGCAACAGGCTGGCGGCAAGGTTGCCGCCGAGTTGGCCGAGGCCGATGAAGGCGTAGCTTTCGCTCACGGCATCAGCGGCGTCTGCATCATCTGCAAATGCAGGTCCTTGCCGGAGTAGGGGTGCGCGTCGCAGACATCCTCGTTGAGCTCGACGCCGAGGCCCGGCTCCTTCGACGGAATGACATTGCCGTCCTGCCATTCGATCTTCTTCTTGAGCAATGTGGCGTGGAAACCGTCCCACTGCTTCAGCGATTCCAGAATCAGGAAATTGGGCAGCGTCGCCGCAAGCTGGATGTTGGCGGCGCCGACGATCGGGCCGCAATAGCAGTGCGGCGCGACCTGGATGTGATAGGCCTCGGCCATGGCGGCGATCTTCTTGGTTTCCAGAATGCCGCCAGAACGGCCGAGGTCGGGCTGCAGGATGGTGGCAGCGCGGTTCTCGATAACGCGGGCGAACTCGAACTTCGTCGTCAGCCGTTCGCCGGTGGCGATCGGGATCGAGGTCGCGCGGGCGACCTGCGCCATCACCTCGGGCATATCCGGCGGCACCGGCTCCTCGAACCAGAGCGGATCGTAGGGCTCGATGGCGCGGGCGAGCCGCAGGGCGCCCGAAGCGGTGAACTGGCCATGCGTGCCGAACAGGATGTCGGCCCTGGTGCCGACCGCCTCGCGGATCGCCTTGATCATGCTGGCGGAAATATCGATGTCGAGCAGCCGCGGCTGGTGGCCGTCGAAGGCGGTGTAGGGACCGGCTGGATCGAGCTTGACGGCGTTAAAGCCCTGCTCGACATATTCGAGCGCGCAGGCGGCGGCCATCTCGGGGTCGTTGTAGACGTTCCTGCCGCTCGGCGCGTCCTCGGAATGGACGCTGCCGGTGTGCGGATAAAGATAGGTGTAGGAGCGCAGCGTCTCGTGCACCTGGCCGCCGAGCAGCTTATAGACCGGCTTGTCGGCTTCCTTGCCAATGATGTCCCAGCAGGCCATTTCAAGCGCCGAGAAGCAGCCCATGCCGGAGACATCGGGGCGCTGGGTGAAGCCGGAGGAATAGGCGCGGCGGAAGAAGTTCTCGATGTCGTGCGGATCGCGGCCGACAAGATAACGCTCGGCCATGTCCTCGATCATGCTGGCGGTGACATGTGCCGAGAAGGTCGCATTGTAAGCCTCGCCATAGCCGACCACGCCGCCGTCGGTGGTGAGCTTGACGAAGATGAAATATTTGCCGCCGATGCCGGGCGGCGGGTTGCCGACAACCCAGGTCTTGACGTCGGTGATCTTCATTTGTGTTCCTCCAGAACCAGATCGGCGCCCTTCCATCCGGTCAGGATCGAGGCGGCGTTGGTGTTGCCGGTGATGTTGTCGGGGAAGATCGAGGCGTCGATGATGCGAACGCCCTGAAGCCCATGCACCTTGAGCCGCGGATCGACGACCGCGCGCGAGGCGTCCGGTCCCATGCGGCAGGTCGAAACGGGATGATAGACGGTGCCCGAGCGCTTCCTGAAATCCTGGACGAGGTCGGCGTCGGACTTGATCGACGGCCCCGGCAAAACCTCTTCCTCGATGATTTCGGCCATCGCCGGCATCGAGGCGATCGTGCGCACGAATTTCACCGCCGCGAGCATTTCGTCGACATCGTGGTTGGTGGAATAGGCGTTGGCCGTGATCCTCGGATGGTCGCGCGGGTCCTTCGAGCGGATCATGATCTCGCCGCGGCTCGACGGGCGGCAGTTGGACAGGCCGATGGAGAAGCCCGGCCATGGGTCCGGCGTCAGGATCGGGCGCTCGCCGTTCTTCGGAATGACGGTGGAGAAGGCCTGGAAATAGAGCTGCATGTTCGGCCGGGCGAGGGCCGGGTCGGTGCGGAAGAAGCCGCCGGCATTGTTCATCGACAGCGACAGCGGGCCGGAGCGGGTGAGAATGTACTGCATGCCGACGCGCAGCTTGCCCCACCACGGGCGCAGGACCTGGTTCAGCGTCGGCAGCCTGCCCTTGAAGGTGTAGTTGATGCCGACATGATCCTGCAGATTGGCACCGACATTCTCGTTGGCCTGGATGACGGGTATGCCGACGCTGCCGAGCAGCGCCGACGGGCCGACGCCGGAGAGCTGCAGGAGTTGCGGTGAATTGATCGAGCCGCTGGACACGATCACCTCGCGGCCGGCGCGGGCCGTCCTCGTCTCACCGTTCTGCTCATATTCGACGCCGACGGCGCGCTTGCCCTCGAACAGGAGCTTCGTCGCCAGCGCATTGGTCTCGACACGGACGTTGCGGCGTTTCATCGCCGGGCGCAGGAAGGCGCGCGCGGCGGACATGCGGCGGCCGTTCCTGGTGGTGATCTGATAGATGCCGACGCCTTCCTGGGAGGCGCCGTTGAAATCCGGATTGAACGGCAGACCGGCTTGCTGGGCGGCGACGAGGTAGCGCTTGGTCAGCGGATGCACCGCGTTCGAGCAATCGGTGATGTGCAACGGACCGCCGACGCCGCGCCATTTGTCGGCGCCGGCCTCGTTGTCCTCCAGCGCCTTGAAGGAAGGCAGGAGATCTGCATAGCTCCAGCCCGGATTGCCGGCGGCCGCCCAGGCATCGAAATCCTCGCGCGCGCCCCTGATATAGACCATGGCGTTGATCGAGCTCGAGCCGCCGAGCAGCTTGCCGCGCGGCCAGTGGTCGGCGCTGCCGGCGAGGCCGGGATCGGGCTCGGCCTTGTAGTTCCAGTTGACGGCCGGATCGAAGAAGGTCTTGCCGTAGCCGAGCGGCATCTGGACATAGAAGCGCCGATCGCTGCCGCCGGCCTCCAGCACCAGCACCGAGAAGCGGCCCGAAGCCGAGAGCCTTTCCGCGACGACCGAACCGGCGGAGCCGGAGCCGACGATAATGAAATCATAAGTCTGCATGATGGGCGGGCGCGCTCCGAAATCCGGCGCTTACCCTAGACATTGCCTGCTCGCCGCGTCGCCGGGGCTTCCGGCATGCCTTGTGAAAAAAGCGACCGGCCAAACGGTGGACTTTGGCTTTCACCAAAGCTTGCGACGTGGCAACCGCATTGCTACGGGATCAGGCACAACAGCTTCGAGGACCTTGTCATGGTGCATTACGCGGACGGAAAACCGCTTGGCGATCTGACGCTGCGGACGCTCGCCATGCCGTCCGACGCCAACGCCGCCGGAGATATCTTCGGCGGCTGGGTGATGGCGCAGATGGACCTTGCCTGTGGCATCCGCGCCGCCGAGCGCGCCAAGGGCCGCGTGGTGACGGCGGCGGTGAAGGAGATGTCCTTCGCCAAGCCGATGAAGATCGGCGACACGCTGTGCATTTATACCCATGTCGAGCGAGTCGGCCGCACCTCGATGATGCTCAAGGTCGAGGCCTGGGCGCAGCGCTATCTCACCGACCTGATGGAGAAGGTCACCCATGCCGATTTCGTCATGGTGGCGCTCGACAGCGAGGGCAAGCCTAAGCCGGTTCCGGCGGAGAGCTGACGCAGGCCGATTCTCCAAACTCGCGGTTTTGTAACAACGCCCGCGTGGTGGAATGCGCCGGGCGACATCCAGTGGTTGCCTCCACGCTCGATTCTGTCAGGGTTGGAGAAAAGACAATGCGTCAACATATACTGAACGGCTGCCTTGCGGCAGCCCTTGCCGCCATGGTGTGCCTGCTCGGCGCAACGGCCTATAGCGAAGTCAGGAAAGACATTCCGCATACCCTCTGCTCCCACGACAACAGGAGCGCCAAGGTGCCGGGCGAGGGCTGTGAAGTGTGCGGCCGGGCACCATGCGACAAGGTCGCGCCAAACGCCTGAGCGATCGCTGTTAGGTCACCGGCATCGCGCCGGGCTGCCGATTACCTGTCAGGTCGAGGGCAAGCTCCAGCCGCGGCATCCGAAAAGCGTTTCCGAGCAAGCCAGAGGTTGGCTGAGAGCCGGCCGACCTTATGCTGCGAAATTCTGAAACCTTTGTGTCGTACGGGCTTCAGGCCATTGCGCTGTCGAATCTCGCGCGCGCGGCCTTGACCCGTTCGGTATTCTTGCGTGCCCATTCGCCGAGCGCGCCGACAGGCACGAGCAGCTCGTGCCCAAGCTCCGTCAGCTCGTAATCGACGCGCGGCGGGATGGTCGGAAACACTTTTCGGGTGACGAAGCCGTCACGCTCCAGGCCGCGCAAGGTGGTGGTCAGCATCTTTTGCGAGATGCCGCCGACGGCGGTGCGCAGTTCGTTGAAGCGCATCGGACCACCGCCCAGCTTGCCGACCACCAGAACGGTCCATTTGTCGCCGACGCGCTGCAGGATCTCCGACACGGCGCGGCAGTCTTCGGTGTTGTGCGGGTGCCTCAGTAACAAAAACGTGCCTCCTTGCGCGTCGCTTTGTCAGTATCACATATAGCGCCGGTATCCAAACGATACCAGCAATTCCCGCAAGGAGAGCCCCTTATGTCCAAACCCAAAATCGCCATCATCGTCGGTTCGACGCGCGCCGCCCGCTTCGCGGACGTCCCGACGCAGTGGATCGCCAAGATCGCCAAGGCGCATGCCGACATCGACGTCGAGATCGTCGATCTGCGCGACTTCCCGCTGCCGTTCTTCGACGAGGTCGCGTCCTCCGCCTGGGCGCCCTCGCAGAACGAAGTGGCGCAGCGCTGGCAAAAGAAGGTCGCCGAGTTCGACGGCTTCATCTTCACCGCCGCCGAATACAATCACGGCCCGACGGCCGTGCTGAAGAACGCCATCGACTACGCCGCCAATGAGTGGAACAAAAAGCCGGCCGGCTTTGTCGGATACGGCAGCGTCGGCGGTTCGCGTGCCATCGAACAGCTCCGGCTGCATGCCGTCGAGCTGCAGATGGCGCCGGTGAAGTCAGCCGTCCACATCGCCTGGGGCGATTTCCTCGCCGTGCGCCAGGGCGACAAGAAGCTCGAGGACCTCGAGCATCTGAACCAGGCCGCCGCCGCGCTGGTCAATGACGTCGCCTGGTGGGCAAAGGTGCTGAAGGCGGCGCGCCTGGCTGACGTGATCGACGAGGAAGCCCGGGCTGCCTGAGCGGCTTTTTGGAATATCCTCCCAAGCATATGGGGCGGCGCTTGCGCCGCCCCTTTTTCAATGTCCGGGAGCGGCCTCGGCGAGCTGTCTTGGTCTGATGATACAGTCGGCCAGGCGATCCTTCTCGTTAAGCTCATCCGCATGGTGCTGGCCCCATTGGCAAAGCGCCAGAAGGATGGGCTCCAGGCTGAGACCGAGCGGCGTCGCGGAATATTCGACGCGCGACGGGACCTCGGCGAAGATCTCGCGGCTGACCAGCCCGTGTTCCTCCATCTCGCGCAACTGCTCGATCAACACCTTCTGGGTGATGCCCGGCATCAGCGCCTTCAGCGCCGAGAGCCGTCGCGGGCCATCGAAGAGGTGATAGAGGATCACCGCCTTCCAGCGACCCGAGATCACCTTCAAGGCGCGCTCCGCCGGCAACATCGGCAGTCGTTTCATTGCCCTCTTCTTGCCGGATTGGGTCATGGTCACCTCCTGGTGAGCAGCGGACAAATGAGTGTGTAGCGGCAACCGCGCAGATAGTGGCAAAGGGCGGCCGGTGCCATAGCCATCGGAGCCTGCCATGAAAGCCGTCCAGTTCAGCCGCTTCGGCGGTCCAGAGGTGCTCGAAATCGTCGACGTTCCAACACCCGCTGCAGGAGCCGGAGAGGTTCTGGTCAAGGTTGGAGCTGCCGGCATCAATTTTTTCGAGGTGCTGATGCGGGCGGACCGCTACGCGGTTACGCCAAGCCTGCCGATGTTTCCGGGTGTCGAGGCGGCCGGCATCGTCGAGGCCGTCGGCGAGGGCGTGGACAAGCGGCTGCTGGGAAGGCGCGTCGCAGCACCGCTGTTTGTCTTGGCACGGCCGTTCGGCGGCTATGCCGAGTATGTCACGATCGATGCCGAGCTGGCCGTGCCGTTGCCGGACGCGGTTTCGTTCGAAGAGGCCTGTGCCCTGATGGTGCAAGGGCTGACGGCCTTCCATCTGCTGCGGCAAAGCCCGGCGGCGAACAAAACGGTGCTGGTTCCGGCTGCCGCCGGAGGCGTTGGTTCGCTGCTTGTCCAGTTGGCAAGAGGGCAGGGGGCCCGCCGCGTCATCGCGCTGGCCGGCGGCAAGGCCAAGCTCGACCTCGCCCTGTCGCTTGGCGCCGAAGCAGCAATCGACCATCGTGCCGCAGATTGGGTGACTGGGGTTAAGGATGCCGCGAACCGCCACCTCGATACGGTCTACGACACTGTCGGCGGGTCGATGACCAGCGATTTCCTGAAAGTGCTTTCGTCCGGCGGCGAACTGGTGTTCGCGGCACTTGGCCGATTTGCGCTTTCCTCCCCCGATCTGGAAGCGATGATCGGCCGCAATCAATCGCTCAAGGGCTTCGCGCTGCTGCCGCTGTTGTCTCCCGATGTGCTGAAGGCGAGCCTGTCGGAGCTTTTCGAACTGGTTGCGAACGGCCGGCTGAAGATTGAGATCGGCGACCGCTTCCCGATGGATCAGGCAGCCGAGGCGCACCGGCTGATCGAAGAGCGCCGGTCGACCGGCAAAGTTGTGCTTATCCCGTAGCGGGCCGGTTTCGGCGAGAACGTGCCAGCCGTCACCGCGCCACCGGGCGATGCCCGTCCGGCAGTCGCGTCGCGATCAGCTTGTCGATGCGGCGGCCGTCGAGGTCGACCACTTCGAAGCGCCAGCCTTGGGCGTCGACGCATTCGCCGGTCGCGGGCAGATGGTGCAGATGCGACAGCACATAGCCGGCGACGGTCTCGTAGTCGCGGTTCTCTGGCAGGTCGATGCCCAGCACCTCGGCCATCTCGTCGGCCTGCATGTAACCGGCGAGCAGCCAGGAGCCGTCCTCGCGCTTGACGGCGTTCTCTTCCTCGCCGGCATTGAGATCGGAGCGGAAAACGCCGGTGATGGCTTCCAGTATGTCGGCCGGCGTGACGATGCCTTCGAAATGGCCGTATTCGTCATGGACCAACGCCATCGGCACGTCCGATTCCTTCAGCTTGGCCAGCACGTCGAGCGCGTCGGCCTGGTCATGCACGATGGGAGCGGCGCGCACATGCTGGCGCGGATCCAGCACCCTGCCGGCGAGCAGGGCAGCCAGCACGTCGCGCGTCTGGATGACGCCGACCATGGCATCGACATTGCCGTCGCCGGCAGGCAGGCGCGAATGCTGCGTCTCCATCAGCAGCCGTTTGATGGCCGCCTCGTCGGACTGCAGATTGATCCAGTCGACCTCGGTGCGCGGCGTCATCACGGCGCGCACGGCGCGGTCTCCAAGCCGCATGACGCCGGCGATCATGCGCCGCTCGTCGGATTCGATGGTGCCGTGATGCTCGGCCTCGGCGACCAGCATCTTGATCTCTTCATCGGTGACCTTCTCTTCCGTCTCGCCGCCCTGGCCGAGCAGCCAAAGGACGGCGCGGCCGGAAATGTCGAGCAGGAAGACGACCGGCGCCGAGACGGTGGCAAGGATGGTCATCGCCGGTGCCGCCCGGACGGCGACGCGCTCCGGATCCTTGAGCGCGATCTGCTTCGGCACGAGCTCGCCGACGATCAGCGAGGCATAGGTGATAAGCGCAACCACGATGCCGACGCCGAGCGGGTCGGCGATGTTCTCGCGGACGCCGATCGAGGCGAGATATTGCGCCAATCGCTCACCCAGCGTGGCGCCGGAGAAAGCGCCCGAGAGAACGCCGACCAGCGTGATGCCGATCTGCACCGAGGACAGGAATTTGCCGGGATTGGAACCGAGCGCCAGCGCGCGGCCGGCGCCGTTGACGTTGCGGTCGATCATCGCCTTGAGGCGGGCCGGCCGCGACGAGACGATGGCGAGCTCCGACATCGACAAAAGGCCGTTCACGCAGATGAGGACGGCCACGACGGCGATTTCAACGTAAAGCATGCCGGGTCAATAGCATTGCTGCAGTGCATTCGAAAATAGTCGGTCGTTATTTTCGGAGCATGACAGACGAACCGTCAGCGTCATAATCGGCCGCGTCGATGTCTGGACAGACGGATCGGCCTCGCCTCCGAAGCCCTTCAGCGGCAGGCGCGATAGCCGTTTTTGCGGTTCTTGATGTCGAAATGGAAGTGGTTGCGGTGATCGTAATTGTAGCCGGGGCCGAGCACCGTGGTGAAATACTGGCAGCCGTCGGCGCGCACATTGTTGAGGAAGCCGCGGGTGCGGAAAGCGAACAGACCGGGCTTGCGCACGTCGATGTCGTCGCCATTGTTGAGCTCGATGCTCATGACGTCGAGCGCGTTGCCCTTGCCGTGCTCGGACAGGACGCCTTCGCCGGCGATGTTGCGACAGGAATAGCTCGAGCCCTGGTGGATTGTCCTGACGCCGGAGAAATAGCGCCAGCGGGCGGCCGGAACGAGTTCATTCTTCGTCCAGGCGGCGAAGGTCGCCGCCATGTTGCAGGTCAGCGTGGCGGCGGGCTTCATTTCGACGCTGCCGACGGCCGAGACCTTGACCGGATAGTCGATGCCGCACTGGCCTTCGTGGATCGGCGCCACGTCGGTGTAGACGACGCCGAGCCGCTTCAGCTCGTTGCGGCAGTCGATTTCGCCGGCCGGCATCTGCTCTTCCGGCGGCATCGGCTCATCCATGCGCGGATAGGCGGCCTGGGTCATATAAGGATTGGAGGGAACGAGCCGCTGCATGCCGGAATATTGCGGCACCTCAGGCACCGCCGCGGTCTGGTTGCCGACATCGACGGCCGGCTGCAGCGAGAAGACGTCGCCAGTGGTGCAGGCCGATGCCGAAGCGACGGCAAGCGCCGTCGCCAGCCTGACGGCGGTTAGGCGCGCAGCCTTGTTTTGTCGCGCCACGGCAAGCATGGCGACAAATCTTCCGGCCATCGAAAGGCATCCTGTCCCCGGATGGGACAAGTCTAGTGAGCAAGGGTAAAGGAAAGGTCAGTGCCGGCATTCATGCCTGGGGCCGAATTGCGGCGATCATTGGCAGAAGGTCCCACCGTGCCGGCGCGGCTCGAGATCGAGGTGGAAATGCATGGCATGGTCGGCGTCCGCGCCTGGTCCAAGCACGGTCTTGAATGGCCCGCAGGCGGCCTTGCGTACCGCGTCGAGAAACTTGCCGTCCTTCTCCGGCGGCGCCGGGCCGACCTCGATCTTCGTGCCGTCCGAAAGGCTGAAGGAGGCGATGTCGAGCGCGTTGCCGAAGGCATGTTCCGACAGTTTGCCCGGGCTATGACGCGGGCGGCAGACAAAGGCAGACGCCTGGCCGATCGATTTCAGGTCGGCGCCGAATTCGGCCTTCGCCGCCGGCTGGATGACATCGGCGGCAAAGCGCGCTGCTGCCTCGGCCATCTGGCAGTTGAGTTCGGCGCCGGGGCCGACATCGATGGATTTTCCAAGCGTCTTCAAAACGATCGGGTAGGGAATCGAGCAGCCGATTTCGGCATCATGCTCAGCCTTGTGCTCCTCGAATTCGACGCCGAGCGCCTTCAGCCGCGCGCGGCACGCCACTTCTTCGTCAGGCATTTTATCGGCTGGCAGGTCGGCGGAACGCGGATCAGGAAGCATTTTCTCCTGCTCCGGCTTGGCCGGTTTTTCCGGAGGTTGCGGCGCGGTCTCAGGCGGTTCCGGCTCCAACTCGGACGGTTTTTCCGGCGGCGTCGGGGCGACTGCCGGCGTCTCGGGCTCCGGCTGCGATCCCGGAGTGGGCTTGGCAGCGGGACGCGGCTCGGGAATAGGTGCGGCCGCCGGTGTTTCGGGTGCCGGCGTGGCGCTCTGGCTAATCGAAGCCGGATGCCCTTTGTGTACCGGGCGATGGTGCCTGGCTATGGCCGGGGTCATCAGCAAGATTGCCGCCGTCAAAGGCAGTGCCACCCTGCAGAAAGCGGAAAAGCCCAGCGTTGCCATCATCCGCAAACGGTGCCGGCATGGCCGGAGTTGCCTTGGAAGCGGGGTTGCTGCGATCAAAATCGGTTACCGTCGCTCACGCGCCGATCGCCTCCAGCCCTTCTTCCAGCCAGTCGGCAAGCAGCGGCATGCCGAGCAGATATTTCGCCGTGCGCCTGTTGGCGCGCTCGCGCGCCGCGGCCAGCGCGTCCGCCCACTCGGAAGCGTCGTAATCGCCGCGGCCGACCCAGGCCAGCGCCACGAGCTCGGCCGCTTCATCGATATTGAGATCGTTGATCAGCTCGCGAAATTCTTCTTCGGTGAGGTTTTCCGAGGCTTCCTCGGCGAGGCCGTCATGGTGATGGTTGTCATGCGTATCGCCGTCGAACTCGATCTCGTGCTCGGCGCCGTCGTCGTAATCCTCGTTGACGGCGGCGCTCAATGCCTTGGCCTTGAGAATGAACAGGCGCACGGTATCCGGGCCGATCGAAAGCTCCCATTCTTTCTCGAGGCGCTGCTGCACTGACCTTTCTCCGCGTAGTACGTTCCGCCGGTGGCGATGATAGCGGATTTGCAGCGCACGTCACGCCCGTTCGCGAGAAGCAGAAACTGACTACACAAGTCTCCAAAATAGTTTGATCGCCGCCGGCTTTTCAGGATGAAACCCGATCGAGGCGGCGTTAGTCTGGCATTGTCACGCTCATCATGGAGGCTTTCGATGCGCAGACGTTTGCTTGTTCAAGTCATGGCTGTTGCCGCCCTGCCACTGTTCGTAGCGCCTGCATTCGCGGCCGGCAGCGGCGGCAGCTCCGATACTCAGACCACCACGCAGTGCAAGAAAGGCGAAGTTTGGGACAAAAAGAAGAAGAAATGCGCTGTGCCGAAGTATGGGATGCTGGATGACGACAACATCTACGACGCAGGCCACGATCTGGCGATGGCCGGACGCTACGACGAGGCGATCGCCGTGCTCAGCCTCGCCGCCAACAAGCAGGATCCGCGCATCCTCAACTATCTCGGTTATTCGCACCGCCACTCCGGGCGCGTCACCGTCGGCCTCGGCTATTACGAGGAAGCGCTGCGCATCGACCCGAACTACACGCTGGTGCGCGAATATCTCGGCGAGGCGCATCTGCAGATCGGCGATCTGGCCGGCGCCCAGCAGCAGTTGATGGAGATCGAAAAACGGACCGGCAAGGGCTCGCGCGAATACGGCATGCTGTCCGAGCAGATCGACCATTTCCTGAGAAGTTGATCCGACTTGCAACGCTTCTCTAACCGGCTGCGAGCGATCGCAGCCGGCTTTTTGCTGTCGTCTGCCGCATTTGCCGGGCTAGGCGCCCGGCGAAAGCCATGAGATTTTGCTAAAGTTGATTTTTTGGACGTGAAAATCGCGCAAAGATCGCTATATTCGGGGAAATTGCGGTGAGACGGTTCCGTTAGCCCGAGGCTGCCGGACCGTTTTCTTTTTGTACCCATTGACAAGGCCATTCCCGAAAGCGGGGGTGGCGGCAGGAAAGGTCAGGCATATGATCAAGGTTCCGATGACAGGCGAGGGGTTCGCGTCATTGAAGGAAGAATTGCGCTGGCGCCAGCAGGCAGAGCGTCCGCGCATCATCGAGGCGATCTCGGAAGCGCGTTCACATGGCGACCTGTCCGAAAATGCCGAATATCACGCCGCCAAGGAGTCGCAGAGCCACAATGAGGGCCGCATCAACGAACTCGAGGACCTGATCGCGCGGGCCGAGGTCATCGACGTCTCCAAGCTCAGCGGCGACAAGGTCAAGTTCGGCGCCACCGTGGTGCTCGTCGACGAGGACACCGAGGAAAAGAAGACCTATCAGATCGTCGGCGACCAGGAAGCCGACGTGAAATCCGGCCGCATCTCGATCTCCTCGCCGATCGCGCGCGCGCTGATCGGCAAGGAAGTCGGCGACGCCATCGAGGTCAACGCGCCCGGCGGCGCTCGCGGCTATGAGATCGTCCAGGTGCAGTTCATCTGAGGATCTTTTGATAATTCTACTCTGGCGGCCGACTAGCGCGGTTTTCTGCGCTTCCGGTGCTCACGTACTTTAGTACGCTCCGCTCCGGTTCTCGAAAACCACGCTATTCGACTCGCCAGAGCGAATTCTGAAAAGATCCTACGCTGGCGTGTTCGATCTTTGCGCCAGCAGCCTTTCTGCTTCCGCTAGCACATCAGCTGGCGTTACCGGGCTTCCCGGTTTCGCCTGCAACGTCGATGAGAACGGCCCGCGCGGGCCGGTGAGGCTAGGCTCGGTCGCGAGGAAAATGGCGACGGTCGGCAACCCGAAGGCGCTGGCGAGGTGGGTGAGACCAGTGTCGGCGCCGATCACCAGGGTCGAGTGGCCGAGGATCGCGGCGATTTCGGCCAACGGCGACTTCGGAACCAGCACGGTCGATGGAACGGCCTCGGCGATTGCCTCTGCCACCGTCTTTTCCGCCTCGTTCGACCAGGTGGTCACCGGCGTAATTTGCCTGGCTGCCAGGTGCCTGGCGGTCTCGATCCAGTCTTCGGCCGGCCATTTCTTGTCCTCCCGGCTGGTGCCGTGCAGCAGGAAAGCCGTCTTGCCGTCGACGCCGGAACGGCCGCCCACCGGCGTCACGATGCCGGACTCAAGCATCGAGAGATCGGGCTCATAGCCGAGCGCCAGGCCGAACAGCCGCCGCGTGCGCTCGATGGCGTGCAGGTCGCGGGATACCGCGTATTTGCGGTCGTAGAACAGCGTTGCCGAGGGCTCCCGCACGCTTGAACGGTCGAAGCCGGCAATGGGCGCGCCGGCCTGCCTGGCGACGACGGCCGATTTCAGCAGTCCCTGCGCGTCGATGACCAGATCATAATGACCGGCGCGTTGCGCGCTGCGCAGGCCGGTCATCTCGCGCCACGTGCCCCCGGCAAAAGGCTTCTTGCGCCACCGCCGGATCGCAACCTTGTGGATGGTCCGGATGGCCGGATGGAGCGCGACAATGCCGGCGAAAGCCTCTTCCACACACCAGTCGAAGCTCAAGTCGGGGCGGTGTCGAACCGCATCCTCGACAGCGGGAAAGGTATGGATGACATCACCCATCGACGACGTCTTGACGATCAGGATCTTCATGCTGGCGCCGCAACCTGAAGCAGCCGGTCGGCGGCAGCCGCGACGCGCGCGACGTCGAGCGTCTTCAGGCAGTTGAGGTGGCCGAGCGGGCAGACCTTGCGGTGGCAGGGCGAGCAGGAGAGGCCGAGCCAGATCAGCTCCGAACGGTCGGACAGCGGCGGGGTATTCTCGGGCGAGGTCGAGCCGTAGACGGCGACGATCGGGGTGCCGACGGCAGCCGCGACATGCATCAGGCCGCTGTCGTTCGACACGGCGAGCTTCGCCGCGGCGATCAAGTCGATGGCGTCCTCCAGCCGCGTCTTGCCGGCAAGGTCGGCGGCGCCCGGCGCCAGGGCGGCGATCTCGGCGGTCACGCCGGCGTCGTTCCTGGAACCCAGCAGAGCGACCCCGAGACCCTTCGCCATCATCGTGCGGGCGAGCTCCGCATAATGTTCGCTCGGCCAGCGTTTTGCCGGGCCGAACTCGGCGCCGGGCATCAGGACGACGAATTTTCGCGCAGCCAGCCCGTGCCGTGCCAGCAAATCCATCTGGTTGGCCGCATCGACGGTGAGCTTTGGAGCGCGGAAAGTGCCGCCGCGGGCGAGGCCGAAATAGGCCTGCGCCGTGCGCCGCTTGAGCGCGTCGGGCAGGGGAACGACATCGGTCAAAAGCCCGTAGCGCATTTCCCTCAGATTGCCGATGCGGCGCGGGATACGGGCAAAGAACGGGATCAGCGCCGATTTCCAGCTTCCCGGCAGCACATAGGCCATGTCGTAGCGGCCACGCAACAGGCGGCCGAAGCGCCGGCGGCTGCGAAATTCGAGCGCGCCGGGCATCAGCGGAAAGTCGATCTGGTTGCGTATTTCGGGCATGCGCTTGACCAGGGGCGCCGCCCAGGCCGGCGCCAGCACGTCGATCGCGGCGTTCGGGTATTGCTCCTTCAGCGCCGAGAACAGGCATTGCGCCATGACCATGTCGCCCACCCAGCGGGGGCCGATCACGAGGATCGTTGGGCTTTCAGCCATTCGACATAATCTCTGACGCCGGTTTCGACGCTGCGGAATTGGCCATTGTAACCGGCCGCGCGCAAACGGGACATATCCGCCTGCGTAAAACTCTGATAGCTGCCCTTGAGGTGGTCGGGGAACTCGACGAATTCGATCTCACCCTTGCCCAGCGTGTCGATCACCGTCTCGGCAATGGCCCGGAACGGCTGGGCGCGGCCGGTGCCGCAGTTGAAGATGCCGCTCGCGCCGCGCTTCCACAGCCACAGATTGACGTCGGCGACATCGCCGACATGGATGAAGTCGCGGCTTTGCTCGCCCGGGCCGAAACCGCCATAGGCGCCGAACAGTTTCGGGTTCTGGCCCTGCTCGACCTGGTTGAACAGATGAAAGGCGACAGAGGCCATGGCGCCCTTATGCGCCTCGCGCGGACCGTAGACGTTGAAATAGCGCAGGCCCGCGACTTGCGAATGATCGGTGTCGAAGACATTGCGGCGGACATAGTCGTCGAACAGTTTTTTGGAGTAGGCGTAGACGTTGAGCGGCCGCTCGCATTCCGGCTCCTCGCGAAATTCGGAACCGCCGCCATAGACCGACGCCGAGGAGGCATAGAGGAAAGGCACGCGCAGCGCGAGGCAGGCATGCAGCAGGCGCTTCGAATAGGCGTAGTTCACCTCCATCATGAACTTGCCGTTCCATTCGGTGGTGGTCGAGCAGGCGCCCTGGTGGAACACGGCCTCGATGCGGCCAAGGCCGCCGTCTTCGAGGCGCGCCAGGAAATCGTCCTTGTCGAGATAGTCGGCGATTCTGAGGTCGGCCAGGTTGGCGATCTTGTGGCCGTCGGTGAGATCGTCGACGACGACGATGTCGTCGTGCCCCTCGGCATTGAGCGCGGCGACGATGTTGGAGCCGATCATGCCGGCGCCGCCCGTGACAATGATCATGAGTGCCTCTGGTTTTTCTGGTCGATTCCGGCCCTTATAGGGGAGGCACTGCGGGCTGTCGATAAAGCAGGCCCGGGCAATTGCCACAGTCGCGCCGCAAAGCTCCCGCTTCAGTCGGCACGCGCCGTCCGGCGGATCGTGAGGGACCAGCAATGCCTTCGATGGAACTGCTCATCGCGTTTTTCGCCACCACGGCGATCTTCGCCTATATCCCGGGGCCGGCCATGCTCTATGCCGCTGCGCAGACAATGGCGCGCGGGCGATGGTCCGGCCTGACGGCTGCGCTCGGCATCCATCTTGGCGGCTATGTGCATGTCTTTGCCGCCGCCGCCGGTCTGTCGGTGCTGTTCCACGCCGTGCCGACGCTCTACATGGCGGTCAAGCTCGTCGGCGCTTTCTACCTGATCTGGCTGGGCGTTTCCCTGTTCCGCAAGCGCGCCGAGGGCGATGCGGCTCTGCCTGCCATCGAACGGAAGTCGGCCCGCCGCGCCTTTTTTGAAAGCATCTCCGTCGAGGTGCTCAATCCCAAGACGGCCATTTTCTTCATGGCGTTCCTGCCGCAGTTCATCGACGCCTCGGCGGCATTCCCGGTCTGGCTGCAGTTCGTCGTGCTCGGAACGATCGTCAATCTGATGTTCTCGTCGGCCGACATCGCCTGCGTGTTCCTGGCCGGCGCGGTGATTGCCCGGCTGCGACGCTCCGGCCGCGCGCAGCGGCTGATGCAGCGCGCGGGTGGGGCGGTGCTGGTCGGGCTGGGCGTGCACGTCGCCTTGCAGAAAACCTGATCCGTCGCTTTTCGCCGAAACCGGCGCGAAGTTGCGCTGGCTTAAATTGCGGTATATCGGCATCGCCATGAACGACCGGTCCTGCGAACCGAACCGCGAATATCATCAGGGACCGGCCATTGCGCATCGCCAGTGACATGATCAAGCACCATTTGCCTTCTCCCGAACCCTTGCACCGCGCCATCGCCGGCTTCGGCAGCGCCACCGTCCTGGTGGTCGGTGACTTCATCCTCGACCGCTTCGTCAGCGGCGTCATCGAACGCATCTCGCCGGAAGCGCCTATCCCCGTGCTGCATGGAAAGGGCGAGATGCTGGCCATGGGCGGCGCCGGCAACGTCGTTTCCAACATCGTCTCGCTGGGCGCCGCCGCGATCCCGGTTTCGGTGATCGGCGCCGACCAGGCGGGCGGCCATCTGATGCGCATGCTCAGCGAGATCGGCGTCGAGACCGACGGCCTGTTGCGGCAGAACGGCCGCATGACCTCCTCGAAGAGCCGCTTCAGCGCGCTCAACCAGCAGGTGCTGCGTTTCGACGAAGAGGAGATCAAGCCACTCTTTGCCGCCGAGCGGGCGACGCTGATCGAATATTTCCAGGCGGCGCTTATGCGCGCCGATATCGTCATCCTGTCCGATTACGGCAAGGGCATCCTGCTCGCCGGCGTCGCCGCCGAACTGATCGCGATCTGCCGCGATGCCGGGAAGCCGGTGCTGGTCGACCCGAAGGGGCGCGACTATGCGCGCTATGCCGGCGCCACCGCGGTCACGCCCAACCGCAAGGAACTTGGCGAGGCGGTCGGACGCAAAGTGTTCGGCGATGACGAGATCGTCGCGGCCGCACGCGACCTGATCGCGGTGCATGATTTCGAATTCATCGTCGCCACGCGCAGCGAAAAGGGCATGAGCGTGGTGACCGCCGAGGATGCTCGCCATATTTCCACCCAGGCGCGCGAAGTGTTCGACGTATCCGGCGCTGGCGATACCGTCATTGCGACTTTCGCGCTTGCGCTCGCCGCTGGTGCCGACCGTGTGCAGGCCGCTACAATCGCCAATGCCGCCGGCGGCGTCGTGGTCGGAAAACGCGGCACCGCGCGGCTGACGGTCGAGGAGCTCTCCGGCGCGCTGTTCCGCTCGCATGGGCCGGTGGCGCACAAGGACGCCATTCTGGACGCCAACGCCGCGGCGCGGATGGTGGCGGCGTGGAAGGAGGAAGGCTTGAGCGTCGGCTTCACCAATGGCTGCTTCGATATCCTGCATGCCGGCCATGTCAGCCTGCTGCACGCCGCGCGCAGCCAGTGCGACCGGCTGGTGCTGGGCTTGAACAGCGATGCATCGGTGCGCCGGCTGAAAGGGCCTGGACGTCCGGTCAACGACCAGCATGACCGCGCCTGCGTGCTGGCCGCACTTGCCTCGGTCGATGCCGTCGTCGTCTTCGAGGAGGACACGCCACTGGCGCTGATCGAAGCCTTGCTGCCGGATATCCTGGTCAAGGGCGCGGATTATACGATCGAGACCGTGGTCGGCGCCGATGTAGTCCAGAAGGCGGGCGGGCGCGTGGTGTTGGTCGACCTCGTCGCCGGCAAGAGCACGACGAGCACCATCGGCAAGCTGCGCGCCACAAGCTGAGGATTTTGATGTCCGAACTGAACGATTATCTGGTCCGCTCCGCGGCGGTGATCTCGGCGATGGTCGAGCGCGACCTCACGAAAGAGATGGAGCGTGCCGTCACCACCGTCGTCGAGGCGTTGTCGCAAGGCAAGGCGCTGCTGATCTGCGGCAATGGTGGCTCGGCCAGCGATGCCATCCATATCGCCACCGAACTGGTCGGCCGCTTCCTAAGGGAGCGCAAGGCCTACAATGTCATCGCACTATCGGCCAACGCCGGGGTGCTGACCGCCTGGGGCAATGATTACGGCTTCGACACCGTGTTCTCGCGCCAGGTCGAGGCGCATGGCTCGCAAGGCGCAGTGCTGCTCGCCATCTCGACCAGCGGCAACTCGCCGAGCATCCTTGCCGCAGCCGAGCAGGCGCGGGCGATGGGCATGACGGTGATCAGCCTGACCGGCGACACCGGCGGCAAGCTCAAGCCGCTGACCGATATCCTGCTCAACGTGCCGTCGACCTCGACGCCGATCATCCAGCAGGGGCATGTGTGCCTCTACCACCACTTGTGTGAAGCGGTCGAAGCGCGTCTCAGCGATGGCTGACGAAAAGAGCGGCTTTCCGCTCGTCGAGCCCGGCCTCTGGGTCGAGCGCGTCGGCACCAGGGATTTTCCGAGCGGCCGACCGGCGCTGTTCCTCGACCGCGACGGCACCATCAATGTCGATACCGGCTATCCCGACGATCCGGCCGACGTGGTGCTGCGCGACGGTATCGCGCCGGCGATCGAGGCGGCTAACCGGTGTGGCGTCCCGGTGGTCATGGTCAGCAACCAGTCCGGCATCGCGCGCGGCTATTTCGGATGGGATGCGTTCGCGCGGGTCAACCGGCGCGTGCTCGACCTTCTTGGTGAGAGGAACGCCTTCGTCGACATGGTGCTTGCCTGCGCTTACCACGAGGCCGGCTCCGGCCCGCTGGGCGTAGCCGACCATCCCATGCGCAAGCCCAATCCGGGCATGCTGATCGAGGCGCAGAAGCGTCTTGGCCTCGATCTCCAGCGGTCACTGATCGTCGGCGATAAAGCCGCGGACATGGAGGCAGGCCAGCGCGCCGGTCTGGCGCGCGGATGGCTCGTCGACGGTGAAGCCATCAAGGAAGCAGGCTTTGAGGTTCTGTCGCTGCGGGACAACGGCGACCGGGATGGGCTGCTGGGGGCCATGGAGGCGCTCAGGTCGAGACTGAGTTAGCTGACCACTTCCGGACCCGTTCCGCCAACGACCACAATATGCGGCTTTTGCAGAAAAACTGCAGAGATGAGACATCATTCAGGCAAAAAATTTCAGACTTATTCCCTCAATAAAAGCGGGGAAATCCATTGACCATGTTTAAGCAATCTGACCTAGGATACCCTACGATTTTGCCGCCAGAATTCGCGGTCTCGCTTATATTCGTCGTGAACATAATTGCGCTTGGCGCGGCGTTTCTGGCCTCCATGAACATGTCCCGTCTCAAATGGTTGCCGCATGTCATCACAATCGCCTGGCTTGTTTGCTCACCTATTTTGGTAGCTTTTTTAGCTTTGCCGGACATGTCCCCTGGCGAGAGCCCTGGACCTGGCGACGGCTTCGTTCTCTTGCCAGTTATTGGAGAGGTAGCAGCATGTCTATTGGGATATGTCTTAGTCAGCGCTGCGCATGCTTTTCGAAGTTAATCTCGCTTTATCAGGTCCCGAACGCCACCAGCCCCTCGTCCTTGACGCGGCGGATGGTCAGCGCGGTGCGCACCGTGTCGACATTCGGGGCGGAAGCCAGCTGCTCGATGACGAAAGTCTGGAACGTGCCGAGATCGCTTGCCACGCAATGCAGCAGGAAGTCGGATTCGCCCGACACCATCCAGGCGTCGCGCACGATCGACCAGCCGCGCGTGCGCTCGGCGAAGGTCTTGAGCTCGGCGTCGGCCTGGTGGTGAAGGCCGATGAGGCAGAAGGCGACGACGTCCATGCCGAGCGCCGGGGCGTTGAGAAGCGCGCGGTAGCCGCGGATGATGCCGGTCTCCTCGAGCCGCCTGACGCGGCGCAGGCAAGGCGGCGCCGAGATGCCGACCCGGTTCGACAACTCGACATTGGTCATGCGCCCGTCATCCTGCAACTCGCGCAGGATCTTCCAGTCGATGGCATCGAGATCGGCTTTGAGCGGCATGGCAGTCTCTCGGCTCGGCGCAAGAATCTTTCGTGGTTTTGTAATTAAACGACTTTTACGTCCCTGCCAGCCCTCCCATGTGCGATTTTAGGCCTGTTGCAAAAACCGCTGTTCCGCGACTATTCACAGCGTTGAAGCTTTCCGGGGACGAACGCCAACCTGCCTTGCTGGCATCGTAGGCAACACTTACATTACCCGCGACGTCGGACGGGATTTTCAATGCTTCCCGCTGTCCCCTTCGCAGAGGATCTCATGACAACCAAACACGCGCCTGTTCTCATCATCGGCTCCGGGCCGGCCGGCTATACGGCGGCGATCTATGCCGCCCGCGCCATGCTGAAGCCGATGCTGGTCGCCGGGCTGCAGCAGGGTGGCCAGCTGATGATTACCACCGACGTCGAGAATTATCCGGGCTTTGCCGATCCGATCCAGGGCCCGTGGCTGATGGAGCAAATGCTGAAGCAGGCCGAGCATGTCGGCACCGAGGTCATCAACGACATCATCACCGAGGTGGATCTCGAGGTGCGGCCGTTCCGCGCCACCGGCGATTCCGGCACCGTCTACACCGCCGATGCGCTGATCATCGCTACCGGCGCGCAGGCCAAGTGGCTTGGCATTCCGTCGGAGCAGACCTTCATGGGCTTCGGCGTGTCGGCCTGCGCCACCTGCGACGGCTTCTTCTACCGGGGCAAGGACGTCGCGGTGGTAGGCGGCGGCAATTCGGCAGTGGAGGAAGCGCTCTATCTGTCGAACCTCGCCAAGACCGTCACCGTCATTCACCGGCGCAGCGATTTCCGCGCCGAGCGCATCCTGCGCGAACGGCTGTTCAAGAAGGACAATGTCCGCGTCATCTGGGACACGGTCGTCGACGAGATCACCGGGCAGCCGGGAAGGGCGCCGCTGCCGCCTTCGGTCGAGGGGCTGAAGCTGCGCAATGTGGCGACCGGAGAGGCGTCGCGGCTTAAGGTCGACGGCGTCTTCGTCGCGATCGGCCATGCGCCCGCGGTTGAGCTTTTCGCCGGCAAACTGAAGCAGAAGCCGAACGGCTATCTGTGGACGGCGCCGGATTCGACCCGCACCGATGTGCCCGGCGTGTTTGCCGCGGGCGACGTCACCGACGATATCTACCGGCAGGCGGTGACGGCGGCCGGGCTTGGCTGCATGGCCGCGCTCGAGGCGGAAAAATACCTGGCGGGAATAGAAGTTCACCGCGAAGCGGCGGAATAAGCAATCGGCCGAAAGCCGTTTAAAAGCCTGATTTTTCATTCAGACGCCAAACAGGCAACGCGAGGGGAATCATGGCGCTGGACTGGGACAAGCTACGCGTGTTTCACGCTGCGGCGGAGGCTGGGTCGTTCACCCATGCCGCCGAGACGCTGCATCTTTCGCAATCGGCGATCTCGCGGCAGGTCAGCGCGCTGGAGCATGATGTCGGCGTGGCGCTGTTTAATCGCCATGCCCGCGGGCTGGTGCTGACCGAGCAGGGCGAGATGCTGTTCCGCACGGCACATGACGTGCTGATGAAGCTGGAGACCATCAAGACACGGCTGACCGAGACCAAGGATCGGCCCTCCGGCGTGCTGCGGGTGACGACCACGGTGGGCCTCGGCGCCGGCTGGCTGACCGAGCGCGTGCAGGAGTTCATCGAGCTCTATCCCGAGATCAGCCTGCAACTGATCCTCGCCAATGAGGAGCTCGACCTCACCATGCGCCAGGCCGATTGCGCCATTCGGCTGCGCCAGCCGCAGCAGCCCGATCTCATCCAGCGCCGGTTGTTCACCGTGCATTTCCATCTCTACGCGGCACCGTCCTATGTGGCGAAGTTCGGCAAGCCGGCCTCGGTCGCCGAGCTCAGGAACCATCGCATCGTCACCTTCGGCGTGCCGGTGCCCTCGCATTTGTCGGAGCTGAACTGGCTGGAGACGGTCGGCGATTTCGAGGGCGGCCAAAGAGTGCCGACGCTGCAGATCAACGATATTTTGTCGATCAAGCGCGCGGTCCAGGGCGGCGCCGGCATCGCCATGCTGCCCGACTATGTGATCAACAAGGATTCCGGTCTGGTGCAACTTTTGCCGGAGACGGAGGTGCCGTCCTTCGACACCTATTTCGCCTATCCCGACGCGATGAAGAACCAGGCCAAGCTGCACGTCTTCCGCGATTTCATCATCGCCAAGGCGCGCAGCTGGTCTTACTAGGTCATTGCGACAGGCTTAGCCCCGCCAGGGCGTGATGCGCGGCAGCCAGCCGGGGACCGCGCGGCGGTAGGTTTCATATTCGGCACCGTAGCGGCAAGCGAGCGTCGGCTCTTCGTAGACCTTGACGAAGGAGATCATCGCCGCGCCGGCGATCATCCCATAAACAATGACGGCCCAGCTCGAAAACAGCAGCGCCTGGCCGAGAATGATCGACAGCACCGCGACATACATCGGGTTGCGCACATGGCGGTAGATGCCGCCGATCACCAGTTTCTCGGTCGGCGCAACGGGAGCCGGCGTGCCCAGGCCCTCCAGGGCGAAACGGGCGAAGGCATGAAGCAGGATCGCTGCTGCGGCGACCACCAGGATCCAGCCTGCCGGCGCAAAGCCCGGAATGGTCGACAGCGGCATGCGATAATGTTGGGTCAGCAGCCAGGGCACCAGCCCGGCGACGACGCCAGGCGCGGCGACAAGGAACAGGGCGCTGCCGGCGATTGCCGAAAAAGTCCGCATCTGACTCTCCTGCCGCAAAAATATACGCTGGCTGCCCGAATCCGCATCATTTGGTATTTCACGTATTTCCAAGCAGAATCGGCTCCGCTTTGCATTTCAGCAATCGCTTTAGGTCCGAAGAGGCTTCGGAATCGGCAATTTTTCTGGTCCTATCGGTTCTCGGGAGGGGTTGGACCACAGCCTGCCTCTTTTTGCATGCGTGTGTTGCAAAATAGATGCTTGTTTCTTGGGCATGATGAGCACATATATAGTTCATCTCCAGGGCGCGTTCTCCTCCCATTAGCGCCCTCGAGTGTTCCCCTCTGGAGGTTAGCCTTAATCGGCACTTCCAATCAAACTCAGCCGGATCTTTATTGATCCGGCTTTTTTGTTGCGCGCAGGTCACGCAGCGGCTGGAAAAGCGTTCCCGAGGCCCACGTAACAGTGACATGTAACATTGGGTAACATGTCGCAGACGCACTCTATGGATTAAGTAGATCATAGGACGCGGTTGGTCGGTTCGGGAGATGGGGGCATCACTCGAATAGACCGGGCTCAGGCAGCTGCCGCGTCCGAACCATTTTTCCTGCTGCGGCGGACCTGCCGTTTGCCTCCCAGGAAAACGGTCCGCAAGACGGCGTCCGGATGCTCCGGGCGCCGTTTTCATGTCTCCAACAGAAGCCTGTCAGGTAGGCCGACCTGCTAGTGCGGTTCACCGTTTCACGGAAACGGCGAACCGCACAATCTCCTTGTTCTCACGCAATTCCGGACGGAAAACCGCTCACACTTTTCCTGGAATTGCTCTAGGCGGCTTTGCCGTTGGCGTTCATCGCCTCGTCGGCCAGCCGGCCGGTGAGCTCGGCCATGTGGTCGAACGCGGCCCTGTAGCTGGCGACGCCGGCCGTTGCCGAACGCAACTCGATGATCAGGTCGCCGATTTCGGCCTGCGGCATCGTCGCCTCGACCACGTCCCATCCCGGCCAGTCGGGCCGCGCGTCGTAGCCGAGGATCTGGCCGCGCCGCTGCGGGATCAGCGCGATGATCTTCGAGGTCGCATCGGAAGGCGTGACGATCTCGACCTTCATGATCGGCTCCAGCAGGACCGGCGAACAGGCCGCCATGCCTTCCTTCATCGCCAGTTTCGCCGCCATCTGGAAGGCCATGTCGGACGAATCGACGGCATGGTAGGAGCCGTCCGATAAGTTGACCGCGACATCGACGACCGGGAAGCCGAGCGGGCCGGATTTCAGATAGTCGCGAATGCCTGTCTCCACCGACTGGATGTAGGTCTTGGGCACGACGCCGCCGGTGATGGTGTCGGTGAACTGGAAGCCCGAGCCGCGCGGCAGCGGCTTGATCTCGATCACCACGTCGCCGAACTGGCCGTGACCGCCTGACTGCTTCTTGTGGCGGCCGCGCTGCTGCGCGCCTTTGCGGATCGTTTCCCGATAAGGCACCGCCGGGGTGTGACCCTCGATCGGGATCTGGTTCTTGCCCTCCAGGCGCTCTCGCACCACGCGCAGATGCATTTCGCCATGCCCCGACAGCACGGTTTCAGCCGAGTCCTGGTTGTGTCGCAGGCTGAGCGAAGGATCCTCCTCGGCGAGCCTTTGGATCGCCGCCGACATCTTGACCTCGTCCTTGCGCTCCTTGGGACGCAGCGCGAAGGCAAAGACCGGCTGCGGCGCTTCCAGCGTGACCAGCGGCCTGATGCCCCCTTTGGCCGAACTCAGCGTCTGGCCGGTCTTGACGTTGTCGAGCTTGCCGAGCGCAACGGTATCGCCAGCCTTGGCGGAGGCCAGCTTGGACTGGTCCTTGCCGAGCATCCTGTAGATGCCTGAAACCTTCGCCGTGTCGCCATTGGAGAGGAAAAGCTCGGCCGCGTCGGCCAGTTGCCCGGAAAGCACCCGCGAGACCGACAGTTTGCCGCCATGCGCCGTGTGGATGGTCTTCATCACCTGCACGACAGTCTGGTTGCCGTCGGGCGCGCCCAGGTGCTTGCGGGTCGCCTCGACATCCGGCGCATCATGACGGATCGTCTTCAACAGGCGCAGCACGCCATTGCCTTTCTCGGCGGTGCCGATCAGCACCGGCGTCACCGCGCCGATGCGCAGGTCTGCGGCAAGGTCGTCGAAAATCGCGTCCTTTGGCGGCTCGATCTCCTCCAGCAATTGCTCCATCAGCTGGTCGTCGTGGTCGGCCAGCGTCTCCAGCATCGAGAAGCGTGCCTCCAGCTCGCGCGCCTTGTCGTCGCCCGGTATCTCGGCGACCTCGCTCTCGGCATATTCGCGATAGATGTAGGCGCGCTCCAGCGCCAGATCGATCGAGCCGATGACGACGCCATCCTTGCGCAGCGGAATCTGGCGCAACAGCAGCGGCACCGAACTTGCCGGCTGCAGCATCTTCAGCGTGTCGCGCACGCCGGCGATAGCCTTGTCGACCTTGTTCAGGAACAGGATGCGCGGCACGCCGAGATCGTCGAGCTTGCGCATGATGAGCTGCAGCGCCGGGATCTTCTTCTCGTCGGCCTCGGCCACGACCACAGCCATGTCGCAAGCGGCAAGCACCGGCTCGGCCTCGAAGGCGAATTCGATCGAGCCGGGGCAGTCGACGAAGGTGAACGGTTCGCCCATGAATTCCGTGGTGGCGAAGGTCGCCTCGACGCTCATGGCGTGGGCGCGGGCCTCGGGCGAATGATCGGAGACAGTGTTGCCCGATGAAACCGGATTCTGGCGGGGAATGGCGCCCGTTCGGGCGAGGATGGCTTCGAGAAGTGTCGTCTTACCGCTTGCGAAGGGACCGACTATGGCAATGCATTTCGGTCCCGTGCGTCGTCCTCCGGCGCGAGTACCCATGGCTGACCTCCACTCAGGCGTTTCCCTGGGAGCGGCGGCCGGCCTGCTCGGCCGTCGCGGGCGGGGTTTATTTCACCACCTGCCCAAAGGCATCGTCACACGGGTTTGCGGGGAGGGCAAGAAAAATAGGAATTCGCCGGCTTTGGGTTTGTCAGGCAATCAGGGCAAGCGGCTCGTTGCCGGCGGCGCACAGGGCGCTGATCTTGTCGCGCGGTGCTGGCCTGCCGAAGAAATAGCCCTGGAAACGGCTGCAGCCGGCCGTGCGGGCAAGGGCGAATTCCTCCGACGTCTCCACGCCTTCGGCAACGATGGTGATGTCCTGGATGCGCGCGATCTGGGCCAGCGCCGAAACGAAGATCTGCGCCACCTGGTCGTGCGCGAGGCTGCGGATGTAGGACCGGTCGATCTTGACGCAGTCGATGGGCAAGGTCTTCAGGTAGTTGAAGCCGCAATGGCCGGTGCCGAAATCATCGAGCGCGATGTGGAAGCCGAGGCCGCGTAGGGCTTCCAGGCGCCTGAGGATCTCCGGCGTGGCGGCGGTCGCAACCGTCTCGGTGATCTCGATGATGAACTCGGATGCCGACCTGCCGCTCTCTCGCAGTATGCGGTCGCACATGGTCACGATCTCGTCGCGCTTCAGCTGCTCGCCTGACACGTTGACCGAGATTCGCCGTCCTGGAAAGTGGCCAATGTCGGCGCAGGCGCGCTTGAAGACCCACTCGCCGATCATGTCGATGAGGGTCGAGCGCTCGGCGATCGGGATGAATTCGGCCGGCGAGATCAGGCCGCGGACGGGATGGCGCCAGCGGATCAGGCCCTCGAGCGAGTCGATGGAGCCATCGGGCTCGACGATCGGCTGGTAATGGAGCTCCAACTCGCCGAGATAGATGGCGGCGCGCAACTCGCGCTCGACCAGCCGGCGATAGCGCTTGTCCGACAGCATCTCCTCGTCGAACACGGTGATACGGCCCCGGCCACCGGCTTTGCTCTCATAGAGCGCGAGGTCGGCCAGCAGCATCAATTCCGTCGCGTTGGAGGCGTGCAGCGGAGCAAGTGCGACGCCCACCGAGATCGAAAGCGGAATGACCTTGCCCTCGTGCCGTTTTCCGGCCCGCATCGTTTCCAGCAACCGCCGCACATCCCTTTGGATGAAGGCCATGTCGCCATGGGGCAGAAAGACGCCGAACTCGTCGCCGCCGAGCCTTCCAATGACCCCGTCGGTGAAGATGCGCTCGGCTTCCTTGACCAGATGCGCCAGGGCGATATCGCCGAACTGGTGGCCGAAGGTGTCGTTGAGCTGCTTGAAATGGTCGACGTCGATCAGCAGCAGGGCTGCCTCCCGCCGGTTGCGCAAGGTGCCCAGCCTGTCGCGCAGCGCCTCGATGAAATAGCGGCGCGTCATGGCGCCGGTCATCGCGTCGATCGTCAGAAAGCGGTGCTTCTCGGCCTCGGCGGCCTCCGCCGATTGCAGGCGCTGGACGACGCTCGAGCGCATATACATCAGCACCACAAGCGCCAGGCAGGTCGATGCCGCTGACATGGTAAGGGCACTGGCGCGCGAGGCGTTCTCGGTCAGCCCGAAAGCGGCAAGCGCGATGGCGCCAATGCTGACCACAAGCAATGCCTGAATGCCGCGGTAAATCCTGCCGCTATGGTCCTTGATCGTCGCCAAAATGCTCATGTCCGCGCCCCCACAGCACGCGCCATGGCTAGAGCCTAGCCGTTAAGAAACATTAAGCGCGGCGACCGGCGCGCCATATTCCTGCGCGCCCTTTTGGGGGGGCGCAGTTTATGGTTAAAAAGCAACAGCTTGTGACGAGGTTTTGCGGGATTTGATGAAACGTGCCGTTCGTGCCGCAAAGGCGGCCCGACGCCATTCCGGCAGCGGCCTGTTGCACCAGTTCCGATATCGGTTGAAACTGGGATAACGAGGCGCCGCGCTTGCGGCTGCACCATCCGACAAGCCTTGAGGATTTCAACGTGAAGATCATTGTATGCGGCAGCGTGCCGACGATCATCGCGCCGGATAAATATTTCACCGGACGAGTGCTGCAGACGCCGATTATCGAGAAGGAGGCGCCGGCGCGGCTGAGGGCAACGCTGGTCAGCTTCGAACCCGGCGCGCGAACTCATTGGCACACGCATCCGCTCGGCCAGACGCTCTATGTCACGGCCGGCTCCGGCCTGGCGCAGACGTGGGATGGGCCGGTCGAGGTGATCAGGGCTGGCGACGTCATCTCCTTCGCGCCCGGCGAAAAGCACTGGCATGGCGCCGGCGCGAAAACAGCAATGACGCATATCGCCATGCAGGAGGCGCTCGAGGGTGTTCACGCCGAGTGGCTGGAAGAAGTCTCCGCCGAACAGTACGGCAGCTGACCGGCGCCCATCCCGGCCCTGAGCCGGGTTCCCGGATGCCGGTGATGGCTTTGCCGATCAGGTCAGCGACGCGGTAAAGCGCTGGATGCGGGTGCAGGCTTCCTCCAGCAGCGCTTCGGAGGTGGCGTAAGAGATGCGGAAGTTCGGGCCGAGACCGAAGGCCGAACCGAACACCACCGCCACGCCCTCGGCCTCGAGCAGCTCCGAGCAGAAGGCCTCATCGGTTTCGATCACCTTGCCGCTCCTCGTCTTCCTGCCGATCAGCTGCGCGCAGGAAGGATAGACATAGAAGGCGCCTTCCGGCGACGGGCAGGTGATGCCGCGCGCCTGGTTGAGCATCGATACGACGAGGTCGCGCCTGCCCTGGAAGATCGCCTTATTCCTGGCGATGAAATCCTGAGGGCCGTTGAGCGCCTCGACCGATGCCCATTGCGCGATGGTGCAGGCGCCCGACGTCTGCTGGCCCTGGATCATGTCCATCGCCTTGATCAGCTGCACGGGACCGGCTGCATAGCCGATACGCCAGCCGGTCATGGCGTAGGCCTTCGAGACGCCGTTCATGGTCAGCGTGCGCTCGTAGAGGCTCGGCTCGACTTCGGCGATGGTCCTGAAGACGAAGTCGCCATAGGTCAGGTGCTCGTACATGTCGTCTGTCAGCGTCCAGACGTGCGGATGCTTCAAAAGGACATCGGCGAGCGCCCGCAATTCGGCTTCCGTGTATGCGGCGCCCGACGGATTGGACGGCGAATTCATCAGCAGCCATTTGGTCTTCGGCGTGATCGCCTTTTCCAGCATTTGCGGTGTGAGCTTGAAGCCGTTGTCGATCGAGGTGTCGGCAAAAATGGACGTGCCGCCGCAGATCGCCACCATTTCCGGATAGCTCACCCAATAGGGGCGCGGAATGATCACCTCGTCGCCTGGGTTCAGCGTCGCCATGAAAGCGTTGAACAGGATCTGCTTGCCGCCGGTGCCGACGATGGTCTGCTCCGGCCGGTAGTCAAGATTGTTCTCGCGCTTGAATTTCCTGGCGATCGCCTCGCGCAGCGGCGCGATGCCCGACACCGGCGGATATTTGGTCTCGCCACGGCGGATCGCTTCGATCGCCGCGTTCTTGATGTTGTCGGGCGTATCGAAATCCGGCTCGCCGGCGCCAAGGCCGATGACGTCACGGCCGGCATTTTTCAGCTCGCGCGCTTTCTGCGTCACCGCGATGGTCGCGGAAGGCTTTACGCGGGAAAGGGCGTCGGCGAGAAAGGCCATGACTGGAGGTCTCCTGGAATATCGGGCGGCCAGCAGCGGCCGCGGCGCCTCTCATGTCGCATCATCTCGCCAAGCGCAAGCATTGTCGGATGAGCCAGAGGTCAAGGTGGCGTGAGCGGCAACCTTAAATTCATCAACGACCGGTAAACCCTTCACTGGCAGGATCGCAGATTGAATTCCGCCATGTCGCGGAGCGAGGGACCCTTGTCGCGCAGCATCGGGCTTGCTCACATCATCCGTCATGATGACGGCACCTCCAGCGGTGTCTGGGGAATCTATACGCTGCGGAGCGCCTTCCAGCCGATCTTCGCCTTCAACGAGGGCAAGCTTTCGGTCGTCGCCTTCGAGGGGCTGATCCGGCCATTCCGCGACGGCGAGCCGCAGTCGCCGATGAGCTTCTTCAGCACCTGTCCGACCGGCGACCGGCTGCATATCGAGGCGCTGACGCGCACGCTGCATCTGTTGAACGCCGGCGCCTGCCTGCCGCAGGAGGCGTCGATCTTCATCAATTTCGACCCGTCTGTCTTCACCGACCGCGGCATTACCGACAAGGCGTTGCGCGACATGCGCCTGGTGCTGCACGAAGCAGGCATCGATCCGCGCCGCATCGTCTGCGAGGTCACGGAGCAGAAATCGGCTTCGCAGGAGACGCTTTACAGTTTCGTCGAGGCGCTGAGGGCCAACGGTTTCCGCATCGCCGTCGACGATTATGGCGCTGATGATTCCGACATCAACCGCATCAAGGAATTGCGGCCGGACGTCGTCAAATTCGACGCCCTCTGGATCACCCAGCTGATGGAGTCCGGCGCCGGCTTCGCGCTGCTGACCGCCATGGTGAAGGGTTTCGAACAGCAAGACATCCGCACCGTATTCGAAGGCATCGAGGAAGGCTGGCAGCTCGAACTGGCGGAGAAGTCAGGCGCCTCGATGGTGCAAGGCTACGTGCTTGCCCGGCCGGAACTGGCCCCGACCAGTTTTCGGGTTTTCGGCAAGGGCCCGCCGCCGGTCGAGGACAGCAAGGCCACAGCCAGCCCAGCGCCGGAGTCGCCGGCGCGGCCGGCAAAGGCGTTCGGGCGCAGGACCGCGCCGTGAGCGCGCGGCCGGACAGGCGGCGGAACGCCGCCGAGGCGATCTTCGCCGACGAGATCGGCATTCAGTTCGGTGTTTATGGCGAGTTCCGGCTGTGGAGCGCCTATCAGCCGATCTTCGCGCCGCAGGGCAGGACACTTCAAGCAGTCGCCGTCGAAGCGTTGATCGAGCCGCGCCGCGCCGCGAGGCCGGTGGCGACGCCTGTGTTCTTCGACAGCGTACCGGCATCGGACCGCCTGTTCGTCGAGACGATGTGCCGGATGCTGCATCTCGGCAATTACCGGAACATCGGCGTCGACGGGCTCTCCCTGTTCTTCAATTACAATCCGCTGATCAATGATCATCTCGGGCGGGCGCTGGCCGAAATCCGGGTGATGACCCGGCATCTCGGCGATTTCGGCCTGGAGCCGGCCATGCTGGTTTGCGAGATCACCGAACAGGCGGCCGACAACCAGGTTCTCACCCGCCTCGTGCGGGAAATGAAACGCGACGGCATCCGTATCGCCATAGACGATTTCGGCACCGGCCATTCGACCGAGGAGCGCATCGGCCTGCTTTCCCCCGATATCGTCAAGATCGACGGCGCCTGGTTCGCCGAGTTCTGCCGGCATGCCGCCGCCGAGCGGTTCTTCCGGCCGCTGGTCTCGATGCTGCACGACCACGGCGCCAAGGTGCTTGTCGAAGGCATCGAGCAGGCCACGCATCTGCGCGTCGCGCTGGATGGCGGCGTCGACCTCCTGCAGGGGTTCCATCTGGCGCGCCCGGCGCTCGCCGGCACGATCTTCAACGAAGAGCCGATGTCGGTCGATGCGCTGCTCGGGATCGACAACAAGGTCGTGCCGTTGCATCAGCGCCGCTGATGTTTTTACCTAAAAACAAATCACTGGATGAGACCTGCGCAGGCGAGTTAAAGCCTTTCCGATCGACTGCACGGGGACAATGGCATGATCCTTTACGACATGATCGACAGCGGCAATTGCTACAAGCCGCGTCTGTTGATGGCCAAGCTCGGCACGCCCTTCACCCGCGTCGAGGTGAATTCACATACCGGCGAGACGCGCAAGGCCGACTATGTCGCCAAGAATCCGAACGCCATGGTGCCGCTGCTCGAGCTCGACGATGGCAGGCGCATCGCCGAATCCAATGCCATCCTGCTCTATCTCGCCGAAGGCACGCGCTTCCTGCCGGCCGACAGATACGAGCGGGCGCTGGCCTACCAGTGGCTGTTCTTCGAACAATACAGCCACGAGCCCTATATCGCCGTGCGCAAGGCGCTGCTCACCTTTCCCGAGCGGGCCAAAGATGCGACGCCGGAACGGCTGGCGCTCAC
Organism: Mesorhizobium sp. B1-1-8; assembly: GCF_006442795.2. Taxonomy (NCBI): domain Bacteria; kingdom Pseudomonadati; phylum Pseudomonadota; class Alphaproteobacteria; order Hyphomicrobiales; family Phyllobacteriaceae; genus Mesorhizobium; species Mesorhizobium sp. B1-1-8. The sequence continues at coordinate 2,109,724 of NZ_CP083956.1, forward strand.
ATTGGAGCGCGGCAACAAGGCGCTCGGCGTGATGAACAGGCATCTGGAGACAGACGCCTTCTTCACCGGCGGCGCCTTCAGCGTCGCCGACATCGCGCTCTATGCCTACACCCACACCGCCGAGATGGGTGGCTTCCAGCTCGATGCCTATCCGGCCGTTGTTGCCTGGCTGAAGCGGGTCGAGGCCGACAAGGGCCATGTGCCGATCGAGTGGGTGGGGTAGTTTTCTCTCGCTACCGTCACTTCCCTGCGGCAGCAGCGTTCGCAGGCGCACCTATTTAACAAGCCGGTCATACTCGGAATGGGTGCCGATCCAGAACCAGATCGTCATGGTCGCGGACTGACACAGCGCGGTAATTCAGGTCAACCCGCGCCGACCAGTAACGTCCAACCAACTTCAAATGCAGGGAAGGGTGAAAGGGATCAGCGCGTAATCTGGCGAAACTATTGTCCGCCTTTGTCCGGATTGAGGAGGGCAATTTGCCGTAAGCCTCCCAGAAAGAGGGAGCGGCAAAGTGATTCACAGAGGCCGGGTCCGGCCGGCGCGATGATCGGCCAAAGCCTGTTCCGCAAGTTTGTCCAGCCGTCCCGCTTTTGCGTCGGCCCCGATCTGCCGATCCCACATATCCGCCTGAAGCTCCTCGAACCAGGCGGCAAACGCCTTCAGCTCGTCAGGGCTCAGTTCGGCGATGGACTTTTCGATCTGTTCTAGCTTGGTCATGGCGAGCAAATAACATAATTGCCTCGGCGAGGCCAACAACCGTGATACAGACAAATAAAAAGGCGGGACAATGCCCGCCTTCCCATTTCGGTAGCCTGATCGGGAGCGTCCGGTCCGGGCTGGCAGCTATCTGCTGTTCCAGCTTGTCGGTTCTTTTCGCTCCGGCGCGCTTCTCACGCGACCGTCAGTACATCCGTGACTTGCCGCGCGCCCCGAACCTTCGTCCGGCGCGCGCCATTCGCAAAAATCAGGCTGCCTTGCTCAGAGATCCAGCCGCGGACTTGCCGGTGCGGCGGTCCTGCTCGATCTCGAAGTTGATTTTCTGGCCCTCGACGAGGGTGCTCATGCCAGCGCGTTCGACAGCGGAGATGTGGACGAAAACGTCCGCGCCGCCGGCGTCAGGCTGGATGAAACCGAAGCCCTTGGTGGCGTTGAACCACTTGACCGTACCAGTTGCCATTAGAGTGTCCTTCACATTTGCTTTGGTTTGACCGGACCGAAGTCCAGCCGGTGGTATCGAAATTTTGGAGATAGACGTCAGCAAACGCGAAGGATCGCGAGGCCCGATCGATCGGCCAAATTCAATACCGGGGATATAGGATGTTTTGCGGACGAAAACAAGACGGTATGGTGGGAAGCACCGGGATGCCGTCGAATGGCCGCGCCGATCGCGTGGAATTTTTGCGGCCGGGCGCGCGTTGTGGAGGCAAACGGCACGTTCGCCGCCGCGGTTTTGGGAGACGATCATGAAAGCCATTCTGCTTGCCGCCTGCCTGATGCTGGTGGGCGCCGAGGCGCAGGCGGTCTCGCGCTACGACCCGACGCGCATGAGCTGCGACAGGGTGCAGGCGACGATCGCCAGGCAAGGCGCCGTCATCCTGCGCTATCAGTCGACGCGCGTGCCGGGGCTGCCGCTCTACGACCGCTATGTGCAGGACGAGCGTTTCTGCAACATGGGCGAGATCAGATCGAGGGCCTATGTGCCGAGCGCCGACACAAGGTCCTGCGCGGTCTATGTCTGCAAAAGGCCCGACTTCGACCGGCATTTCCGCCGCCGTATCCTCAGGCACTGAGGCCCTGGAATCAGAAACCGAACGAAGCCTGCGCGGCCGGCGGCGGGCCGACGCGCACGCCTTCCATGGCCAGCATCTTTTCCTTGGTGGTCGAGCCGCCCGGCGCGGAGAAGCCGCCGATCTTGCCGCCCGCGGCAAGGATGCGGTGGCATGGGATGACCAGCGGCACCGGGTTCGAGCCCAACGCCGCCCCGGTTTCGCGGGCAAGCCCGGCATGGCCGGCACGCTTCGCCAACTCGCCATAGGTGGTGGTCTCGCCGAAGGCGAGCTTGCGCGCCGCATCATAGATGGCAAGGCGGAAATCGTCGACGCCGGCGAGATCGACCGGGACGCCGGAGAAATCGACATCCTCACCCGCGGCGTAGGCCTTGATCGAGGCGATCAGATCGACAACCCATTGCGGCTCGGCGGTTGATGCGGCGACGGCGGGATGCTTGTGCAGCCGGCGTTCCACGGAGTCGCGATTGCGCTGCGGCAGGCAAAGCCGGATCAGCCCTGCCTCGCTCCAGGCGATGCCCATGAAGCCGAGCGCCGTCTCGAAGACGGCATGGCCGGCGGTGGTCCGAGCGGCGGTTTCCATGACATTCTCCTTTCCGTCCCACGGAGGAAATCCGATACATATCGGGAACAATATGGCGCTTCGGACGGCCATCCACCACCCGAAAACCATCGCTCTACCCGGATTGCCGGGGAAAAAGCGCTGGTGTAAGGACTTCTTAACAGCCCGACAAACCGGACCCGCACGGCTTGCCAGTTAAAATCATCCTTACCGCGATCGGCGTGCTCGTTGCAGCGGCCGGTCTCAGCGGCTGTACTTCGACCTCGCAGACGAAGGCCGCGCCGGCGCTTGCGGCGGCTTCAACCCCGACGGTCGAGGACGACACACCGACCGTTATGCTGCCTGAAACGGTGGCGGTGCTGCCTGAATCCTCCGGTCTGGTTCCGGTGCAGACAGCCGTGCTGACAGGCGATGCCGCAGCGGCGCCGGCTGGCACGTCGCTGCCGGCGCCCGCGCAGCCTGGGGCGCCATTGCCGCCGCCCGCGCAGCCGGCGGCCTTTGCCGGCTCGACGCCCGTCGCCGGACAGTTTCCCTCGGCGCCGGCGCTCATAGCGGCCGCGGTGCCGACCAGCCCTGCCGCACTCAAGGCGGCGCCCGTCTACGCAACGGCCGCCGTCGCCATGCCGGTCACCGGCCAGTCGGTGAAGGCCGTAGCAATGCCGGGCGTCCAGCAGGTCGCCTATGTCGTGCCGCAGAACCCGGCACTGCTCGCTCCCCCGGGGCAGCCCGAGCAGCATGCCAGCGGCCCGCGCGCCGAGATCGAGCGGCTGATCGAGAAATATTCCGCGCTCTATGAAGTGCCGATCGACCTGGTTCGCCATGTCGTCAATCGCGAGAGCACCTTCAACCCGAAAGCCTACAATCACGGCCATTGGGGGCTGATGCAGATCAAGCACACGACGGCGCGCGGCATGGGCTATGACGGACCGGCGACCGGCCTCTTCGACGCCGAGACCAATCTCAAATACGCGGTGAAATATCTGCGCGGCGCCTGGCTGGTGGCCGGCGGCAACGCCAAGCGCGCCGACCAGCTCTACCAGACCGGCTATTACTACGACGCCAAACGCAAGGGTCTGCTCGATGCGACCGGCCTCGGCGCCGACCGCAAGGGGCACCGTCTGCCGCCCGACGCCTGAGCGGAAGTCCCTTGGTTTGTGAACTCCTTCACATTGGCTGACCTTAGGGAATGCTAATTCATCGAGATGCCGGGCGGCGATCGGGGATCGACGCTGGCAAGGCGTCGGAGGAGGCTGCGCCGGCATGTGTCAGCCACTCCTAAGGCGGGCTCCGGGGCGGCGGGTTTCGGAGCCCGCCCGCTTTTGCTCCGCGGAAGCATCGATCCCGCTAATCTCCGACCGTCTTCAGGCGGCTCGGCCACCGAATAGCCTGTGTCGGGAACCCAAAGCGCCGCCCCGCATTCAAGGGGCTGGGTGGGCATCTGACGAGCTGTTGACGCGCTAGGGTCCCAGCTCCGCGGGAGATCCGCCGCCGTGAAGCTCTTTCACGCCTTTGTTGCGCTTGCGCTCGGCATCATGCTGATGGCCGCTCCGGCCCGCGCGGTCGATCTGTCGATCGTGTCGGGAGACACCGGCAATGGCATCAAGGTGCTGCGCGAGATACTCGACCGCTATGAGAAGCAAAGCGGCAACAAGGTCACTATCGTTGTCCTGCCACCATCGACGACCGACCAGTTCGGCCTTTACCGGTTGTGGCTTGCCGCCGGAAACACCGACATCGACGTCTACCAGACCGACGTCATCTGGGCGCCGCAGCTCGCCAGCCAGCTCGTCGACCTGACGGAGGCGACCAGGGATATCGTGGCTGAGCATTTCCCGTCGATCATCCAGTCGCAGACCGTCAATGGCAGGCTGGTGGCGCTGCCGATCTTCACCGATGCGCCGGCGCTCTATTACCGCAAGGATCTGCTCGACAAATACGGTGCCAAGGTGCCGGCCACCTGGAAGGAGCTGGCCGACACCGCCAGGCTGGTCGTGGACAAGGAGCGCGCGGCCGGCAACAAGGATATCTGGGGCTTCGTCTTCCAGGGCAACGCCTATGAGGGGCTGACCTGCGATGCGCTCGAATGGGTGATGTCGAATGGCGGCGGCCAGATTATCGAGCCGGACGGAACGGTTTCTATCAACAACCCGAGAGCCGCGGCCGCGCTCGACATGGCCAGGGGCTGGATCGGCACCATCTCGCCTCCCGGTGTGCTTGCCTACCAGGAGGAGGAATCGCGCGGCGTCTGGCAGACCGGCAATGCGGTTTTCATGCGCAACTGGCCTTACGCCTATGCGCTCGGCAACAGCGCGGATTCGCCGATCAAGGGCGAGTTCGACGTGGCGCCGCTGCCGGCTGGCACAGGCGAGGGCGCCCGCCCCGTGGCGACGCTCGGCGGCTGGAACCTGGCGGTCTCCAAATATTCGAAACACCGGGATGCCGCGATCGAGCTGGTCAAGTTCATCGCCTCGCCGCAGATGCAGAAATACCGCACGCTGAAGACGGCCAATCTGCCAACCATAGAGGCGCTCTATGACGATGCTGATATCGCCAGGCAACAGCCGATCGTGCCGCGCTGGAAGCAGATTTTCCTCAACGCGGTGCCGCGCCCGTCGGCCACCGTCAAGATCAAATACAACGAGGCGTCGAGCCAGTTCTGGACGGCCGTGCACAACACCATGTCGGGCGAAGGCAGCGCCGCCGGCAATCTGGCAGACCTTGAAGCGAGGCTGACCAAGTTGAAGGGCAAGGGCTGGTGAGCGTCACGCCTGCGAGGCGACCGCGGCTGATGGCGCAGCGCGTGCGCTCTGCATGGCTGTTCCTGGCGCCGATGCTTGCGGTGCTGGCCGCCGTTGCCGGCTGGCCGCTGCTGCGCACCGTCTATTTCAGTTTCACGGACGCTTCGCTGGCAGACCTCGATGCCCGCCAATTTGTCGGCTTCGCCAATTATTTCTCGGTGCTGCGCCTGCCGAGCGGCCGGGTGCTCTATGACGGGCTGCTTGTCGATCCGGTCTGGTGGGGCGCGGTCTGGAACACCGCACGCTTCACTGTGATCTCGGTGACGTGCGAGACGGTGCTCGGCACGATCGTCGCCCTGGTGCTCAACGCCAACTTCCCCGGCCGCGGCATCGTCAGGGCGGCCATCCTCATCCCCTGGGCGATCCCGACGATCGTCTCGGCCAAGATGTGGCAATGGATGCTCAACGACCAATTCGGCATCATCAATGTCGTGCTGGTCAATCTCGGCCTGATCAGCCACAAGATCGCCTGGACCGCCAGGGCCGACACGGCGATGGCGGCCGTACTCATCGTCGATATCTGGAAGACGACGCCGTTCATGGCGCTGCTGATCCTTGCAGCACTGCAGATGCTGCCGCGCGAGATCATCGAGGTCGCCAGGCTCGACGGCGCCAACCCATGGCAGATTTTCTGGAAAGTGACGTTGCCGCTCATCCGCCCGGCGGTGATGGTGGCCGTCATCTTCCGCGCGCTCGATGCGCTGCGCATCTTCGATCTGATCTATGTGCTGACGCCCAATAATGTGCACACCAAATCGATGTCGGTGTTCACCCGCGAGAACCTTTTCGAGTTCGACAAGTTCGCCTACGGCTCAGCCGCCTCGACCCTGTTTTTCCTGATCCTCGCGCTGCTTACGATTTCCTACATACGGATCGGCCGCATCAGCCTCGACGGAGGCCGTTGAGATGAGAATCCTGAAGCGCGCGGCCTTCTATCTGCTGGTTTTGATGATCGTCTTTGTCGCGGTGTTCCCGTTCTACTATGCCATCGTCACCAGCCTGAAGTCGGGAACAGAGCTGTTCCAGGCTGACCTGTGGCCGAGGACGTTCAGCCTCGGCAATTACAGGAACGTGCTGACCGAGGGCGCTTTCGCGCGCAATCTCGTGAACTCGCTGATCGTCTCAGGGGCGGTCGTCTCGGTCTCCCTGCTGCTCGGCGTCACCGCGGCCTACGCGCTGGCGCGCATCCGCTTCCGCGGCCGCTCGGCCCTGCTGCTTGCCATCCTGTCGGTCTCGATGTTCCCGCAGGTGGCGGTGCTGGCCGGCCTGTTCGAGATTATCCGGATGTTCGGCCTCTACAATTCGCTCGTCGCACTGATCTTCTCCTACATGATCTTCACCTTGCCGTTCATCGTCTGGGTGCTCACCACCTTCGTGCGCGACCTGCCGGTCGAGGTCGAGGAAGCGGCGATCCTCGATGGCGCGACGCCGTGGATCATCGTCACCCGCGTCTTCCTGCCGCTGATGTGGCCGGCGCTGGCGACGACCGGCATGCTCGCCTTCATCGGCGCCTGGAACGAGTTCCTGTTTGCGCTCACCTTCACCTCCAATAATACGCAGCGGACCGTGCCGGTGGCGATCGCGCTGCTGTCCGGCAATTCGCAGTTCGAAATCCCGTGGGGCAACATCATGGCCGCGTCGGTGATCGTCACCGTGCCGCTGGTGGTGCTGGTGCTCATCTTCCAGCGCAAGATCGTCTCCGGCCTCACTGCCGGCGGCGTCAAGGGATGAACATCGACCGGTGGAGAATGCCGCGAAGCGGGTTGGTTTTCGGGGTGAAAAAATGTCGGAAGCGATCGGGCCGGCACGTCCTTAGGGCGTAAAGCCATCCGCGCCGGGACGCCGGCGCGGCGATCCAAGGAGCCGATCATGATCACCTTTCCCAATGAATCCGCCAAATACCGCACCGCCCGCGAAAAGCTGCTGCAAAAGGAAATCGAATTGCGCCGCGCCATGGAAGCCGTTGCCGCGGCAAGGCGCGCGCTGCCGCCCGGCGGACTGGTACCGCAGGATTATGTCTTCGACGGGCTGGATGCCGAGGGCAAGCCCACGGAGATAAAACTGTCGGAGCTGTTCGCGCCGGGCAAGGACACGCTGATCCTCTATCAGATGATGTTTCCGCGCCATCCGCAAGAAACCCGCGATGTGGCTACCAGCGGCGAGACGGCGAAGCTCGAGCGGCGGGACCAACTATGCCCGTCCTGCACCGCGCTGCTTGACCAGTTCGACGGCGCCGTCGGCCATTTGCAGGCGGCCGGCTTCAACTTCGCCGTGGTAGCGAAGACGGCCCTCGACAACCTGACGGCGCTCGGCCGCGATCGCGGCTGGCAAAACATGCGGCTTGTCTCGTCGGCCTGCAACAGTTTCAAGCGCGACTACAATTCCGAGACGGCTGACGGCGCGCAGGTGCCGCTGCTTTCGGTGTTCCATCGCGATGCCGAGGGGATCCGCCATTTCTGGTCGTCGGAGCTTGGCTTTGCGCCGACCGACCCCGGCCAGGACCCCCGCGCGATCGGCACCTGCGAGATCCTGTGGAACCTGATGGATTTCACCCCGGAAGGCCGGCCGGACTGGCACGAGCAGCTGCAATATTCCGGCGCGTGCTGCCATTAGGATAGAGCGGCGGCAGGGGCGTTGCATACCGAACGGTTCCGGCGAACTGGCTGCTTACGAGCTGCTTCGCAGGGCTCGACGCAACCCTGCTGCCGATGCCGCGTTGGAAGATCAGAGGGACCATTCCGGATCGGAGATTTCTCATGAAAACGCTTCTGACCGTGGTCGCAGCCGCCCTGCTCGCCGGCGCGCCTGCAGCCCTTGCCCAATCGGGCAACAGCAATTCCACCAAGGCCGCGCCGATGGCGGCCGACAGCAAGGTCGACACCCAGACCTTCATCAAGACGGTGCCCAACGCCAACGAATTCGAGATCCAGTCGAGCAAGCTCGCCGAGCAAAAATCGGCGTCGAAGGACGTCAAGGCTTTTGCCAGCCAGATGATCAAGGACCACACCAAGGCCGGCAAGGATTTCAAGGCGGCGCTCGCCCAGGGCCAGACCACCGGCTCGACCGAGCCCGCCGGCCCCGCCCTGCAGCCGAAGGAACAGCAGATGCTCGACGAGCTGAAGAGCGCGAGCGGCAAGGATTTCGACCAGAAATACATCACCATGCAGACCGACGCGCATAAGGACGCTGTCGCCCTGTTCAGCACCTATTCGAAGTCAGGCGACGACCCGGCGATGAAGGAATTCGCCAAGAAGACGCTGCCGGTGCTGAAGATGCACGAGACACATGTGAAGGAGCTGGCGGTGGCGCATCAGGGGTGAGGGCCGATTGAGATTGGCCGAGCCGCCTACGCTTCGTCATCCACGGGCGAAGCGAGGAGCGTAGCGACGCAGCGCAGACCCGAGGATCCATGCCGTTACTCTGGAGCGCTGCTACGGCGCAGAATTCTGCTCCGCTGCGACCTTCGGCCGACGTCACGGAATGGATCCCAGGGTCTCCGCGACGGAGCTTCGCTCCTGCTTTGCCCTGGGATGACGACGCTGGGGGAAGCCTGCGCCAAGCTCCAAGTGTTGCGACAACTGGCGAACCGAGCGCCGCAAGCTGGCTCTGTGTTTGCGCCCGCCGCGGGTTAGACTTGGAGTATCAATCCGGGAGTGCCCATGCCCAAGATCGACCTATCCGCCGTGCCGGTCCGCAAAGGCTCCGGCTATCCGCCACCTTTCGACCAACCCTGCGCCGAGCGCATCCGCCGCCGCCTGGGCGATGCCGGCGGGCTGAAGGATTTCGGCGTCAACCTGATGACGCTCCCGCCGGGCGGCTGGTCCAGCCAGCGCCACTGGCACAGCCATGAGGACGAGTTCGTCTACGTGCTGGAGGGCGAGCTGACGCTGGTCGAGGACGGCGGCGAGACGCTGCTCAAGGCAGGCGACTGCGCCACCTTTCCCAAGGACAGCGGCGACGGCCACCACATGATCAACCGCTCGTCGGTGACGGCGCGCTATCTGGAGGTCGGCTCACGCAACCCGGACGATCTCATCACCTGCTCCGACATCGACATGATGAGCCCGAGCTCGGACGGACGCTTCCTGCACAAGGACGGGATGCCTTATCCGGGGCAGGGGTGAGCTCTGGATCATGCGTTGCTGCTGGCGTTCGGCCGGTGGGAGGATAAGCTCCTAAACCAAGGTGTGGCGCAGGCCCCCTCATCCGGCCGCTTCGCGGCCACCTTCTCCCCGAGGGGAGAAGAGGTGGGCGCCGGCGCTGAAAGCCTCCTCTCCCCTCGGGGAGAGGTCAGCCGAGCGAAGCGGAGGCTGGGTGAGGGGCCTTGGCGCCGACCTGACCAGCAAAGGGAGGATTGCCATGAAGAAGGAAGTCGTCGAAGTACCCGTAATGTCGGCCAAGGTGCGGTCGCTCGGCTTGCCGTGCTCGACGGCGGTGAAGGCCAACGGCTTCGTGTTCATCTCGGCGACGCCGCCGGTGGACATGGTGACCGGCGAGATGGTGCGCGGCGACATCGAGGTCCAGACAGAGGCGTCGCTGAAAGCGCTGAAACATTGCCTGGAAGCGGCCGGCACCTCGCTGGAAAACGTGGTGATGGTGCGCATCTATGCCGCCAATTCCGGCTTCTACAACGCGATAAACCGGGTTTATGCGAAGTACTTCAGCGTCAACCCGCCGGCGCGCAGTTTTGTGCCGGTGGCTTCGTGGCCCATGGAGTTTGACATCGAGATTGAGTGCGTGGCGGTGGGGTGAGCCTGTCGCGTGGATCCTTTCGCCGCGGAGGCTTTCAATTTACTAAAGACGCGTGTTAGCTTCCTTTCTCGGAAGACTACTTCTTAAATACTGTTTGGGGAGCGGACATGCGTAATTCGGGGGCCGAGTTGGCTCGGCTTTTCACAATATTGGCGTTGGGATTATTGACGGCGTCAACGACTCCCCTGTTAGCGGTCGCCGCATGTCCGGATATTCCGATGGCAGTGGTCGGCCCCATGACGGGGGACTGGGCGTATGACGGTGAGGAGATGAGGCGGGGTGCTCAACTCGCGGTAGACGACATCAATGCCAAGGGCGGGGTGCGAGGATGCAAGATAGCACTCACCGTGCTTGATGATCAGTATACACCCGCCACCGCGATAGCCCTTGCCACGAAACTGGCGAAAGACGGAGTTCGCTTTGTCATCGGCCACTTCAATTCGGGCAGTTCTGTTCCCGCCGCGATGATCTACGCCAAGAACAATACTTTGATGATCAGTCCCGCATCGACAAATCCCGCTCTCACCGAATTCAAACTCTGGAATGTTCTCCGGACCGCAGGTCGCGACGATGTTCAAGGGACGTTTGCCGGTGAATATATGGCCGCTCATTTCACAACAAAGAATCTTGCAATCGTTAGCGATGGTACGCCCTATGGCGATGGCTTGGCGAACAAAGCAAGAAAAGCGCTGCGGGCAAAGGGGAACCCTGAAAAGCTTGCCAAAAAGATCAAACCTGGCCAAGGAGATTTTGCGGACCTTATCGGCGAACTCAAATCCATGAAGATCGATGCTCTCTTCTTTGCTGGTCTTGCCGGCGATTTTGGTCCGCTCGTTCGCCAAACCAAAGAAGCAGGGTTGAAGGTTCAGTTCATCTCAGGAGATGGAGCTCTAGTCCACGATTTACCGGGGAAAGCAGGACCCGCATTGGAAGGTGTCCTCATCGCGTTTTCGCTTGATGACCGCGGCAATCCCTCCGCGGCGGACGTGGTCGCGCGCTTTCGGTCTCAAGGGTTTGAGCCAGCAGACTATACGCTGAAGTCCTATGCTGCAGTCCAAGTGGCGGCTAAGGGTATCCAAATGGCAGGCAGCCAGGCCCCAAGGGCCGTTGTGGCTTCCATAAAGTCCGGTCAGCCAATTCCGACCGTGTTGGGGGATCTTACCTTCGATGACAAGGGAGACAGGATTCAGCGTGACGTAACAATGTACGTCTGGAAGAAGCGGGGGGACGGCACCCTCACGATGGATTTCCAGTCGCAATAATCTAAGCAAAATACTCCTGCAGCGGCCGAACCTCCAAATTCCCCGCCCGTAGCGCGGCAATCGCCTCGGCCACCGCGGCAGCCCCCGACAGGGTCGTATAATACGGCACCTTCTGCATCAGCGTCGCTCGCCGCAGCGACTTCGAGTCCGACACCGCCTTCTGGCCGTCAGTCGTGTTGAAGACGATCTGGACCTGGCGGTTGCGGATGGCGTCCTCGATGTGGGGGCGGCCTTCCAGGACCTTGTTGATTTTCTCGGCGACGACGCCGTTCTCGGCGAGGAAACGCTGTGTGCCGGAGGTGGCGAGCACTTTGAAACCCTGGCCGGCTAGGCGCTTCACGGCGGGCAGGATGCCTTTCTTGTCCTCGTCGCGGACCGAGACGAACAGCGTGCCGGAGCGGGGCAGGTCGACATTGGCGCCGAGCTGGCTTTTGGCGAAGGCCAAAGCAAAATCGCGGTCGAGGCCCATGACCTCGCCGGTCGAGCGCATTTCCGGGCCGAGCAAAATGTCGACGCCAGGGAAGCGGGCGAAGGGGAAGACGGCTTCCTTGACCGCGATGTGGCCGGGCCGCCTCGGGTCGGGCATGGCGCCGTAATGAGCGAAGGCGTTTTCCAGCGTCTCGCCGGCCATAATGCGGGCGGCGATTTTTGCAATGGGACGCCCGATGGTCTTGGCGACGAAGGGCACGGTGCGCGACGCGCGCGGGTTGACCTCCAGCACATAGACCGTGCCGTCCTTGATGGCATATTGCACGTTCATCAGGCCGCCGACATTGAGCGCGCGGGCGAGCGCCGCTGTCTGGCGCTCCAATTCGTCGACTAGGTCAGGGTGCAGTGAATGCACCGGCAGCGAGCAGGCCGAGTCTCCGGAGTGAATGCCGGCCTCCTCGATGTGCTCCAGAATGCCGGAGACGAAGGTCGCCTTGCCATCGCACAGGCAGTCGACATCGACCTCGATGGCGCCCGACAGATAGGTGTCGAACAAAAGCGGGTTCTTGCCGAGCAGCGTGTTGATCTGGCCGGTCTTGTCGTTGGGGTATTTCTGCTTGATGTCCTCCGGCACCAGGCCGGGCACGGTGTCGAGCAGATACGTCTGCAGCATACTCTCGTCATGGATGATCTGCATGGCGCGGCCGCCGAGCACATAGGAGGGGCGCACGACCAGCGGGAAGCCGAGCTCGCCGGCGATGAGGCGGGCCTGCTCGACCGAATAGGCGATGCCGTTCTTCGGCTGGGTGAGGCCGAGCTTGTGCAAGAGCTTCTGGAAGCGGTCGCGATCTTCGGCCAGATCGATCATGTCGGGCGAGGTGCCGAGGATAGGGATGCCGGCCTTCTCCAGCGCGTCGGCCAGCTTCAGCGGCGTCTGGCCGCCGAACTGGACGATGACGCCGGTGAGCTCGCCGGAGGCCTGCTCGGCGCGCAGGATCTCCAGCACGTCCTCGGCGGTCAGCGGATCGAAGTAGAGCCGATCGGAGGTGTCGTAGTCGGTCGACACCGTCTCCGGGTTGCAGTTGATCATGATCGCTTCATAGCCGGCATCGCGCAGCGCGAAGGCGGCATGGCAGCAGCAATAGTCGAACTCGATGCCCTGGCCGATGCGGTTCGGACCGCCGCCGAGGATGACCACCTTCTTGCGAGACGACACCTGCGCCTCGTTGGCTAAAGCGCCGGCGAAGGGCACCTCGTAGGTCGAGTACATATACGCGGTGGGCGAGGCGAATTCGGCGGCGCAGGTGTCGATGCGCTTATAGACCGGATGAACGTCGAGCGTTCGCCGAATCTTCTCAACCACTTCGGCGTCGGTCTTCGTCAATGAGGCGAGGCGGGCGTCGGAAAAACCCATCGCCTTCAGCATGCGCAGATTGTCGGCGTCCCGCGGCAGGCCATGCTCGCGCACGCGCTCCTCCATGGCGATGATGCCGGCGATCTGCTCGAGGAACCACGGGTCGATCTTGCACATGGCGTGCACGTCTTCGAGCGAGGTGCCCATGCGGATCGCCTGCGCCACCATGCGCAGCCGATCGGGCGTCGGCGTGCCAAGTGCTGCGCGAATGGCGTTGCGGTCGTCGACGTGGCTGGCAGGGGCGCTGCCATGGCCGAGGCCGGGGATCTCGATCTCGTCCAATCCCGTCAGGCCGGTTTCAAGTCCGCGCAGCGCCTTCTGCAGCGATTCCTGAAAAGTGCGGCCGATGGCCATTACTTCGCCGACCGATTTCATCGCGGTGGTCAGCACCGGCTCGGCGCCGGGGAATTTTTCAAACGCAAAGCGCGGGATTTTTGTCACCACATAATCGATCGACGGTTCGAACGAAGCCGGCGTGGCGCCGCCGGTGATGTCGTTCTCCAGCTCGTCCAGCGTGTAGCCGACGGCGAGTTTGGCGGCGATCTTGGCGATCGGGAAGCCGGTCGCCTTGGAAGCCAGGGCCGACGAGCGCGAGACGCGCGGGTTCATCTCGATGACGACGAGGCGGCCGTCGGCCGGATTGACGGCGAACTGCACGTTGGAGCCGCCGGTCTCGACGCCGATCTCGCGCAGCACCGCGATCGAGGCGTTGCGCATCATCTGGTATTCCTTGTCGGTCAAGGTCAGGGCAGGGGCGACGGTGATGGAGTCGCCTGTATGCACGCCCATCGGATCGATGTTCTCGATCGAGCAGACGATGATGCAATTGTCCGCCTTGTCGCGGACGACCTCCATCTCATATTCCTTCCAGCCGAGCACGCTCTCCTCGATCAGCACTTCGGTGGTGGGCGAGGCGTCGAGGCCGGACTGGACGATGTCGTAGAATTCGGCGCGGTTGTAGGCGATGCCGCCGCCGGTGCCGCCCATGGTGAAGGAGGGGCGGATGATGGCGGGCAGGCCGACATGGTCGAGCGCCTGGGCGGCGATCGCCATGGCGTGGCTGATATAGCGCTGCTTGCGGTCGCCCTCGCCGAGGTTCCAGCGGGTTTCCAGCGCATCGAGCGCGGCATCGAGGTTGTCCGGGTTCTCCGCCTTCAGCGCCGCGCGCTCGGCCTCGTGGATCTTGCGGTCGGCGTCCTTGACCTCGGTGGCGTTGGCCAGCATCGACTTCGGCGTTTCGAGGCCGATCTTCTTCATCGCCTCGCGAAACAGCGCCCGGTCCTCGGCCTTGTCGATGGCTGCTGCGTCGGCGCCGATCATCTCGACATTGTAACGCTCCAACACGCCCATGCGCCGCAGCGACAGCGCGGTGTTGAGCGCCGTCTGGCCGCCCATGGTCGGCAGCAGCGCGTCCGGCCGCTCTTTGGCGATGATCTTGGCCACCACTTCGGGCGTGATCGGCTCGATATAGGTGGCGTCGGCCAGTTCCGGATCGGTCATGATGGTGGCCGGGTTGGAATTGACCAGGATGACGCGGAACCCTTCTTCCTTGAGCGCTTTGCAGGCCTGGGTGCCGGAATAGTCGAACTCGCAGGCCTGGCCGATGACGATGGGGCCGGCCCCAATGATCAGGATCGACTTGATGTCGGTGCGTCTTGGCATAGGCTTAAGAATTCCGTTCGGCGAGCGGCTTGCACGAAAAACCGGGCGGGGAGGACCCGGCCGGTTGTGCTTGCGATTCTGGTATCAGGCTAGGAGGGCCTTATAGGGAAGAGTTTTGGCGGATGTAACCCCGAAAATGAGGGAGTAGGGCAGGGAATAGGGGAGTAGGGGAGTAGGGGAATAGGGGAATAGGGGAATAGGGGAATAGGGGAATAGGGGAGTAGGATAGGTGTGTGAAGGTTCGATCGCTTAACTTACTCCCTTACTCCCTTACTCCCCTATTCCCCTAACACCTAATCTCCCAACGCCAGTTCGTCGGTGATCTCGAAGCGCTCGGAGACGCCGATCCGGATCATGTTCAAGCTGCCTTCGCGGGTGAAACGGAAGTCGTCGGACGAGTCGGAGCCGACGGGCAGGCCGCCATGAAAGCTGATGACGCGGGTGCCGCCGTCCGGCCAGGTCACGGTCACGGCGCTGTCGCTGCCGGCATGCGCGACGCTGACCTTGCAGCGGGTCATCGGCTGGCCGACATGGCGCGCGCAGGGAATGCCGCCATCGGGGGCAGGGGCGTCGGAACCGGGAAGTCCACCCGCAGACGCGGCGAAGGCGAGGATATAGGCATCCTGCATGGCGGTCCTGCCGATGTCGGCAGCGGTCAGCGGTTCGGACGGCTCGCCGCCGAGGCGAGCCGCAATGTCGGACGGCGGTGCATCGGGGATCTGAGGCGCGACGGCCTCGGCCGCCGGCGCGGCGGTGTCTTCAGGTGCCGGCGCCGGATTGTTGGGGGTGAGATAGCGGGCAGGCGCCCATCCGACGATGCGAGCGTCCTGGGTATCCTCGACCTTGCACCAGGGATAGCCGTTGACGACGTTGCAGCCGAGATTCTTGACGGCTGCACCGTTGGGCAGGCGCACCGCGACCTTCCCCATGGCCGATGCCGTGGCGCGGATGTTGAGGAGATCGTCGGGCGCCAGGCCGCTAACGATGGAAATGATCGTCCCCGGCGCTTCCTCAGCGATCGCCGGCAATGCAGCAATCAGCAGCGGAGCGGCAATCAACAGCGTTGTGCGGATTCTGAATTTACGCCTCATCACCTTGCCGTGGCGATAGATTTTGCGTTGGCACGACTCGCACCAACGGTGTGGTCCGCCGAGGCGGTTTTATAAGAGACGGCGGCGCGATGTCATCGGAAAACTTTGCCGGGTCCGTCTCGTCCGGATAAGGAAGCGGGATTTTAGGCGATAACGTCGATCTCGGACGTGCCGACGGCGGGCAGCGCCGGATCGCCGTCCGCGGCGGCTATCACGCTGTCGAGCAGGCCGGGGAAGCGCCTGTCGAGGTCGTCGCGGCGCAGCGTGATCAGCCGGCTGGTGCCGACTGCTTCGCTGCGAGTGACGCCCGCCTCGCGCAGTTTGGCGAGGTGGTAGCTGAGATTGGTCTTGGAAGCCAGGTCGAGGAATTTGCTGCAGTTCAGCGGCACGCCTTCCTTGCTGGCGAGATAGCGCACGATGGCAAGCCTGGTCGGATCGCCGAGCACGGCGAGCACGATCGGCAGGCTGATTTGGTCGGTTGTCGGATGGGGCAAGCTCATGGCCCAGAATTAAGCACAAACGCTCCCAACTTCAACGCGCCTCCTCTTCTCGCCCGTTTACATAGCATCTTCATCGCCTCTTCGATTTCCGGTCCGTCCTGACACAGTGCTGTCAGCAGGGTTCAGCTATTTTTCCCAGGATGGTTGACATCATGCCCTGTTATGTCCAATTGTTCAACAACCTTTGAACTAAGGACATCTCCCCAATGGACAAGCGCCTCTACTGGCTTGCGCTCGGATCGTTCACGATCTCGACCGAAGGCTTCGTCATCTCCAGCCTCCTCCCCGACATCGCCGCCGATGCCGGCATTTCCATTCCACTCGCCGGCACGCTGATCACGGCCTTCGCGCTCGCCTACGCTTTCGGCACGCCGATCCTGGCGACCCTGACCGGCGAATGGGATCGCCGCCGCGTCATCCTGTGGACGATGGCGTTCTTCGTGCTCGGCAATCTCGTCGCGGCGCTGAGCTCCTCCTTCGAACTGCTGCTGATCGCCCGCATCGTCATGGCGCTGTCCTCCGGCCTGTTCGCGGCCACCGCGCAGGGCACGGCGGTGGCGCTGGTCGACGACCATCACCGGGCCCGCGCCATTGCCGTCGTCGTCGGCGGCACCACGGTTGCGGTCGCAGTCGGTGCGCCGCTCGGCGCGTTGGTCGCGGCCATCGCCGGCTGGCGCGGCGCTTTCTTTGCCATTGCCGGGCTCGGCGCGCTAGCGGGCGCCATCCTGTGGTACCGGCTGCCGCGTGGCATTATCGGCACAAAGCTGTCGCTGCGGGCAAGGCTGGCGGCCGCGGTCCGCCCTGGCGTGATGCCGATCCTGGCAACGACCGTGCTCGCCCTGATCGGCGCGTTCACCGTCTTTGCCTTCATTGCGCCTTTGGCCATCGAAAGCGGCGGTTTGAGCCCGCTGGCGCTGCCCGCCATGCTGCTCGCCTTCGGCGTCGGCGCCGTCATCGGCAACATCGCCGGCGGCCAGGCGGCCGACCGCTTCGGCGCCACGCGCACCGTCTTCTGGTCGCTGGCGCTCTCCGCCGCCATGCTCGCCACCTTCTCGCTGATCCCGACCTTGCTGCCGCAGGCGATCGCCGGGCCTGCGCTGATGGGCATGATGGTGCCATGGGGCATCGTCGGCTGGGCCTTCCCGCCGGCGCAGGCCAGCCGCATCATCAAGATAGCGCCGGACGCAGCTCCCATCGTGCTATCGCTCAACGCTTCGGCGCTCTATCTCGGCGTCGCACTTGGTGCGGTGGTCGGTGGTGCGGTACTGCGCTTCGGCGCGCCGGCCGATCTAGGCATCGTCGCGGCAGTGTTTCCGATCGTCGGCCTTGTCGTGGTGCTGGCGGGTCGGGCGCTGGCCCGGCCGGTGGCGATGCCGGCGGAGTAGAGCTTTTTGACAGAACCGATTTGACGGCCGCTCCTTTACATCGAAGGGGCGGCCGTCGGCGTTTCGAATTCCAGCGCCGCGATTTCGTTCAGCGCTGCGCGCATCTCCGCCGCCCGTTTCTCGCCGACCATGGCCTCGAACCGCTGCTGGGCAACGTTCCATAATTTTATGGCTTCCTCGAGCTTGACCTTGCCCTGCTGCGTCAGCCGCACGCGCTTGACGCGGCGGTCGTTCTCGTCGGCGAAGGTTTCGACATAGCCGTCGCGGATCAGCGGCTTCAGCGTGTGGCCGAGCGCCGACAGGTCCATGATCAATGCTTCGGCGACGGCACCCATCGCCGGCTCGCCGCCGATGTGGATCTGATGGAGCAAGCCGTATTGCGTGCCCTTCAGGCCCGACGGCGCCAGCGCATCGTCGTAGAAGCGGCCGAGCCTGCGCCCGGCGCGCCGAAGCGAGGCATTGTTGCATAAGCTAAGCGTCGGCAGCGCAGCTTTGGTCATGACGGCTCCTTGCCGGCGAACGGTTCGCCGGCCTTCTCCAAAATAGTTTCCGCCATCGCCGTTGACAAGATAGTGGCATATGCCTACTTCACGGAAAGTGGCATATACCACTAATAGCACCGGTAAACGAGATGGAGAGCGTCTGCCTCATCTTGCCGCGACAGCGAAAAGGAACAGGACAATGAGCACGAAGGACAACAAGGGCACGGCCATGATCACCGGCGCCTCGTCGGGGATCGGCGCGGTCTATGCGGACCGGCTGGCCGGGCAGGGCTACGATCTTGTGCTGGTGGCGCGGCGTGCCGACCGGCTGCAGGACCTGGCGGAGAGGCTGCAATATGCCTATGGCCGCAAGGTCAAGGTGATTGCCGCCGATCTCGCCGACGACGCCGACCTGCGCCGGGTCGAACAGGCGGTCGCGACCGATGAGAACGTGACGCTGCTGGTCAACAATGCCGGCCTCGGCGGCCAGCAGGTGGTGGCGACCGCCGATGCCGATGCGGCCGAGCGCATGATCAGGGTCAATGTCGTGGCACTGACCAGGCTGACGCGCGCGGTGCTGCCGGTGCTGCTCAAGCGCAACCGCGGCGCCATCATCAACATCGCCTCGGTTGTTGCCTATAGCACCGCCGTCGGCGGCATCTACAGCGGCACCAAAGCCTATGTTGTCAATTTCAGCGAGGCGCTGCAGCGCGAGATTGCCGGCACCGAGGTGAGGGTGCAGGTGGTGCTGCCCGGGCCGATCCGCACCGAGTTCTGGGAACTCGCCGGCGTTGATCTCGACGCCCTCAACCAGGACTGGGTGATGACGGCGGACGATCTGGTCGACGCAGCGCTTGCCGGCCTTGCCCAGGGCGAGACGGTTACCGCGCCGGGGCTTGCCGACCCGGCCGGATTGGATGCCTATCTCGGTGCCAGGGATAGTTTCTACGGCAGCCTGATCGCCGGCAAGCCGGCGCCGCGCTACGCCGTCTGAGCGCCAGTTCCTCGCCCCGCAAAGCGGGGAGAGGTGGCCGCGAAGCGGCCGGAGAGGGGCTTTCGTAGGGCAAATCCCTTCGCCGGATAATCGGTGACCTTGGGCGCCAGTCCCCCCTCTCCGTCTCGGCTTCGCCGAGCCACCTCTCCCCCACCTTCGTGGGGGCGAGGAACGGCGCTACACCGGCCGCCACATCGGGACAATCGAGGCGGCCAGCAGCAGGCCGAGCACGATGTTGAGCGCGCGCCACTGCCGCTCGCTCTTGAGCAACCGGGCGAGCAGTGCGCCGGCCACGCACCACAGTGACAGCGAGAAGGCGGCGGCGAGGCCGAAGGTGGCGCCAAGCAGGAGGGCAAGCTGCAACGGGCCGTCGGCAAATGCGGCGAAAGATGCCGCGGCGCCCAGTCCCATGGCCCAGCCCTTGGGGTTCATCCACTGGATGCCGGCGCCGGCGAAGAAGCTGTTCGGCTTGGCCATGGTGACGTCGAGATCGGGCGCTCCGGCGCGGCCGATCTTGAGCGCCAGCCAAAGCAAATAAAACGAGCCTGCGATCTTCATCGCCAGCTGCAGGGAAGGAACGGCGGCAAGAAGCCCGGCGAGGCCGGCCGCACCTGCCGCAGCCACCGAAGCCAGCCCGGCGGCGCTGCCGGCCATCAGCGGCACGGAGCGGCGAAAGCCAAACTGGGCGCCGGACGCGGTCGACAGCGTCGTGGCGATGCCCGGCGTCGAGGTCGAGACCAGCGCGAACAGGATAAGAGGGATGACGGTCTCGGACATGCAGGTTTCCCGGTCGAAGGAACTGGCATGCTAAGCCTGCCGTGGCATCAGTAAATGCAATGTTTGATATGATTTGCATTAGGAACTATAATGCCAAAAATGATCCGCGATCTCGACACCACGCTCATCCGCACCTTTGTCACGGCGGCCGACAAGGCGAGCATGACGGCCGCCGCCAATGCGCTGCACCTGACGCAAGGCGCCGTCAGCCAACAGATCAGGCGGCTTGAGGAGGTTCTTGGCCAAAGCCTTTTCCAGCGCGACCGGCGCGGCTTGCGGCTGACACGCACGGGCGAGCGGCTGCTCGACAGGGGCAGGCGGCTGCTTGCGCTCAACGACGAGATTCTGGCGGAGGCCAGGGGCAGGGCGGTCGCGGGGCAGGTGCGGCTCGGCGTGCCTTACGATCTGGTCGGCACGCTGCTTCAGCCGGTGCTGAAAGCCTATGCCGAAGCCCATCCGCAGGTGGAGGTCTCGCTGGTCTGCGCCTCTTCGCCGGAACTCGCGACGGCGCTGGCGGCGGGCACGATCGATCTGGCCGTCATCGAGGAGCGGGTCGGCCCCACCGCCGGCGAATGCCTGCTGGTCGACCGGCTGGTGTGGGTCGGCGCCAGGGGCGGCGCGGCGCGGGCCAAGCGCCCGCTGCCGGTCTCGATGGTGGCCGACACCTGCGCGTTCCGGCCGGCTGTGCTAGCGGCGCTCGGCGCGCATGAGCTCCACTGGCGCACCGTGTTCGAGAACGGCAACATCGACGCAACGACGGCGACGGTGCGCTCCGATCTCGCCGTCACCACCTGGCTGGCTTCGACGGTTCCCGCCGACCTCGACATCCTGGCCGATGCCGAGCTTCCCGCCTTGCCGAATTTCTCGGTCAGTTTGCATCTGCCGAAGCATGCCATCGCGCCGGCCGCACAAGCCTTCGCCGCTCAGATCCGCGACGGTCTTTCCCGCTACCGCCAGGCAGCGTGAGCACTGTTCCTCGCCCCCTGTTCTGAGAGGGCGAGGAAAAGCCCGCGCTATTTCCAGTTCCTGCGCCGCTCGAGCTCGGCTGCGGAAGGCTCCTGCGTGGCAAAAGAGCCGACCTGGATGTCGCCCGCGCGCTCATAAGTCGCCATGATGACACCGGTGCTGGAAGTCTGCGACTTCGTGAGCTTAAAGGCGGCGGGCATCGCGCTGTCGCCGAACAGCCGCTTGCCCTTGCCCAGCAACAGCGGGAAGATCATCAGCCGGATCTCGTCGATCAGCCCGTTCGCGAGCAGCGTCTGGATCAGGTTGCCCGATCCCTGGATGAGCAGGTCGGGTCCGTCTTCCCGCTTGAGTTCCTTAAGCCTTGCAACGATGTCGGGCCCGAGCGACTGGGTGTTCTGCCAGGTCAGCGAATCCGGGCGGTGCGTCGCCACATATTTGGTCGCCGGGTTGAAGGCATCGCCGATCGGATCTTTCTGATACGGCCAGTAGGCGGCGAAGATGTCGTAGGTCCTGCGGCCGAGCAGCAGCGCGAAGGGCTTGGAAAATAATTCGTTTATGGCCGCACCCGCCACCTCGTCAAAATAATGGAAGGTCCAGCCGCCGAACTGGAAGCCGCCGACCGGATCTTCTTCCGGCCCGCCGGGGGCCTGCATGACACCGTCAAGGCTGACGAAGGTGGCGGCGATGATCTTTCGCATCTGTCTTCTCCGTTTGTGATCCGCGCCGTTGCGGCCGGATTTCGATCCAAGGACGAACGACGAGGCTCCTGTTCGACACGAGCCGACAAAATTTTCAGCGCTTGCTTTTGGCTTGAATGTCGCGTGACGAGAACCAGACATCGCCGAAGACGGCGGTGGCTGTGCGGTCCGGCGCCTTGTCTTGCATCAGCCAGATCGAGCGTGTGCGCGCGGCGCGTTCGCGGGTCGGGATCCTTGCTTGAGGGCCGGCGACCGAGGCGCCGACGCAAGGGATGAACCACGAACCCATGAGCGCCCGGCAAGCAAAGCCAGCTTCCATCCGGGTTACCAGCATGGCAAGGCCGACGCGCTCGGACGGACGCCAGGGGAAAATCATGCGGCCGCCAGGCTTCAGCGCCTTTAGCCACGCAGCGGGAGGCGCTGCGACGCCGGCGTTGACATAGACGATGTCGGAAGGCGGTAGCGGGGTGGCGACTGCGTCGCCGTGGATCACTTCCACATTGGCGTAAGCCGCGAGGCTCTGCCTGGCGCGCGCGGCGAGACCGGCCTCGAGCTCGAAGGCGATGACACGGCCGCCCGGCACGACCAGCCTGGCCAGCAGTGCGGTGTAATAGCCGGTGCCGGCGCCGATATGGGTGACGGCCTCGCCTGGCTTGGGTTCGACCCTGGCGATCCAGATGGCGTGCAGAAGCGGCTCGCCGTTGTTGATGCCCTTATCGGCATCGAGCACGACGAGCACGTTCTGGTAGATGTAGCTTGGGTCGGCGCTCGGCGTTTCAACCCGGCCGTCGCCGGCAAAAACGGTCCATGGTCCCGGACCGAGAAATGCCTCACGGGGCACCGAGGCGAACACTTCCTCGATGCGCGGATCGGCGGACCTCGCATGAGCGGCCATCAGCTTGGCGTAGAATCTGCGGGCCTCGTCCGATCCGGTCATGGTCGAGAAGATAGCGCGGCCGGCGCGAATGTCGCGGTTCAGCCGGCGAAGGCGTCGTAAAGCAGCTTGAAATTGAGCACCAGGATGATTGAGGCGACAACCCAGGCCAACGCAGCAACGCCGCGCGGAATGGCGAAATTGCCCATCTTCTTCTTGTCAGAGACGAACTGGACCAGCGGCACCACCGCGAAGGGCAGTTGCATCGACAGGATCACTTGGCTGAACACCAGCAACTGGCCGGTGCCCTTCTCGCCATAGAGCGCCGTGACGATCACCACGGGGACAATGGCGACACCGCGCGTCAGCAGGCGGCGCGCCCATTGCGGGATACGCAGGCGCAGAAAACCTTCCATTACGATCTGGCCGGCAAGCGTGGCCGTGACCGTCGAGTTGAGGCCGGAGGCAAGCAGCGCCACCGCGAACAGGATCGAGGCAATGCTCAAGCCGAGCAGCGGCGACAAGAGCTCGAAAGCCTGGCCTATCTCCGCGACGTTCTGATGGCCGCTGTTGTGGAACGCCACCGCCGAGACGATCAGGATGGTGGCGTTGACGAAGAGGGCCAGCATCAGCGCGATGGTGGAGTCCGCCGTCGCCCATTTGATGGCGTCGCGCTTTCCGGCGTCGGTGCGTTCATAGGCGCGGGTCTGCACGATCGAGGAATGCAGATAGAGATTGTGCGGCATCACGGTGGCGCCGATGATGCCGATGGCGATGTAGAGCATCGCCGGGTTGGTGACGATCTCGGAGGACGGCACGAACATCGAATGCAGGATCGAGCCGGCCGGCGGGGCGGCGACGAGTATCTGGATGGCAAAGCAGCCGAAGATGATGATCAGCAGCGCCACGACGAATGCCTCGAGGTAGCGGAAGCCCCTGTTCATCAACATCAGCACCAGGAAGGCATCGAGCGCGGTGATGAGGGCGCCGCCGATCAGCGGAATGCCGAACAGAAGCTGCAGCGCGATCGCGGTGCCGATCACCTCGGCGAGGTCGCAGGCGATGATCGCCAACTCGCAGGCGATCCAGAGCAGGAGATTGACCGGGCGCGGATAGTAGGCGCGGCAGGCCTGCGCGAGATCGCGGCCGGTAGCGATGCCGAGGCGCGCGGCCAGCGCCTGCAGCAGGATCGCCATCAGGTTCGACAGCATGATGACGAACAGCAGCGTGTAGCCGAACTGGGCGCCGCCGGCGAGGTCGGTCGCCCAGTTGCCCGGGTCCATATAGCCGACCGAAACCATGTAGCCTGGGCCCATGAAGGCGAACAGGCGGCGGAACCAGAGTCCCGTCTGTGGCACGGAGATCGTGGCGTTGACCTCGCGCAGGCTCGGCTGCTCGGCCTCATCGGGCCGCGCAAAACGCCATGAAGAACGGGACACAACGTCAGACATCAGGGATTTCCGCTGGATTGTCATGATGACGCCTCTTATCTACGACATGGCTCAACATTATGCAATATGCTATATTTCATTGTTTATGCTTTTTGTCCGAAGTTCCCGCAAGCGCTGGTTGCGCCCACCCGGGAATGCGAATAAACGGCCAGACCACCGGGTCCGTGCTATGACTACAGACCCGATTCAAACTTCGGGGCAGCTAAGGAGGAGCGCGTATTGGCGCTGAGGAACAGACCGGTTCGACGCGAAAAGCCGCTTCCCGATGCCGAGGCTCATTCGGAAGGGTTCCGGCAGACGCGTGAGGCGCGCCGCAGCGCGCTGGTCGAGGACTATGTCGAACTGATCGCCGACCTGATCGAGGACGGCAACGAGGCGCGCCAGGTCGATATCGCGGCGCGGCTCGGCGTCGCCCAGCCGACGGTGGCGAAAATGCTGACCAGGCTGTGCGCCGACGGGCTGGTTTCGAGAAAACCTTATCGCGGAGTGTTCCTGACCGAGGCCGGCCGCAAGGTCGCCAAGGAGAGCCGTGTCAGGCATCAGACGGTGGAAGCCTTCCTGCGCTCGCTGGGCGTCAGCGCCGAG
The DNA here is from genome assembly GCF_006442795.2 of Mesorhizobium sp. B1-1-8. NCBI lineage: Bacteria > Pseudomonadati > Pseudomonadota > Alphaproteobacteria > Hyphomicrobiales > Phyllobacteriaceae > Mesorhizobium > Mesorhizobium sp. B1-1-8. Next base: position 2,134,197 of record NZ_CP083956.1, read on the forward strand.
ACGGCGCGCATCGATGCCGAGGGCATAGAGCACCATGTCAGCGCCGAGACGCTCGAGGCTTTTCGCAGGGCGATGACGTCCGCACGCTGAGCGTCCGATGCGTTCGAGGATGGCGATGGAATCGCCGCGGCAACGCGAAAAATTGCTGTGACTTGGCGCAATCGTTGCGATAATTGTTGGGAGGGGCGGCGCGGGCCGGACCTTCCAGGATATTTGCATAGCGAGGAGTTGCCATGCTTTGGAGAGGCCGCCGTCAGAGCGACAATATCGAGGACGAGCGCAGCGACAGCGGTGGCGGCGGCTTCGGCGGCGGCAGCCCTGGCCAGTTCCGCATTCCGATCGGCGGCCGGGCCGGCGGCGGCTCGAGCATCATTTTTGTCATCCTGGTCGTCCTCGCCGGATGGTATTTCGGCTTTGATCCGTCGCAGATCCTGGGCGACGGCGGCGGGCTGCTGCCGGGCGGCGGTGGCCAGATCACCGACAACAGCGGCGCGCCCGACAGCACCGGCGCTCCGGCCAACGATGAGATGAAGCAATTCGTGGCGACAGTGCTGGCCGACACCGAGGAAACCTGGACCGGCATCTTCAAGTCCGAAGGTCTAACCTATGAGGACCCGAAGCTCGTGCTGTTCAGCGGCCAGACGCGTTCCGCCTGCGGCTTCGCTTCTTCGGCGGCAGGGCCTTTTTATTGCCCCGGCAACCACAAGGTCTATCTCGACATGACCTTCTTCCAGCAACTCGACCAGCAGTTCGGCGCTTCCGGAGAGTTCGCCCGAGCCTATGTGATCGCGCATGAGGTCGGCCATCACGTGCAGAACCTCACCGGCATCATGCAGAAGTTCAACCAGATGCGCCAGGGCGCGAGCGAGGCCGAGGCCAACCAGATGTCGGTGCGGATCGAGCTCCAGGCCGACTGTTTTGCCGGTGTCTGGGCGCACTACACGGCGAAGAAGGGCATATTGGAGCAGGGCGACATGGAAAGCGCGCTGAACGCCGCCAAGCAGATCGGCGACGACACGCTGCAGAAGAAGATGCAGGGCTATGTCGTGCCGGAAAGCTTCAACCACGGCACCTCGCAGCAGCGGCAGACATGGCTGGCGCGCGGCTATAAGAACGGCAGGCTTTCGGACTGCGATACGTTCAACAATCCGGTCTGAAGCGGCGTTGGGAACTTTAGCCTCCTGACGACAAGTCGCGGCACCTGATGTCAGGATGAGGCAGTTGCCGCCGTTCGCGTATTGTTCCAGGCGCCAGGCGCGCCTATAAGGTGCGTCCCGCCTTAGCCCTAAAGCGCGTTGCGCTGAACGGAGTCGGGCGACGCGCTTTAGGTTTTTGAATTTGCGCATGTCCTCATCCCGAAACCGGTTCCACTTTCGGGAGACATGCTTTAGGCGGCCGAGGAGCTTATCGTCATGATCGATCCCAAAACCGCCAGGCGGGGCCTTGCGCTCGTTTTTTCCACGCTGCTGCTCGACATTATCGGCTTCGGCATCATCATGCCGGTGCTGCCGGCCTATCTGCAGGAATTGACCGGGGTCGGCGTCAGCGAGGCGGCGATCGAGGGTGGCTGGCTGTTCTTTGTCTACGCGGCGATGCAGTTCTTCTTCGCGCCCGTCATGGGAGGCTTGAGCGACCGTTTCGGCCGGCGGCCGATCCTGCTTGCCTCGGTGCTCACCTTTTCCATCGACAATCTGATTTGCGCCGTCGCCTGGTCCTACCCGATGCTGTTCATCGGGCGCGTGCTGGCCGGCATTTCGGGCGCCAGCTATTCGACGACATCGGCCTTCATCGCCGACATCTCGACCGACGAGAACCGGGCCAAGAATTTCGGCCTGCTCGGCATCGCCTTCGGCGTCGGCTTCGTCATCGGGCCGGTTTTGGGCGGGCTGCTCGGCACGTTCGGGCCGCGCGTGCCGTTCTATTTCGCAGCCGGGCTTGCCCTGGTGAATTTCCTGATCGCGACGTTCTTCCTGCCGGAAACGCTGGACGAAAAGCACCGCCGCCGCTTCGAATGGAAGCGCGCCAATCCCGTCGGCACGCTCATCCAGATGCGCAATTACCAGGGCATCGGCTGGATCGGGCTGGTCTTTTTCCTGATGACGCTTGGTCACATGATGTATCCAGCGGTATGGTCGTTCGTCTCCACCTACCGCTATGGCTGGAACCAACAGCAGATCGGCTTCTCGCTCGGCGCCTTCGGCCTGTGCGGAGCGATCATCATGGCGACGGTATTGCCACGGGTCATTCCCATGCTCGGCGAATGGAGGACGGCGGCGATCGGCCTGACCTTCACCGCGCTCAGCGCCTTCGGCTATGCGTTTTCGACGCAAGGCTGGATGATCTATGCCGTCATCGTCGCCGGCTGCCTGGAGGCGCTGGCAGACCCACCTCTGAGAAGCCTCGCCGCCGCCAAGGTGCCGCCCTCGGCGCAGGGCGAGCTGCAGGGCGCGATGACCTCGATCTTCTCGATCACCTCGATCGTCACGCCGCTGCTCTATACGGGGATATTTTCCTGGTTCACCGGACCGAGCGCACCGGTGGTGTTCGGCGGTGCGCCTTACGTGCTCGGCGCGATTTTCTTGACGCTAGCGGTCATCGTCTTCGTCACCAAAGTGGCTAAGCCGACGCCGAAGGAAGTCGAGCGCATGCACACCCAGGAGGCTGTGACGGACACGGCTTGAGGCCGTGTCAAGTCACCCCCGCTCGGCCAGCGCTGGCTCGCTGCGCCGCTCGCGGATGAGATTGACGAAGCGGCGGAAGAGGTAGTGCGAATCCTGCGGGCCGGGCGAGGCCTCGGGGTGATGCTGGACCGAGAACACCGGCCGGCCGGTCAGCGCGATGCCGCAATTGGAACCGTCGAAGAGCGAGACATGGGTTTCCTCGATGCCATCGGGCAGCGAGTCGGCGTCGACGGCGAAGCCATGGTTCATCGAGACGATCTCCACCTTGCCGGTGGTGTGATCCTTGACCGGATGATTGGCGCCGTGATGGCCCTGGTGCATCTTCTCGGTCCTGCCGCCGAGCGCCAGCGCCAGCATCTGGTGGCCGAGGCAGATGCCGAACACCGGAAGCTCGGTCTTGAGCAGGTCCTGGATGACCGGAACGGCATATTCGCCGGTCGCTTCCGGATCGCCGGGCCCGTTGGAGAGAAAAATCCCGTCCGGCTGCATGGCCAGGATCTCTTCCGCTCCGGTCTTGGCCGGCACGACGGTGACCTTGACGCCGAGACCGGCGAGCAGGCGCAGGATGTTGCGCTTGACGCCATAGTCGATGGCCACGACGTGCATCGTCGGCTCGTCCTGCTCACCAAAACCTTCGTTCCAGATCCAGGGCGTCTCGCGCCAGACCGAGGACTGGCCGGAGGTGACTTCCTTGGCAAGGTCTAGCCCGATCAGGCCCGACCAGGCCGCGGCGCGCCGCTTCAGATCGTCGATGTCGAAGACGCCGTCGGGCGCATGGGCGATGACGGCATTCGGCATGCCCTTTTCACGGATCAGCGCGGTCAAGGCGCGGGTATCGATACCCGAGAGCGCCACGATACCGCGCTTCTTCAGCCACTGGTCGAGATGTCCGGCGGCGCGGTAGTTCGACGGGTTGGTTACATCGGCCTTGAAGACGGCGCCGACGGCGCCCGCGCGGGCAAGCGGGTGCAAATCCTCGATGTCCTCGTCGTTGGTGCCGATATTTCCGATATGCGGGAAGGTGAAGGTGACGATCTGGCCGGCATAGGAGGGATCGGTGAGGATCTCCTCGTAACCTGTAAGCGCGGTGTTGAAACACACTTCGGCGACGGCCGATCCGGTTGCGCCCAGGCCACGCCCTTCGATCACCATACCGTCGGCGAGCACCAGAAGGGCGGTCGGCTTTTCGGTGACCCAGGGGGCGGTGGTGGCCATGGCGGCGCTCCTGTCAGGCTGCGCCGCATCGGCTCGGGACCGTTTGCGCAGCAAACGGCGCGCAGCAGCGATTTCTCGAGCCTCGGCGCGCCAACTCATCGTCTCATGCAAGGCCGAGTACATAGGGGAAGGCGCCGGAACGGTCAATGACGCGACCGCCGGGCCGCGTTGATTTTATTTCGCCGAACAATATCAGTGGTTTGCCCGCCGCCATCAGAATTTGCCTTGAACCTGCGCCAAGGCTATGGTCCGCGCCGATCGAAGGAGACAGAACAATGCGCGAAAAAATCGCCGAATCCCTGAAGAGCGCGATGAAGGCGCAGGACAAGCACCGCCTGCCGACTCTCAGGCTGATCCAGGCCGCCATCCACGATCGCGACATCGCCAATCGCGGCGCCGGCAAGCCGGCGGCGAGCGAGGAGGAGATACTGCAGATCCTGGCCAAGATGGTGAAGCAGCGCGAGGAATCGGCCAAGGCCTTCGAAGACGGCAAGCGGCCGGAACTGGCGGCGCAGGAGCGCGGCGAGATGGAGATCATCCGCGGCTTCCTGCCGACGCAGCTCGACGATGCCGCGGTGACGGCGGCGGCGCAGGAAGCGATCGCTGCGACCGGAGCGGCCAGCCAGAAGGACATGGGCAAGGTGATCGGCGCGCTGAAGCAGAAATATGCCGGCCAGATGGACTTCGCCAAGGCCAGCGCCATCGTCAAGGGACTGCTGCAGTAATGGTCACGCGGAGCCTCACGGCTCCTTGCAGATCGGCACCGGCTGCGGCGGCGGTGCCGGGTGGTCCTTCTTGTATTGAGCGATAATCGGTTCAAGGGTCTTTTTCGGCCAGAATTTCGGCGCGCCGATTTCCTTCAGGCAGGATGCGTTCCAGTAGAGGCCGGCGCCAGACAACGCCTGGCGGGCAGCGACACTATGCGCGACGGCGGCGATATCTCGCGATTCAGGATAGATGTAGAGCGTCGTCGGATTGTTCTTCACCATCGGGATGATCAGCTGCGCGTCCGCCGGCGACCAACTGGTGCAGCCATTGCTGCGGCCGCCGGCATAGTTCACCAGCTTGCCGAACGGCACGTAGCCGTCATGGTCGGCGTAAGAGCTGGTCGGGCTTTTGCGAAGGCACATTCCCCTCAACAATGCGGCCGGATGCCCGCCGATCACACGCTGCCTGGCGTTTGCGGTCTCGCCTTCGCCGTCGAACTGGATGAAGGTGCGCATGAAAACCGCATCCTGTTTGGCCGCGACGCGATAATAGCCCTTGAACGACGTCTTCGCCTCGGCGGTCATGTAGGCGCCGCCGGCCGTCAGTTCCGAATCCATCGCATTGCCAAAATTTTTCGCGCAGCGCCTGCTGTTGGAGAAATCCGCGACGCCCTTCAGGTTGCGGCCGCCGCCATGGCCCGACGAGACCGCGCGAAACGACTGCTCGGCTTCGCAGATGATGTAATAGCGCCGCCCCAACACACCGTTGCCCAGATCGCCGGGGCGCGTCGCATCCATGGCGAAATAGCAGGGATTCTTGACCGCGCCTTCGCTTACCTTTTTCAGGTAGAGCGCGCGCGCCCGCTCCAGGACCAGTTGCGAGATCTGACCGTCGCCGTCGCCGACATGGGCCTCCAGCCAGGCCGGAATGGCCGGCGGCCGCAGCGCGGCAAACGATCTGGCCGACACCGTCAAGGCGATGGCGACGATGAGCAGGCTGAAAATGCTGACAATACCCAGCGGGACAAATCTCGATCGCACCGGATCCATTCTCCTGTCGAAGTCTTTGCAATCCCTGGCGGTGAATCACCGGGCGCAACTATAAAAGGCTTGGTGCCGATCGGCGAAACACTTCTAGTTTAGCAGCCGCTGGAAAGCCGGGGATTACATGATGGTTGAAATCGTCAAACCTGCACTCGAGCATCTGCCGTCCTACAAGGCCGCGCTGGAACGCGGCTGGTCGCCGGACAATGTGCGGCTGCTCGAAGCGACGCGCGAGCAGCTCGCGGCGATCGCGGATGATCCGGTGGCGTTCCTGGCCAGCCTCGACGACCGCGAGGCGAAGGGGCCGCCGATAACGCTGCCGGATGGCAAGCAGGTGCCGCGCATACCCGGGTACCGGCGCTGGATCTGGGATGGCGAGGCCGCCGGCTCGATCGGCTTTCGCTGGCAGCCGGGCACGTCCGCGCTGCCTTCACATGTGCTTGGCCATATCGGCTACGCTGTGGTGCCGTGGAAGCGTGGCCGCGGCTATGCGACCGAGGCGCTGCGCCTGATGCTGGACGAGGCAAGGGTGGTGGGCCTCGACTATGTCGAGATCACCGCAAAGCCCGGCAATCCGGCATCGCACAAAGTGATAACAGCCAATGGCGGCAGGCTGGTGGAGCGCTTCTTCGAGGACGCCGCCTATGGCGGCGCCGAGAGTCTGCGGTTCCGGATCGATCTTTAGCGGCCTTATGCTCTACTCGGCCGCGGCAGGCAGCGGCGGCGTCGCTTGGCTGCGCCATTCCCAGGCTTGCGAGGCAAGCGCCACCACCACCGCCACCAGCATGGCCAGGGTGCCGGCGAGCGGCAGGCTGCGGTAGCCGTAGCCGGCATTCAGCATCGCCGCGCCCAGCGAGGCGGCGAGCGCGATGCCGACATTGAAGCCAGACGGGATCAAGGAAGAGGCGAGGTTCGCGGCATCGGCGGTCCAGGCGAGGATACGGGTCTGGATCGGTGCGCCGATGGCGAAGTTGAGCCCGCCCCAGATGACGATCGCGATGACCATCGGCACAGGATAGGGGCTGACGGCGTAGATGACGGCAAGCATCAGCGCCTGCAGGAACAGCATGGTGATCAGCGAAGGCATCAGCTTCCAGTCGGCGAGCCTGCCGCCGAGAAAGACGCCGATCGTGGCGCCGACACCGTTGAGCAGCAGCACCCAGGGAATAAGACTCGGGTCGAGGCCGGTGACCTCGAGCAGTGTCGGCGTGATGTAGGTGAAGAGGCCGAACTGGCCGATCATCAGCATCAGCATCAGAATGAGCGAGGTCCAGACCTGCTGGCGGCCAAGCACGCGCACCTCGCGTGCCAACCCGGCCGGCCGGGTTGCGCAGCCGGCCGTGCGCGGCAGCAGCGCAAGCATGGCGATGATCGCGACAATGCCAAGCGCGCCCATGACCCAGAAGGTCGCGCGCCAGCCCCACAGGCTGCCGATGGCGGTGCCGGCGGGCACGCCGATGACATTGGAGACGGTCAGCCCCGACAGGATGACGGCAACCGCGACGCCGCGCTGGTCCTCGCGCACCAGGCCGACCGCGACAACCATGGCGACGCCGAAATAGGCGCCATGCGCCACGGCAATGGCGATGCGCAGGACAAGCATCGAGGTGAAGTCTGGCGCGAGCGCGCAGGCCACCTGACCGATAGCGAAGGCGATCACCAGCCCTAGCAGCAGCATCTTTCGCGGTACCTTGCTGGTGGCGAGGGCAAGCAGCGGGCCACCAATCGCAATGCCGCAAGCATAGCCGGACACCAGATAACCGGCGGTCGGGATCGAAACGCCGAGGCCTTGCGCCACCTCCGGCAACACGCCGGCAATGACGAATTCGGTGGTGCCGAAGGCGAAGGCGGCGATGAACAGGGCAATCAGCGGCAGCATGGCGCAAAGACTTGAAAATGAATGCAGCACGTCAAACCATGGATGACCGCCGCCGGCAATGCAGAAATTATCGACGCAACTTTAGCTTTTCTTGACCGGGCGCGGCTGCTTTAGACCTTTAAGCATGTCTTTGTCCCGAAACCGCGGCACACTTCGGGAGACATGCTTTAGGTTCGTCTCAGGGATTGCGCTCCGTTTTGCGCCCATAGGGGATTTTCAGCCACGCCCGCTCGTGGAGATAATAGAGCAGCGACTTGGTCACGACTTCGGTGAGGCCGATAGTGGCGGCGAGCTTGATGCTGCCGGTCACCACCAGCGAGATGATCATGGTGTCGATCGTCCCGGTGGCGCGCCAGGAAAGCGCCTTGGCGAAGCTGCGCGAATGCGTGTCCATCGACCGATCGTCCTCCCAATGGATATCGGGCGATCCTTAGCCGACAGAGGCGAGGATGAGCAAAGCCTAAATTTTCGTGTCGTCAGGGATGTCGATCGCGACAATACTAACTTGCCTTCAGCCGTGAGCCGCCGAGCAGTCCGCGCTCCTCGAGCACGGGATAAGCAATCGAGGCAAGCAGCGAGTTGATCTGCTTGAGGTCGCGAATGGTATCCAGATGGATGGAACTGGTCTCGACGCTGCGGGCGGCGCCGTCACGCAGCCGCACGAAATGGCTGGCGCTGGTCTCCTTCTCGCGCTCGCGCAGCAAATCCTTTTCCAGCACCAGCTGTCGGGCGGTTTCGGGATCGCGCGAGACCAGCACGTTGAAAGCCAGTCGCGCGTTGGCGAGCACCGAAGCATGGAAGGCGCAGAGCTCACGCCAGCCTTCAGGCGTGAATTCCAGGCCGCGCTCCAGCTTCTTCCTCACATGCACCAGCATGTTGCGCACGATGATGTCGCCGACCTGCTCCAGCTTGACGCAGGCGCCGATCAGTTCCTGGCAGCGCAGCGCCTCATACTCGCCGAGCGGGTTCAGCGTGACCTTGGCAAGGTAGAGCTTGATCGCCGCGTGTTTGCTGTCGACCCGGTCGTCCAAGGCGGCAAGCGCCTTGATCTTGTCAGTATCGGCGCTCTCATAGAGTTCGATGATGCGCTTCAGCATGATCTCGACCGTCTCGCAGACCCGCACCACCTCGCGCGTAGCATTGGCGAGCGCCTGGCTTGGCGTATCGAGCGCGCTTTCGTTCAGCGCAGACAGTTCGATGACGTCGAGCGTTGCGGCCACCGCCGGCCTTGTGCCCAGTGATACGATCTTCGCCGAGACACGGTAGACGAGGCCGGCAAGCGGCAGACCGGTAAGCAGGATGATCACGTTGAAGAGGATGTGGGCGTTGACGATCTGGTCCGGCCCGGTCGCGCCCAGAAAGGCGACCGGCGGCTTGATCGTCATGAACAGGGCGAGCATGACGAGCGAGCCCATGCCGCGCATCAGGAGATTGCCGATCGGCACGACGCGAACGGCTGGATCGGCATTGCGGGTGAGGAGAGGCGCGATGATCGAGGAGCCGAGATTGACGCCGAGCACCAGCACGATGCCGAGTTCGGGCGGAATGAAGCCACGGCCGGCCAGCGTCACCAGCAACAGCACGGCGGCGATCGAGGAGTGGAACAGCCAGGTGACGAGCGCCGCAAGCAGATAGGCGCTGACCGGATCGCCGGAGAAATAGCTGACGATCATCGGCATCAGCGTGCTCTGGCGTAGCGGTTCGGACGCCTGGCCGATCATTTGCAGCGAAAGCAGCAGCAGGCCGATGCCGACCAGAATGCGGCCGAACTGGCGCCAATCGCGCCGCTCGGTGGCCATGAACATCACGGTCCCGGCGACCAGACAAAGCGGCACCAGCAGGGAAAGATCGAACGTGAGCAGCTTGACGACCAACGCCGAGCCGATCTCGGCGCCGCGCACGGCAAGCTGTCCGGCGGCGCCCGATACGATGCCGGCGCCGGCGAAGGAGCCGACCAGGAGCGTGACGGCGGTCGAACTCTGCAGCGCGATCGCGAGACCGCAGCCGGCCAGGACCGCCATAAGCGGATTGCGCATGGTGTCGCGCAGCCTGTGGCGCAGCACATCGCCATAGGCGCGCTCGACGCCCGTTTTGACCATGCGGGTGGCAAACAGCATCAGGGCCACCGCGCCGGCGAGATGCAGAAGGACGACGGATCCGCTCATGCCGAGCCTCGCAACCAGGCGGCCAGGAAGCGGAAAAGGGCGCGAATCGCGAGCATTTCAGGTATTGAGATTACTCCAAATTACTTTAGCCGGATAATAAATTTTGCCCGACTCGACCGCCTGTCGCCACGCGACGGCGTGTGTCGGAAATGGATTGGGGGCGCATTGGTTGCATGCGCCGGTGACATTGCGCGGACGGATACCGCGCGAGCGGCGAGCCGACGATCTGCATGGTTTCGGCAGATTGTTGAAGCTGCTTATATAACCATCGGAAATCATTACAGAAAAGTAAATGCACCTGTTCGGTCTCAGTTCATCGGTTGCTGGTTATCTCCTTATCTATCGACAACCAGGGAGCACCAACCATGAAGCGTCTCATACTTTCAGCCGTCGCCGCCTCGATGCTGGCTGCCTCGGTCGTTTCGGGCCAGGCCGCGCCGCTCAATCAGCCGAGCGCGCCGCAGTCGAATTACACGAAGGTCGACTGGCAGAAGCCCGGCACAAATCGCGACGTGAAGAAGCGTGTCATCATCAAGAAGAAGGTCGTCTTGAAGCGGAACAACTGGCGCAACGGCCAGCGCTATTCCGACTGGCGGCGTCACCAGGCGATCCGCGACTGGCACCGCTACGGCCTGCGCCGCCCGGGCCCCGGCCAGGAGTGGATCCGCGTCGGCAACGACTATGTGCTGGTCAGCATTGTCTCGGGCATCATCTTCGGCGCCATCGCGGCGCACTAAGTCTGGCCGGCACTGCGCCGGATTTCGAAGGAAGGCGGCCGGCCGCGGCCGCCTTCCCTTTGCCCTGTGGAAACCGGGTATCGGCCGCATTTGGGATCGTGCAGTCCGGCAAGCGTGATTATATGGACGGGAAAAGAGTTTCCCCATGCGCTTTCCGCCTGCCTTCCTCGATGAGATCCGCGACCGCGTGCCGATTTCGCAGGTCATCGGCCAGCGCGTCACCTGGGACAGGAAGAAGACCAACGCGCCGCGCGGCGACTATTGGGCGTGCTGCCCGTTCCATGGCGAGAAGAGCCCGTCCTTCCACTGCGAGGACAAGAAGGGCCGCTACCATTGTTTCGGCTGCTCGGTCTCGGGCGACCATTTCAAGTTCCTCACCGAGCTCGACGGCATGAGCTTTCCAGAGGCGGTCGAAAAGATCGCCGACATGGCCGGCGTGCCGATGCCGGTGCGCGACGCCGAGGAGGAACGGCGCGAGAAGGAACGCGCCAGCCTGACTGACGTCATGGAGATGGCGACCGCCTTCTTTCAGGAGCGGCTGCAGGGGCCGGAAGGTGCAAAAGCCCGCGCCTATCTGCGCGACCGCGGGCTGACGCCGGCGACACAACAGTCGTTCCGGCTGGGCTTTGCGCCGGATAGCCGCAACGCGCTGAAGGAATATCTTGCCGCCAAGGGCGTGCCGAAGGCCGATATCGAGGCCTGCGGGCTGGTGCGGCATGGCGACGACATTCCGGTCTCCTACGACTGGTTCCGCGACCGCATCATGTTCCCGATCCCGGATTCGCGTGGGCGGATCATCGCCTTCGGCGGGCGGGCGCTGGCGCCCGATGCGCTTGCCAAATACATGAACTCGCCGGACACGGAACTCTTCCACAAGGGCAACGTGCTCTATAATTTCGCCCGTGCCCGCAAGGCGATCGCGAAGGGCGGCACAGTCATTGCCGTCGAAGGCTATATGGATGTGATCGCGCTGGCGCAGGCCGGCTTCGAGAATGCCGTGGCGCCGCTCGGCACCGCGCTCACCGAAAACCAGCTGGAGCTGCTGTGGCGCATGGCCGGCGAGCCGGTGCTTTGCTTCGACGGCGACCAGGCCGGGCTGAAAGCAGCCTGGCGCGCCGCCGACCTGGCGCTGCCTTCGGTCCAGCCCGGTCGCTCGGCGCGTTTTGCGCTGCTGCCCGAGGGCAAGGATCCGGACGACCTGGTCAAGGCCGATGGTCCGGATGCTTTTCGCGCGGTGCTGGCGGAGGCCAGGCCGCTCGCCGACCTGTTGTGGATGCGTGAGACCGCCGGCGGCGTCTTCGATACGCCGGAGCGGCGGGCGGAGCTGGAAAAGACGCTGCGCGAATTGACCGGCCGCATCCGCGACGAAAGCCTGCGCTACCACTACAGCCAAGAGATGCGTGAGCGGGTGCTGACCTTCTTCGGCTCGCAACGCGCGCAGAGGCAAGGCCGACCAGGCGATCGTGACCGTGGCAAGGCATCGGCGCCCGGCGGAGCCTTCGCGCGAGGTGCCGCCGCCGGCGGGCGCGCGGCGATCACCGAAAGCCTCGGCCGCTCGGCGCTGATCAAGCGGGCCGGCGAGGGCATGTCGGTGCGCGAGGCGACCATCATCGTGGCGCTGGTCAACCACCCGGCGCTGATCGACGAGAATTTCGCCCATGTCGAATTCCTCGATCTCGCCAATTCGGACCTGCGGCGGCTGCATGCCGCCATTCTCGACGCGATGGCGCACAACATGGCCGATGACCGTGATGCGGTCATCGCGACGATCGAGCGTGCCGGATGCGGTCCCATCTGGGAGCGTGCCGTGGCGCTGATCAAGCGCGCGCGGCAGTGGCCGGCATTGGAAACAGCCGCACTCGACGATGCCCGCGACGCGTTCAACCAAGCGCTGCACTTGCAGCGCAGCGCGCGCACCTTACATAGAGAGCTGAAACAGGCGCAGGCGGCGCTCGATGCAGACCCTTCGGACGAAAACTTCCGGCATCTGGTCGAGATTCAAGCGCAATTCAACGATGTACAGGCAACGGAAGCGCTGATCGAAGGATTCGGCGTTTCATCTGGCAGGGCCGGCCGCGTTTAGGTCATGGGTCTGCCCTTAAAAATGAAGTGGAAACGGGCAGCGCGTCGAATCGACGCCCCTAAGTCGGGTAATTGATTCGCTTTTTTCATGCGAATCATGCCAGAGGCGCTTGACCTTCTGGCAGATTGGCGGAATCAGAACGATTCGAAACGTTAACCGTGCCCCGGCGTCGGCGCGAAATTTGGGCGATGTGAGGTAATGGTGACTGGACAGGCACAAGGCCTGCCACAGATACCAGGGTTAATCTGGACTTAATGCATGTCGCCCAAAAACGGAAACCGGTTTTGGGGCAACGACATGCATCAAACAAAGAGATGATGCGGTTACTGGTCCGGTGAAAATGCGTTCTGGTGCGAACGCGGCCGGTATGACCGGTCCGACAGTTTACGCGGCTTCGATATTGGGCCGCTTGGAGACGACAAAGAATGGCGACAAAGGAAAAGGAAGAGGTCGAAACCGAACGTGAAGGCGCCACCGATGGCCCTCTGCTCGACCTTTCCGACGATGCTGTCAAGAAGATGATCAAGGCCGCCAAGAAGCGCGGCTATGTAACCATGGACGAACTGAACTCGGTGCTGCCTTCGGAGGAAGTGACCTCCGAGCAGATCGAGGACACCATGGCCATGCTTTCGGACATGGGCATCAACGTCGTCGAGGACGACGAGCAGGGCGAGGAGGCCGAGGCCACCGACACCGCGGCCGACGCCGAGGAAGACGCCAACGAGCTCGCCGAGCAGACCGGCACCGCCGTTGCCACGACGACGACCAAGAAAGAGCCGACCGACCGCACCGACGACCCGGTGCGCATGTATCTGCGCGAGATGGGCTCGGTGGAGCTTCTGTCGCGCGAGGGCGAAATTGCGATTGCCAAGCGCATCGAGGCCGGCCGCGAGACGATGATCGCCGGCCTGTGCGAAAGCCCGCTGACCTTCCAGGCCATCATCATCTGGCGCGACGAGCTCAACGAATCGAAGATCCTGCTGCGCGAGATCATCGATCTCGAGGCGACCTATGCCGGCCCCGAGGCCAAGCAGGCGCCGGTGGTCGAACGCATCGAGGAAGCGCCGAAGGTCGACGAGAAGCCGCGCGGCCGCGGCGCTGGGCGCGAAGAAGAAGACGACATCACCAATGTCGGCGGCGACACCCGCGGCCTCGAGGAAGACGAGGACGACGAGGACGAGGCAAGCCTGTCGCTGGCGGCGATGGAAGCCGAACTGCGTCCGCAGGTGATGGAGACGCTCGACGTCATCGCCGACACCTACAAGAAGCTGCGCAAGCTGCAGGACCAGCAGGTCGAGAACCGGCTGGCAGCGGCCGGCACGCTGTCGCCCAGCCAGGATCGCCGGCTGAAGGAGCTGAAGGATCAGCTGATCAAGGCGGTGAAGTCGCTGTCGCTCAACACGGCGCGCATCGAGGCGCTGGTCGAGCAGCTTTACGACATCAACAAGCGCCTGGTGCAGAACGAGGGCAGGCTGCTCAGGCTCGCCGAGAGCTATGGCGTGCGCCGCGAGGAATTCCTCAGGGAATATCAGGGCTCGGAACTCGACCCGAACTGGACGCGCTCGATCGCCAACCTGACGTCGCGCGGCTGGAAGGAATTCACCAAGAACGAGAAGGATGCGATCAAGGAGCTGCGCACCGAGATCCAGAACCTCGCCACCGAGACGGCGATCTCGATCCAGGAATTCCGTAAGATCGTCAACCAGGTGCAAAAGGGCGAGCGCGAGGCCGCGATCGCCAAGAAGGAAATGGTCGAGGCCAATCTTCGTCTCGTCATCTCCATCGCCAAGAAATACACCAACCGCGGCCTGCAGTTCCTCGACCTGATCCAGGAAGGCAATATCGGCTTGATGAAGGCGGTGGACAAATTCGAATACCGCCGCGGCTACAAGTTCTCGACCTACGCGACGTGGTGGATCCGGCAGGCGATCACCCGTTCGATCGCCGACCAGGCGCGCACCATCCGCATTCCGGTGCACATGATCGAGACGATCAACAAGATCGTGCGCACCTCGCGCCAGATGCTGCACGAGATCGGCCGCGAGCCGACGCCGGAGGAACTGGCCGAAAAGCTCGCAATGCCGCTCGAAAAAGTGCGCAAGGTGCTGAAGATCGCCAAGGAGCCGATCTCACTCGAAACGCCGGTCGGCGACGAGGAGGATTCGCATCTGGGCGACTTCATCGAGGACAAGATGGCGATCCTGCCGATCGATGCTGCGATCCAGGCCAATCTGCGCGAGACCACCACGCGCGTGCTGGCTTCGCTGACGCCGCGCGAGGAGCGCGTCCTGCGCATGCGCTTCGGCATCGGCATGAACACCGACCACACGTTGGAAGAGGTCGGCCAGCAATTCTCGGTCACCCGCGAGCGCATCCGCCAGATTGAGGCCAAGGCGCTGCGCAAGCTCAAGCATCCGAGCCGCAGCCGCAAGCTGAGAAGCTTCCTCGACAGCTGAGGCTAGGCACCCCCATGGGAGAGGCGGTAGTAGTCAGACGGCCGTCGCGCCGTCTCCTCCCAAGGGTCTTCCTCTTCTGCCTGCTTGGCTTTGCAATCCACCTATGGATCCTGCTTGGAGCCATGATTTTCGGCCATCCTTTTTTGCCTTCGCAGGCTTATGTCAGCAGCCACGATATGATCGCGAAATCGGTAGCAATACCGGTTGGCTGCCTAATGTTGTTCTTTTGCTGCCGGAAGTTTGCGAAGGATTTCCAGAGCCCGAACTTATCCACCAAGACCTTCCTTGTTTCCGGCTTCGGTATTCTTGTCGTGCCTCTCGTTTTCGGGGTTTTTGCTCGGGCAATTGTTCTCACCGCATACCCGCTGTGGCTAGCGGCAGTGGCGGGTAGAGACACGCAGCTCGAATTTTCCATAGGCGATATCACGGGTTCATCAATGCGCTGTCCGTATAGGGTCGATCTCGCGGACATGCCGATAATGACTGGCACTCTATGCGACGTCCCGGAAGCTGTTCGTAAGACGCTTTATCCAGGCATGAGGGTTTTGTTGACCGGACGCGGCACGGTAAACGGGCTTTTTGCGGCGAGAATTAATGTTGCTCCTAGCGGGCAAGTATTACCCGGCGAGGATTGGCTTCGCTGACGCTGCGCAGGCTCAAGCATCCGAGCAGGTTGCGCAAGCTCAGAAGCTTCCTCGACAGCTGAGCGGAACGCAATCATACGAAGATCAAAAGAGCGCCGAGGCACCCTTTTGAGTTTTCGGCTATCTCTCATGCCACCTTGCCGGGTTTGCCCGACAGGAGGATAATCCGGCGTCGGATGCATTTTTCTGGGCGATAACCCGGATGCCCGCCCCGGCGAAGCCGCCGTGCTCCGTGGCCCCGGAGGGAGGTGTGCCATGACAACTTACATCGTGCTTATCAACTGGACTGAGCTGGGCGCCAAGAACGTGCGCGAGTCGCCTAAGCGGCTCGATGCCGCCAAGAAGCTGCTGGGAGACATGGGTGGATCGTTCAAGGCGTTCTATCTGACCATGGGCGAATGCGATATGGTCGCGGTGGTCGAGGCGCCCGACGATGCAGTGCTTGCCCGTTTCGCGCTGATGCTGTCGTCGGGCGGCAATGTCAGGACGCGAACGATGAAGGCGTTCCCGGAATTCGCCTATCGTGAGATCATTAGCTCGCTCGGATAACCGGCTGAAGGGACGGCGTGGCTATTGCGAAGCCGCGCCGCATTCCTGATAGTCGCGCCATGCCCGAGCCGTTGCTGACCGTCTGGTACAACACACGCCGTCCGGTGTGCGACGCCGGCATCAACCGGCAGAAGCGGCGGCTCATGGAGGCGGTCAAGGCTGGCCGCATCGAATTCCGCGACATTAATTTCGAACCTGAGGCGCTTTCGGCTTTCGGCGCCTCGCTGGAGGATATCCGCCGGCGCCTGCATGCGACCGATGCCGAAGGACGGCTGTTGGTCGGCGCCGATGTGGCGATCGCGGTCTGGCGGCTCACGCCGGACGAAGGCTGGCTGGCCAGGCTGTTCGGCAACGCCGTCATGCTGCCGTTGACCCGCTTCTGCTACGACCGCTTCGCCGACCTGCTCTATGCCTGGAATCGCCGAAGCGGCCGCTGGTAGCCCGACGAGGCCCTTCGCCTGCACATGCATAAATCATCCCTTGGTACGCACTTCGATACATCGTAAGATATATCTTGACTCCTTCAACGCCACGACCTAATTAAGATATATCGTAAGGTATAACTGAGGAGCAATCATGCACAGGCACAATCATTTTGGCGAGCGCATGTTCATGCACATGGCCGGCAAATTCGGCGGCCGCGGCGGCGGCTTTGGCCCGTTCGGCCATGGCGGCAGGGGCGGCGGACGCGGCGGGGCGGGCGACATGTTCCGCGCCGGCCGCATGCTGGCCGACGGCGATCTCAAGCTGATCACGCTATCGCTGTTGGCCGAGGCGCCGCGCCACGGCTACGACATCATCAAGGCGCTGGAGGAACGCTCCAGCGGCATCTACAGCCCGAGCCCGGGTGTGGTCTATCCGACGCTGACCTTCCTGGAAGAGGCCGGCTACGCCGTGTCGCAGAGCGAAGGCAACAAGAAGGTTTTCTCGATCACCGACGCCGGCAGGGCGCATCTCGACGAGAACCGCGAGATGATCGACAGCGTGCTCGACCATCTCGAGAGCTTCGGCCGCAAGATGGCCAAGGCGCGCGAATGGTTCGGCTGGAATGACGACGGCGAGGACCGGCGCGGCGGTCGGGGCGGCCGTGGGGATCGCTTGGAAGCGCGTGACCAGTTCCGCGCCCTGCGCCACCGGCTGCGCGCCGCCCTCGGCGACTTCGTCGATGCGCCGCAGGACAAGCAAGCCGAAGCGATCAGCATCCTTGAAGCCGCCGCCGATGCGCTGGAGGCGCTGTCGCGCCGCTAAAGACCAACGCCCGCTGAACGGAAAAAGCCCGGAGAGATCCGGGCTTTTTATTTGGTCGCCGATTTCATGCGGCAGGCGAGGCATCATTCCTTGCCGACATATTCGCTGATCAGCTTCTCGTTGCGGGCCCTTTCGATCTTGGCCGTGGTTTCCGCGGCAAGCCGCTCGTCGGTACGGTACTTGACCAGGTTCACCAGGCTGCCGGTGAGCAGCAGGATGCCCATGGCCCAGTAGCCCTTGGTCGAGAGGTCGACCGGGGCCAGCCATAGCGACAGGCCGAGCATGAAATAGGCGGCACCGACCGAGATGGTGTTGAACATGATGTAGGTCTGATTGGCGTTCATCGTATTGCTCCGTTGGTTTGGTCAGATTCTGTTTTCGGGAGAATGCGGGTTTCAGTTCTGGGATTTCAGACGGTCTAAAACATCCTTGGCGCGGACCCTGGTCGCGGGACCGTGCCCGGCCTCGGCAAGGCGGTCGCGGATCGCTTCGTGGCGCAACTCGCCGTCGATCTCGTCCAGGATGCCGGCCTCCTCGAACGGATCGCTGCCTTCCTTGATGCGGGCGAGCAGCTCCTCCGCCTCGTTGAGGCTTGCGGTGCGGCCGATCGACCGGTTGAGGCGCGACTGCGCCTTGCGTTCGGCATCGATCGCCCGGGCCGAGATCATGCCTTGGTTGAGATCGACGATGCGGCGGTGCGCACGCTCGACGGAAACGCGCATCCGCAATGTCTTTTCGCCAAGGCTTTGCACCGTGGCCCGGCGGACTTCGCGTTCATTCTCGAGTTCGGCAATGGCGGTGGCGCCGCCTTCTGCCAGCGTTTCGTTGTTGACGGCGAGCGCGCTCCGCGTGCGCGTTTCAAGGTCGGCGATGCGGCGGTCGAGCTGGTCGAGGCCCGCCTGCTCGGCGCGCTGACGCACAATCAGCGAGGCGAGCGTCTGCTTGGCGGCGGCAAGTCCGGCCTCGGCGTCGCGGATGCGCTGTGCCAGAAGGTCGATGGCAAAGCGGTCCTTCAGCCCGTCCTCGGCCCGCGCGCTGGCACCGTCCAGCAAGGTTCTGATCAGGCTAAGCATGGTTCTTCTCCCTTCGGTTGCTGCGTGAACGATGTTCACAAACTCAACATAGCAAGAAATGAACATTGTTCAAGCAAGATTTTGAACGCTGTTCACTTGAATGAAATAATGGTAAACGCTAGACCATGGAGAACCGAAAGACATGCTTTGCCGGCTCTCCAAGCATGGGACGAGAAAATGGCGCTGAACAAGGAAGAGATGAGCGAGAAGGTGCTCGCCATCGCCGAGACGCTGATCAACGAGGGCGGCGTCGACAATCTGAAGGCGCGCACGATTGCCGAGCAGGCCGGAATCTCGGTCGGCTCGGTCTACAATCTATTTGCCGATCTCGACGAGGTGCATCGCGCCGTCAACATGCGGCTTCTCGACCGGCTGGGCGCGGCGGGCGTGGCGGCCATGGCCGATCTCGAAAGGCAAGGGGTGACCGATGTCCAGCATCGCATCCTGGCGATGGCCGCAGCCTATGTGCAGTTCGTCGAGGCGCATCCCGGCAGCTGGCCGGCCGTACTTGCCTTCAACCGCCGCCGTGCGACGCGGCCAGGCCCGGATGCCTATGACGCGTTGCTCGACGAGTTATTCGGCATCATCGCCGGCGTGCTCAAGGCCGGCGACTTCGACCTCGACGACAAGCGCCGCGCGCTTGCGGCCCGAACTTTGTGGTCAAGCGTGCATGGCATCGTGACCAGCGGCTATGTGGCGAATTCGGACAGCCGCCAGGCCGAGGAGATCTGGCATCAGGTCGAGCTGCTGGTCGGCGTTTTCGTCAAGGGACTGGAACACGGCGGTGCATTCGCGCATGCTGAGACAAAGCCTGCATGAACAAGGGATGCCTTGAGTCCTCAGGTATCCGCGTGAATGGGAGTTTTGAGAAATGTCTTTTCTGAAGAAGCTTTTTGGCGGCGGTGGCGAAACGACGGAGGCCGGCACTGCCAAGCCGGCAAAGCAGGTCGAGCACAAGGGCTTCCTGATCAGCGCCACGCCCTACCAGGCCGAGGGCCAGTATCAGATCTGCGGCGTCGTCTCGAAGGAAGTGGACGGCGTGATGAAGGAGCACCGCTTCATCCGCGCCGACCGTTTCGCGGGTCTCGACGATGCCGTCGACATCTCGATCAAGAAGGGCATCCAACTGGTCGACGAGCAAGGCAAGAAGATGTTCGGCTGAACGGCGGCTTTTCGCAATACAAATGACAGGCGCCCGATTGGCGCCTGCCTTTTTCAGTTCCAGGACGTCCGCCTTACGCCGCAATGGCGATACCATCGGCTTTGCCGGCCGCGGCGGCGATCGCGCCGATCTTGGCGGTCGCCTTGGCGAGCGCGGCGGTGACCGCATCAGCGCCCATGCCGACGCCTTCGATGCGGATGACCTCGACATCTGTCATGCCGAGGAAGCCGAGCACGCTGCGCAGGTAAGGGATGGCATGGTCCATCTGCATGGCGGCGCCTTCGGAATAGATGCCGCCGGAAGCGAGCACGATATAGACCTTCTTGCCGGTGACGAGACCCTTGGGGCCGTTCTCGCCATAGGCAAAGGTCTTGCCGGAACGGGCAATGTGATCGACCCAGGACTTCAGCGTCGAGGAGATGTTGAAGTTGATGAAGCCGGTCGCGAGAATGACGGTGTCGGCCGCGAACAGTTCGTCAAGTGCTGCGTCCGACACGCCGACGACCTCGGCCTGGCGCGGGCTGCGCGCTTCGGCGGGCGTGTAGATGCCGGTCGCATAATCGGGATCGATATGCGGCAGCGGATTGGCGACGAGGTCGCGGACCACAAGCTTGGCCGACGGGTCGGCGGCAAGCAGCTTTTCCGCGAGGTCGTTGGCGATGCGGGTCGAATGCGAAGCCGCGCCACGCGGGCTTGAAGTGACGAGAAGAATGGACATTTGGGCTCTCCAGCGGTTGGAATGATTTTGTCCATCGATATATGGAGCGCCGCACCTATTTGAAAAACTGTGATATTCTATATACAATCCATCCATGAATTGGATATGGCTATGCAACCCAATCCGAAGCTCGACCAGCTTCAGGTCTTTGTCACCGTGGCCGAAACCGGCAGTTTCTCGGCCGCTGGTCGCAAACTCAACCGCGCCCAATCCGTCATCAGCTACACCATCGCCAATCTGGAGGCGCAGCTCGGCCTGAAGCTGTTCGAGCGCGACGGCACACGCGAGCCGCGGCTGACCGAGATCGGCCGGGCGACGCTGGAGGATGCGCGGCGCATGCTTGGCGTGCTGCAGCGGCTTCGGTCGCGTGTCGACAGCCACAGCCAGGGGCTGGAGGCCGAGGTCGCGTTGGCGGTTGACCCTGCGCTGCCTTCATCGGTGCTGGTCAGGGTGCTGAAGGCGTTCGAGGCGCAGTTCCCGACGGTGATGCTGCGGCTGCATATCGGGTCGCTCGGCCTGATCCCGGATCTCGTCGTCAACGGACAGGCGGATCTCGGCATTGGCGGGCTGCTCGGTGAAGTCGACGTGCATCTCGTGCGCATCGGCTTCATGTCGATGGTGCCGGCCGCCGCGGCAGATCACCCGCTGGCGCTGCTGCCTAGACCGGTGGCGATCGAGGACGTGCGCGAACACACCCAGCTGGTTGTCACCGATCAGTCAGAACGGACGCGCGGGCGCGACTACGGCGTCTTTGCCTATCGCACCTGGCGGCTGACCGACATGCGCACCAAGCACATATTGATGCGCGAAGGGCTGGGTTGGGGCGGCTTGCCGCGGTGGCTGATCGCCGACGACCTGGCGAGCGGCCGGCTCGTGGAACTCGATCTCGAACCCTACAGGGAGGAACGCGCGCCGCTCTATGCCATGCGCCGCACCGACCGCAGCCCGAAGCCGGTGGCGAGCTGGCTGATCGAACAGTTCAAGCGTGAACTAGGCTGCTTCAATGAATTCGAGCCGAACAAGGAGCAGGGTCCGGAAAGCCCCAATGCGCCTGCCTGAGACAGGCTCTCAGGCGAGAGACAGGCCGTCAATCAGTGCCATCAGAACGGTGCGATAGTCTTCGCCGGGCGCGCCGGCCTCGATGGCAAGGGCGGCGCGGTCGAAGGCGGCGGCCAGCAGCGCGGTTAACGCTTCGACCGGAAGTCTTATCATCGATTGCGCGCGCATGGCCGCCACAAGGCCTTCGCGCAGCGAGCGGTTGGCATGGCGGCTGTCGATCTCGTCCATGCCGGCGCGGCCAAGCACGGCCGGCCCGTCGATCAGCAGAAGCCGGGTGCGGCCTGGCACGCGCATGGCTGAAAGATAGGCGTCGGAGCCTGCAACCAGCGCGTCGCGGGCAGAAAGCGAAGGCGGCGAGGCGCGATCGACCTCGGCTGCGACCGAGGCCGCCTCCTGTTCTACCACGGCTGCAAATAGTGCACGCTTGTCGGCGAAGTGATGGTAAAGCGCGCCGCGCGTCACGCCCGCGGCGACGGCGATCTCCGGCGTGCCGGTCTCGGCATAGGTTTTTTCCGTGAACAGTTTTCGCGCCGCCCGGATGAGGTCGGCGCGCGTTGCTTCGGTGCGGTCGCGATTGGAACGGCGTTTTGGTTCCGGTTGCATACATGCAGCCTGTATGTTAGTGCATTTACATGCAGACTGTATGTTGTGTGACAGGAGAAGGAAAGATGAAGACGACGAGCTACTACCCGGTGCTGATGACGGACGACATTGCAGGCACGGCGGCGTTTTATGTCGAGCATTTCCGCTTCAAGCCGCTATTCGAAAGCGACTGGTATGTGCATCTGCAGTCGGCAGAGGACCGGCGCGTCAATCTCGGCATCGTCGATGGCGATCATGAAACAATTCCCGAGCAGGGGCGGGGCCGAACGTCCGGCCTGCTGATCAATTTCGAGGTGCGCGATCCCGACGCGATCTACCAGCGCATCACCGCCGCCGGCCTTCCGATCCTGCGGGCGCTGTGCGACGAGCCGTTCGGCCAGCGCCATTTCATCACGCGCGATCCCAACGGCGTGCTGATCGACGTCATCAAGCCGATCCCGCTCAGCCCGGAATTTCAGGCGCAGTTTGCCGAGGGCGGGAGACGAACTGAGGGACTCAGCTCGCCCGCGCCACAGGCGTCACCACAACCTGGCTGATGCCGGAGCGGCGAACGACGGTGCACAGCGTCTCGCGGCCGATGCGGTCGGCATCGAGCAAGCGCACGAGATCGTCGACGCCGGTGACTGGCCGGCCGTCGATGGCGGCGATGATATCGCCTTCCTTCAGGCCTGCCTTTGCCGCGGGACTGTCCCTCTCGACGCTGCGCAGGCGCACCGCCGTGCTGGTCGTGACCTGCGACAGGAGCGCCGCGCGGCGCGGCAGATTTGTCGTGTCGGCCGAGATGCCGATGAAGGCGCGGCGCACCCGGCCGAAGCGGATGATCTCGGAAATAACGAAGTTGGCGGTGTTGGAGGCAACCGCGAAGGCGATGCCTTGCGCGCCATGGATCATCGCGGTGTTGACGCCGATCACCTCGCCCGCCGACGACACCAGCGGGCCGCCGGAATTGCCGGGGTTGAGCGCCGCGTCGGTCTGGATGACGTCGTCGATCAGCCGGCCGGTCGAGGCGCGCATCGAGCGGCCGAGCGCGGAAACAACGCCGGCGGTGACGGTCCATTCGAAGCCGAGCGGATTGCCGATCGCAATCGCGATCTGGCCGCGCCGCAGGCGCTTGGAATCGCCAAGCGGCGCCACATCGGCAAAGCTGCCGTCGGCGCGCACCAGCGCGATGTCGGTATCGGGGTCGCGGCCAAGCACACGGCCTTCGCGAGATGCGCCGTCGGGCATGGTGACGCGCACGGCGCGCGCATCGCCCACGACGTGGAAGTTGGTGACGACCAGCCCGTCCTGCGCGATGACGAAGCCGGAGCCGTGGCCGCCGGCACCGCCGATGCGCTCGATGCGGCAGACGGCCGGACCGATGCGGTCGACAGCATCGGCCACCGTCGCCGAATAGGCGTCGAGCAGGGCGTCATCGGATTGCAGTTTCTCGGCGGCGAAGGCCATTGGCGGGCTCCGGTGTGATCTTGCAGAATGATGACTATATGTGCGGAGCGGCCACGGCTGCCGCGACCTGACCATATGGCCAGTCGGGCAGCCGACTAGCCGTCAGGCGAGTATCGGCGGGCGTGCCTTGGCGCGATATCTGGGTCACCGAAACCCAGGAGACCATTGACATGAGCAACTTCAATCTCAGCGCATTTTCAGACGCGATTGCCGATGTCGCGGCCACCGCCGCTCCGGCGCTGGCGAGCTTCGCCACGCATCACCACCGCACCGCAAGCGCCTTTCACTGGCGCGACGGCTTCTTTGTCACCGCCGAGGAGGCGGTCGAAGCGGGTGAGGAAATCGAATTGGCGCTTGCCTCGGGCGAAACCGTCAAGGCGGAGCTTGTCGGCCGCGATCCTTCAACGGGGGTTGCGCTTTTGAAGCCAGCCTCCGCCGCCTCTGACTTGCCGCAGCTTGCCCAGGCCGGCGCCGTGCGACCCGGCCATCTGGCGATCGCTGTCGGCAACAGCGAAGGTGCAGCGCTTGCCGTGTTCGGCACGGCCGGCGAGGTCGGCCCCGCCTGGCGCTCGATGCGCGGCGGCACAATAGACCGGCGCATCAATCTCGCCATCAACACCGGCGGCCGTTTCGAAGGCGGCCCGGTGCTCGACGCCAAGGGCGGCCTGATCGGAATGCTTTTGTTCGGGCCCCGCCGGCGGGCTCTCGTCATGCCCTACGAGACGATCGAGCGCGCGGTGGCGACGCTGCGCGAGAAAGGCCATGTCGCGCGCGGCTATCTCGGGGCCGGGCTGCATCCGATCCGCAACGGCGACACCCACGGCGCGATGGTGATGAGCCTCGACGACAACGGCCCGGCCAAGGCCGCCGGCCTGCATGTCGGCGACATCATAATTGCCTGGAACGGCGAAGCGGTGCGCGGCCCGCGCGAGCTGATCCGCAAGCTCGGGCCTGACAGCGCCGGCACGGCAGTGACGCTCGGCATCTTGAGCGGCGGCGCTGAGCGCGAGGTCTCGATCACCATCGGCGAGAAGCCGCTGAGCTGAGAAACCCGATGGCGGACAGCGCAACCCTGACGATCGCCAAAAACGAGGCTGCAACCCACCCGCTGACGGTGCTGATCGCGCTCGGCAATGCTGTGCGCGCCGAGCAGCTGGCCGACGCGCTTGCGGCGAGCGACGATCTGCTGCCGGTGATCGCTGGAACCAGCAATGGTCAGGCGCCGGATGTGGCCGTGGTCGATGAGGCGGCGCTGGAGAGCCGGGCCGTTGGCTCGGCCACGCCACGCGTGCTGTTGTCCCGGCGCGTTGGCCATGACCGGTTGGTCGGCAACGTGCTTGCCGTCCTGCCGGCCTCGGCCGATGGCCTGCTGATCGCCGCTGCCGCGCGGTTGGCGGCATCCGGTTATCGCATGACCAGGACAGGGCTGTCGGCGACAGCTCCGTCTGATGACTTCCATGGCGGGCCGGCCGAGGACGAGGCACACGACGATGCCGCGGTGCGTCCGGCGTTGTCGCCGCGCGAGGCTGAAGTGCTGGCGCTGCTGGCCGAGGGCGCGCCCAACAAAGTGATTGCGCGGCGGCTCAACATTTCCGTGCACACGGCGAAGTTCCATGTCGCCGCGATCCTGATCAAGCTCGGCGCGTCGAACAGGACAGACGCCATTGCCATTGCGATGCGGCAGGGCCTGGTGCTGGTCTGACCTTTATCGCCGGGCTTGCCCCGGCACTACGCTGCGTAATCACTGTCTGACGCCTCGGCCCTTGCGCCATGCCTGTCCGCCGCGCAAGTTGCCTCTCACATTGCAGAGGGAGGCGAGACATGTCGCTGAAGGGAAAGACGCTGTTCATCTCCGGCGGATCGCGCGGCATCGGGCTGGCGATCGCCCTGCGGGCGGCGCGCGACGGCGCCAATGTGACGATCGCGGCCAAGACCGCCGAGCCGCATCCGAAGCTGCCGGGCACGATCTATACGGCGGCTGAAGAGATCGAGCAGGCCGGCGGCCGGGCGTTGCCTGTGCTGTGCGATATCCGCGAGGAAGCGCAGATCGCCGAGGCGGTGGCAAAAACCGTTGAAAAATTCGGCGGCATCGACATCTGCGTCAACAATGCCAGCGCCATCCAGCTGACCGGCACGCTGGAGACTGACATGAAGCGCTACGACCTGATGCACCAGATCAACACGCGCGGTACCTTCCTGGTTTCCAAAATGTGCATTCCGCACCTGAAGTTGGCTAACAATCCTCACATTCTGAATCTGGCGCCGCCGCTCGACATGAAGGCCAAGTGGTTCATGAAACATCTCGCCTACACCATGGCCAAGTTCGGCATGTCGATGTGCACGCTGGGCATGAGCGCCGAGTTCGCCGGGGACGGCATCGCGGTCAATTCGCTGTGGCCGATCTCGACCATCGACACTGCCGCGGTGCGCAATCTGCTGGGCGGCGCGACAGTGGCGGCGATGAGCCGCTCGCCCGACATCATGGCCGATGCCGCGCACGCGATCTTCATGCGTCCGTCGCGCCAGGCGACGGGCAATTTCTACATCGACGAGGAAGTGCTGCGCGCCGAGGGTGTCAGCGACTTTTCCGTCTATGCGCCCGGCGCGACAGGGCCGCTGGCCGGCGACTTTTTTGTGCCTGACGATGTGTTTGCCAGGACGGAAACAAAGATCAAGAACATCTACTGATGGGAATCCCGCCGGCGGCGCTTCGTTTGAAGGCAAAAAAACCCCGCCGGAGAGGGGACCCGGCGGGGCTCAATGCGTCCCGCTGGAGTCGGGACGGGGCAGGGAACGCCCAGTCCGGAATCTGGGGACCGCAATGCGGCGATTCAATGAGCGCGCCGGGGCAGGGGGGACAATTCTTCTTGAGCCGGCAAGGCCAGCGCCCGTCCGGATCCGGGCGGGCCCTGGCCTTGTCGTGTTGATTCCAGAAAACGGTTCAGGGTTCTGAAATCAAACGTCGATCATTGCTCGCTGTTGCTCGCCACCGGCGCCACCAGCGAGGTGATGCGGCGGATGGCGACGCGGCGATTCTGACGATTCGGGCCGTCCGTGTTCACCTTGAGATATTGCTCGCCGTAGCCCTGCGTGGTGAGGTTCTCCGCCGGGATGCCGAACGCGTTGGTGAGCGCCTCGGCGACCGCCTCGGCGCGGCGATCCGACAGCGCGAGGTTCGCCTCCGGCGTGCCGACGGCGTCGGTGTGACCCTCGATCAGGAAGGTCTCCGCCGGGTTCTTCTTGAGCAGCTTCTCCATCGCGTTGGCGACGCCATCGAGCTTCTGCACCTCGGTGTCGGAGATCGTCGCCGAGCCGAAGTCGAAGTTCAGCGTGTCGAGGTCGATGCGGCGGGCGATGTCGCGCACCCGGGCCGAGCGCTTGACCTCGTCGATCGAGTAGAGCCGCTGCACCCTCTCTACCGGCGGCTGTTCCAGGAAGGTGTAGTACTCGTTCGGATCCTCGACCTCTTCTGAATCCAGGATGTAGTCCCGGCGCGGAATGTCGAGCCGCATCGGCGGCAGGTCGTCGCCCGGATCGCGCCATTCGTCGACATCGTTGTAGTAGCGCTCGTCGACATAGCTCAGCACATATTCGTGGCCATCCGGCGTGATGCGCGATCGCCTGATGACGTCGCCATTTCGGTTGCGGATGGTGACGATCTGGATGCCGTTGTCGCGCTCGACGATTTCGCGGGTTCGGCCGCCCGAAAGATCCTCGTAGTAGACATCCCTAGCGCCGCGCGTGATGCGAGGAGCCTCGTTGCTTTCCACGAACGTCTGGTTGTTGAACTGGAGGATCACGCGGTCGCCGAGCTGCTTCACCACGTCCGCGCCCTGCGGCCGGCGGCGCTCGCGGATAACCTCCTGGGGCGTGAGATCGACGCGCTTGCCTTTTTCCTCGGTGGCAGGAACAATCTTTCCAGGCTGGATCGCCTGCTGCGCCGTCTTGTCGTCGGTGGGTGGCGGGCCCTGATTGACGGGAGCCTGCTTCTCGGCTTGTTGGCCTTGCTGCCCGGCCTTGTTGCCGCCCTGCTCGACCTGGCCATTCTCGTTCTGGCCGGCCGGCTGGCGGCCCTTGCGTTTGCGCAAGACATCCTTCTGGCTATCGAGGATGGGGCTCTCGTTCGGGTTGGCGGGCGCTTCGCCTTGCGCGGCGTTGCCGCCAGTCGCGGGCTGATTGTTATTGGCCGGCTGTTCGCCCGTGGCAGGCTGCTGCTGCCCCGTTGCGGGCTGCTCCGTAAGCGGTTTCTTAGCCTGCTTCTTATTCTGGTTCGAAGGCTGTTCGCCTTGGGCCGGCGCCTGCTCGGTTCCGGCAGGTGCCTGCTCGGTCCCCGGAACCGGCAAGGGCTTGAGCTTGCGAGAGCCCTGACCCGCGGGGGCCTGTTCGGCCGGGGCCTGGCCTTGCTCGGCAGGTTGCTGGCCCGGCTTCCGTTTCTTCCCGGGCTGGTTGTCATTTGCCGGCTGTTCCGACGGCTGTTCCGCGGGCGCGGCTTCCTGCTGCTGATTGAGCTTCTTCTTGCGCAGTTGCTGCTGTTGATCGGGGGCAGCCTGCTCGGCCGGAGCCGTCTCGCCTTGCTGCTGCTGATTGAGTTTCTTCTTGCGTAGTTGCTGCTGCTGATCCGGGGCGGTCTGCTCGGCCGGAGCCGTCTCGCTTTGCTGCTGCTGATTGAGCTTCTTTTTGCGCGGTTGCTGCTGCTGATCCGGGGCGACCTGCTCGGCCGGAGCCGTCTCGCTTTGCTGCTGCTGATTGAGCTTCTTTTTGCGCGGTTGCTGCTGCTGATCCGGGGCGACCTGCTCGGCCGGAGCCGTCTCGCTTTGCTGCTGCTGATTAAGCCTCTTCTTGCGCGGTTGCTGCTGGTCGGGAGTAGCCTGCTCGGCGGGAGCCGATTCACTCTGCTGCTGCTTCCTGCGCGGCTTCTGCTCGGACTGAGCCGGCTGCTCGCCCTCAGCAGGCTGGGCCTGCCTCTTCTTACCGGGCTGCCCCTGCTTCTGGGCGCAGGCTTCCGCCGATTCGCCCTCGGCGCACGATGCTTGTGCCAGAATCATCGGCACCGCCGCACCGTGCGAGGGGCCGAACGCGGCACTCCCCTGCAGCGGGTACGCGCCCAACGGCGCGGATGCCATCAGCAGGCCGATTGCCGTACCCGCCAGAATCCGTGGTTGGCGTTTCATCTCAGTCTCTCCTTGTGGGGTCCCATCCCTGCCCAAACTTTCATCATCCGCAATTGGTTCCGTTTGCAAGCATTGGTGCCAGCCAAGGATGTCTGGCCGGCGTTTTGAAGGCAGTTTCATGTTTTTCTAATGTTGATATTGGGTCGCGGCCACAGCAATGCTTGACCCGAAGCCGCCGCGGGGCCAAATCCACAGGCATGGATGCGCCGTTCTGGAAAACCAAGACACTCGAGGCGATGACGCCGGCAGAGTGGGAATCGCTGTGCGACGGCTGCGGCAAATGCTGCCTGTCGAAGCTCGAGGACGAGGATACCGGCGAGATCTACTGGACGAGCGTCGGCTGCCGGCTGTTCGATGCCGACAAATGCCGCTGTTCGGACTATGCCAACCGGCTGGCGCGTGTGCCCGACTGCGTCGGGCTGACGCCGAAAAATGTGCGCACCATCACCTGGTTGCCAAAGACCTGCGCCTACCGGCTCGTTGCCGAAGGCAGCGATCTCTATTGGTGGCACTGGCTGGTTTCGGGTAATACCGAGACCGTGCATGAGGCCGGTATTTCAATCCGCGGCCGGGTCAAGGCCAAGGAAACCGACCTGGCCGAACCAGACGACTATTTTGACTTTATGCTGGACGACGAACCCTGACGGGTTCGCGTTTTGATGACGAGCCCTGAGCGGAACTGGTCGCGCCGTGCTTGCGGTTCGGCTCCAAATTTGAAGCGTATAGCGTGATGGACAAGGCAGGATTTGCTTTTCCCTGCCAGATGAACCGGACATGAATGGCCGGTTCGCAAAAAGTTCAGACAGGGACAGGCATTCTCCGATCATTGGTTCGCCAGCCATCGATTCAGCCAACCATCGATTCATTTGGGCGAAAGCCCTCAACAAGGAGAGACAAGACGATGTTCAACACGATCAAGACGGCAGCGCTTTCGGCCCTTGTCGGGCTTGGCATGCTCGGAACCATTCCGGCTCACGCGGACAGCCTCTATCTCGGCTTCGGCAACAACCACGATCCGCGCTTCGGCGTCTACACCGGCGACGACGACGGCTACCGCCGCGACTGGCGCCGCGACCGCGACTGGCGCGGTTGCTCGCCGGACCGCGCGCTCGACAAGGCCGAGCGGATGGGCCTGTATCGCGCCCGCGTCGTTGACGTCAGCCGGCGCACCGTCAAGGTGGCCGGCCGCCAGTACGGCGATCGCGTCGTGGTGGTGTTCGCCAACGAGCGCGGCTGCCCGATCATCTATCGCTGAGGCTGAAAGTCGGTCATCGATAGCGCAGCCTCTTCACCAATTTGAAGCGCGGGCTCGAAAAACCCCGGAGGATCGATCCACCGGGGTTTTTCGAGCCTCATCGGTTCACGCCATCGGGGCGGGGCCTATTATTTCAGCTCGAACGTGACGGTGACCTGGACATTGTAGGAATTCTCGCCGGCCTGCACCGGCACGGCGGCGCGGGCGGCATCGAACGACTTGGCGCTCATCGGCATCGGCACCGGCGCGACATTCTGGTCGGTGATTTCGATCACCCGGCCGAGGCTAACGCCGGCCGCCTCGGCGAGCGTTTTGGCCTTGGCCATCGCATCGGCTACCGCCTTCTTGCGCGCCTCGGTGACGGTGGCCTTTGGATCGTCATTGGTGAAGGCGATGCCGCCGCCCTGGTTGACGCCGAGCGACACAGCCTTGTCGAGGATGTCGCCGGTCTTGTCGACGTCGCGCACGCGCACCGACAGCGTGTTCGTCACCTGATAGGCGACAAGCTCGGCTTCCTGGCTGCCATCGGCCTTGTTGGTGTAGTTGTAGCGCGGGTTGATCTGGATGCCGGCGGTCTGCAGGTCGCGATCGGCGATACCGGCCGCTTTCATGGCCGAGATCACCGCCGCCATCGCATCGTTGTCGGCATCGAGCGCGGCGCGCGCGGTCTTGGCCTCGCGCATGACGCTCAGTGTCAGGATCGCCATGTCCGGCGTAGTTGTCGCTTCGCCTTCGCCGGACACCACGATGCGCGGCGGGGGCGGCGAATCGGCGGCGCTTGCCAGCGTCGGAAAGGCGATCGCGGCAGCGAGCGCCAGGGGCGAAAGGTGTCTGGTCATGAAAACTCCTCGAAATCTGCGATCCGCTATCCCTTGCCGGGCGATTGCCGCGGCACGAAAAAAGCCTGGTTTTCCGGCAGTATTGTGCAAGGACCCGGACCCTGTTCACGCCTGCATGGGCGCACGCCGCTGTAGGGTGCGAATATGGGCTGATTTTGGCGTTTGCCGCCAGCGCTTTCGAAAGCCTTGTGCGAGGAAAGGAAAAACACTAAGCCAACCCGCGTGGGGCCTGTAGCTCAATGGTTAGAGCCGGCGGCTCATAACCGCTTGGTTGGGGGTTCGAGTCCCTCCGGGCCCACCAAAACCATTGATTTCATTGATGAAAAGTGCCATCGGCCCAAAACGTTTTGGGCCCATTATGGGCCCGAGGATGCGAAGGCGGCCAGCGTTTGTTCCAATTCGATCTGATCATTTGACGACTCGCAGTATCGCTCGTTGCTTCATGGCGTCGCGTTTGGCCTCGCGATCATTGATCGCACGAGCGATATCGACCGCGATGCGCTTCTTGTTTGCCTCACGCACATAGTCGTCCGTTACGGTCATCGAGGAATGGCCCATTGCCTCCATGATGGCGCGCGCTTGAACGTTGCATTCCGCCAGGTATGTGCCGAAGGTGCGGCGCAATCCGTGAAGTGTGTAGCCGTCCGGAATTCCTGCCTGGCGCGTCCAATGCTGCATCATGCCGCTCAGGCTCTTTTCCGAGAATGCCCGATTGTAACCGCTCTTCAAGACCGTGCCACCTTGTGAGCGGTCGAGCGGTTCGAGTGCCGCTGCCAGCTTGTCAACGACTGGGATGAACATCTCTCGCCCGCCGTGGCGGTTGCGGTTCTTCTTCTGGCGGAAATCAAAGGCTTCGATCAGCTCAAGTGAGCCGTCGAATAATTCGATCTCCTCGGTGACAAGCTCCTCCCATTCCAGGGCGGCAATATCTCCGCGTCGGTTTCCAAGCCAAAAGCCCAGCGCGTAACATGTGCGAGCCGCCGTGCCGATCGGATGACGTGCCTCGAACTTCTCGCGGACCGCGATCGGCCACGCGGGGTTTTTGGATGATTTGGGCACGCGTACGCGGATGGATAGTGAAGGATCGTCTTGCGGCTTGATCCATTTCTCAACCTCAATCGCGACCCATAGCAGTTTTTTAATGGCGACCAGCATGTGCTTGGCGACAGTGCGGTTGGTCCCGAAGATCCCTTCGATGATGGTGCGAAGCCGATCTGCGTCGAGGTGTTCCACCGGAGTATCGCGCCAAGTCAGCGGGTATTTGGGATCGACCTTCAGATTGAGGAAGCGCTCGATCAATCTCACGTTCTTCAACCGGGTGGATTCGTCAAAATCCAGCCACTCCATTGTGGTCTCAAGCCGACGCGCCGCATGTCCGAAGGTTCTTGGCAGCGACCGACCGGGCAGATCGACAACTGCAGCCCTGTTCCCCAGACCTTGCGTCGCCTTCTGGTATTCGGCTTCGAACTCCGCATCACCGGGATTACCGGGAAGTCGAATTTCGGGCATGCCCTTTGCCCGATAGCGATAAACTGTTTTGCCGTTCTTGATGCGCGAAGAGACGCCGGGGTAGCGGGCGTCCTTGAAGGGTCTGGCCATTAAGCTCTCCTCCAGCACTTCAGCGGCAGCTAATCCTTGCGCGACAATTTCTCCTGCACTGCCCTGAGTGAAAGAGCATTGCTTTCCATCGCAACGCGCAGGAGGAGCGGATAGGGGAAGCCTCTGCTTTGCTCGATGCCCTCAAACGTGCGCTTCGGTATTCCCAACGCTTTGGCCGCTGCTTCGGCAGTGAACCCTTCTCTAGCCCGCCAGGCTTTCACATCTTGGGCAAGCTTTTCATTCTCGCTCACGTCGCGCCTTTTCCTCACTGGTTTACTACGCTTTCAGCGTATATGCAATTGGCGTGTATTTCTCATTTTTTTTGCCCATCTCGCCTGCTTCGCTCCAACAACTCTTGGAGGCCGTTGTCTTTGTCCGGCAGGGAAGTGAAACAGATGTCGAGGGCTACACGATCCCAGATGGCTCGACTGTTGATGCGTTTTGGTCTCGGCATGCGACCATCGGCAACCATTTCGTCAAACAGCGTTGAACCGACACCGACATATCTCGCGGCCTCCTCACGCGAGAGTCCTCGGGGAGGATAAGAGAGGGTATCACTCTTCATGAATGCTGTCTCGACGGTCTCAATGTGGACACGGCGCAGTGGCGTAAAAGCCAAAAGGTTTGTCCGCTCCGACAAGTACCGATCCCGACGAGCGGGACCGCAGCTCTGTCTGTCTAGCAAACCACATAGCCAGCACTATCGTTAGTAACGAGGTTATGCGTTCTAAATAGAGGATGTTTTCTCTTGCGGAAGTCGCCTCACTGACATGTGCGGCAAGAGCGCGCGGCAGCGTACAAATCGGATAGTTTGCGGGCCCTGCAGAGTGTTCGTGTTTCGCCCGTCGGGGGTTCGAGTCGCTAGAGCGCTACCGCCTTTCACCATGTCCGACCCGGAGACATAGGTAACAGAATGTACCTAAGACATGGGTGACAATCTCGTGCCGAACGGGTTGTCGATGGTCTGCAAGGTCCTCTGCTCCAGGTCGATATATCCCAGATCATAATGCATGAAGCTGACGAGCCAAATGCCGTCGTCGACTTCCTTGATGCCGAGCCTCTGACCGGCGAGCACGGTCGAGACGTTGATCTTCTTCCTCATCATGCAGATGCGGCCGCAGGCGGTGACCATGGTGTCCTTGTCACGAAAGGGATAGAACAGTTCGGGCAGTCCGCCGTAGGGCCTTGAAGAGGGCGTGTAGAGCTCGGCCGGCACCTTCATGGCGATGCCTTCGTGCGGCCTTTCGGCATTGAATTCGCTCATGAAGTCCTTGAACCTTGCCTGCTGCTGCAGGGCGTTCATGCCGGGCGGGCGTGTGGCCTCTTTCTTCAGCGTCAGATGCATGCGCTCATGGCGGCCGTTCTGTTGCGGGTTGCCTGGTTTGATGCGCTCGAGGCCGATCCCCAGCCGTAGCCACCAGACGGAGAGCCTCGAAAGGTTGTAGAGGCCATTGGGGCTGGCGAAGGGCACGCCGCTATCGCTTCTGATGGCGGCGGGCAGGCCGCGTTCCCTGAAGAGCCGCACGAAAGCCTCGATAACCGGAGCTTCCTTCGTCGATTCCAGCGCTTCGCACAGCAAAAGATAACGCGAGGCCTGGTCGGTGACCGTCAGGGGGTAACAGTAGCGGCCGTCGCCGAGTTTGAACTCGCCCTTGAAGTCGGCACACCACAGATCATTGGGCGCAACGGCTTGCGACAACGGCGTGCCTACGGCCTTGTTCGCCCGGTTCCTCTTGCGGGCCTGGCTCACAAGGCCGTAGCGGTCGAGCACCGCATGCACCGTGCTCCTGGCAGGAATCCGGACGTCGCCACCAGCTTGCGCACGAGCAACTCGCGTATCTTCCTGGCACCCCAATGCGGCTTCTCCCGCTTGCTCTCCACGATCAGCCGCTCGATCTGGTCGGGCAGCTGGTTGGCGTAGCGGACCGGCCGACGCGAGCGGTCGCATAGGGCTTCGAGCCCTTCCTACCTGTAGCGGCCGAAGATCTTGTAGCCGGTCTTGCGGGAAATCCCGAACTCCCGGCACACTTCGCTCATACCTTCACCATCCAGAAGGCGGGCGACAAAACGTAGACGTTCCTCCATCACCGAACACTCTCTCCACGGCATCAACACCTCCGGCCAAAAGCCAAAAGTGTTACCCATGTGTCCGGTACAAATCGTCACCTATGTCTCGGGTCGCTCACCACACTCGTCGGACTGTCAGTTCCGGCTTCGATGCTGCGGCTAAGCGAAATCAGTTTCCCTTACTGCGTATCTGGGGACAGAAGTTCGCTGGTCTTCGCTCTCCGAGCGTCAATCCTGACGTGCTGCAGAGTTGTGTCCTGGGATCCACTTGGCGGTGTGGGGTCGCATGGTGCCGGCAATCCTGCGGCTGGGCGAGAGTGAGGGTGCGGATCGCATTTGCCGTGACGGGTTGAGGGCTGGAGGAGAGGCCTCCGGCGCCCGTCGCGGAGAACCGCGATGTCCAGACGTCACGACAAAGCTCGAGCCGGCGCTAGCCGGGCGAGTCTCTATAACGATATTACCGACAAAATCGTCGCCGAACTGGAAGCCGGCCGCGTGCCGTGGGCCCAGCCTTGGGGAACTGCGGCGGCGAAGGCGCCGCTAGCCATGCCGAGGAACGCCGCCACGGGACGGCGCTACAGCGGCATCAACGTGTTGCTGCTCTGGGGCGCCGTGATCGAGCATGGCTTTCCCACACAGCACTGGCTTACCTTCCGCCAAGCCCTGGCACTCGGCGGTGCCGTAATGAAGGGCCAGCACGGCACCACCATCGTCTATGCAGATCGTTTCGTCCTTGGCAACGACAAGAGGCGCGCCGAGGAGACTGGAGACGAAGCCGCCGCCGTCCCATTCCTCAAGCGCTACACGGTCTTCAACGTCGCCCAGTGCGAAGGCCTGCCCTGCGACGTCGCGATCGCGGCGCCGCCGCCGCCCTGCCAGATCGAGCCGCGGGTCGAGGCACTGATCAAGGCGACCGGGATCGCCTTCCACATTGGCGGCGACCGAGCGTTCTACGACCTGGCGCGAGACTTTGTGCAGGTCCCTCCGCCGGCAGCGTATTTCGAGCCAGTCAACTGGCACCGCACGGCGCTACATGAACTAGGGCACGCCACAGGGCATCCCTCGCGGCTCGGCCGCGATCTGGGCGGCGGCTTCGGCACCAGGAAGTATGCCTTCGAGGAACTGGTCGCCGAGATGAACGCGGCGTTCTGCTGCGCTTCGCTTGGCATCGTCCCGACGGTGCGCCACGCCGACTACATCGCCTCGTGGCTCGAGGTCCTGCGCGAGGACAACCGCGCCATCGTTCGCGCTGCCTCGCAGGGCAGCAAGGCAGCCGATTGGTTGCTTGCCTTCCTGCCCGGATACGAGGGCGCGGCCGGTGCCGATGAGCCCGAGATCGACAGGAGGGCGGCATCATACTTCTGACCGACGCATTGCTGCTCGCCAACGGCCGCGTTCCCGGCGCCGACCACGTCCCGGTGGTCAAGTTCTTCAATCCGCTGGTAATGTCTCAGTTTGAAAATTGAGAAATGAAAAGCTCGCCTGGCCATGTTCATTCGAACGGAGGAGGCTACAGAAAAAATAGCCATCCTCCCGGACAGGGTATAGGGTCATTTGGTCGCCCGTTCCAATTCAGGCAATCGGACGTTTGGAAGAGAACATCATGCTTTCGCCCCAACGGGAGGAAAGCCATGGCTTCCATCAACGATCGCTATATCCAAATCGCCAGCCACTATGAGACCGCCATATCCATCCAGGATAGGCTCATTGAAGGTCGTCGCCGGCTCGGGCTTTCCATCGAAAAGGACGAAGCATTGTTGCAGCAATTGCGTGAGGGCCTAGACGGGTGCATCGTGCCCTTAAAGGGACCGGCGCTAAGTTTCCGGGTCCGGTGAAGGACTGAGTATCGCTTTCAGGTCCGCTCGCTTCAAAAGGTCGAGCGACTGCTCGATAAGCCGCCGGCTTTCGGCCATGACGTTCGCAGTCTCCTCAAGAAGCTTTCGCTTTTTCTCTTGAGCGCGCCTCGCCTGCGCCAGGGCAACATCCCAATCCACCATCGCGCGCAACGGGCATGCGCCAGAAATGTTCCAGACTTGGGCGAAATTTACTAGGGCAATGCAAAACCGAGGCGTCTTTCCCAGTCGTTAGTTCCCACGCTTTGTAAGGGCCGCGCTTCCCGGTTTGAGGCAGCGGCATCCATCTTCTCGCAAAGGTCTTCCATCGACCAGAGCGTCTTGGACACGCCGGCCGCCGGACTTCGTCCATGAAGGCGAGCGCATATTCGCCATCACGACCGCCGACCAGCCACGAAATGAAAAGCTTGCTGTCGCTGTCCAGAGCGGTCCGGGTCTATGTGTCACCAGGTCCGGTCGGCATTCTCTAGTTCTCCGTATGGCTAAAGACGACAGCGCCGTTGTCTTTGCGAACTTCAACGCAGACGACGCCATCGTCGCCCCTTCGGGTCTGGAACATCGAGATTGCATGGTTTTTGGCCGTCTTCTCAGCGTCATAGGTCACCTTGTCGATGACGCCCCGTCTATCATACCAGATGACAGTGTAGGCCATTGAAGCTCCCATGCTTTCCGCTAAGCATAGGCGCTTCCGCCTATGGGAGCAAACGCGATAGCCGCTTCCGCCTAGCCGTCAAATTTCAAACTGAGACACTACCCCTGTTTGCCACCGAACTGCCGCTCTCGGTCTGGGCGGAGGCTGCCCGGCAGACGGGAAGCATCCGCGCGGCGGAGCGCGTCCTCGCTTCCGCTTCACGGTCCGGCCGGACCGCTGCGGGCCTGCCTCCCGCCTGAAAATCGCACAGTCGTGGACGGGATGCACAAAGTAGTTTGCGGCCCCGTTTCTCCCTGGCTCTTGCATGCGGCGCCGTCCTCAGAGTGAGAGGGCGGTGCCGGTTTTCATGACGGGTTTGGAGGTCGAGAGAGTCTCGGCCGCCCGTCGCGGAGACAATTCCCATGGCTAGCGCCAAGCAGAAGATCACCCTCAACGCCTCGCGCGACATTCCCTTCAACAAGTTGGTGCTGAGCCAGTCCAATGTCCGGCGCATCAAGCGCGGCGAGACGATCGAGGACCTTGCGGGCTCGATAGCACGGCGCGGCCTACTGCAGAGCCTCAACGTCCGGCCGGTGCTGGACGCCGAGGGCAACGAAACCGGCATATTCGAAGTGCCTGCCGGCGGACGCCGCTATCGCGCCCTCGAACTCCTGGTCAGGCAGAAGCGCATGGCCAAGACCGAGCCGGTCCCCTGCGTGATCACCGACGCTAACAGCGCAGTGCCGATCGAGGAGGATTCCCTGGCCGAGAATTTCCAGCGCGAGGATCTCCACCCTCTCGACATGTTCCGCGCCTTCCAGACCCTTCACGATCAGGGCGCAAGCCACGAGGAGATCGCGGCGCGCTTCTTCGTGTCCGCGACCTTCGTGCAGCAGCGCCTAAGGCTCGCCAAGGTCTCGCCGAAGCTGCTTGCTACCTACGAGCAGGAAGGCATTACGCTCGAGCAACTGATGGCGTTCACCGTGAGCGACGATCACTCGCGTCAGGAGCAGATCTGGGAGGCGCTCGAGCATTCGTGGTCGAAGGAACCGCAGCAGATCCGGCGCATGCTGACCGAGACCACGGTTCGGGCCAGCGATCGCCGGGCCTTGTTCGTCGGCGTCGACGCCTTCGTCGCTGCCGGCGGCATCGTGCTTCGCGATTTGTTCGAAGCCGACAATGGCGGCTGGTTGCAGGACCCCGCGCTGCTCGACCGGCTGGTAGCTGACAAGCTCAAGTCGGTCGCCGCAGAGATTGCGGCGGAGGGTTGGAAGTGGGTCGTCG
Organism: Mesorhizobium sp. B1-1-8; assembly: GCF_006442795.2. NCBI lineage: Bacteria > Pseudomonadati > Pseudomonadota > Alphaproteobacteria > Hyphomicrobiales > Phyllobacteriaceae > Mesorhizobium > Mesorhizobium sp. B1-1-8. Next base: position 2,172,365 of record NZ_CP083956.1, read on the forward strand.
TGGACGTCGATCTGCCCTATGGCCATACTCACGGCCTGCGGGCACTCGCCGGCACGCCCGCCGATCTCACAGCCGAGGAGTGGGCGGAACGCGAAGCCCTGCTGGCGGAATACGATCGTCTCGAAGCCGAGCATGGCGAAGCCGACGAACTTCCCGACGAGGTCGACCAGCGCCTCGGCGAGATCGAGTCCGCGCTTGAGGCCTTCGATAGCAGGCCGATGAACTACGATGCTTGCGAGGTCGGCCGCGCCGGCGTCTTCATCAGCATCGACCGCGACGGTGACCTCGTCGTCGATCGCGGCTATATGCGCCCCGAGGACGAAACGTCGAAGACGGTCGACGGCGACGCCGATCGTGACGGTGCGACCGAGGGCGAGGATGGCGGGGAAGATCCCTCGGTTCGCCGCGTCACCATCACCATCGGCACGCCGGCCTCCGAGCCCGAGGAGGATGACGGCGACGCCATCAAGCCGCTGCCCGAGCGCCTGGTGATCGATCTCACCGCACATCGGACGCTCGCGCTCTGCAACGCCGTTGCCGAGAACCCGCACGTCGCGATGACAGCGCTGCTGCACCGGCTCGTTCTCGACAGCTTCGGCCACCGATCCTCGATCGGCTGTTTGGAAGCCTCGGTCCGGCACGTCTGCCTGTCCGCCCAGGATGCCGACCTCAAGCACTCTCCTTCCGCAAAGGCGATCTCGGAGCGCGAGCGGGCGTGGAGGGACGACATCCCGCTCGGGGACGACACGGCGCTGTGGATCTGGCTCGACGGGCTCGACGAAGCCAGCCGGCTGGCGCTGCTGGCGCATTGCGTCAGCTACGGGATCAATGCTCTCCATGAGCGTATCAATCCCTACGGCGCCGGCGTCAGCCAGCAGGGCCTGGACCAGCGGTTGCGCGAAGCCGACCGCCTGGCCCGCGCTACCGGCCTCGATATGGTGGACGCAGGCTGGCAGCCGACCGTCGCGAACTACCTCGGCCGTGTCACCAAGGCTCGCATCCTCGAGGCTGTCCGCGAGGCCCGCGGCGAGCAGGCGGCTCAGCTCATCGATCACCTGAAGAAGGACGAGATGGCGAAGGAGGCAGAACGCCTGCTGACCGATGCCGGCTGGCTGCCGGAGCCGCTGCGCCTGATCGGCGATGATCAGGCCGCCGATGCAGCCACCGGGACCGACGCGGCGCTGCCAGCATTCCTCGACGGCGACGACGAGGACAACTCGGACACGTCCGAGGAAGAGCCCGCGCCGGCAGTAGCCGCCGAATAGCAGCGAAATCCCGGAGCAGCTCCGCTCGCTCGGTTTCTTCATCCCTTGGCCCGGCGCCCTGCCGGGCCTTTGTCATCTTCAGGAGATTCTATGTCCGCTCACATCGTCTATGATACCGCCCCGCTCGGGTCCCTGATCCGCTATTCGGACGGAATGCCCCGACCGCCGGCCCGCTTCGCCAAGAAACTTGCGGCCTGGGAGCAGCGCAACGGGGTCGGCCGCCTGGTCAGAAGGGAACCGCCGCGAGAGCGGCCGACCCATCGCACTCAAGCCGCCATCATCCTCGACGAGGGCAATTTCGCTACGGGCAACGTGGTCCTCGTTACCGTGCTGCGGCAGCACCTCCTCGATAACGAGTTGCGCTACGAGATCGTCCAGCGGCCCGCCATTGGCATGATCCGGGTGCTGCTTCCGATCGGCGACAACCTCGAACTGCTGCATCTCGCCGCAAGCCGCGAGGCCGCCGAACTGTGGCTCGCCAAGACCCGCCACGACAGGGCCCGATTGGAGGAGGTGACCGCCGACGAGGTGTGCGCCGATTTCATCGAAGGCCGGGTGGCCGCCTTACGCGACCCCGATGCGCCTAAGGAGATATGAGCATCCCCGACTACGCCCGACGCTTCTCCGCGCCGCCAGCGACGCCAATCTCGCGCTCATGGAATGTGCCGATGCCGAGACAGGGCAGCCGCGCTACGTGCTCTGTGCCGTCGGCCGCGACGGCGCCGACTATACGTTCACGCCATTCGCCATCTGGCCGATGGCAATCCCTTCGACGCCTATCTGCCGCCTGATCCTGACGACCCTGCCGGCTTCCTGCCGAAAGAGGGGCCCGACAGGCGGGACTGATCGCGACCGCCGGACATCAGCAAGCGGCCCACCGCATGTCAGGGCGCTTGCTTGGTGTTGGCTTCCCTGCGGCCCCTGAGAGGGAGAGGTGAGCCCGGACGGATTTGAGCCGGCACGGTTTAGAGAGAGCGCCGCCTGGCTCGCTCCCGTTCCGCTCTCCGAGGTTCGATCCATGAACATGACACTATCATCCGCAGCAGCTCCGGCTCCGGTGGCCATCCCACTTGTCTCCGAAACCGCCGTCGTCGCGACGGCTAGCCTCCTTCTTCCACATCTCGAACGCGGTCAGCGCGTCGACGCCGCCAGGCTGCGCGCGGCGATGGAGGCTGCCTTCGGGTCGTCCGATGCCACAGGGTCCTGGGACTGGAAGACGGCCTACGAAGCCTGCGAGGCCGCGACGGTGCTGTTCCTCCGCAAATACGGAAAGGCGCTGTTCCGCAAAGCGGCGTCCCCGGCTTCACGGCTCTTTGCCCTGTCGAAGATCGCCAGCCTCATGCCGACGCACACCCGCCGCTCCGAAGAAGCACAGACCTTCCAGCAGTTCTCGACACCGGTCCCGCTCGGCCTGGTTGCGGCAACGGCCGCCGCCATCACTCCGGCCGACCGCGTTCTCGAGCCTTCGGCCGGGACGGGGCTGCTCGCTATCCTGGCCGAGATCGCTGGTGGCACGCTCATCCTCAATGAACTAGCCGGGCTACGCGCCGGCCTTCTCTCTTCCCTCTTTCCGGCCGTTCCGGTCACCCGCTTCGACGCCGCCCAGATCGATGATCATCTCGATGCGGCCGTCGTTCCCAGCGTCGTCCTGATGAACCCGCCATTCTCGGTCATGGCCCATGTCGAGGGCCGCATGGCCGATGCCGCATTACGCCATGTCGCCTCGGCGCTGGCGCGTCTCGCGCCCGGGGGTCGGCTGGTGACCATCACCGGGGCCAGCTTCGCGCCCGACAACCCCGCCTGGACGTCGGCGTTCGTGCGCCTACAGGAGCGTGGTCGGGTGGTGTTCTCGGCCGCGGTCGACGGCTCCCTCTATGCAAGGCACGGCACGACCATCGATACGCGCCTGACCGTCATCGACAAGATGCCGGCAGACAATCCCACGCTTTTCCCACCGGCACCGGGCATAGCGTCTGATGCCGCAACCCTCATGGCGTGGATCTGCGAGTACGTTCCCGCGCGCATGCCGGTGACACTGTCGACCGCAACGACCAGAGTGTCGGCCTCGTCCGCACCGCGAACCGTTCGCGGTTACACCGCCTGTTCTTCCAAGGTCGCGATCGCGGCGCCGCTCGCCTGTCCCGAAGGCGTCGATCTTACCTATGAGACCGTCGATCGGCACGTGACCGAAAGTGGCGCCATCAGTGATGCGATCTATGAGGAATACGAGCTCCAGGTGATCCGTATTCCCGGCGCACAGGCACATCCGACCCAACTCGTGCAGTCGGCGGCGATGGCAAGCGTTTCGCCGCCCAAGCCCACCTATCGGCCACGCCTGCCGCGCAACATCCTCGATCTGCTCTCCGACGCGCAGCTCGAGACCGTCATTTATGCTGGCGAGGCGCATGCCGAATATCTCGCCGGCGCCTGGGCAGTCGACAAGACTTTCGATGTCGTCACCGCCGCCCGCGACGATGCGGCCAACGCTGTCCGTTTTCGGCAGGGCTTTATGGTGGGCGACGGCACCGGCGTCGGCAAGGGCCGGGAATCTGCAGCAATCATTCTCGACAACTGGATGCGCGGCCGCCGCAAGGCGGTGTGGATTTCGAAGTCCGACAAGCTGATCGAGGACGCGCAGCGCGATTGGTCGGCTCTCGGTATGGAACGCCTGCTGATCACCCCCCTGTCTCGCTTCCCGCAAGGCAAGCCGGTCACGCTGCATGACGGCATCCTATTCACCACCTATGCCACGCTGCGCTCCGACGAGCGTGGCGAAAAGATTTCGCGGGTCAGGCAGATCGTCGAATGGTTGGGTTCCGATTTCGATGGAGCCATCATCTTCGATGAAGCGCACGCGATGCAGAACGCCGCCGGTGCCAAGAGCGAACGCGGCGATGTCGCCGCCTCTCAGCAGGGCCGAGCCGGGCTCCGGCTCCAGCACGCGCTGCCAAATGCCCGCATCACTTATGTCTCGGCGACCGGGGCCACCACTGTCCACAATCTGGCCTATGCCCAGCGGCTCGGCCTGTGGGGTGGCGAGCAGTTTCTATTCTCGACCCGCGCCGAATTCGTCGAGGCCATCGAGGCCGGCGGCGTGGCTGCCATGGAAGTGCTGGCCCGCGATCTCCGCGCCCTCGGCCTCTATACCGCGCGCTCGCTGTCCTTCGACGGTGTCGAATACGAGCTGCTCGAGCATGAACTCACCCCCGAACAGGTTCGCATCTACGACGCCTACGCCGGCGCCTTCGCCGTCATTCATAACAATCTCGATGCGGCGATGCTTGCGGCAAACATCACCGGCAGTACCGGCACGCTTAACGCTCAGGCCAGGTCGGCGGCTCGCAGTGCCTTCGAGTCCGCCGAGCAGCGCTTCTTCGGACATCTTCTGACGTCGATGAAGACACCGACCCTGATCCGGTCGATCACCCGCGACCTCGACGACGGCCATGCTGCGGTCGTTCAGATTGTCTCGACCGGTGAGGCGCTGATGGAACGGCGCCTGGCCGAACTGCCGACCGAAGAATGGAACGACGTTCGCGTCGACATCACGCCCAGAGAATACGTCCTGGACTATCTCGCCCATTCCTTCCCGGTGCAGCTCTACGAGCCCTTCACCGACAGCGAAGGCAATATGGCATCTCGCCCGGTCTACCGCGATGGGCAGCCGGTCGAGAGCCGCGAGGCTGTCGCAAGGCGCGACGAGCTGATTGCCCGGCTCGCTAGCCTGCCGCCGGTGCCCGGCGCACTCGATCAGATCGTCCAGCACTTCGGCTCGGATGTCGTGGCCGAGGTCACCGGCCGCTCCCGCCGCATCGTACGCAAGGCAGAGCGCCTGGTCGTTGAGAACCGCTCCGGTTCTGCAAATCTCTCCGAGGCCGCTGCCTTCATGGACGATCAGAAACGTATTCTGGTCTTCAGCGACGCCGGTGGCACTGGTCGCAGCTATCATGCCGAACTTGCGGCCAGGAATACGCGGCTGCGCGTGCACTACCTGCTCGATGTCGGTTGGAAGGCCGATACGGCGATCCAGGGCCTGGGCCGGACGCATCGCACCAATCAGGCGCAGCCGCCTCTGTTTCGGCCGATCTCGACCAATGTGAAAGCGGAGAAGCGCTTCCTTTCGACGATCGCCCGACGTCTCGATACGCTGGGCGCCATCACGCGTGGCCAGCGCCAGACCGGCGGTCAGGGGCTGTTCCGGCCCGAGGACAATCTGGAGAGCCACTATGCCCGCGACGCGTTGCGTCAGCTCTATCTGCTGATCGCGCGCGGCAAGGTCGAGGGCTGCTCGCTCGAGCGCTTCGAGGCGGCCACCGGCCTCAAACTCATGGATGCCAACGGCATCAAGGACGACTTGCCGCCGATTACGACGTTCCTCAACCGGCTCCTGGCGCTCACCATCGAGTTGCAAGGTGTCCTTTTCGGCGCCTTCGAGCAGTTGCTTGCGGCGCGGGTCGAGGGCGCCATCGCGTCCGGCATCTACGACGCGGGGCTTGAGACGCTGCGCGCCGAGAGCTTCGTCGTTACCAACCGGGAAGTCATCTACACCCACCCGCGCACGGGGGCAGAAACGCGACTGCTGACCATTGCCGAACGCAAGCGCAATCGTCCGGTCACGCTCGACGCGGCGCTCGACCAACTCGTTGATCCGCGCGCCAAGCTGCTCATCAACGAGAAGTCAGGCCGCGCCGCGGTGCAGATCCCGACCTCCAGCATCATGCTCGACGATGGCGAGGTAGAGCGCCGGATCCGGTTGGTCCGGCCGATGGAAAGCCAGAACATGCCGCTCAAGGCCATGGCCGAAACCCGCTGGATTGAGGCCAACCGCGAAGCGTTTTCGACGGCATGGACCGCGGAAATGGCTCAGGTGCCGGAGTTCACGGATTCCGTCCTGCATATGGTCACCGGCCTGCTGCTGCCGATCTGGCGGCGTTTGCCCAACGAGTCGACGCGCGTTTATCGGCTCCAGACGGACGAAGGCGAGCGCATCATCGGCCGCCGCGTTTCGCCTGTCTGGGCCGCCAATGCCACGACGACTGGCGTTGCGGCGCTCACTCCCGAGCAGGCCTTCTCGGCGCTGATCGACGGGCGGATCGTCCTCGATCTTGCCGAGGGTCTGCAGCTTCGCCGGGTCCGAGTCATGGGCGCCTGGCGTATCGAATTGTTGGGCTTCACCGACACGATGCGCGAACGCCTCATCGCCTATGGTCTCTTCCACGAGATCATCTCCTGGAAACTCAGGATGTTCGTGCCGACCGATGCGGCTGGCATGGCCGTCCTCGAACGTGTGCTCGGCCGCTTCCCCGTCGAACGCGTGAGAGAGCGAGAGGCGGCATGATGCCCCGGGAAGCCACTGAGCTCGCTCATCGTCTTGGCGAACACGCCGAGGCGGTGTGCCGGCGATACCTCTCCGCCGGACGCCGCTGTGGTAACTATTGGCAGGTTGGCGATGTCCGCAACGCACCGGGCCGGTCGATGTTCGTCCGGCTCAGCCATTCCACGAAGGGACCGCCCGGCAAGTGGACCGATGCGGCGACCGGCGAGCATGGCGACCTGCTTGACGTCATCCGCGAATCGCTTGGCCTGCTCGACTTCAAGGACGTCGTCGACGAAGCTCGCAGTTTTTTGTCTATGCCTCAGCCAATTTCCGATCCAACCGAACGTGGAATGCGAGCGGCTCCTGCGCCTGCTGGTTCCACCGAAGCGGCGAGGCGGCTGTTTTCCATGTCGCGATCGATCTCGCGGACGCTCGTGGAGGCGTACTTGCGCGCACGCGGAATTACAGCCTTGCACGAAACCGCAAGCCTTCGCTTTCATCCGCGTTGTTATTACCGCCCTGACGAGGAAGCGCCGACCGAGACCTGGCCCGCGATGATCGCGGCCGTCACAGACCTCAATGGCAAACTCACCGGCGTGCATCGCACTTGGCTCGATCCGGCCGGTTTCAGCGAGGCCCATCTCGGCCGCGCTCCGATCGATACACCAAGGCGAGCCATCGGCGACCTGCTTGGGCACGCGGTCCGCTTCGGCGTCTGCGGCGACGTGTTGGCAGCCGGAGAAGGCATCGAGACCATGCTTTCGCAACGCGTAGCACTGCCGGCCTTGCCGATGATCGGAGCCCTGTCGGCAGCGCATCTGGCAGCCATCCACTTTCCTGAAACCCTGCGGCGTCTCTACATTGCCCGTGACAATGATCGGGCGGGAGGTGGGGCGGTGGCGACTCTCAACGAACGCGCCAATACCGCCGGCATCGAAGCGATCGTTCTGACGCCGCAACTCGGCGACTTCAATGAGGATCTGCGTCTACTAGGCCCCAATGCTCTCAGGACGATCCTGCGGGCTCAGATCGCGCCGCAGGATGTCGCCCGCTTTCTGGCACAGCCGAACTGACCGGAAAGGAAGCGAGCTCTGGCATCGTCCTATCGATTGGCGTCGCCGCGTTCGGCTCCCTTGCGGGAGGTCGGCCCACGGCCTTCCAGAGGGCGATCTGTGCGCCGCTCGCCCGGGCTGGCAATGGCTGCGCCCGGCTATTTTCCGGCGGCCCTGCGGGCCTTTCCATCGCGAGACAAAACAGCCGGGCTTCGCCATCCTTCACTGACGTTCCGGCCCTTGGCTGAAACCGCGGGTGCAAGACCGGGCCGCCCGTCGCTCTCGTCGCTATGAAGGCCGCGATGGGCGCGGCCGAGCCAGCACAAGGAAAGCTGCCATGGGCGACCATCATCACGCCGACCACGAACCACCGCACGCGTCATCCCCGACTGATCACGCCCTCCAGGAACTTCAGCTTTATGGATACCGTCCGTTCGAGGACGAACCCGATCCCCGCCCGCTTCCCGAGCCCAATGTTGTCGCAGGCAGCGTAGCCGACATGTTCGATGCCCTCGTGGCGGCGCTCTCCGATACGCGCCTTGAACCCGACCTCGAGGACCTGCTCTGGGGAACGGTCAACCTGTTCCACCGCGCAACCAATCGGATTGAGCGCGAACTCGATGATAACGAATTGTCCCAGCAGCGCCTCCAGCGCGAGCAGGACGGATCGGAGGTCAAGTCGGTCGAACTTGAACGGCTCACCGCCCAGGGACAGACGCTGCTTGAACGCCGTAACGCCTTCGAGTTGATGCGCGACCAAGCCGCCGAGCACTTCGAACGCCATACCCACTCGATCTGGCGACCGCGCGCGGGCTCCAAGGTCAATCACAGCAATCTGACGGCCGCGATGATCGACAGCCGTGATTTCCTCGCTGCGAAGAAGCATGCCGACAGCCAGTTGTTGCTGCCACCCGGGCCGAAGGTCGCTTTTACCGGAGGGTTCGACTTCAACGACCATGGACTGATCTGGGCCAAGCTGGACCAAGTCCATGCCAAGCATCCGGACATGGTCTTGCTCCACGGCGGATCACCCAGGGGTGCGGAGTTGATCGCGGCCAAATGGGCTCACAACCGCAAGGTTCCACAGATCGCCTTCAAACCCGACTGGGCCAGGCACGCCAAAGCCGCTCCCTTCAAACGCAACGATGCCATGCTCGACACGCTGCCTATTGGCGTCATCCATTTCCCAGGCACAGGCATTCAGGACAACCTTGCCGACAAGGCGCGGAAGCTTGGCATCCCGGTCATGAAATTCTGCACCAGATGAGGGGTGCCTTCGATCGGCGCGCGAGACACCGGCATGCCGGTCGACAACTCGTCCGACACTTTAGTCCGGCCCTGGCGCGTGCTCGTTATGGCGGCGACGAGCGCGCGCCGGCGAGCCACAATCTCCATGTCCACGGCTCCCAAACTGGACGTGTGAACCATCACCGCGTTCATGGGCGCAATTCCTTGGTCCGGCCGCGCAGGCCTGATGCCATCAACCCATGAAGGGTCGGACTACGCGAAGCGTGCCGCCGCCTCGGCTTCGCCTTCACGGTGATTGCGGCCCCGGCCGGACACATCGGGCGCCTGTCACGCGGGGATTGGATCCCCGCTTCAAAACAGGAGCCGGAATCGATGTCCCTCGCAGAAGCAAACGCCTTCGCTTTCAGCCTCGCCACCAGCCTCATGGTCAGCATCGTCATCTTCCGCGCCGGCGACGGCACGCTTACTGTTGTGCCCGCAGACGAATATGACGGCGAGGTCTCGGAGATCGTCGGGGAAATTGATCCTCATGCCGAATAGCCGAGGGGCCTTCTCCTATGAACGGCCGCTTTGCGCCTCAGATCGGTCGTTGAGGTGATCTGGCCTGCTGCCCAATAGCAGACGCGCTGGTGACCGCGGGGAAGGCCTTAAAATGCCGCCAGGTCGAGCTACAGAATGAAGCCCGCCTGTTAGTACCGCTCATAACGTTCCGGCGGCTGTGCTGTCAGGAGAGCGTGACAGGTGCAGGGTTCTCCGACCGGAAGCGTGGCTGCGGTCGTCAGAGCGATCGTCGATGTGATTTGCGAGAGACGCTCAAGCACGCCGGCCTGCAGGAGCGTGCCGCGGTCTCGACCGAGGTAGTCGTTCATCGTCGCGGTCACAAAGGCGCAAGGTATGAAGCAGGCGCCAATCTCGCGCGACAGGGTCGCCTCCGGGGCGATCGAGTGGTTGATTATATCGGCGCCGAGCGTGCGGAACATCATGGCCTCGGCCGGTGTGGTCAGGCGCGGACCATAGGCATGGCCGGCGACCAGCCCTTGTTCGATACCGTGGACGCGCCCCTCCAATGGCCAAAGCCGGCTGGACGTCTCGGCCAGGATCGTGGCGCAGTTGGTGCAGACGATCTGCTTGCCGCTGGCGTCGAACTTCTGGCGTCCCGGCAAAAGGGAATATGGCGTCTGGGTTGGCTCGATAATGTCGGCCGCGATGACCAGGTCGCCGCCGCGGATCGCCCTGTTGACCGCGCCGACCGTCGAGCAGGTGATCACCCGCTTGACCCCGGCCTGTCGCAGCACCCAGAAAGCACGACGATGGCAAGCATGATCGACTTCGTCCCGCGGGTTGCCATGCGAATACATGCAGAGCGTCCGGCGTGGCTGCCTGTCGCTTGTGATCGCGCCGTCGAATTCCAGGAGCTTCCAGTTCTCCGTCCGCCCATAGGGCGTCTCGAACGCCATGTCGCGGGCCAGGACCTCGACGCCGGCCATCGACACGTCCTCCGGAAAGGCCAGCCCCCAACTCGCCGAGCCGGTGATGAGGGCCAGCTCGACTATTGGGATGGTCGCGGGGGCGGAGCTGTTCATGGTCATACGGGCATTCCTGTCGGGTCTAGGGCTTCTGGCGCGCGGCGAAGACGAGGACGACGGCAACGACGAGGCCGGTCCAGAGCGTCGAGATCGCGGCAATGGTCGGGTCGATCTGGTCGCGCAGCGAAATGAACATCAGCTTCGGCAGCGTGGTGTTGGCGCCGCTCGATACGAAGATCGATATGACGGCTTCATCGAGCGAGCTCAGGAACGCCATGAGCGCCGCCGAAACCAACGAAAGGACCATCTGCGGCAGCATGATGCCGACGATCGCGCCGCCCCAGCCGGCACCTAGGCTGCGCGCGGCCTGAAGCTGCACCCAGTCGAACCGGCGCACGGCGGGATAGAGCACGATGACGGCAACCGGCATGGCTAGGACGACATGGCCGAGGAGGACGCCGCCGAGCGTTCCGAGCAGCCGGAGCTTCGCCAGGACGAAGAACAGGCCGATCGCCAGCAGAATGCCGGGAATGACTGAGGGGATCACCGCGAAAGCATAGATTGCGCGGGCGAGCCGCCCGCCTAGCCGGTCCATTGCGATGCAGGCAAGGAATGCGGCAGGCACGGACACGGCCGCGGTCAGCCCGGCGAGGATCAGGCTCGTGCGCAGGGCGGCCATCCAGTCGGCCGAACCGAAGAAGCTCGCATACCAGCGCAGCGAAAAACTGCGCGGCGGGAATTCCAGCATGTCGGAGCCCGAGAACGAGATCGGCACCACGATCAACGTCGGCAGGATGAGGAAAGCCAGCACAAGCGCGCCGAACGACCAGAGCAAGGCACGGGCAAGACTGCTTTCGTGATAGACGTCCAGCATGGTTCAGTCCGCAGCCGGCTTCGACCGGATTAACCTGGCGGCTCCCAGCGCCGTCACGCCGAGGACTGCGACGATGAGCAGCAGCAGGATGCCGAGCGCCGCCGCGCCGCCCCAATCCTGCAGGGTCGAGAGCGTGCGGTCGATTCGGATCGCGATCGGGCTGATCCGGCCGCCGCCGAGGATCGCCGGCGTGATGAAGAAGCCCAGCGTATAGACGAAGACGATGACGGAGCCCGAAACGATGCCGCCGAAGGACAGCGGCAGGATCACCGTCCGGAAGCAATTCCAGAGGCTGGCGCCCATGCTGGCGGCGGCGCGGACCAGATTGCCGTCGATGTCGCGCATCGCCGCATAGGTGGGCAGCACGAAGATCGGCAGCATGTAGTGCACCATACCGATCAAGGTGCCGATGAAGTTGTAGACCAGTGGCACGGGCTCGGAGATCAGCCCGCTGCCGACCAGGAGATCATTGATCAGTCCGTCGCGCCGCAGCAGCACCAGCCAGCCATAGGTGCGGACCAGGATCGAGGTCCACAGCGGCAGCAGGACCAGCACCATCAACCGGCTGGCGATCCTCGGCGACGTGCTCGCCAGCAGAAAGGCAAGCGGAATGCCGAGCAGAAGACAGCAAAGCAGGGTCCCGCCGGACAGTTCCAGCGTCACCTGCAGGGATCGCCACGTGAGCCCATTCGTCAGAAGCGCCGTATAGTTCCCCGCGGTGAAGGCGCCCCGAGCCGTCGTCAGGGATTGTTGCACGATCCAGAACAACGGCAGGATTGCGCCGATCCCCACGATAGCAAGCGAGGGCAAAGCGAGCGACAGGAAGAACCTGCGCTCGATCGCGGCGTCGCGGCGCAGACCGGCGGCATTCATCGTTGCGGTCGTTGCGATCACGTTTCGGGGGCGCCGTCGAGCCTGTGGATGTGCCGGGCCGCGGCGTAGGCGGTCAGTCGCTGCCCGATCTGGAGGGCGGCCGGGTCGAGCGACTTTCCGGATGGAATGCTGAGCAGCAGTTGCCGTCCGCCCTCGACGCCGAGGCGCAAGTGCCAGGTTTCGCCGCGGAAGGCATGGGCGGCGACCCGTCCTTTGATTACGACTCCTTCATCGCCGGCCGCCTCGCGTTCCAGTGCAAGGTTCTCGGCGCGGATCACCAGGGTGCCCTCGAGTGGCGGAGCCGATCCCAACGGCTCCACGAGCGCTGCCGAAACGATGTTCGATTCGCCCATGAAATCGGCGACGAAGCGCGACCTTGGGCGTTGATAGATAGGCTGCGGCGCGTCGAGCTGTTCGATCCGGCCGGCATTCATCACCGCTATGCGATCCGACATGGTCAGGGCTTCGCGCTGGTCGTGCGTCACGTAGATCGTGGTGATCGCGAGATCCTGCTGCAGCTTTCGGATCTCGAATTGCATCTGCTCGCGGAGGTTCTTGTCGAGGGCCGAAAGCGGCTCATCCATGAGCAGGACCCGCGGCTCGAACACCACGGCCCTGGCCAGTGCGACCCGCTGGCGCTGGCCGCCCGAAAGCGCGGCGATATCGCGCGCCTCATATCCCTCCAGTTGGGCCCGGGCGAGGGCGGCCCGCGCCCGCTTGCGCGCCTCGGCGCGCGGCCGCCGGCGCAGGAGCAGGGGGTATTCGACATTGCTCAGAACGCTCATATGCGGGAAGAGCGCGTAATTCTGAAACACGATGCCTATATCGCGCTTGTTCACCGGAAGGCGCGTGACGTCGGCGTCACCGATCCGGATCAGCCCGGTCTCGGGCCTGACAAACCCCGCGATCGCCATCAGCAAGGTCGTCTTGCCCGAGCCGGAGGGACCGAGAAGCGTCAGGAACTCCCCCGGCCGAACATCCACGCTGACGTCGTCGAGGGCGACGTGGCCGCCATAAACCTTGCGCACCCGTTCGAGCGCTATGCGCGGTGAAGCCATGCTGGGATCCTTTCGGCTGGCAGCCGCCTACTGGTTCATCATGGCGTCGAAGGCGGCCTGGGCTTCGTCGGCGTGCTTCGCCCACCAGGCGGCATCCGCATAGACCACGCCAACGGCGTTGTCCGGCGCGGTGGCGAGCAGCGCCATCTTATCGGCCGGAACCTTGCCGCCGGCGTAAGCTGCCTGGTTCATCGGGCCATAGGCGATGTAATCGGTCAGCTTGGCCTCGCGCTCCGGTGACGTCATGGCGGCGATCAGCTTCATTGCGTCCGCCTTGTGTGGCGCGCCCTTCGGCACGGCAAGGCAATCGGTACCTATGATCGAACCGTGGAACGTGTATGCGGCCGCCCCGCCATCGTCCTTGGCGCTCTGCGCACGGCCGTTCCAGGTTTCGACCAGATCGGCCTCGCCGTCCTTGAGGATCTGTGCGGACTGCGCGCCCGAGGTCCACCAGACCGCGACGTGGGGCTTCAGTTCCGCCAGGCGGTCGATGGCGCGCTTGATGCCGCCGGGCTCGCTCAAGGCGCCATAGACCTTCTCCGGCGCGACGCCTTGCGAGAGCAGCGCCGCTTCGAGCAGGTCCTGCGCATTGGCCCGGAGCGCACGGCGGCCCGGGAACTTCTTCACGTCCCAGAACTCGGCCCAGTCCTTCGGCCCGTTCTGGCCGTAGGTCTTGGTGTTCCACGCCATTACAGTGCCATAGGAGGAGAACGGATAGCAGAATTTCGAGGCCGCCCCGGCGGGTAATGCCTTTTGATCGACCACGGTCTCGTCAAGCGGCTCCAGCAGGCCGAGACCGGCGGCCTGCGCGCCTTCACCGGAGCCAAGATGGATGATATCCGTCGTGACGTTCCCGGCGGAGACCTGCATGCGGAGCGCGGCCATGCCGTCGCTCTGGGTTTCGCCGCGCACGTCGATCCCAAGTGCCTTACCGGCAGGCGCCCACATCGCTTCCTTCATCCCGGTGCCGTAGTCGCCGCCGGCCGTAGTGATCGTGACGCTCTGCGCCAAAGCCGGAACCGCGGCCGAGAGAGCTAAGATCAGCGTCGAGAATTGCAAAAGCTTAGTCATGTCAGTCCTCCCTGTTGTGGCCGCGTGACCGTGTTGTCCGGCCTTGCGCGTGCCAAATCGTAACGTTACGATCAAATTTGTAACGTTACGATTGGCCAAATGCACGACACTGTCAAGCTGGATTCGTACGTACACGAATGATATTCGCGGCGGGGCCGGAGTTACGGGCAGCGGCGCCGGACGGTCGCCAAGCCGGCATTGGCTTCCCTTTCAGCCGATATTTGGCCATCCTGCCGCCTGAACGCATTGCACCGGACCAGACCATGGCGCCACCAGCCAGACCGAACCTGAGACAGATCGCCAACAGCCTCGGTCTGTCGGTGACCACCGTGTCGCGTGCTCTGAAGGAGGGGCCGGAAGTCCACCCCCGGACCCGGGCTCGGGTGCAGAAAGCGGCGGCGAAGGCGGGTTATACGCCGAACATCCACGGCCTGGCGCTCAGGACCGGACGTACCCGCACGATCGCGGCAATCCTGCCGCTGGAAACCCGAGCCTATGTGGCCGACCTCGCGAAGGTCCCGCTCATCGAGGGGATGACGCTGGCGGCCTCCGAGAACGGCTATGCGCTCTCGATCTTTTCCACCGGGCCGGAGGAGGACCAGCTCTGGTCGCTGCAGCGCCTGGTGCAATCAGGGATCAGCGATGGGATCATTATTACCCGCATGGCAGCGAAAGATCCCCGGATCGCCTTCCTTAAAGAACGAAGCATCCCGTTCGTCGCATTCGGTCGCTCGGCGACAAAGCCGGATTACGCTTATGTCGACGTCGACAATGAAGGGATGGTTCGGGATGCCGCGACCAAGCTGATCGCTCAAAAACATCGTCGGATAGCGCTCCACCTGCTGACGCGCGATGACGAGAGCTGCGAGCAGAGGCTGCGCGGCTATCGGCAAGCCCTTGCCAAAGCCAGGCTTCCGTTCGATCCATCGCTGGTCGGACATGAGGAGTTCACGATGGCGGCGAGCGAGAGGTTCTTCGAATCGGTGCTCGACCTGCCGAAACCGGCGACCGCCTTGATGTGTTCAAGCGAGCTCGGACTGCTGGGCGCGATCAGTGCCCTGCGCAAGCGGGGTCTGGTGCCGGGACGTGATGTCGGGCTTTTCGTCCGGGACAACACGCGGCTCAGTAAGTATCTGGCCGTGCCCTTGCTCGCGCATTTCGTCGATCTTGCCGAAGCCGGACGGTTGGCGGTTGACGCACTGCTGCGCCAGATCGAAGACCCAGGATCGCCCCTGACACAAATCATCATGCCGGGACATTTCGAGCGGTACGGCGGACCTGATGTGTAAGCCTTGGCAGCTTTAGGCGTGTCGGACCGTTCCTAGCTCAGGCACCCCAGAAACCGACTGTCCGCAACCGGCCCCTTCTCGTAGAGTAGAAGCCGGACGGCAACGCGCCTAATCTCTGCCGTAGGGATCGGCTTTATCCTTCCTGAAAGCAGACAATCATCACCGACCGCGCTGGATGTCATAATTGCGCCTGAGCCTTCGTAGGGTGAATAGGGCAGATCGCAGACATTGTTAGGTTGCTCCCCGGCAGCAGTGATCAACCTACTGCAATCACGAACCGAATCTTTATTTCGAAAATTATTGAATGGGCCGGTGCCCGCCCCTCTTGAGACGAGAGGCTGTGGGCGGTTCAGAGTCTGCAGAGTCGACAGCTTTCTCGGCAGCCGAACCAAACTCACCGTCCTGCTGCAGCGCAGTGCGGGCGATCTTCCAGGCGGATTCGACGTGCCGCCGCGCCGCGGCTTCGGCCTCATCCGGCTTGCGCGCCCTGATCGCATTCATGATCTCGTTCATTTCGGCGATCGCTGGCTCGCGCCGGTTCGCCGAGGCGATCGTCATCGATCGCAGCTGATTGATGCGTACATTGAGCCCGCTTACGATCTCCCAGGCGACGCGTTTGTCGGCCGCCTCGAACAGCGCTTCATAGAATTTCGTCGTCGCACGCATCACGGCCGGCGGCCTGCCCGAGGCCCAGGCTTCGAAGAGTTCGCTAAGCGCATGCTCCAGTGCTGCCAGCTGCCCATCGGTCGCAGACAGCGCGCAGGCGCGCGCCGCAATCCCTTCGAGCAGGGCTCGAAGCTCGTAGATTTCGTCGGTGCGGCCAAGATCCGGCTTGGCCACGGCCGGTCCGTGTCCGGGGATCATCTGGACCAGGCCTTCAGCCTCCAATTGCCGCAGAACCTCGCGCACAACCGAGCGGCTGACGCCGAGCTGGTCGCAAAGCGGCCGCTCGACCAGTCTTTCGCCCGGCTGGAAATGAAAATCCATGATGGCCTCGCGCATGCGCTCAAGAGCCAATGTTCTCAAGGTTTTGGCGCTGCGATCGATGCGAAGCGAGTCGTCCTGCATGTGTTTGCTCCCTGCGTCGCCACAAAAACCGATTCCGTGGCCGATTGACAAGTGATTTGGTGCTCCATAGTATGGTATACCATAAGACGATGAAAGGGATGGCGCAATTGGCAGCGCCGTTCGAAAGAGGTTTACATGCAGCCGGCCATTCGCAAGATCGTCACCTACACCGAGAACACGCTGATCGAAGGCGGCAAGGCGGCGCCTCGGCCGCTGCGTCTGATCGGCGTTGCCGCGGTGCTGACAAACCCCTGGGCGGGACGCGGCTTCACCGAGGATCTTTCGCCCGAGATCCGCGCCTGTGCACCCGTGCTCGGAGAAATCCTGACGCGCGAGATCATCGCCGCTGCGGGCTCGGGCGAGGCGATCGAAGGCTACGGCAAGGCGGCCATCTGCGGCACGTCGGGCGAGATCGAGCACGCCTCGGCGCTGATCCACACGCTGCATTTCGGCAACCATTATCGCCGCGCCGTCGGCGCCAAGACGTACCTTGCCTTCACCAATCTGCGCGGAGGACCGAACACGCCGATCATGATCCCGCTGATGGACAAGAACGACGAAGGCCGGCGCTCGCACTACCTAACCGTGCATTTCCAGGTCGGCGACGCGCCAGCGCCGGACGAGCTGGTCGTGGCGCTTGGCGCTTCGACCGGCGGGCGCCCGCACCACCGTATCGGCGACCGCTACCAGGATCTCAAGGAAGTGGGCGACCTGCATGGCTGACGTCGCGCTCGGATGGACCCGGGCCGCCGCGCCCGACGGCACCAGCTTCATCCGTGTCGGATCGGGCGCGCCGGTGCTGTTCATTCACGGCGTCGGCATGAACGCGGCGATCTGGCAGCCGCAGATCGAGCGCATGGCGGATCGTTGGGACGTCATCAGCTTCGATATGCTCGGTCACGGCCGCTCGCCGCTGCCGCCGCAGGCCCCGGAGCTGGCCGACTACGCCACGCAGGCGATCCGGCTGCTCGACCATCTCGGCTTCGACCATGTATCGGTAGTCGGCCACTCGATGGGCGCGCTGGTCGCGCAGGAACTCGCCCTGCTCGCGCCGGAGCGTGTCAGCCGCATCGTCTCGCTCAATGCTGTGTTCCGCCGTCCACCTGAACTGGCCGCGGCAGTCCGCGAGCGCGCGGCAGCGCTCACCGGCCGTGGCGACGCGGCGGGCGCCGCGCAGACCATCGCCCGCTGGTTCGGCGATCCGGTCCCGGCCGAGCTTGCGGCGGCCGCTGAAAAGGCGGCGGAGGCGTTGAGCGAAGTCGACCCCGAGGGCTATGCCCGCACCTACCGCTTGTTCGCCCGTGCCGACGGCGATCACGCCGAGCGCCTGCAGACGCTGGCCGTGCCGGCACTGTTCATCACCGGCTCAGAGGACAAGAACTCTTCGCCTGCAATGTCCGCTGCCATGGCGCGACTGGCGCCGCAGGGCCGCTGCACCGTGCTGCCCGGCGAACGGCATATGATGGCGGTGGCGGCGCCCGACGTCACCACGCGCCACATCGTCGACTTCCTCGCCGAAGGCGAAGTCGCCGAGCAAAGCAACGGGGCGCATACCAGTTTCAACAGCAGCGATTTCCGCCGCGCACTGGGTTCTTTCCTCACCGGCGTCACCATTGTCACAACGATCGGACCGGAAGGCGAGCCCCGCGGCTTCACCGCCAACTCTTTCACCTCCGTGTCGCTCGATCCGCCGCTAGTTCTCGTCTGCATCGCCCACAAGGCTCTGGGACATCCGGTCTTCGCGACCTCGAAAAGCTTCGCCGTCAATGTCTTGAACGAGGACCAGAAGGCGGCCTCCGGCATCTTTGCCTCGAAGGCAGCGGATAAATTCGTCCATGTCGACTGGCGCCCGGGACAGACCGGCAGTCCGGTTCTCGACGGCTCGGTCGCAGCCTTCGACTGCGATATGGAGCGGCTGGTCGAGGCGGGCGACCATTCGATCCTGATCGGTCGCGTCCGCGATTTCCAGCACAATTCCGCGCAGCCTCTCGGCTATTGTCGCGGCGCCTATATCACCCCCGGCCTCAGCCAGGAGGCACTCGCCGCCGCCCAGCCCGGCACCGATGTCGGCGCCATCCTCGAAAACGGCGGCAGGATCCTGTTCTTCGAAACGCCGGACGGTTCGTTCGAGCTGCCGAGAGGGCGAGGACTGGGCTTGGCTGCCGACAGCAAAAGTCTCAGGGGGCTCCTTGCCGCAAAGGCTATCGAAGCGCAGCTCGGCTTCCTCTTCGCTGTCTGGGATGATGCCGGCGACGCCTCGCGCACGCATGTCTATTATCGCGGCACCTTCGATATACCGGCGTCGAGCGATCGCGGCATCCGGCTGATCGACATCGACGCGATCGATGACTTGAAGATCGCCGATCCGGCGATCCTGTCCATGCTTGCCCGCTATGTGCGCGAGTGCACGCAGGATGCGTTCGGCGTCTATGTCGGCAACGAAGTCGAAGGCGAGGTGCGACCGCTTGCTAGGGCCGCTGCCGCTTCGCTCAATACAGGTGACCAGGGATGAAGTTCTCGCTCTTTGTGCATATGGAACGCACCGATCTCGCCAAGCCGCATTCGGAGCTGCTGAGTGAGCTCGGTGAACTGGTCGGTCTTGCGGAGGAGGCGGGTTTCGAGACCGCCTGGATCGGCGAGCACCACGGGATGGAGTTCACCATCTCGCCCAATCCCTTCATCAACATCGCCTATCTGGCGGCAAAGACGACCCGCATCCGACTCGGCACAGGAACCGTGATCGCGCCATTCTGGCACCCGATCAAGCTCGCCGGCGAAGCGGCAATGGCCGACGTCATCACCGGCGGTCGTCTCGATATCGGCATCGCGCGCGGCGCCTACAGCTATGAATACCAGCGTGTCTTTCCGGGGCTCGACGCCTGGGGCGCCGGCCAGCGCATGCGCGAGATCATCCCGGCGATCCGCGGCCTGTGGGACGGCGATTTCGAGTTCTCCGGCGAGTTCTGGCAGTTCCCTTCCACCACTTCCTCGCCAAAGCCCCTGCAGAAGCCGTATCCGCCAATCTGGGTGGCGGCGCGCGACCCGAACTCGCACGACTTTGCGGTAGCCAACAAATGCAAGGTGCAGGTGACGCCGCTGGCTTCCGGCGACGACGAGGTGGCAACCCTGATGCAGCGCTTCAACGCCGCCTGCGCCGCGCATCCGGACATCGAACGGCCGGAAATCATGCTGCTGATGCACACATTCGTTGCCGAGGACGCGACCGACACCGACCGCCTCAGCAAGCATTTGTCGAACTTCTACTGCCAGTTCGGCGCCTGGTTCCAGAACAAGAAGCCGGTGCGCCAGGGCATATTGGAGCCGCTGAGCGCCGACGAGATCGCCGCCATGCCGCAATATGCGCCGGACAAGATGCGCCAAAACCTGGTGATCGGCGAAGCAGACGAAGTCATTGGCCGGCTGAAGGCCTATGAGGCGCTTGGCTATGACCAGTATTCGATCTGGATCGACAGCGGGCTGTCGCACGAGCGCAAGAAGAAATCGCTGCGACTATTCATCGACCGGGTAATGCCGGCCTTCCTCTGATCGCGAGCTTGCATGACCGACGCTCTCTTCAGGAATTTCATCGACGGCCGCTTCGACGAGCCATCAGCTACCTTCGACAGCGTCGATCCGTCGACCGGCGCGCCATGGGCGAAGATGCCCGCGGCAAGCGAAGCCGACGTCGACCGTGCCGTCGAGGCCGCGCACCGCGAGTTGCACTCCGGACCTTGGGCCTCGATGACGGCGACCGCGCGCGGCAAATTGCTGGTCAGGCTCGGCGACCTCGTCGCCGCCAATGCCGGCCGTCTGGCCGAGTTGGAGACGCGTGACACCGGCAAGATCATCCGCGAGACCCGCGCCCAGATCGCCTATGTCGGCGACTATTACCGCTACTATGGCGGGCTCGCCGACAAGCACGAAGGCGCGCATGTGCCGATCGATAAGGCGGATCTCGACGTCACCATCCGCCGCGAGCCGATCGGCGTCGTTGCGGCGGTGGTGCCGTGGAATTCGCAGCTCTTCCTCTCGGCGGTCAAGCTCGGCCCGGCGCTGGCCGCGGGCTGCACGGTGGTGCTCAAGGCCTCAGAGGACGGCCCGGCGCCGCTGCTCGCCTTTGCCGAACTCGTACGGGAAACCGGCTTTCCCGCCGGAACCGTCAACATCCTCACCGGCTTCGGCCAGGATTGCGGCCGCCGCCTGACCAGCCATCCGATGGTCTCGCGCGTCGCCTTCACCGGCGGCCCCTCGACCGCCCGCGCCATCGTCCGGAACACGGCGGAAAACCTCGCCTACACGACCCTCGAACTCGGCGGCAAGAGCCCGGTCGTTGTCTTCGCCGACGCCGATCTCGACAGCGCCGCCAACGCCGTCGTCGCAGGTATTTTCGCGGCGACCGGCCAGAGTTGCGTCGCCGGGTCGCGGCTGCTCGTCGAAAGCGCTGTCAAGGACGAATTCCTCGCCCGGCTGAAGCGCAAGGCCGAGGGCATCCGCATCGGCGACCCGCAAGACCCGACGACAGAGATGGGGCCTTTAGCCACACAGCGCCAGCGCGACCGGATCGAGACGATCGTCGCCGAAAGTATCGCCGCCGGCGGCGCGCTGATCACCGGCGGCAAGCGGCCGGAAATCGGCGCGGGCTTCTACTACGCGCCGACGATCGTCGATGCCGGCAACATCAACCTGCCCTGCGTTCGTGAGGAGCTGTTCGGGCCGGTGCTAAGCGTGCTTGCCTTCGATACAGAAGCCGAGGCGCTGGCGCTCGCCAACGACACGCCCTTCGGTCTCGCCTCCGGCGTCTTCACCTCAAATCTCGGCAAGGCGCATCGCATGGCGCGCGATATCCATGCCGGCGTCGTCTGGGTCAACACCTACCGCGCCGTCTCGCCGCTCGTCCCCTTCGGCGGCTACGGTCTGTCCGGTCTCGGCCGCGAAGGTGGGCTCGACGCCATCCGCGATTACACCCGCTCGAAATCGGTCTGGATCAAGATCTCGGACGAGCCGATCCCCGATCCTTTCGTCATGCGCTGAGGCCGTATGACGAGGGTGCACAGACAAGAACAAAGAAACGGAACAGAGAAATCAGAGGAGAATGACATGAAACTGATCTTAGCCGGCGTCCTCGCCGGACTGCTTTCGGCGAGCGCCGCCAAGGCCGATGAAATGGTGTTCACCAGCTGGGGTGGGACGACCCAGGAGGCCCAGACCAAGTCCTGGGCCGAGCCCTTCACCGCCTCGTCAGGCATCAAGGTGCTGCAGGACGGACCAACCGACTACGGCAAGCTGAAAGCCATGGTCGACGCCAAAAACTTGACTTGGGACGTCGTCGACGTCGAGATGGATTTCGCCATCAAGGCGGCCAAGGACGGGCTGCTCGAGCCGATCGACTTCGCCGTCGTGCCGAAGGCAGACCTCGATCCCCGTTTCAGCAATGAATATGCCGTCGGCAGCTTCTACTATTCCTTCGTGCTTGCCTGGAACAAGGGCGCCGTCTCCGGCGAACCGACGAGCTGGGCCGACATGTTCGACACCAAGAAGTTTCCCGGAAAGCGCACCTTCTACAAATGGTCGGCGCCAGGTGTGATCGAGGTCGCGCTGCTCGCCGACGGCGTTCCGGCCGACAAGCTCTATCCGCTCGACCTCGACCGCGCTTTCAAGAAGCTCGACACGATCAAGTCGGACATCGTGTGGTGGGGCGGCGGCGCGGAGTCGCAGCAGCTCATCGCTTCGGGCGAGGCTGCCTTCGGCCAGCTCTGGAACGGCCGTGTCTTCGCGCTTGAAAAGGACGGCGCCGATGTCGGCGTCTCCTGGAACCAGAACCTCACCGCAGCCGACGTTCTCGTCGTCCCGAAGGGCGCCAAGAACAAGGACAGCGCCATGAAGTTCCTCGCCGCCGCCACCAGCCCGACCGGCCAGGCGAAGTTCGCCGAGGCGAGCGGCTACGCGCCGATCAACACCAAGGCCAAAGCCGAGATGGCCGCCGATGTTGTCAAGGGCCTGCCCGACGCCCATGTCGACGGCCAGATCAACCTCGACATGAACTACTGGGCCGAGCATCGCGACGAGATCGCCACGCGCTGGTACGCCTGGCAGACCAAGTAGCGCCATAGGAAACTGGCAGGGCGCGGCGCACCGCGCCCTGCCGGGACAGCGGAACCGCTCGATGCAAGGAATCTCTCTCAGACGCGGCTCGATCGCCGGCCTGCCGACCGGCAGCGGCGGCGCCTTGCCGGGCTTGATCCTTGTCGGCCTGTTCTTCATCGTGCCGGTCGTCGCTTTGCTGCTGCGCAGCGTCACCGACCCCGAGCCCGGCCTGCAGAACTACGCCGCGCTGTTCGGCAGCGGCACCTATGTGCGCGTGTTCCTCAACACTTTCCTGGTCGCTGCCGTCGTTACCGCCGTCACCATCGTCGTGGCGTTTCCGGTTGCCTGGATGCTGGCGATCATGCCGCCGGCGCTCGGCTCGATCGTCTTCGGTATCATCATCCTGTCGATGTGGACCAACCTTCTCACCCGCACCTATGCGTGGATGGTGCTGCTGCAGCGCACCGGGGTGATCAACCGGGCGCTGATGGGGCTCGGCATCATCCATGAGCCGCTGCCGCTCATCAACAATCTGACCGGCGTCACCATCGGCATGGTCTACATCATGCTGCCTTTCATGATCCTGCCGCTGGTCGGCACGCTGCGCGCGATCGATCCGATGACGCTGCGCGCCGCCGCCCTTTGCGGGGCTACCCCGTCCCAGGCATTCCGCCGGGTCCTCTTGCCGCTGTCGCTTCCAGGCATCGCCGCCGGCGGGCTGATGGTCTTCGTGATGTCGCTTGGCTACTTCGTGACGCCGGCTCTGCTCGGCGGTACGTCCAACATGATGCTCGCCGAGATGATTGCCCAGACGGTGCAGTCGCTGCTCAACTGGGGACTCGGCAGTGCGGCCGCTTTCGTACTCCTGGTCGTCACCATGGCGCTCTACGCGCTCCAGCTTCGCCTCGTCGGCGCCAGGCGCCCAGCCGGAGGGCTCTGACATGCTGCTCGACTATGAAAGGCTCGGATGGTTGCGCGCGGCGCTTGGCGGCTTCACCGCGCTGGTCGCCGCTTTCCTTCTGCTGCCGGTGGTCTTCATCGTCCTGCTGTCGTTCGGCTCGTCGCGCTGGCTGGCCTTTCCGCCGCCCGGCTGGACGCTGAAATGGTACCAGGAACTGCTGGCCGATCCGACCCGGATCGACGCGGCTCTGACCAGCGCGCGCATCGCCGCGATGACCGCCATCCTCTCGGTGCTGATCGGCTTGCTTGCATCCTTCAGCCTGGTCAGGGGCGAGTTTCCCGGACGACAGTTGCTGCGTGCGCTGCTGCTGACGCCGATGGTGCTGCCGGTCGTGGTTTTCGCCATCGCCGTTTACGCCTTCTTCCTGCGCCTCGGCCTTGCCGGCACCACGGTCGGCTTCGTCATCGCCCACACCATACTGGCGCTGCCCTTCGCCATCATTCCGATCGCGACCGCGCTCGAGGGCTTCGATAAATCCATCGAGGACGCAGCGATCGTCTGCGGCGCCAGCCCGCTGCAGGCGAGGCTCAGAATCACGCTGCCCTCGATCCGCATCGGCATCTTCTCGGCCGCAATCTTTTCGTTCCTCGCCTCCTGGGACGAGGTGGTGGTGGCGATCTTCATGGCAAGCCCGACATTGCAGACCTTGCCGGTGAAGATCTGGGGCAGCCTGCGCGCGGACCTGAGCCCGGTCGTCGCCGCCGCCTCCAGCCTGCTCGTCGGCCTCACCCTTTGCCTGATGATCGTGACCGCACTCCTTCGCAGAAAACTGTCCAGATGACCCGGCCATTCCTGTCCATACGCGCGGTGAGAAAGACGTTCGGTGGCTTCGTAGCCGTCCATGACGTCACCATCGATGTTCCCAAGGGCGAATTCCTAACCTTCCTGGGACCGTCCGGCTCCGGCAAGTCGACGACGCTCTATGCGATCGCAGGCTTCCAGGACCCGACGTCGGGCGACGTGCTGCTCGAAGACAAGTCGCTGCTTGCCGTACCTTCCCATAAACGCAATATCGGTATGGTCTTCCAGCGCTATACACTGTTTCCGCATCTGAGCGTTGCCGAGAACGTGGCGTTTCCGCTGCGCGTGCGCCGCAGGCCGGACCGCGAGGTGAAACGCAAGGTCGCCGACATGCTCGCGCTGGTGCGCCTGGACAGTTTCGCCGAGCGCTATCCGGGTGCGCTGTCGGGCGGCCAGCAGCAGCGCGTGGCGCTTGCCCGCGCGCTCGCTTACGATCCACCGATCCTTCTGATGGACGAGCCGCTGTCGGCGCTCGACAAGAAGTTGCGCCAGGAAATCCAGGCTGAGATCCGCCGCATCCACCGCGAGACGGGGGTGACCATCCTCTATGTCACGCACGACCAGGAGGAGGCTCTGCATCTTTCCGATCGGATCGCCCTGTTCAGGAGCGGGCGCATCGCGCAGATCGGCACCGGCGAGGACCTCTATCTGAGGCCCACGAGCGAATTCGTCGCGGGCTTCATCGGCAACTCCAATTTCCTGCCGGCGGAGCATCTGGAGACCGAGAGCGGCGCGGCCACCGTGCGGCTGGCCGATGGCTCGATCGTCAGGGGCGTAAAGACCACGCAAGTCCTCGATCGCGGCCAGAAGGCCAGGCTGATGGTGCGGCCGGAAGCATTCCGCCTCATCGCTACACCGGGAAACGCTGCGCTCACCGTTGAAATCGTCGACGCCGCCTTCTTTGGCGACCGCCGCCGCGTCGTGGCGCGCACTGCGTCGGGCGAGGAGATCGACGTCAGGCCGACCTCGGACGCGGCGCAACCGGACGGCCCGGCATCGGGTCGACGCATCTTCTTCGATCCTGCTTCCGCCTTCCTGTTTCCAGCCTGAATGCCTGATTTGGTCAGATCACGTCGATCGCCGCGGAGGCTGACGGATAGCTTCTGAAAGCTCGCATCTCGAAGCCGCCGGTCGGCAAACGGCCTATCCCAACCGAGTCACAGCCTAAGCGTTTCTCCCCTGGCCAATCATGGCCGAAGGAGAAACGAAATGGGACATTCGCATTATGACCCCATCGCTCCCGATCGCCGCGCGTGGAACGCGGGCAAGAAGGTTGGAACGAAACGCCCGCTGAAATCTCGGCAGATATGGGCGATCCGATTCTTTCTCGATCGGGAACGGCGCTTGCGCGATCGCGCCCTCTTCGATCTAGCAATCGACAGCAAGTTGCGAGGCTGCGATCTCGTCAAGATCAAGATCGGCACCTTGGTTCTCGGGCAGGAAATTCGGACCCGCGCGACGGTCGTGCAACAGAAGACAGGCTGGAACGGCGCGGCGGTACGGTCGACGACTATGCATTCCCGAGCAGGATCGACCCAAAAGGTCACATGAGCACGAGGCAGTATGCCCGCCTCGTGGACGAATGGGTTGTGGCTATCGGACTTCGACCTCAGGAATACGGCACACACTCACTTCGCCGAACGAAAGCCTCAATCATTTACAAGGCGACGGGCAATCTCCGAGCGGTTCAGATCCTGCTTGGTCACGCCAAGATCGAGAACACAATCCGGTATCTCGGTGTCGACGTAGAAGATGCCCTCGAACTCGCCGAGGCCACCGAAGTCTAACCAGAAGCGGCTCCATTTCCGAATGGAGCCGTGGATGCTAAGCGCCCATATCGGTCGCTAGACGGGCAGTTTGGGATTTCCGAAACCTGCCGTTCGTGCCCACCTCTACGTCACATCGTCCTTTGCCCAGCCCGCCCGCGGGGCGACTGTTTCCCAGTCCGGGAGACAGTCTTCGCCGCAGAAACGCCATCCGCGCGCCGCGCGCGAGCTGCTGGCCCGACAGCCGCTGTCGGGACGGGGGTCGCGGCCGAAGGGAAATATCTATAGGCTGGAAACGACGCCACCAAGGACGGCAAGAACATGGCAGGGGCACCACCCAACGACGGCGATAGGCCTGCCGACGATAACGCTGAAGCGAAAGCGAAGAACAACACGCCCCCCATCGTGGGTATCGGGTCATCGGCCGGAGGCGTGGCCGCTCTGCAGAAGCTTGTCAGCAACATACCGGCGGACAGCGGCATCGCCTGGGTGCTTATCCAGCACATGGCGCCGGATCGGCCGAGCGAACTCGCGAGCATTCTTGCGCGCAAGGCAGAGTTACCAGTGGAGGAGGTTACGCACGACACGCACATCGAGGCTAACAAGATCTATCTGATCGCGCCGGGGCAAGTGATGACGATCCGCGAGGGCGTGCTACGCCCCGCGCAGGACGGCGACCCACTCGCGCGGCGCACCAGCATCGACGCCTTCCTTGTCTCGCTCGCCGAGGATCAGGGGGAGCATAGCGGCTGCGCCCTTCTGTCAGGGGCGGGCACCGATGGGACTCTCGGCCTCAAGGCGGTGAAGGAGGCGGGCGGGCTGACCCTGACCCAGACGCTTCAGACGGCCGAATACGACAGCATGCTGCTGAGCGCCACGCGCACCGGCCTCGTCGACCGCGAGGCCGACGTCGCCGACATGCCCGGGCTCTTCGCCGACTTCCTCGTACGGCGGATGCCTATCACGCGCGATGTCGAGGTCGCAGATGGCGAGAGGCGCGAGATCTGCGACGTGCTTCGCCGCGCCACCGGCCACGATTTCACCGACTACAAGTCGAGCACGATCGACCGGCGCATCCGCCGGCGAATGCAGATGCAGGGCATCGACACGATGTCCGCGTATGTCGACCTGATGCGCGACGACCGGCGGGAGCCCGAGCGCCTGTTCCGCGATCTGCTGATCGGCGTTACCCAATTCTTCCGCGATACCGACTGGTTCGCGGCGCTGGCCGCGAAGGTACTCGGCCCGATGATGGAGGAAAAGACCGAGGACGACGAGGTGCGCGTCTGGGTTCCGGGTTGCGCCACGGGCGAGGAGGCCTACAGCTTGGCGATCCTGTTTCAGGAGACCCGGGCGCAGATGGAGAGCCCGCCGGAGGTGAAAATCTTCGGCAGCGATATCGACGAGGCCGCCCTGCATTTCGCCCGTATCGGCCGCTATCCGCACAGCATCGCCGCCGATGTCAACGAGGAGCGGCTGGAGCGGTTCTTCGAGAAGGAGGATGGCCACTACACCATCCGTCCGCAACTGCGCGAGATGTGCCTGTTCGCCCAGCACAATCTTCTGCGCGACCCACCGTTCTCGCGCATTGACCTGCTCTCATGCCGGAACGTGCTGATCTACATGAACCCGGGATTGCAGAAGCGGCTAATGCCGGTGTTCCATTACGCGCTCCGGCCCGGTGGCTTCCTGTTCCTCGGCCCTGCCGAGAACGCGGGGCATGACAAGCTCTTCGGTGAGTTCGACCGGAAGCACCGCATCTTCCGCCGGTTGGGCGAGACCGCGCGGCTGCCCGAGTTTCCTATCGCCGGCGGCGACGGCAAGAATCGTCAGCAGATGCAACGGCAGGACGGCGCCACGAAACCTGCCGTAAGCGATCCGGCATTCCGTACTGCGCAAAAACTGCTTGAGCGCTACACGCCGGCCTATGTCATAGTCGATGGCGACTTCGAGATCCTCGATGCTTCGACGGGCACCGGCGCCTTCCTCGAACTGCCGCGCGGCCGGCCGAAGGCGAATCTGGCCGCGATGGCGCGCACCGAACTGGCCGTGGACATCAAGGCGGCCGTCGCGAAGGTGCTGACCTCGGGCGAGCGGCTCGTGCGCGATGATCTGATCGTAGGCCATGACGAAGAGCGCCGCTACCTTACTCTGATCGTGGAGCCCCTGACCCGGGCCGACGCGAGCGAGCGCCGTTGTCTCGTCGTCTTTCAGGCAGGAGCCGCCGCGATGGCGGAGACCACCGAGCGGGCAAGGCAGCGAGGCGGCGACGAGGAACTCGTACGCGCGCTGGAGCTGGAGCTTCAGACGACGAAGGAACGGCTGCAGAGCACGCTGGAGGAGTTGGAAACCTCGAACGAGGAACTTCGCACCTCGAACGAGGAACTCTCGTCGGTAAACGAAGAACTGCAGTCCTCCAATGAGGAACTGGAAACCTCGAAGGAGGAACTGCAGTCGATCAATGAGGAGCTTCGCACGGTCAACAACGAGCTTTCGACGCGGGTTGAGGAGCTGAGCCGCGCCAACAGCGATCTGAAGAACCTTTTCTCCAACACCCGCATAGCGATGCTCTTTCTTGATGCCGAGTTCCGCATCCGCAATTTCACGCCGCCGGCCAAGCCGCTCTTCCGGTTGCGCGACCACGACATGGGGCGGCCACTGGACGAACTCGCCGGCGGCGTCGACCTCGGCCCCCTGAAGCAGCAGGTGGCGGAAGTCATCCGCAGCGGGGAGCAGATCGAGAAGGAGGTCGAGGTGCGAAACGGTGAGCCCCAGACGCTGATCATGCGCATGCTGCCCTATCGCGGCGAGAACGACGTGATTCAGGGTGCCGTTCTCACATTCATCGACATCACCGAGCACAAGCGGTCTGAAGAGCGGCTCTCAGACA
Source organism: Mesorhizobium sp. B1-1-8 (assembly GCF_006442795.2). Classification (NCBI taxonomy): domain Bacteria; kingdom Pseudomonadati; phylum Pseudomonadota; class Alphaproteobacteria; order Hyphomicrobiales; family Phyllobacteriaceae; genus Mesorhizobium; species Mesorhizobium sp. B1-1-8. The sequence goes on from NZ_CP083956.1 coordinate 2,201,508, forward strand.
TGGTGTCCGAGCTGAACCATCGGGTGAAGAACAACCTGGCCAGTGTGCAGTCCATGATCCGTCAGGCGGCCAAACACACAGAGACGAAGGACGAGCTACACAAGGTGCTCACGGGCCAGCTACACGCAACGGCCGCATCGCACGACATCCTCTCGCGCGGCGACTGGAAGAGCGCCAGGCTGCGTGACCTCGTCGGCGCCGTCTTGTCCCCCTTCGTCGGCGAGGGGCTCGACGGGCTGAGCATCCAAGGACCCGAGGTCCATCTGACGCCGCAGGTCGTGGTCGCGCTCGGGCTGATCCTGCATGAGCTCGCCACGAACGCGTCGAAGTACGGCGCGTGGTCCACCGGGACGGGACGGGTTTCGTTGAACTGGACTCGAGTCACGACCGACGGCGACGAGATGAGGATCGAATGGGCGGAAAGCGGCGGCCCGCCCGTTGCGCCGCCCCAGAGCAATGGTTTCGGCCTCAAGTTCGTCTCGCGGTCTACCCAGCACGAACTTCGCGGCACCTGCGACCATCAGTTTCCCTCCGCCGGCTACCGCTGCGTCATAGTCGCGCCTGCAAAAGCCATGTTGATGGATCGCGATGAAAATCGCTGAGGCTCATCGCCGCGCGAGACCGAGCGCGTCGAGTGCAGCAAAGAGCGCGACCTCAGTGAGCGGCTTGTGCAGAACCTGACACTGTTTGAAGCGCTCGGGCACCTCCATCGTCGAATAACCCGTCGCGATTACAAAGGGAACGCCATGCTCATGAAGCAGATCGGCGACCGGCCAGACGCGCTCACCGCCGAGGTTCACGTCGAGGACCGCGCCGTCGAGGTCGTTCTGCCGCACTGCCAACAGCCCTGCCTCGACGTTGGAAACCGGCCCGACAGGCACGCAGCCGCACTCGCCGACCATGTACTCGACATCCATTGCGATGAGGACGTCATCCTCGATCACGAGGATTCGTGGCTTTCGGTTTTCAATTGGACGCACGTCCCGTGGCCCCCAAAGGAACGTAACCGCTTCGCCACGAGAAAGTTCCGACGTTCGTGTGGTCAGCCGTCGCTTCCAGGAACTGCTGGTGGCGACGTCGAAAACCGACCGGCAGCAGTCTAGAGCCAACTTGGGTCTGCACATAGCTTTCGAAGTAAAGGATTGAGCATGTTCGGTGGCTTCACCTGGAGAACGTCGGACCCGGTCCGTCTCCTCCGCCGGAGAACCCGCAAGCCAGGAGCTACGCGATAAGCCAGGTCCGGTTTCTCAATACCGCCAGCAAGACGAGACCGTCTGGACTCGGCCCCAATCCAGAGTTCCAATAGGTCATTGTCTGGCGACCACTTCCGGAAGTTGCGGCCAATGTCGGCATGGGCCCACCGAACTAAAGCAACTTTCGCACCCAGCGACGCGGGTGAAATTAGGTGCGGACCCAGACGGCGGAGCAAGTGTACAAGACACGCCGATAACAACTGAGTCGCCGCTTATCGTCGATATGCTGATGACGGGCGGGTGGTATCGCGTGAGTTTGCCTAGATACCGATTGGCCCATCCATTCGAGCCGCGAAGGACCGACGACATCTGCAGTGCCAGACGAAGTACGTGGCTACCGGGCGTTCACTATATGGCTCCAGTTCGGCGCTACGCATATGCGAGATCAAGACGAGAAACCTTCCCTTTGCGCAGAGCGCCTCTTGCGGGGCACCACGAGGCACCGGCCGCAACGGTCTCCTCGATCCGCGTGGCGAGCGCACCGATGCGGTCTCATCGATTGGTGTTTCTGTCCGAAGGGCGGCTTCGCCTCGACCGCCAGTGACGCAACGGCGCGACGCGACTTTCTTCCCCTGACGGCTGCGCCGTCATTCCTCGCGGCACAACAAAGTCGCTCTCGCGCCGTCCTCCGCTTCGCTGCGGCCCTTAGGTGCGCCGGCGGTTCGCCTCCGGCCTTGCGAGCACCATCGAGACCGCAATGGTGCGGCTCGTAACAGACAGGATCAAGGAGAACTACCATGGCTAACATCGGCACCTTCAAGAAGTCCGGCAACAACGAGTTCACTGGCGAAATCGTCACCCTCAGCGTCCAGGCCCGCGGCGTCCGCATCGTCCCCGAAACCCGCGCAAACGGCGAGAACGCCCCGAGCCACCGGGTCTTCGTCGGCCGAGCAGAGATCGGCGCCGCGTGGGCTAAGCAGTCGAACGAGGGCCGCAACTATCTGGGCCTCAAACTCGACGATCCGAGCTTTACCGCCCCGATCTTCGCCAACCTCTTCGACGACGAAGACGGCGAGGGCTACAGCCTGATCTGGTCCCGCCCGAACCGCCGCAATGCTGAGTAAGACAGCACAAAGAAGTCCCGCCCGGTCATCCGGGCGGGACACGGCGTAGTCAACAAAAGCTCCATCTCCCTGGCGCGCAGTAGCCTCACGGGGGCGATGCTCGGTCCGCATCGTGTGATGCCGCCAAGCCTCCTGCGCTAACGGCGTTACACCGCTAAAATTTGGCGTCACATCTCGAAGGGGAGGCAGCCCATGATTGAGCCGTTTGACGAAAGCGCCCCGACCGGCGACGAACTGACTGATTATGATCGCAGTCATATCAAGCTCTACATGCGCTTGTTTGACGCGGACGCAGACGGCGCCGATTGGCGCGAGGTGGTCAAGATCCTGTTCGGAATTGATCCAACAAAGGAGCCCCAGCGTGCCCGAAGCGTCCACGACAGCCATCTGGCGCGGGCACGCTGGATGACGCGCACCGGCTACCGCCATCTTCTGCACAAGAGCAACGATTAGCAGCGTAGCTTTGCGGGTGATGCCGAAAGAGCATCACCCGATGCCTGCGCTTTGGCTTCCGCCAATCGCCAGAGTTCGGAATCGATTCGAGCACAACTTGCAGTTTCGCAAGGGAGCCATTGGATGAAACCGAACACGTCGCGTTGGCGGGACGCCAACAGCTACGATTTCTTTGACAGCTTGCCAATCGAAGGTCTCGCCTGGGAGTGTCTGCGGCGCTCCGGTTCCTACCAGAAGTATTATCTGGCGCTTATGGCCGCCGGAACCGAGGAGACACCGTTCCCGCCGCAAGCACAGCGGCTCTGGGGGTTGCGATTTCCCGGCCAGACCCGATCTGTCGGCATTGACGCAAGACGTTCTCTGGTCACCGCTGGCCGATCCGGCCGTCCTGACCCTGATGCCTTCTCCGGATTTCCTGTCATCCGAGCCGTTTGAAGGTGCGGCGGGGCTCGGCCCGCACCACGAGGGTCCGCAAGGATATCATGCTGTTTATCGCGGTGATATCGCCTCGCAGCTTCTCCTTCTCCCCGGCAGCAAAGCGAGCCCTTCACTCGCCGCCCTGATCCCGCTGGATTCCCAGACGCTGGGGCGGGTTGAAGCTCTGCTCCGTTTCTGGCGCGGCTATCATAAACGACCTGTGCCGCCTGATACGCGAATGACGGTTCAGCAGAGGCGCCGCCTGCGCCTTATGCTGCGGGCCGCGGACGGCCGCACAAACCGCGCCAGTTATCGGGATATCGCCACCGCGTTTTTTGGGACGGAGCGTGTCGCTTCCAATCCGTGGAAAACCTCCTCTCTGCGCGACACTGTGATCGGGCTCGCCAGAGGAGGCGCAGCCATGATCGGCGGCGGTTATCTGGAACTGTTGCGCCACCGCCGCCGCTCCTAAGCGGACCGGGTGGTAATTTTAGCCCCCTAATCTTCCCCATCCCCTGCGACGCTGCCTTTCCGCCACCGTGATCTTAGCCCGCCGCTCAACGCCGGTGGTTCACCAAAGCTCCACGGAGGCCCGAAAGATGCGACCAGATCTAGCCGTTTTGCCCCCGCGCTTCCTGCGCACCAAGGAAGCCGCCGAATTTCTCAGCCTGTCAGCTCGCACGCTCGAGAAGCATAGGACGTACGGCACCGGTCCTGCCTATCGCAAACTCGGTGGCCGTGTCGTCTACGCCGTTGACGATCTTCAGGCCTGGGCCGAGCGCGGGGCCGTGACCTCGACCTCGGATCCGCGCGGCTCCGTGCTGCCTGCTAAGCGCCATTTTCCGGCGCCTCCAACCCACACCGCACGGTATGGGCGCTGAGCTGCAGAACATCTGCGCAGCGTCATCGGCAGAGCCACAGCGTGCAAGGCAGTTGCGCTCGGCCGCAAGTTCAAGAGGCAGAAAATGGCCATCATCGTTGACTTTCCCTCCGGCGGATCGTCGCTCGGCGCGATCCAGGACGAAGGCCTCACGCATGTCGAGTTGACGTGGGTCGAGAAGAGGATCGAATACTGGATCCGTTTCGGTTCGGTGGCTCGGGAGAAGATACTCGACCGACGCCGGCGCATTGTTTCCTTTCGTCCAGGCACTGCTTTCGCCTTCGTCCGCTGGGCGGCGAACGACTTCGGCACAATCATCTCGCGCCTCGATATCGTACGCGCAGTTGCTCAGGGCACCGCCCATCAGACACTGCCTTTCGTGCGCCCTGGTGGTGATATCCTGCTTAAGGTCGAAGGCTGGCCCAAGGTCGAGCGGGTGCTGCAGGTGATCGATGCCGTCGAGCAACTCGGCATCGATCCGGAAGCAGTATCGCCGGATCACTGGCGGCATATCCACAACCGGATGGCGGCTGGCCAGGATGCTCGCGCCTACACGCTCGACCTTCATCGGGCCTACCTTCTGCGCCGGCAGGTTCAGCCATGACACGGCCCGCAATTCTGCTCGCCACGGCGCTGACCACCATGGGCCTGCTCTGGCCGCGTTTTATCGCCTTGCCGCCGAAGCTGGTCTGGAATGCTTCGGCCAGCGCTCCGATTGGCCTCTACCGGATCGATGGCGAGCCATTTTCGGCGAACGATATGGTCGCCGTCGAGCCGCCAGAACCGCTCGCGACCTTGCTCGCCGACCGAGGCTACCTGCCGAAGGGTGTGCTGCTGCTCAAGCACATCCTCGCCCTTTCCGGTCAAACCGTCTGTCGGCATAAGCTCACCATTTCAGTCGATGGCAATGAAGTCGGCGCAGCGCTCGAACACGATCGGGCCGGTCGCGATCTGCCGAGCTGGCAGGGGTGCAGACGCATCCCCGTCGGCGCCGTTTTCCTGATGAACCGCCAGGTCCGGGACAGCCTCGACGGCCGCTATTTCGGCCTCGTCTCAACCGATCGCATCATCGGCCGCGCCGTCCCGCTGTGGACTGACGAGCAGGGCGACGGCCGCTTCGAATGGCGCGCACGAACGCGGTGAGCGCGCCAGCGGTAGCCCATTCGTGCTGCCCTCATTCATTACCGCGGACCTCAGTGAAGGAGATACGACATGCCCCAGATCGGAGAATTCATACGCAGCCAAACCGGCTATTCGGGGCGCATCCGGACGCTCAGCCTTGATCTCGATGTCGCGATCGTCGCGGCCGAAGCGAGTGATACGGAAAATGCTCCCGACTATCGCGTGCACGCTGGCAGCGAAGACGGCCCGGCGATCGGGGCCGGGTGGAAACGCTCAGGCGAAAAGGCCGGCGCGTTCGTAGCACTCCAGATAGACGATCCGACCTTCGTGCAGCCAATCCGCGCCAATTTGTTCCAGAACGGCGACGACAAGGCGTCCTGGTCTCTGCAGTGGTCGCGTCCACGTGACCGCGCCGAGAAGGACTAAGTGATGTCCGCGCGCCGTCGGTTGACGCACCATTCGGGGCCGCCAGCCTTGCGTTGCCCCGCCACACGGCCGGCTCTCGCATTGCTTCGCGGGCTCTGCCTCACATGCGTTGTTCCTGCGATCGCACTGGCGCAGAACCCGACAGTCGTCACGCCGTCGGCGCGCAATTCCTACGAGTCTCATATCGCTGAAGCGGCTAGGCGCTTCCGCCTTCCGGCGGCCTGGATCCGCGCCGTTCTCGGCGTCGAGAGCGCCGGCGATCTGCGCGCCACCTCGCGCAAGGGCGCCATGGGCCTCATGCAGATTGTGCCCGAAACCTGGTCCGATCTGCGCCTGCGGTACCGCCTCGGCGGCGATCCTTACGATCCGCACGACAACATCATCGCGGGTTCGGCCTATATCCGCGAGTTGCTTGATCGCTACGGATCGCCCGGCTGGATTGCCGCCTACAATGCCGGTCCCGGACGCTATGAGATGTCGTTGCAGGGGCGGCGACTGCCTCACGAAACGCGCGCCTATGTCGCCGCCGTTGCATCCGCCATCGTCAACGATGGCACGATGAACGCCATCAGCCCGGCAGTATCCGCACGGCTTGGCTGGAAGCACGCACCGCTCTTTTTCGCGCAGCCGAACGGCGGTCCAGCCGGCGATTTGGTGCAGCAGGGACGTCCGCGCGACGACGCCTCAAGGTCCCTGATAGCCGACGAAGCGCTTGGTGCAGTACCCCGGCCAGATGGCCTGTTCGTGCCCAAGGCGAGCGACAGGTCCACGCCATGAGCCGTCGCGGTGCATTTTCCATCATCTCGTACTCCAGCGTGCCGTGGCGTTGGGAGGGGATGGGCGCAGGCAAAACGACCGGGGGACGGCAGGATAAAAGGGCGCACATTGCGCGCGGGTCGGTTGGTCGGTTTTGTCCGGCTTCCCGCCGCACTTCGCACCTTGCGGGGCTTTGGCGCAATGTGCACCGAAGGCCCGAAGCCCTGTATCCGCGTCCTTCCATCCACATTGCAGGACCGCGTCATGGCCGATGAGCGCGAGTTTCGGGTACGGCCTGGCCGCATTCGCTCGACCCGTGCCCAGCAGGCACGACCCTTCGTCGCCCAAGCATTGGCGGCGGCGAAGAAGGCTGGTGGTGGCATCGCACGCTCGGGCCGGATCATTGCCGGCAATCGCTCCCGCTTTGGCCATGGCCAGCGAGCCAGCATCCAGGCCAATCGACTCATCACGTCGCGGTCGCGCGGCGCCGTCGTCAAGGCTCGCGTCGTTCGTCATTCCGTACGTGGAACTCCACTCTCCACACATCTCAGCTATCTGCGTCGCCAGGGCGTGACCCGGGACGGAGAGAAGGCGCGGTTGTTCGGGCCGGGGAGGGAGGAGGTCGATGGCGCGGTCTTCGCGGCGCGAACCGAGGACGACCGGCATCATTTCCGTTTCATCGTCTCGCCGGACGATGCCCTCGAGATGGCGGATCTCAGGTCGTTCACGCGCGATCTCGTCGGCCGGATGGAGAAGGATCTTGGCACACGGCTCGAGTGGGCGGCGGTCGATCACTGGAACACCGAGCATCCGCATGTTCACCTGATCGTGCGCGGGGTGCGCGACGACGGCGAGGACCTTGTCATTGCGCGCGACTACATCAAGGAAGGGATGCGCGACCGGGCGCGCGATCTGATTACCCAGCAACTGGGACCGCGAACCGATCTCGACATCCGCCGCTCCCTCGAAAGCCAGATCCAGCCCGAACGTTGGACGCAGCTCGACCGTCAGTTGCTTCGCGACAGCCGCGCCACCGGCATCATCGACCTCGCGCCAGGTCCCCACAGGCAGCCGGATGAGTATCGCGCGCTGAAGCTCGGCCGCCTACGCAAGCTCGAAGCACTTGGCCTCGCTGATCAGGTCGGGCCAGGCCAATGGGTAATCGACGACAAGGCCGAAGGCACGCTGCGCGAGCTCGGCGAGCGCGGCGACATCATAAAACGAATGCACCGTGCACTGACCGAGCGAGGCATCGAGCGCAGCTCAGCCAGCTATGTTCTGGCCGCGGAGAGCCTCGATACGCCCGTTGTCGGCAGGCTGGTCGATCGCGGGCTCGAAGATGAGTTGGGCGGCACGGCCTATGCCATTGTCGACGGGATCGACGGACGCACCCATCACATCAAACTTTCCGATCTTGAAGCGGCCGGTGACAGCGCGCCGGGATCGATCGTCGAGCTGCGCAAATTCCATGATGTGCGCGGCCAACGTCGGGTCGCGCTCGCAGTGCGTTCCGATCTCGGCGTGGAGGAACAGGTTTCGGCATCTGGTGCGACCTGGCTCGACCGCCAGGCCATCGCTCGCAACCCCGCCACGCTGTCCGAAGGGGGCTTCGGCGCCGAGGTTCGTGACGCGCTGAGCCGGCGGGCCGAGTATCTGGTCGATCAAGGACTGGCAGAGCGGCAGGGCAGCCGGATCGTCTTCGCCCGCAACCTGCTCGACACGCTTCGCCGCCGCGAACTGGAGGTGGTTGGCGATAAACTCGCAGCCGAAACCGGACGACCCTTCAACCATGTAGCCAGCGGCGACTATGTGGCTGGCGCCTATCGCCAGCGTTTATCGCTCGCCTCCGGCCGTTTCGCCATGATCGAGGTCATAAGTGGGGATGGGGGGCTTGGTTTCCAGCTCGTTCCCTGGACGCCCTCTCTCGAAAAGCATCTCGGTCAGCACGTCTCCGGCGTCGCTCGTGGAGACGGCGGCATCGACTGGAACTTTGCCCGCAAGCGCGGGCTCGGTCTGTGACAGCACGTGAAAGGATCATGCCATGTCCGCCACGAAAATCCTCTGGGGTCAGATCCTCACCGTCTTCCTGATTGTCCTGTTGACGACCTGGATGGCGACGCAATGGACCGCATGGCGGCTGGGCTTCCAGCCTCAGCTCGGCCCGCCCTGGTTCGAACTCGCCGGTGTGCCCGTCTACTATCCGCCCGCCTTGTTCTGGTGGTGGTATTTCTACGACGCCTATGCACCCGGTGTATTCGTGGAAGGCGGACTGGTCGCGATGTCAGGCGGTTTCCTGTCGATCGTCGTTGCAATCGGCATGTCGGTGTGGCGGGCGCGCGAACTCAAGAACGTCCACACCTATGGCTCGGCGCGATGGGCCGGGAAGAAGGAGGTGGAGGCCGCCGGTCTGCTCGGCGCCGACGGCGTGGTGCTCGGGCGCTATGAGCGCCACTACCTTCGCCACGACGGCCCTGAGCACGTGCTGTGCTTCGCGCCGACCCGATCCGGCAAGGGCGTCGGACTGGTGGTGCCGTCGCTGCTTACCTGGCCGGGCTCAGCAATCGTCCATGACATCAAGGGCGAGAACTGGCAGCTCACCGCGGGGTTTCGTGCGCAGCATGGCCGCGTTCTGCTGTTCGATCCGACCAATTCGAAATCGTCAGCCTACAATCCCCTGCTCGAAGTCCGCCGCGGCGAATGGGAGGTCCGCGATGTCCAGAACATCGCCGACATTCTGGTGGACCCGGAGGGAAGCCTGGAGAAGCGGAACCACTGGGAAAAGACCAGCCACGCGCTTCTTGTTGGCGCAATCCTCCATGTCCTCTATGCCGGGGAGGACAAGACGCTGGCCGGCGTCGCCGCCTTCCTCTCCGACCCGAAGCGGCCGATCGAGTCGACGCTGGCTTCAATGATGAAGACCGCGCATCTCGGCGAAGCCGGTGCGCATCCGGTCATCGCAAGTGCTGCGCGCGAACTGCTCAACAAGTCCGACAACGAACGCTCGGGCGTGCTCTCGACAGCAATGTCCTTTCTCGGCCTTTATCGGGATCCCGTCGTCGCCGAGGTAACCCGGAGCTGCGATTGGCGCATCGCCGACATCGTCGGCGGGAAACGACCGACAACGCTTTATCTCGTTGTGCCGCCCTCGGATATCAATCGGACCAAACCGCTCATTCGCCTTATCCTCAACCAGATCGGGCGTCGCCTGACCGAGGACCTGAACACAAACACGAACCGCCGCCGCTTGCTGCTCATGCTGGACGAGTTTCCGGCTCTGGGCCGCCTCGACTTTTTCGAGTCCGCCCTGGCCTTCATGGCAGGTTATGGGCTGAAGAGCTTTCTCATCGCGCAGTCGCTGAACCAAATCGAGAAAGCCTATGGCCCGAACAACTCGATCCTCGACAACTGCCATGTGCGCGTAAGCTTCGCCACGAACGATGAACGGACCGCCAAACGAGTGTCCGATGCGCTGGGCACCGCAACCGAGATGCGGGCGATGAAGAACTATGCCGGCCACCGGCTCTCGCCGTGGCTGGGGCACCTCATGGTGTCGCGGCAAGAGACAGCGCGCCAGTTGCTGACCCCCGGCGAGATCATGCAGCTTCCACCGGCCGACGAGATCGTGATGGTGGCGGGGTTGCCGCCGATCAGGGCGAAGAAAGCGCGCTACTACGAGGATGTCCGTTTTCGCGATCGTCTCCTGCCGCCTCCCGAGCCGGCCCGATCGCAAAATGTCGATCTGGACGACTGGAGCCACCTGCCGGTCCTAGCTCGGGCCGAACTCAACGAAACGTCAGGCGCGCCGCGGCAGGACGATGAGGATGCGACTGAATCGGAGCGCCGGTTGCAACCGGAACTCAGCCGTGCCCGGCCAGTCGAGAAGACGGCGCCGATCGACAACGAGTTCGAGATCGATCCGGCCGATGATGCCGACGATGATGCCGCGATCGGCAATCGTCGCCTGGCACGCCTCATGCAAGGCGTGGCGCGACAGGTTTCCCTCGACCCTGATGACGGCATGGAGTTGTAGGTGCCATGACCAGCCGCAAGAAGAAGGCCCAGATTTCCGTCTATCTCGATCAAGCCGTCATGAAGATGCTAGCCGACTATGCGGGGCGGCGCGATCAGTCCCAATCGATGATCGCCGAGGCTGCGATCGCTTCGTTCCTTTCGCCGGATGCCGATGAACGTCGCGAGGCGGCGATTGCCAAACGCCTCGACCAGGTCGATCGCCGATTGACCCGGCAGGAGCGGGACATTGGCATCGCGGTCGAGACCCTGGCTGTGTTCGTCCGCTTCTGGCTCGCGACCACGCCTGCCCTGCCGGAGCCGGCCGCACACGCCGCGCGCGCCAAGGCGGCCGAACGCTACGAACGCTTCGTCACGGCGCTGGGACGGCGCCTGGCGAAGGGGCCGAAGCTGCGGCAGGAGATTTCGGAAGATATCGATCCGGACGCCGAGAAGAGACAGCCCTAGCAGCGGCACCGAGATTCTTGCCGATACCCGAGTGCATGTGGCTTGCGCTGATGACGTCGAATGCCCGATCCGGTAGCCTGGATTCTTGTCCGGCCGTCCTTCGAGTTTGATCAGTGCGTCTCGGTGAGAAGCATCGCGCGCCTGGTTATTGCCGACCTGGCCGACTCGACGAGGGGCGCGGGAAACTGACGCGGCAACGAAGAAATCACGACCTCGACCCGCCTCTCGGCATTTGCGGCGATGTCTTCGAAAATTCTGCGCATGACAGGTGTGCCCACCCCGGCAATCTCAGCGGTCTGCATGAAGTGACGCGGCATGACCTCATGTACAGAATAGTGCCGGCTCTTGCCGACCGACATTGCCAGCTTGAATTTCTTGCGGGGAATCTGTCCAGCATCAAGGCTGGGCTGCGCACTAAGTACATCATAGAGCGGCGTCATCCGAAACCGCCCACCGGGCGCGAGAAAAATGCTGAAATTCTTGGCGTGGCCATCGGTCGCGCCGATCAGCCAGAATACGATGCATGCACGCAGAAAGATCGCTATGTCGTCTTCGGGCCTGTCACTGCCCTTCAGAAGCTCGATGATCTCCCGCATTCCGGGACCGCCCTCTGACTGGTATTTGCGTGTTGGCGGGACCGACAATGCTTGACACATATCCTCCTGCGGCAGGCGCAGGAGACGGCCGTCCCTGGCCCACAAACGGTCGAACCGCTCGATGATCAGCGTGCGGCGCTCCCCGAAATCGGCGATCTCCGTCTTGGCGGCGGGAACGCCGAACGCCTCGATCAGCTTAAGGCACAGATATTCGTTCTCAACGCTATTGGAGAGATCGATGCCGTTCGGCAACCTGCCGATCTGCGGTTTCAGGATGTGGGTGGTCGCCGCCGTGCCGAGCGGCTTGAACCAGCGTCCGTCCTTGCGTAGCAGCGCCGTCTTTTCCTGGGCGCCGGCGATCGAGATGCGGAAATCCTCGTCCTCACCGAGGCCGAGAGGAGCGGCCGCGAGGTTTTCGATTATTTCCGCGATGCCCTTTTTGCTGACCGGCTTGCCGTCGCTGCTGCCCGGATTGCCAGGATCGATACCGTCAGGCAAGAACTGCAGCGCTCCGACGCAATCATGGCCGAGTACGGCAAGCAGGCTGTAGGCATCGGTGCCAGCTGCGCCGACGCGTTCGGCAACCCGGTTGCGGATAGCTTCATTGTCAGGAAGCAGGTTGTCGAAGACGTTGATCACCGGCGCGCCGATATAGCGGTCCTCCCGCAAAGGAAGCGAGAGGGAGACCGGGAAAGTGCTTTGCCAGTCCAGCCATTCACGGGCGTATTGGAAGTCTACGGCGCCGGTTGATTGCCTGCGCAGCACGCCCACAAGGCGCCCGTTCAGGAAGACGTTGAGCGGTGTGTGAGCCGGCCGCCGCGCCATCAGAACAGGTCCTCGATCTCCGTGGCGTTGCTTTTGCTGCGCGGGCGAACGACAAGCTCAAGGTCGAGGGCGGAGAGGGCAGCCATCAACGTACTGAGCTGCACCGCCGGCTCGCCGGCTTCAAGGCGAGACACCGTGGCCTGGCGCAGGTGGATTTGATTGCCAAGCGTCTCTTGCGTGAGGTCGGCCTGCCTGCGGACGCGACGCAGGATGGCACCGAGTTGCTTTTCGTTGCGGGCGATCTGGTCGGTCATGACAAGCCTCCGGAATTTTGTATACGCATTCGCGTATGATTTGTCAATATACGCGATCGCGTATATACGACAGATATACGCAAACGCGTATAATTAAACGAAATACGCGATCGCGTATGACGTCCACCACTGAAATCCCCAATCCAATGGAAAGGCCCTAAGCGCGCCCGTGCCGTTCCCGGGGCCGAGCAGGCGCGGCACCGTCCTTCTCCTGTATTTGCACGCCAGACTACTACGCCATGATAAAGCTGTTGCAGCAGCCCAAAATACCATTCTCTTAATCATCCCCGACCGGGGACCGCATGAATTGTTCCCGACCGAAACGGGGACGAGATGGCCGCTTCACACAACAGCACCGAAGGACGAGCGCGCAGTTCGCGCATGCTGCGCACAGCATTTGGCTCCGCCATCACCCGCTTCCTGGACGATCCTGCCATTGTCGAGGTGATGCTGAACCCCGACGGTCGCATTTGGGTTGACCGCCTCGTGGAAGGGCTGGCCGAGACGGGGGACACGCTCTCAGCCGCCGACGGCGAGCGCATCGTGCGCCTGGTCGCGCACCATGTCGGCACGGAAGTGCATTCGCGGTCTCCGCGCGTCTCGGCCGAGTTGCCGGATACCGGCGAACGCTTCGAAGGGCTGTTGCCGCCCGTCGTAGCGGCACCAGCCTTCGCGATCCGAAAACCCGCCGTGGCCGTGTTCAGGATCGACGACTACGTCGCCGCCGGCATCATGACCACCAGCCAGGCAGCGACATTGCGCGCCGCCGTCGCCGCCCGTGCAAACATCCTCGTCGCCGGCGGCACATCGACCGGCAAGACGACGCTGACCAATGCTCTGCTCGCCGAAGTGGAGAAAAGTGCGGATCGGATCGTCATGATCGAAGATACGCGCGAACTGCAATGTGCGGCGCCCAACCTTGTCGCCATGCGGACCAAGGATGGCATCGCCACTCTTTCCGACCTGGTCCGCTCCTCGCTGCGTCTGCGGCCCGACCGCATTCCGATCGGCGAGGTCCGCGGTCCCGAGGCCCTGGACCTTCTGAAGGCATGGGGCACCGGACATCCCGGCGGCATCGGCACCATCCACGCGGGATCCGGGATCGGCGCCCTGCGTCGCCTCGAGCAACTGATCCAGGAAGCTGTCGTCACCGTTCCGCGCGCGCTGATTGCGGAAACCATCGACCTCGTCGCTGTTCTGTCCGGACGCGGTTCCGCGCGTCGGCTCACCGAACTCAGCCGCGTCGAAGGGCTCGGCCCCGACGGCGATTATCGCACTTCCCAAGCCACCTCAGACACCACAGGAGAAAATTCATGATCGCCGCTATCTCGCGAGCCTGCCGCCATATCGCTGCCGCAGCCACGACCGTTGCTCTTTCTCTCATGGTTGCTCATCCGGCCCATGCGGCCGGCTCTTCCATGCCTTGGGAGCAGCCGCTGGAGAAGATCCTCCAGTCGATAGAAGGCCCGGTCTCCAAGATCGTTGCGGTCATTATCATCATCGTGACCGGCCTGACGCTTGCTTTCGGCGACACTTCAGGTGGCTTCCGGCGGCTGATCCAGATCGTCTTCGGTCTGTCGATTGCCTTCGCGGCGTCAAGCTTCTTCCTGTCGTTCTTCTCGTTCGGCGGCGGGGCACTGATCTGATGATCACCGTATTCGAACAACTCGACGCGGTGCCGGGCTTCACCGTTCCCGTCCACAGGGCACTGACCGAGCATATCCTGCTTGGCGGCGCACCGCGCTCCGTCGCCATCCTCAACGGCACGCTCGCCAGCGCGGTAGGCCTTGGGCTGCGCCTCTGGCTGGTGGGGCTCCTCATCTGGGCTCTCGGGCATTTCACAGCGGTGTGGGCCGCCAGACGCGATCCGCTTTTCGTGGAAGTCGTTCGCCGGCATCTGCGCATTCCCGGTCATTTGTCGGTTTGAGGCGCGGCCATGATGAACCTTGCCGAATTTCGCCGCACCGCCAACCGCCTTGCCGACTATCTGCCCTGGGCCGCGCTCGTGGCGCCCGGCATCGTGCTCAACAAGGATGGGAGCTTCCAGCGCACCGCAGAGTTTCGCGGACCCGACCTCGATTCGGCCGTCGCGGCCGAACTGGTCGCCGTGGCTTCGCGCATCAACAACGCGTTGCGCCGCCTCGGCTCGGGGTGGAGCATCTTCGTCGAGGCGCAGCGGCATGAAGCGTCGACCTATCCGCAGAGCCAGTTTCCCGATCCGGCCTCCGGCCTGGTCGATGCCGAACGCAAAGCCGACTTCGAGCAGCAAGGCATCCATTTCATATCGAGCTACTTCCTCACCTTCCTCTATCTGCCGCCGGCTGAGGATACCGCACGCGTGGAGGGATGGCTCTATGAGGGGCGCGAACAATCCGGTGTAGACCCTCATCAGACCGTGCGCGCCTTCATCGACCGCACCGAGCGCGTGCTCTCCCTTCTCGACGGCTTCATGCCGGAGTGCCGGTGGCTCGATGACGGCGAGACGCTGACCTATCTGCACTCAACCGTTTCGACCAAACGCCATCGCGTGCGCGTTCCCGAGACACCGATCTATCTCGACGCGCTGCTGGCGGACCAGCCGCTGACCGGTGGACTGGAGCCGCGCCTCGGCGACCAGCATCTGCGCATGCTCACCATCGTCGGCTTTCCGACCGCGACAACGCCAGGCCTTCTCGATGACCTCAACCGGCTCGCCTTTCCCTATCGATGGACGACGCGTGCGATCCTGCTCGACAAGATCGACGCCGCGAAGCTGTTGACGAAAATCCGGCGGCAATGGTTTGCCAAGCGCAAGTCGATCGCGGCGATCCTGAAGGAGGTCATGACCAACGAGGTGTCGGTGCTCGTGGAC
Source organism: Mesorhizobium sp. B1-1-8 (assembly GCF_006442795.2). Classification (NCBI taxonomy): domain Bacteria; kingdom Pseudomonadati; phylum Pseudomonadota; class Alphaproteobacteria; order Hyphomicrobiales; family Phyllobacteriaceae; genus Mesorhizobium; species Mesorhizobium sp. B1-1-8. Next base: position 2,216,881 of record NZ_CP083956.1, read on the forward strand.
ACTGACGCCGCCAACAAGGCGGCCGACACCGATATGGCCTTGCAGGAACTTGGCGCCGACGTGTCGGGCATGGCCTATGTCACGGCGACCATCACGGTCTGGGACGCCGATCCGCGCCTGGCGCAGGAGAAACTGCGACTCGTCGAGAAAGTCATCCAGGGCCGCGACTTCACGGCAATGATCGAAACGGTCAACGCCGTCGACGCCTGGTTGGGCTCGTTGCCCGGACATGCCTACGCCAATGTCCGCCAGCCGCCCATCTCGACGCTCAATCTTGCCCACATGATTCCCCTCTCTGCCGTGTGGGCGGGGCCGGAACGGGACGAGCATCTCGGTAGTCCTCCCTTGCTTTACGGCAAGACCGAAGGCTCGACCCCGTTCCGGTTGTCCCTTCATGTCGGCGACGTCGGCCACACCCTCGTGGTCGGCCCCACGGGCGCCGGCAAGTCGGTTCTGCTTGCATTGATGGCCTTGCAGTTCCGCCGCTATGCGCGCTCGCAGGTCTTTGCCTTCGACTTCGGCGGCTCGATCCGTGCAGCGGCACTTTCGATGGGCGGAGACTGGCACGATCTCGGGGGCGGGCTCACCGATAGCGCGCAAGCATCCGTCTCGCTCCAGCCTCTCGCGCGCATCAACGACACTTATGAGCGCGCCTGGGCAGCCGATTGGCTGATGGCGATCCTCGCGCGCGAAGGCGTCCTGATCACTCCGGATGCCAAGGAACATATCTGGACCGCGCTGACGTCGCTCGCCTCGGCACCCGTCGAGGAGCGCACCATCACTGGCCTGAGTGTGCTCTTGCAGGCCAACGATCTGAAGCAGGCTCTGCGGCCTTACTGCGTCGGCGGCCCCTATGGCCGATAATCGTGCAGCTGGTGACATCAAGGTTCGAATTGTAGGCCCATAGACCAGCGAACGAGAACGGTGCGTGGCCGGGCTGGAAGATGTGCCAGGGGTCTCTGCCTTTGTCGGCCGGAGAGATGGTCCACTCGTAATAGCCGTCGGCGGGAATGAGGCAACGTTTCGATTTGAAGGCGTCCCGAAAGGCCGGCGTGGTGTCCACCGTCTCGATACGCGCATTGAACGTGGCAGCCTTGGGCATTTCCTTCGCCCAGAATGGAACCAGCCACCAACGGCCGTTCCGAAGCTTGTGATTGCCGTCGTCGCCTGCCGTGATGAAAGGCACTTCTTCGGTCGGAGCGATGTTGTAGCGCGGCGCATCGTTGCGGCCGATCTCCGCCGGCGCCGTCAGCCTATAGAGGCGGTGTATCTCAGACCAGGAGAGGTATCTCGTGTATCGACCGCACATGATCCAACCTTAGCTCGCAGGGCCTCCGGCACGCTGAGTGGCCCAAAGTCCAGAATTCGCTCGCACGCGCCCTTGCGCCGCCAGACGCCGCGTGCGCGCCCGTTCTCCCTATCGCGCTTCGGATCGAACACGACGCCGCCGAAGTGGTCAAGGAACGCCTTTGCCGCCGGGCGAAGCACTGCAGGCGGCATTGCTGTTTGCGTTTTCCCAGATCGCAATCACCGCCCTGGTCCGGCACGACAGGCCACGCCCTTCAAGGACGCGCCTGATCGGCGTGAAGTTGCGATCGGTGCAGATGTCGTCGCGCTGGGCGACCTGGTTGTGGCCACTCATGCTCGATGATCGATGGCGCCGGGATGCCACGGCTGCGCCTTACCATGCCTGCGGCAGAAAACTGTCGGCCTGAAGGCGCATAGCCGCCAGCGTCAGGGCAATGGCGGTGTTGGCCGGCGGCTTCTCCATATGCTGATAGCCGCTAGCACAGCGCCATGCAGCCACGCTCGTATCGTCGGCGTCTGCATCGCGTCTCGGCTCGATGATGCGGGCGTCGCAAGGGCTCTGGTCGATCTCGATCTTCCAGCCTTGCAGCGACTTCCGGGTGATTTCGGCGACCTCGGCCAGATTGGCAGTGAGATAGGGCAGGCCTATTTCGGCTGCTTCTTCTGGCGTGCCCGGTTCGTTGACCCAACCCATGACATAGCAGATGTCAATATCGAGCTGCCGGTCGGGACCGGTGGCCGTTTCCAGTCGTTCTATGATTTCCCGGTATCGTCGCTGTCTGTCTGGCCAAGTCGTCAGATTGGCGGTTTTCACCTTTGGTTCGACCGGTCCAATGCCCAAGGCCCTGCGCCTGACTATCTTGTCTTCGGGCCAGCCGGCACAGCATGCTTCGCAGCCGGCGCGCTCGGCGTCGAACCAGACCTTGGCTGCCGCCCGCTGCTCTTCGGTAGGCTCTTTGACTTTTGGAAGTCCGTCCGTCTCCCAAAGGTCGACCGCAAACATGGCGCTCACAGCGTCCTCGATAGATACTCCAGATCGTGCAAAAACTGCCTCCGCAGCGGCAACGCCGCGGGAAAGTTCTTCCCAAATCGCGTTCTCAATGGCCAATCGAAGTGGCATTTCCGCCTCCTGTGGCTGTCCTGCCAGTAGTGAACAAAAAGAGAACTCCGGAGTCAAGGTCCTCTTGACCAGGCAGGAATAGGTTCCTCATTTTAGCGTATGCCGGAACAACCCGAGAAGTGGCCGCGAGGTGTTGCCTGGACCCTGACGCACGCCCATGATGCAGGGCAGGTGGCCGGCATCCAGTGCGGCCGCTGCAACCTCAAACGCTTTTACAAGCCGCTCGAGCTGCGCGAGGTGATCGGCAACGTCACGATCGATGAGGTGAGGGAAAAGGTTCGCTGCCAGAAGTGCGGAAGCCGAGAGTGGATGGACGCCGAGCTATTTCACCCATCGGGCGAACAGGCCCTTTCAATCAGATATCGGCGGCTGGTGCAGATCCGGTGGGAGAAGCGCGTCATCTGGCGGGATGAATGACAGCAGACGTCCCGAAAGGGGCGGAGTTTGGGGTAGCCCAAGAGGCGCTGGCCGAGGCGGGCTCAGGTCCGCCGCCGACCCTGCGCGCCCACTCAATTGGAAGTCGGAGGCTTCATGCTTGCAGATTGATGCACCGGAAGGCGCCCAGCAAAAAGCCGCTGATAAACCGGCGAAGCGACGAGCTTTCGAAAGCGCGGCGCCTGGTCAATCCCGACTCCGCCGGGGTGGAGTTCCGCCGCGACGGGAATATGCTGAAGTTAGTGGCGGGTTTTTGACCGGGGGACAGCCAGCCATATCCCCGCAAAGAGCTCCGGCCATCGATTTCAGCAAAAAAATCAGCCGTTCAGGACGCCACCCGTCCTTCGGCGATATTCGCGGATGACGAACCACTGAGCATCGCCATGACGATCGCTCTCGCGCCGGCGGAGCAGCATTGAGGGAACGCTATAGGCGAGAGTGACGAACTGGATGCTATTGGTGGGGCATTCGGCTGCTCGGACTGGACCGCAAGACTAGCCAACTGGAAGCGCCGACATGGGACTGCCACCGTCGCCGGTATAGCGGGCGGCAACAGAGGCCTGCCCGCACAAATCCTCTTATTCCGCAAAGCGGATAAAAGAACGACAGCGCGAAGGAGCCGGTGCAGAACGCGCCGGTCTCCCGCTGTTCGGAATTCAATCAATAATTGCCGTTGTAGTACCGGTCGTCGCATGGCGCGGTGTAGATGCGGCCGTAGCGGTCCTGGTAACGACAGAGCTGGTCGCCCCGGCGCTGCGGCGTGGTGGCGCTGCCGACGACGGCGCCGAGCAGCGCACCGCTCGCCGCGCCAATCACCGTGCTCTTTGTGTTGCCGCCGATCGCCTGGCCGACCAGCGCGCCACCGGCGCCGCCGAGCAATGCGCCGGTGGTTGCCCGCTGCTGGCCTTCGGTCTGCGTCTCGCATCCGGCGAGCGCCGCAGTCATGAAAACCGCGATAATGGCCTTCTTGATAAACATCACTCGAACTCCTCTGAAGCCCCGGGGACTGACAGACAGGGCGAACGAAGCCCGAGTGCGGTCGCATTACGGCGGAACAGCGGCACGCAGGCTCACGAAATGAGTCAAGGTTTCCCAGCTGTTGAAGGCCATGGTTGCCAAAGGGGAAAGACGGTTCTTCCGGCGGTAACCAATCTCGCCTTTAGCGGGTCTTCAACGGAACCAGGAGAGTCGTGAGGGCGCTGTGGTCGCTGCTTGCCAGCACCTGATCGAGCGAGGAGGGCTCCGGAACGGCCTCGCCATCCTCCAAGATTCCGGCGACGTGAAGCGCAAGTGCCTGCTTAGCGAGCCTACGCGCTTCGTCTATGGTTGGAGCGGCCGTAACGACGCCCGGAAAGTCGGGAAAAGACAACAGGCGTGTTAACGATTCATGATTTTGCCCTGTCCAAACGAATAAGTTTGCCATGGCGGCGCGGGCCGAGTTGTGAATCGGCGGTTTCCTTTAGTGATTCGCAACGCAGGGGACGCCTTCAGGTCGCGCTGTTACTTGGGAAAACCAGCATCCCTTGCTACCCGATCTGTTCTAAAAAACGGACGACCGATTTGCGCCTCCATGCTCGTCATTCAACGTGACGTCGCCGGTCATCCAAAGCGGACGCTGCAGGCTTGGGTGGCAGGTCGCGATTGCGGAGACTTCAATTTTCGCCAATGATGTTCGACGGAGATCAAACTAAGCAGGAAAGCCGCCCCTCAAGATTCCCCCCGGCTCTCGCGATAAATCAGCTCATCGAGCAGCGGCCGCTGCCGCCAGTCGCGACAGTACCCTTCTCGGCATCGAGCATCATTTGCTCCCGACAGCGCTGTTGGCAAGCGCAACACCGTCCGCGCGGGGGTGCTCAATATCGCTTGACCAGTCCTGTGACTCCAGTTCGCCTAGATCGCGCGCCTTCCCGGTTTCCCAGTGGAATCGATGCGCGACCCATCCCCGACGCAGCATTGGGCGCGTCGCCTACCTCCGCGGCGCTCCGGACACCAGACCGGCAGAGCATAGGCTTTCGAGTCGCTGCGCCGCAAGGCGCTTCAGCCGCCCTTTCGGTAGCGGGGCGAAAGCTCGCTGCCGCGTCCGCTGCCGAAGAGGGTCCTTCGAGCCTCCAGTTCATCGTCCAGCAGGCCGCGATCGTCC